>NZ_AJLT01000019.1 GCF_000258765.1 Gillisia marina
CGGGGTTTGCTTTTTTCACTCATTAAGAGGTTTAACATCTCGAGGTGAGCTTCAAATTGCTCTGTTTTCGCCTAAGCGTTATTCTGGATCTTTATCAGGTTTAAAGCTGAACCTTGCTTGAACCATTCAATTTGAGAATCGTTATAAGTATGGTTTGCCTTAAAAGTATCCTTACTACCATCTGCGTGCACAACCTCTACCGTTAATGGCTTATCTGGTGTAAATTCAGCTAGATCTACAAAGTTGAAAGTATCGTCTTCCTGAATTAGATTGTAATCCTTTTCATTTACAAAAGTGATCCCTAACATTCCTTGCTTTTTAAGGTTAGTTTCGTGAATTCTAGCAAAAGATTTTACCAAAACTACCATAACTCCAAGATGTCTTGGCTCCATAGCCGCATGCTCTCTAGAAGAACCTTCTCCATAATTGTGATCTCCTACAACGATAGTTGAAATCCTGGCAGCTTTATATTTTCTGGCCACTGCTGGCACTCCATCGTACTCACCATCTATCTGGCTTTTCACAAAATTGGTCTTTTTATTAAAAGCATTTATTGCCCCAATAAGCATGTTATTAGAAATATTATCTAAATGCCCTCTATATCTTAACCATGGTCCTGCCATCGAAATATGATCTGTGGTACATTTCCCAAATGCTTTTATAAGCAATTTAACTCCTGTAAGGTTTTTACCATCCCAAGGTTTAAAAGGCTCCAACAATTGTAAACGCTCACTATCTTTAGCAACCTTAATTACAACTTCGCTACCATCCTCAGAAGGCGCAACATACCCAGGATCTTCTACATCGAATCCTTTTGGAGGAAGTTCTATCCCTGTTGGTTCATCCAAAAACACTTCTTCCCCATCTTCATTTAATAATTTATCTCTGGTTGGATCAAAATCTAATCTTCCGGAAATTGCTATCGCAGCCACCATTTCTGGAGAACCTACAAACGCGTGGGTATTTGGATTCCCATCGGCTCTTTTAGAGAAGTTTCGGTTAAAAGAATGTACAATCGTATTTTTCTCATCCCCTTTTCTATCACTTCTATCCCACTGCCCAATACATGGCCCACAAGCATTGGTGAAAATGGTAGCATCTAAATCTTCAAAAATTTGAAGTAATCCATCTCTTTCTGCCGTAAATCGAATAGTTTCAGATCCCGGGTTAATTCCAAAATCAGATTTTGATTTTATGTTTTTATCTACCGCTTGCTTTGCAATTGACGCTGCACGAGTAAGATCTTCATAGGATGAATTTGTACAAGAACCTATTAGTCCCCAATCTACCTTTAGTGGCCAATCATTCTCTTTTGCCTTCTCTCTCATTTCTGAAATAGGAGTTGCAAGATCCGGAGTAAATGGTCCGTTCAAGTGAGGTTTTAATTCAGATAAATTGATTTCTATTACCTCATCAAAATATTGTTCCGGGTTAGCATAAACTTCATCATCTCCGGTTAAATGCTCTCTAATCTCATTTGCTGCAGCAGCAACATCTTCTCTAATTGTAGCATTTAAGTAACGCTCCATAGAATCGTCGTATCCAAAAGTAGAAGTTGTAGCACCTACTTCTGCACCCATATTACAAATAGTACCTTTTCCTGTACAAGACATAGAACGAGCACCTTCGCCAAAATATTCAATAATTGCACCGGTACCACCTTTAACGGTTAGTATACCGGCAACTTTTAAAATAACATCTTTTGCAGAAGTCCATCCGGAAAGCTTCCCAGTTAACTTAACTCCAATCAATTTTGGAAACTTAAGCTCCCAAGCCATACCAGCCATAACATCTACAGCATCTGCTCCACCAACTCCAATGGCCACCATTCCTAGTCCCCCTGCATTTACAGTATGAGAATCTGTACCTATCATCATTCCTCCAGGAAATGCATAATTTTCTAATACAACTTGATGTATGATCCCTGCTCCAGGCTTCCAAAATCCAATTCCGTATTTGTTGGAAACAGATTCTAGAAATTCAAATACTTCATGACTTGACTTATTTGCTGAAACCAAATCTAAAGCCGCTCCCATTTTCGCTTGAATCAAGTGATCACAGTGAACCGTAGTAGGAACTGCAACATTCTTTTTTCCAGCTTGCATAAATTGCAGCAACGCCATTTGTGCAGTTGCATCCTGACATGCAATTCTATCCGGAGCAAAATCTACATAATCCTTCCCGCGCTTAAATGCCTGATTAGAATCTGCGTCCCATAAATGAGAATAAAGTATTTTTTCTGAAAGAGTTAAAGGCTTCCCAACAACTTCACGTGCCTTGTTTACACGATCTGCCATTTGGCTATAAACCTTCTTGATCATATCTATATCGTATGCCATATTTTAATTGATTTTATGTTCTAAAAAAGTCTTGCGAAATTACGAAATTCAACCGGATTTTAAAAATTAGTGCAGAAATTGAATAATAATTAAGGATATTTTAAACAAACCCCAGTTTTAAATTCAAAACTTTAATTTGACTTAAAAATGAAATGAAAATTTAAGAATATGATAATTGAGAATCTTGAATTGAATTAAGAAACTGAATTATATTTCCACGGATAAATTGAAGAGCAGGCGTAAATAAGCAGAATTCAAAAATGAGCTTTTATTGTCTTAACGAAACGAAATTTCAGATTCCTAAATCATCTCGTTACCGATAACTATCCGGACAATCGATATGACCTATAGAGTACATTTGTCATTCTGAAAGAAGTGAAACGAATTGAAGAATCTCAACAATAAAAATTTTATTAACTAGAGATCCCTCCTCCCGATAGGTATCGGGACGTCGGGATGACAAGAGAGAATATTTCTTGCAAAGAAGTAAATGTAATTTAATCAAGAAGCTCTTAAAGCCCTTAAAATACTAGAAAAATTATCGAATAACTAAAACAAGGATTGAATGATTTGCCCTTCAGTAATTCCTTCAGCCTCCGCTTTATAATTTTTTATAATTCTATGTCGGAGTATTCCAGGAGCAACCGCTTGTATATTTTCTATATCTGGAGAGAATTTTCCATTTAAAATAGCATGTGCTTTTGCAGCGAGCACCAAATTCTGTGAGGCTCTGGGACCAGCTCCCCAATCTACATAATTTTTTATAAGGTCTGGAGTTGCTTGACCATTTGGCCGACTCTTGCCAACCATTCTTACTGCATATTCAATTACGTTATCCGGCACAGGAACTCTTCTAACCAATTGCTGAATTTCTATAATTTCTGAAGCTGAAAACAATGGATTCACAACTTGCTCTATATTAGATGTGGTTGTTTTCACCACATCTACTTCTTCCTGAAAAGATGGATAATCTAAATTAATGGCAAACATAAATCTATCCAATTGCGCTTCTGGCAATGGATAGGTTCCTTCCTGCTCTATTGGATTTTGTGTTGCCAAAACAAAATAAGGCAAGCTAAGTTTGTAGTGATTTCCCGCAACGGTAACAGATCGTTCCTGCATTGCTTCTAGCAAAGCTGCCTGTGTCTTTGGCGGAGTCCTGTTTATTTCATCGGCCAGAATAATATTCGAAAAGATAGGGCCTTTTATAAATTTAAAATGCCTATTCTCATCTAAGATCTCCGACCCAAGAATATCACTAGGCATCAAATCTGGGGTAAACTGAATCCTTTTGAAGTTTAAACCCAAAGCCTGAGCAATGGTGTTTACCATAAGAGTTTTCGCCAATCCGGGAACACCAATTAGTAATGCGTGTCCTCCGGAAAAAATTGATAAGAGGATTTGATCTACAACCTCCTCCTGACCAACTATTACCTTCGCTATTTCCTTTTTAAGCAGCCGATGTTTCTCGACTAAATTTTCTACAGCGGTAACATCAGACATTTGTGTGTTTTATTTCTTTAACCAATTACTTTCGTAGGAGCAGTCTCTAAATTTACCATTTATTTTAATATAGGTATCTGCGATCTTTTCCTTTTGCCATTTTGCGATAGCTTTCAATTGCTTATCTCTTAATGCCAATTCTTTGATCTTCATGTAATCTTGAACAAAATCTGCCTTATGCTCCTTATACCTTTTATTAACTGTAATAATCTTAAAGAAAGTCTTCCCGGTACGCTCTTGATCTCTTAATACTAAAGAGACATCACCTTCCTGTAAGTTCACAACTTGGTCGTAAAGCTCCGGATCTATTTTAGTAAGCTCGAACCTTGTATCTCCATTTGTAGGGTTTATTAACTTCCCATTATTTGCAGCAGTTTGTTCTTCATCTGAAAATTGTTTTGCAGCAGCTCCAAAGGTGATTTCCTTACTCAAAATTTTAGTTCTCAAACTATCTATTTGAGCTTTTGCGCTTTCTACAGTTGCATTGGTAACATCCGGAATCAATAATATATGTCTGATTTCAAGATTCTGACCAATCACTTTTTCAACCTTAATAATATGATATCCAAATGAGGAAGCAAATGGCTCACTAACTTCACCTTCTTGCAAACTAAATGCAGTGTCTTTAAAATCCTTATCTAAACCATCTTTTCTTGTGATTACCATTCTACCACCATCGCTACTAGAGCCTGGATCCTGAGAGTAAAGCACCGCCTTTGTCCCAAAGCTCGCACCATTATCCACAATATCTTCTCTAAATTCATTAAGCCTATCGATTACCTTTTGCTTTTCACTTTCCGGTACTTCTGGTTTAATTACTATTTGAGCTATCTCTACTTCATCTCCAAAAATTGGTCTTTCATCTTCCGGAATTTTATCGAAATAAGAACGAATTTCTTCAGGTGTAATTTCTACTCCTTCAATAATACTCTGTTGCATTCTTTTAGAAAGCTCTTGGTTCTTGTTCAGCTCAAATAATTCATTTCTAAATTCATCTTCAGAATCCCTTTTATAGAAATTCAACACTTTTTGCATAGAGCCAACTTGTCCTACCATTTGTGTTATTTGCTGATCTACATAACTTCTAACTTCAACATCAGAAACTATAATACTATCCTGAATTGCGTGGTGAGCATAGAGTTTATTTTCTAATAAACTTCCTGCCAATTGGCAATCTGTAATATCTTCAGTAGAAACCCCTTGACTTTTAAGATCCTTATACATAAGGTCTATATCGCTGTCTAAAATAACATAGCCTCCAACAACTGCTGCAATTCCATCAACTTTATATCGCTGAAATTCTGTAGGCTCTTCTTTAACTTCTACCACTTCTTTTTCAGGTTGAATCGCAGTGCTATCTGTAACAATTACTTCCTGTGCATTAACATTGCTTTGAAACCCAATTAAGAGTGTTCCAAGTGCTAAACCTTTAATTATATATTTCAAATTGTTTGTTTTCAATTGCATCTCTAGTTATATCTTTTTCTAATTCTTTTACCAAATTGGCTTTTCGCTTATTAAGCAGGATCTGTTTTATTGTGGAAGTTGCATATTCCAAAGGTGCTTGATCGTTCCTTAAAAGCACGTCGTTTACATACACCAAATATACCTCTAATGAATCTTCAAGCTGAAGAAAATTCGACTTTTTTAAAAGCTGAGACTTATTTCCATCATTTAAAGGAACAATTCTATTATAGACAGACTTTGTACCTACCCAAACCGAATCATTAAAGGAGTAGGATTTAAACTGAAGGGAGATCTTATCAAGGTCAGATTTATCCTCTTCATTAAAGCGTATAAACTTCCTTTTTATATCCTCGAAATCCATGTTATTGCTCAGATTGATAAATCTCAATTTAACAAGGTCTTCATTTAATCTAAAGTTTTCGAGGTGCTCCTTATAATATCCTTCAATTTCATTCTCATTTAAAGCCGTATCCAATCTCTTCGCCACCATTGCATCTGCATAGGCTTTACTATAAAGTTCATTTTTATAGTTACTCACCAACTCATCAAATTCTTTTTGTTGCTCACTGCTTAAGTTAAATTTCGCCTTATCTATTAATAATTGTTGCGTAGCCCATCTATTAATAAAATTGTTCACCATTAAGGTGCTGTCTTCTTCAGAAACTCCTTCGCCAACTAAAGCTTGAATATCTTCTAAATACAAATAATTCTCATTCACTCTTGCAACAACTTCTCGTTCTTCTGCCTTCTGAAAATAATTACAACTTTGTAATACGATTAAGCAACCAAGTAACAGTATAAATTTCGAGATATAATTCTCCATTGTAGGCAGATAACTTTAATAAAATCCAATATTCTTAAAAAAAACCAGAACAATCTGATTATTATAAAAATACAGCTGCAAAAATAATAATTCCTTAAGCTTACACAAGCTACAAAGTGTAAACGATTCAAAATACACTAAATTATACCTTAAAAAATAAATTTTCTGAAGTATCTTAGATAGCCAACTAAAATGATACCAAGATGAAATATTCAAAAGAAATAATCATCGATCTACCCAGAGAAGAAGTAATTGCCAAAATGGAAGACCCCAATAATTTTAAACATTGGCAAAAGGGTTTTGTTTCCTATAAACACATTAGCGGAAAAGCGGGCCATAATGATGCACGTTCTAAGTTGAAGTATAAAATGGGTAAGCGCAATATAGAAATGGTGGAAACTATTGAAAAAAATAACCTACCCAGTAAGCTTTTTGTCTCGTATGATGCAAAGGGAGTTTTCAACCGGCAAAAGAATTATTTTGAAGAAGTTGACAGCAATTCAACAAAATGGATTTCAGATAATGAATTTGAATGCTCCGGCTTTATGAAAATAATCGCATTTTTGATGCCCGGTTCTTTCAAGAATCAAACCTATAAATACATGAAAGACTTTAAAGCTTTTGCTGAAAATGGCACAAGTGTATTAAATGAATAAAACAAATGGAGAGACAAATTAAACTTATCTGGGATTTTAGAGGTCCCGAAGCATTACCTATTGCTAAACATCATGAAATTCATTTAAAAGATTTTATTAAAGCTGAAAAAATTAAAGACCGAGACATAACGGGTTTTGAAGAAATAAACGAGTTACACTCAATTGCTTTTTGGGTAGTCCCGGAGTCTGAGATCAAAACTTATAGAGACGTACTAAAACCAAATAGAGCAACGGTTTACGAAAAATGATCTTTTTGGAATTAATCTTTCGGTTATTTAAAAGGGTCTGCTATATTTGGAAAAATTTAAAAATCATGAAAAATATTTTACTGGCACTTGCCATTTTTATCACAAGTTTAAGTGTTCAAGCTCAAACAAAAGTGGGAACTATAGATGCTGAATTTATTCTATCTCAAATGCCTGAAGCTATAACCGTGGATGAAAGCTTAAAAACCTACAACACAAAGCTACAAGAAGATTTACAAACTACAGTAAAAAAATATGAAGACTTGGTAGCCAACTACCAGACTAATAGCACCACTTTTACAGAAGAGGAAAAAACGACTAAGGAATCTGAAATAATTGGCCTTGAAAATGATATTAAAAGTTTCAGACAAAAAGCTTCGACGTTAATGCAAATAAGACGTAACGAATTAACACAACCTCTTTACCTAAAAATAGATGAAGCTATGCGACTTATTGTTGCTGAACAAAATTACACTCAAATTTTCAATACCAGTATAAATGGAATGGCGTATGCAGATGAGAAATATGATATAACTGAAGCCGTAATGAAAAAGCTAGGTATAGAATTACCTAAGGAATAAATTCAATAAAGTATAGAAAAAAAAGCCTGCTTCAAAATTATTGAAGCAGGCTTTTTTAATTTCAAATTAAATCTCCGGAAGCTACCGGAACAATTTTAATAACATGTCATCCCGACCTTAAGAGGGATCTCCGGTTAAATTGATGCGATTTTATTGAGATTCTTCAGTACAACACTACGCTACCTTCAGAGTGACAATACTATTTTATTGTAATCCCTACTTAGGAAAAATTAACTCTCAGAACCTTCGACAAACACGATATGATAAAAGTCTATCTACTGTAATTAGGAGATTCATTAGTGATCGTTACGTCGTGCGGATGACTTTCATTAATTCCGGAAGATGTGATTTTTACAAATTTCCCGGTCTCTTTTAAAGTTTCAATATCCTTAGCACCACAATAGCCCATTCCGGCTCTAAGTCCTCCAACAAATTGATGAATGCTTTCCTCTAATTCTCCTTTGTAAGGAACGCGTCCTACAATTCCTTCCGGCACTAATTTCTTAATATCATCTTCTACATCTTGGAAATATCTGTCTTTAGAACCTTGTTTCATAGCCTCTACAGAACCCATTCCGCGGTAAGACTTGAAATTCCTTCCTTCATAAATAATAGTATCTCCGGGAGATTCTTTAGTTCCGGCAAGTAGAGATCCTAACATTACACAATCTGCTCCGGCTGCAATAGCCTTTGGAATATCTCCTGTATACCGAATCCCTCCATCTGCAATAACAGGAACCCCAGTTCCTTTAAGCGCCGCTGCAACTTCTAAAACTGCAGAGAACTGAGGGAATCCAACTCCAGCTACTACTCTTGTAGTACATATAGATCCCGGTCCAATTCCAACTTTTACAGCATCTGCACCGGCATCGGCTAAATATTTGGCAGCTTCAGCAGTTGCAATATTTCCAACTACAACTTCTAAATCAGGAAATTTCGCCTTTATACTCTTTAATACTTCAACTACTCCTTTGGTGTGACCATGGGCGGTATCTATGATAATTGCATCTACACCTGCATTCACCAATGCACTAGCGCGTTCTACAGAATCTGCAGTTACACCTATAGCTGCTGCAACGCGAAGTCTTCCGTAGCTATCCTTATTGGCATTAGGTTTTTGAGTGAGTTTTGTAATATCACGGAATGTAATTAGCCCGACCAATATATCTTGATCGTTAACCACTGGTAACTTTTCAATCTTGTTTTCTTGTAAAATCACTTCTGCTTCTTCCAAAGAAGTTCCTTCAGAAACTGTAACCAAATTTTTTGAAGTCATCACCTCAGCAATTGGCCTGCTATTATTTTTTTCGAATCTTAAATCCCTATTGGTTACAATTCCTAATAATTTACCTTCTGCATCAACAATTGGAATTCCTCCAATACTGTGCTCCTTCATATTATTTTTGGCATCCATCACCTTTGCAGACAAAGGCAGAGTAACTGGATCTATAATCATTCCACTCTCTGCACGCTTTACCTTACGAACTTTTAAGGCCTGCTCCTCTATAGTCATGTTTTTATGCAAAACACCAATACCACCCTCTCGAGCCATAGCAATAGCCATCTTGCTCTCTGTAACCGTATCCATAGCAGCGGATATAATTGGCACATTGATAGTAATATTTTTTGTGAATTTTGTGCGAATATTTACTTCGCGAGGCAGAATTTCTGAATATGCTGGAACTAATAATACATCGTCGTATGTAAGTCCTTCCCCAACAATTTTGGATTCGTGTGCAGTCATAGCAATTAAAGATTTAATTGCGTGCAAATATACGTAATTTAAAACAAGGAAAGAGTCTGAAAATCAGCTAATCTTATATTTCTTAATGAGAAGCTGATACATTGCTATAAGAACTGATGTTGTAAAAATAAGTGTCATAAGTACACCGGAGATCATAACAATATATTTCATCCAAGTAACACCAATCCACATAAAATAGATTCCTCCAAAAGTTAGTAAGACCGAAAAGAAAGGTTCTATTATAAGAAACATCTTGAATGCAGTGGGAAGTTTGGTAAAAAGCATGATTGCTCCAAGAAGAAAAAAGATAAAAGACATGGAAAGAATATGCGTATGAATAATGGTAAGCATCTCGCGCTCACCTTTTTTAAATTTCATTACATCCGTATCTAAATCATCTTCATTTCCCAAATAATTTTCTTCGATACCAGATGGGTGTGTAGTCTCTGTTTGATTAACAAACAGCAAACCTGTAAAATAGCCAACACTTAAAACAACAATAAAAGTTGCAAGAAAATATTTAACCTCTTTGGGAAGAGTTAGGAGAAGGCCATTATATTGCATTAAATAATTTTCTTATTATGAAGAATTGCTACAGATTTTAAAATATCGTTCATTGCATTTTTCATGGATCGCACAGAAATAGTTGCTCCCGAGATCGCGGCAATATCATCTAAAGAATCCTTGTTGGATTTCCCTGTGAACTGGCTTAACCATCTTCGGCTACCTATTTCGCCACCATACTCTTCACGATAAATTAATACTTTGGTTCTGGCAATTTTTAGATCTTTATCGAATATAACCAAATAATCAAACTGTGCTGTTTTACTTGGAGCTTTATCTAAATAAACATATCCTAAAACACTTCCTTCAGTTTTAATTTGAAAGAAATTTTCTTTAGTGATTTCTGAAGGTAATCTTGAATTAATCTCTGAAGAAACCTTTACATTTACAATAGTATAGGTGGAGATTTCAAACACATCTTTCACTTCCTTATCTACCTTTTTCTCTAGATTCTTTGGAATCCCAAAAGACATCAAAAAAAGTACTGAAAAAATGATTGGAATTAATTTTCTAAATTTCATACTGCAAAAATATCAATTTGTTTACTCTTAGTCAATTAAAATGCCAAAAGTCGGGATAATAAAGATTATCCCAACTTTTAACATCTTAGCTATATTTTAATTAAAACCATACTCCAACTCCTAAATTGATTTGGTTTTGAGGATCACTTCCACTTACAGCGTTATTTTTAATTTGGTAATCACCTTTAAAAACAACTCCATTAGCAATATGGTAACTTAATCCCATCGTGATTTCGTCTCTATTGTAAGCATCGTTTCTCACCAAAGAACCTTCTGTATCTGCATGGGTATCGTACTGCTCGTATCTAGCAAATGTAAATAGTCTTTGGTCGTTATCTGCCGGTAAAAGATTATAGGCTGCTTCTGCATACCATCCAGATAATTCGCTTCCAAGGTTACTTCCAGTTAATTCATTATAAGCATCCGTATCTGTCAATGATGCATGTATATATTGCCCACGTGCGGTAAATTTGTTTTTGGCATATCTAGCATCAAAACCAATCATAGACATTCCAACATCAGCTCCTTGTAAGTGATCTATTTCATCGTCTGCTTGCGTTCTTCCAAAATATCCTGAAAGACCTAGACGTAGTCCCGGAACACCGTAATATTCTACTTTTGAGGCAAAGTTAGGCTTATTAATAGTAGACTGAATAGCTTTTTGGCGTCCACCACGCAATCCATTCGAGCCACCTATTTTTCCGTTAAGATCTGAATCTGTAGATTTAAAACCATTAAATAAATAAGCTTGATAAGATAAAGAAGCACTATTTATTCTACCATTAAACCCAACCCCAATTTCTCTCCAAGTTGTAGGAACTATAGATCTATCCATACTCGGACGGTTTACGCCATTAAAAGTAGTAGGTTCGTGATATTCGTTAATTATACCCATTGGTACTAACATTAAACCTGCTCTAAGATTTAAATTATTAGCAATGTTATAGTTTACAAAAGCTTGTTCTACAAATACTTCTTCTACATGCTCAAATTCTATTTCAGTTACAAATTGAACTTTATCGCTAAATCTATATCCTAAAAGAACTACCAATCTTTGAACATCTAGTGTTCCATTATCTCCTTCTGGCTGATTGTATATTACTTCTCCATATGCACCAATTGTTACTGCATTCCCGTTACTTGCAGCCAAAATTCGCTGTGCGGCATTTTGTTGCTGCTGCGGATTTGTAGAAATTGTGTCTTGTGTTGTTTGTGAAAATGACAGAGCTGAGGTTGCTCCTAAAATTAATGAAAGTATTACCTTTTTCATTTGTTGTTTATTTAGACTGAATTAAAATAGTGAATTGTTTTCGGGTGCAAATATAGAAACGAATTCTACTTACACAAAACTTATTTAGATTAAATTTAAATAATATTTACCGATAGAAACCGAAGAAAGTATCGATAATACTAATGGTAGGCCGTGAAGATTTTAGAAGCCTCATTATAAGATGATTCAAAACTGGTCATCTTAATATTGGAATCTGCCTTCTTAGAATTGAAGTAAGAAAGCATTTTTTCGGTAGGCATATTCCCTGTTAAATCGTCTTTGGCCATTGGGCAACCACCAAAACCTTGGATGGCTCCATCAAACCTTCTGCAGCCGGCAGTGTAAGCTGCATCAATCTTTTCGTGCCACTTGCTAGGCGTAGTATGTAAGTGCGCACCAAATTCAATATGAGGATATTTTGGAATGAGATTGGAAAACAAATAAGAAATGATCTCCGGAGTACTACTTCCAATAGTATCAGAAAGAGATAAAATACTCACTCCCATCTTAGATAGTTTTTCAGTCCACTCCCCTACTATCTCTACATTCCATGGGTCTCCATAAGGATTCCCGAAACCCATAGACAAATAAGCAACCACTTCCTTATCTGTAGCATTTGCAATTTCTAGAATCTGCTTTAGAGTCTCTGCAGATTCATCGATAGTCTTATGTGTATTCCGCATCTGAAAGTTTTCAGAAATAGAAAAAGGATATCCAAGATATTTGATCTCGGGATGTTGTGATGCATCTTGCGCCCCACGTACATTAGCAATAATTGCAAGTAATTTACTTTGTGTTGCAGAGAGATCTAGTTTAGATAAAACCTCAGCAGTATCTACCATCTGCGGAATGGCTTTGGGAGATACGAAACTTCCAAAATCGATGGTATCAAAACCACATCTAAGAAGCGACTGGATGTATTGAACTTTCTCTTTTGTTGGGATAAAAGATTTAATGCCTTGCATTGCATCCCTGGGACATTCGATAAGTTTAATTTTATCCATGCCCAAAGATACTATTTTAGCATATATATAAAAATAAAGAGAGACAATGTGAAGATTGAAATTTTCAGATGAATTAAGGCCTGAAAATTAAGAAATTGGAATCATTTTAAAATTTAAAGCACGATCATTATTCCTATTCCAATAAAAACAACAATCTGTATCCATTTTAAAATAGAACCCGATTTCTCATGTTGCAGTAAATATCCGGAGATCTTTCCTGCCAAAAGAGCAACCGTTCCAAAAATCAATAATGCCTGTAAAAGAAACAAAAAACCGAGTATATAAAATTGAAGAACTGTATTCCCATTTGGCTCCCACAAAAATCCAGGAAAGAAAGCTAAAAAGAATATAGTCACTTTAGGATTCAAAACATTCATGATAAATCCTTGCCGAAATAAATTTCTGGATCTTTTTGCCGGGACATCATTAATCGCGATAGAACTATCGCTTTTAAATACCTTATATGCTAAGTAAAACAAATAAACAGCACCAAATATCTTAATTAAGGTGAACAAAATTGGAGATGCTTTAATTATTGCTGAAACTCCAAAGGCAACCAAACTGGTGTGAATTAAAATCCCTGAAACTAAACCAAGGGTCGTTACTATCCCTGCTTTTTTTCCATTTGAAATACTTTGGACCAAGACATAGATAATATCTGGCCCGGGAGATAGAGTTAATAATATTGAAGCTGTTAAAAAAGGGATGATTTGTATAAGCACTAATGGAAGTGTTATTAAATTTTATTAGATGCCGATAAAATAGCTTTATTGATCTCTTTAATCAATCCGGGACCTTCATAAATAAAGCCAGTATACAACTGAATTAAACTAGCTCCTGCTTCCAATTTCTCCAATGCATCTTCCGCAGAATGAATTCCGCCTACTCCAATAATTGGAAATGCTTTTTTGCTTTTTTCTGAAAGAAATCGAATTACCTCTGTGGATCTATTTTTTTAATGGTTTTCCGCTCAAGCCCCCCGTTTCTGATTTATTCTCAGACTGAATATTTTCTCTTGATATGGTTGTATTGGTTGCGATAACCCCTGCAATTCCAGTTTCAGCGACTATTTCTATAATATCTAATAATTGATCATCGGTAAGATCTGGAGCTATTTTTAAAAGAATAGGTTTTGGTGCCAGCTTCGAATTATTTAATTGTTGAAGCGTATTAAGCAATGCCGTCAAGGGTTCTTTATCCTGAAGGGCTCTTAGATTTGGTGTGTTTGGCGAGCTTACGTTCACCACAAAATAATCCACATAATCAAATAATGCTTCAAAACAGATTTTATAATCTAAAACTGCATCCTCATTTGGTGTTATTTTATTCTTGCCAATATTCCCACCAATTAAAACATTCTTATTGGAATTCAATCGTTTTACAGCCGCCTCTACTCCTTCATTATTAAATCCCATTCTATTTATAATGGCAGCATCTTCCTTAAGTCTGAACAATCGTTTTTTATCGTTCCCGGGTTGGCCTTTGGGAGTAACAGTTCCTATCTCCACAAATCCGAAGCCTAACTGATCTAATTCCTTATATAAAACAGCATTTTTATCGAAGCCCGCAGCCAGCCCAACCGGATTTTTAAAGGTTAAGCCAAACACCTTTCTCTCCAATTTTGGATCATTCAACTGAAAATAATTTTTAAGGAAAGATGAAGCTCCTGGTATCTTAAAAAGAAATTTTAAGGCATCAAAAGTGAAATAATGTACTTTTTCAGGATCAAATTTAAATAAGAGCGGCCTAATTATAGATTTATACATTGATGGGATGTTTGTGCAAAAATAGCCTATTTTATAAAATGGAAGCAATTATATGGCAGGACTTTAAAAGGTATTTCGGACATCTTTAGATAAATTAAAATCATAAAAAAAACAGTCCGAAGACTGCTTTTTCAATTGTAATAAGAGTTTTTTATTTCAGCGTAAATGCTACTCTCGCAAAAAGGAATCTTCCTCCAATTCCAAATTGTTGTGCCCTTCTAGACCAATCGAACCTTCCACTACTCCTATTGCCAAATTCTTCTTTTGCTCTGTCCGGATATACATCTAATAAATTATTTGCACCTACCGTCAGCGTAAGAGATTCCGAAGCTTTATATCCAAGAGAAAGATCTGTCACGATCTTAGATCCAAATACTTGTTGGTTCTCTACAACTGTAGTTGCCTCTGTAACTTCTCCAAAAAATACATTCCTCAAGAACACGTTGAAGTTTCCAGCTGTAAGGCTGTTTGTAAGATTCACTTTCGTTCTTGGCACGGCCTCTTCTAAATACACTCTACTATCCTCCGGGAAATATGTACCAACTAATCCAGCGCGCTCTAATTGAGGAGAGGCTTTAATACCACCAACTTGTTTGGTTTTAGATAAAGTAGCAGCAAGATCAGATTTCAATCTGAATCCGTTATTAAAAGTGGCGTTATGAGTCAGCACTAAATCCACACCTTTGGATTCTGTATCTATTGCATTTGCAAAGAAGGATGCTGCAGTTGCATTGGCTTGAGATAATAAAATATCTAATTCCGTACCCGTTCCAGGACCTTGAAATTGGCCCGTGTATACTACTCTATCGTCAATCTGTACAAAATATCCATCAACCGTTAAAGATAGGTTGGCATCTGGAATTTGCGCAGTAAATCCAACACTTAAACTTTTAGAGGTCTCTTCTTTTAACTGAGGAATCCCTAATAAATTTGCGGCACGACTATCATTAGAAAATGTTCCTACTTCTTGTGGATTACCGGCGTTATCGAAAATAGTAGAAGTAGAATTAAAATTTAATTGATGTAAAGAGGGCGCTCTAAACCCGGTATTGGCAGCTCCTCTAATATTTATATTATCTGTCAGTTTATATCTTGAAGACAGTTTGAAATTAATTGTAGAACCAAAATCTGAATAATCTTCAAATCGAGTTGCAAAGGTTAGTAAGAATTGTTCTGTAAGATCTGCTTCAATATCAAAATATCCTGCGATACTGCTTCGCTCTCGAGATAATTCGTTTTTAGGACTAAATCCAGGAAACACCTGAGATCCTCCGGGTCTTCCACGACCAAAAAAGTCGGTTGAAGGTGATTGCGATGCTAAGGTTATTGGTGTACCATTTTCTGTGTACTGCTCGTAGGAAGCCCTTTCTCCTGCAACAATTTCATAATTTTCTAATCTATATTCGGCTCCAAAAGCAACGTTTAAACCAGAAAATAGGTCTTCATAAAAATTAGAAATATCCAAATTCGTTGTGTTTTGAGCAAAAGAAAACCCTCCGGCATCAAATGTAGTTGGACTCGCTTGTTTAAGAGAAGCGTTGGAAGTATTAGAAATAAGATATAAAAACTCATTTCTCCCCCACGTATTGCTGAAATCTACATCCCAATCTCCAATTTTACCTTTTATTCCTGCAGCAATAGATTTATCGTTGATCTTGGAATTGATCTCCGGCAAAAATCCATTTATATATATAGGAGTATATGTTCTGTTTTGATTCGGTAATCTATAGAAACCTGCAGAATTTCCTCTTCTTGAACTAATCCCGGCAAAGGAATAAAGCTCGGTTCCATTCTCATCCAAAGGCAATGAGAAATTAGCAAAAAATCTTCCACCTCTAAGCGCAGATTGTCCAACTCTCATATTATAATCGCTCCTTACCTGCCCGCGAGCATTCAACTCATCTTCTGTAACATCAAAATTCAAAAGATCTTGCAAAGTCGCTCGATCTGGCGCGGCATTAATATCATCCTTTAATTGCTGACTAAAATAAGACACACCTTGAGCAAATTGTTGAATTTGAGCGTCTGTTAGATTTGTAATATCCGCTCCAGAATTGGCTGCAACATTTTCTACGGAATTATAAGCATTAAATATATCGCCTTCCCATTCTTTCATTCGACTATAATCTTCTCTAAAATCGAAATCCCCGGAAAAATTAATGAAACCTCCACTTTCGCCAAGTGGTATTCCATAACTAGCAGCTACATTTACCGTTTCCCCATCTACTCCTCCGGTTTGTTCATTCGCATTTTCTGAAAAGTTTGCTCCGGTTGTTACAGAAAGATTCAATTCATTTATATTCTTATTTAATACAATATTTATTACCCCTGCAATAGCGTCAGATCCATATTGAGCAGCCGCACCATCTCTTAAAACTTCTATCCTCTGTATTGCAGCTGCAGGAATTGCATTTAAATCGGTTCCTACACTACCTCTACCAAAGGTTCCATTCACGTTCACTAGGGAAGAATTATGTCTTCTTTTTCCATTGATAAGCACAAGAACTTGGTCTGGCCCGAGACCTCTTAGTGAGGCCGGATCTATATGATCTGTTCCGTCTGAAATTGTTTGAGTATTAGAAGTAAAGGAAGGCGCAACATAATTCAACATCTGATTTAAATTAACTTGTGGCACTGCTGTAGCAAGTTCCTTTATATTTAGCACATCTATTGGAACAGTCGATTCTACTACAGTTCTACTAGGGTTACGGGATCCCACAAGCATTACCTCGCTTAAGGCTAATCCAGAGACCAAAGTTACATTCATAACCGCACTTTGAATTTCCATCCTTTTGGTATCAAAGCCTACAAAGGAAAAAACCAAGGTTTGCCCCATTTCTGCTTCAATATTAAATTTCCCATCAAAATCTGTGATTGTTCCTTTATTAGTACCTTCTATGGCGACAGATACACCACCTAATGGTTGCGATTGATCGTCTACAACCGTTCCTGATATTTCTTGAGTTTGAGCTTGAATTGCCCAACCAACAAAAAACAAACAAAACATTACGTAAAAATTCTTCATAAGTTTATATTTTTGGTTTTACTAAAGATAGTCAAAATTTGGCGTCATACCCATAAAGCAATGATTATCAGAAGCTAACTTATCAATGGCTTATTAACATAAATTATTATTAATACTTATATATTTTAAATGATTTCAAAGAAAAACATTATAGATAGGTTTATTAGTTATGTAACTATAGACACCCAAAGTGATCCAGACAGTAATAAAACTCCCAGCACAGAAAAGCAGTGGGATTTGGCTAATAGACTTGCGGTAGAGCTTAAAAAAATAGGTATGGAGGAAGTGGAAATTGATGAGAACGCCTATATTATGGCTACTTTACCGTCTAATGTTGCCCATAAGGTTCCTGTTGTAGGATTTATATCACATTTTGATACTTCTCCAGATTTCACAGGAACAAACGTGAAACCACAAATAATAGAAGATTACGATGGAAACGATATTATCTTAAATAAAGAGCAGGATATTATTTTATCTCCCGAATATTTTGAAGATCTATTGCAATATAAAGGACAAACCTTAATTACAACAGATGGAACTACCTTGCTAGGTGCAGATGATAAGGCCGGGATCACAGAAATAGTATCCGCCATGGAATATTTAATTAATAACCCTCAAATTCCCCATGGAAAAATTCGTGTAGGCTTTACTCCGGACGAAGAAATAGGTAGAGGAGCTCATAAATTTGATGTGAAAAAGTTTGGAGCTGAATGGGCCTATACGATGGATGGCAGCCAAATTGGCGAGCTGGAATATGAAAATTTTAATGCTGCCGAGGCAGTTATAAAAATTAAAGGAAAAATCGTTCATCCCGGATATGCAAAGGATAAAATGATAAACAGTATGTATATCGCCCAGGATTTTATTAATTCTCTTCCCAGACTAGAAACTCCTGAGCATACCGAGGATAGACAAGGTTTTTTTCATTTAACCGATATTGATGGTGATGTAGAAGAAACGACTCTAAAATATATCATTAGAGATCACGATAAAGATCATTTTGAAGCTAGAAAGGAAATGATAAGCAATCTTGCTCTAGAAATTAATTCGCAACATGAGCGAGAAGCAATAAGTATCGAGATTAAAGATCAATATTTTAACATGCGAGAAAAAGTGGAACCAATAATGCACATTGTAGATCTTGCCGAAGAAGCTATGAAACAATTAAATATTACTCCGCTAATAAAACCAATTAGAGGAGGAACAGATGGCTCCCAATTAAGTTTCATGGGATTACCCTGTCCAAATATTTTTGCAGGAGGGCACAATTTCCATGGGAGATATGAGTATGTTCCAGTAGAAAGTATGCAAAGAGCAACAGAAGTTATTATAAAGATTGCAGAATTGACTTCAGAAAAACATAAATAACAAATTATGGCTAAATCTGAAAATGTAGATCAATATATAGATGCACATCCTAAATGGAAGAATCAATTACTTCAACTAAGGCAGTTATTACTTTCTACGAACCTATCTGAGACTATTAAATGGGGTGCTCCTGTATACACAAAAGACGGCAAGAATTTAGTTGGGATTAGCGCATTTAAAAATCATTTTGGATTATGGTTTTTTCAGGGAGCATTACTTCAAAAAAATACAGAATTACTTGTAAACGCACAGGAAGGAAAAACTCAGGCGATGCGACAAATTAAATTGGATGAAACTTCCAAGATAGATTTGAAGCTTTTAAAAAAAATATGTTGAAGAAACTATTGAGCTGCATAAACAAGGAAAGACCGTAAAGTTAGTTGCACCCAAAAAGGTTGAAATCCCAGATGAATTAAGAAAAGTTTTAAAATCTGATGCTGAACTGAATAAGGCCTTTGGTTCACTTACACCCGGAAAACAAAGAGAATATTCTCTATATATTATTGAAGCGAAAAGAGAAGCTACAAAAGCAACTAGAATCAAAAAAATAACCCCGATGATATTAGCGGGGATTGGCTTAAATGATAAATATAAAAACTGTTAAAACGAAAAAGGAGCAAACTATATTTGCTCCTTTTTTATTATTTATTTTTTTCTTTTTAAAAATAACAGTTTCCACCTTTTCTACGTCTCTTTCCTTTATTTTCAGAATCCCATAATTTTAAAGTTAAACTAACAATTAATTGATCTAATCGAAGATCATCTAATGTAGCTCTATTTACTGTGGGCTCTGCGAAAAGAGCATCATCAGATTGAAAATCTACTACATAAGGATCCGCCGAAGATAAATTATAATCGTAACGCACATCTACACCTATAAATCCAAATTGAGCTTTCACTCCAAATTGAGCAGAAGCTGGAGTGTTCTGAATGGTAACCTCCGCTGGGTTATCTGTAGGTTCAATTCTTTCTATAGTAGATGAAATTATATTTTTATAAGCTACTCCGCCATAAACATCCAAGGGCCCATAAATATTAAACCCAATTAGAAGAGGAACACTGAATTCTTCCACTTCAAATAAAGTTGGTCCTTGAGGAAAATCAAATCTTGACTCTAACTTGGAATAAACCATTTCTGGTCTAACAAAAAATTTTCCGAAATTCACTTGTACCCATCCTCCACCATGAAACCCAATTTCTCCTTCAGCCTCAAAAGTATCGCTTGTATATTGAGAAGGTAGTCCTGAATCTATACCCGTAATTTGACCACCTAATGTCTTATTAATCCCACCTTTCAAACCTACTTGAAATTGTTGAGCATTCATTTGTGAAAAAGAAAAGCTAGTTAAGCTAATAAGGAGGGCGATAACTAATTTATTCATATGAAAGTGGTTAATCCAATGAGTGGCTATTGTTGGTAAATATATTGTTTTAATAGATATTACAAACTTGTTTCTTTTGATAAACGCTTCAAAAATAAAAAAATTATATAATTCTTAAAGTTATGTAAAAATAAAAGGTTGTCCCAAATATCGAAAATTTTATATTCAATACTAGGACAACCCTTAAAAAAAGAAATATTTTATATTCTACTTAATTACATTCATATCACCTGACCATTTCTTAATTCCCCCATCCAAAATATAAATTTGCCGAAATCCAAGTCTTTTTAAAATCATGGCAGCCTCCTGAGTTTTGTTTTCAGAAGTAAAATAAATAGCAATAGGGGAATCTTTATCCAAACTATTTATGCTTTCTAAAGATCCTTCATTAGTTATAATGCTTTCTGCACTAACCAAATGTGATTTTTTAAAGTCATCTTTAGATTTAATCTCATTTTTTAGATCGGAGCCATATTTACTATGAGTTTTCACCTCATCTGTAGTAATTATTTGTATTTCCTTCGCTTTGGACTGCTCGCAGCCTTGTATAATAAAAATAATAATTACTAAAAATAGATAAACTCTCATATAGTAGATTATTTTTGGATTTCACCTTCCCAATCAGTAATTCCTCCCATAAGATTGGAAGCGTTTTCAAAACCTTGTTGTTTCATCAGTGCACATGCTTGGGCACTTCTAGCACCAGACCTACAGTACACATAGTAATCTTTAGATTTATCAAGTTTTTCAACTTCATCAAGAAATCCTTGACCTTTATATATATCTATATTTTTTGCATTTGGAATATAGCCTTCAATAAATTCTTCTTCTGTACGCACATCTAAAATTACTGCGTCTTTATTCTCGCTAACTTCTTTGGACCACTGTTCTTGTGTAAGGTTTTTCATATGTATAATTTTTATGCTGAACTAATAATCAATTGAAATGTAAATATAATGTAAACCAAATTACTGATTAAGTACAACACTCGATAATTTTAACTGGTGATATTTATTAAACGCATATTATCTCTCTTTATTAAAATTAATATGCAACCCTTTTTCATTTAGAAAATATTTAACAGAAAATATTAATTTGAATTCAATATTAAAATTACATTTGTATATACAAATATTGTTCAAACAAATGAAAATAGAGACGATCATAAAATCAGAATTCGAATTACCTGCCACCAGGAAACTAATTCTCAGTATTCTACTTTCAAATAATTTAATAAATGATAAGGTCGCCGAAGCTTTAAAACCTTTCGATCTAAGTATTCCCCAGTTCAATGTGTTAAGAATCCTTCGAGGACAAAAAGGTAAACCAGCCAACTTATCCACCATTCAGGAAAGAATGGTAAGTAAAATGAGTAATACAACAAGAATTGTAGATAAGCTTATCGCTAAAGACCTTGTTTCCCGAATAGTTTGCGAGAAGAATAGAAGAAAAGTAGAAATAACCATAACTAAAAAAGGATTAGATATACTTTCTAAACTCGACCCTATCATAAACACAACTGAGGAAGAAATTACAGAAAATTTGAGCTCTTCAGAAATTAAACTTTTATCAGAAACATTACAAAAACTATTAAAATAAAAACTATGAGTACATATATTGAAGACTTAAACTGGCGTTATGCCACCAAAAAATTTGATGCAAATAAAGAAGTTTCGTCAGAAGATCTAGAAAAACTATTAGAAGCTATCCAGCTTACTGCTTCATCATACGGATTACAACCTTATGAAGTTATAGTAATTAAGGATGCTGCTTTAAGAGAAGAATTAAAGGCACACTCTTGGAATCAAACCCAAATTACAGATGCTTCAGAAGTTATTGTATTTGCTAATAAAACACAAATTACATCAGCTTATGTGGATTCATATTTAAATGACATTGCAAGCACTCGCTCATTAAAATTAGAAGATTTAGACGGTTTAAAAGGAATGTTGGAATCTACTATTCTGAAACTTGATGCAGAAGACCAAAGTCTTTGGGCTGCAAAACAAGCATATATCGCCTTAGGTAATTTACTATCTGCTGCAGCTAATTTAAAAATAGACACATGTCCAATGGAAGGTTTCGATGCCACCAAATATGACGAACTTTTAAACTTAAAAGAGAAAGGGCTTACTACAGCAGTAATTGCTACTATTGGTTATAGAAGCGAGGACGATCAAACGCAGTTTGCCGCAAAGGTTAGAAAAAGCAAGAATGATTTAATTAATACTATATAAACTAAAAAATGATTGTTATGAAAAAGAATGTTTTAAAAGGCTTAGCAGCTTCGGTAATTGTACTTACAACAGTAGCATTTACAAGTGTAAAAAAAGAGATCAATATTACAGAAAGTAAAGTAACCTGGACAGGGGAAAAAGTGACTGGATCTCATACCGGTACGATTAACTTGAAAAGTGGATTTTTAAGCATGGAAGACGAAAAATTGATTGGTGGTGAATTTGTGATGGACATGACGAGTATCTCCAACACCGATCTTTCAGGAGAAAGCAAGCAAAAATTAGAAGGCCATTTAAAGTCTGAAGACTTTTTTGGAGTTGAAAAATTCCCTACTTCAAAATTGGTAATTACTAGTATTGCTGAAAAAGGAAATGGTTCGTATGGCGCTGTTGGTAACTTAACCATCAAAAACATTACAAAACCAGTGACTTTCGATCTAAAAATGAAGGAAGATTCTGCGAATGCAAAACTAACAATAGATAGATCTAAATACGATGTAAAGTACGGTTCTGGAAGTTTCTTTGATAATCTTGGAGACAAAACGATCTATGATAATTTTGATCTGGAAGTGAATTTAAAGTTTTAATAGCCTATAGTTAAGATATTTAGTATTTCAGTTTGAAAAAACCTTTGTCAATTCAACTTTCATACTTATATTTGACCCAATGAAAATTAATACAGTACATACTTGGTGGTGGAGTAACTTACGTCAAAACGTCGTGAAGTAACACTGCTATAGTATTTTCATATACAAGGCTTGTCTCACGACAAGCCTTTTTTTTGTTTAATTTTTTCTGAAACAATAACATGTATACTTTAAAAACTACTTATAAAAAATTACTTGCAGATACGATTACTCCAGTGAGTGTCTATCTTAAAATTCGAGATAAATATCCTAATAGTTTATTGCTGGAGAGTAGTGATTATCACGCAAACGATAATAGTTTTTCCTATATCTGTTGCAACCCCATCGCCTCCATCAAAATAAAAAATGGAGAAATTCAGGAACTATATCCAGATGCTTCAAAAAAAAATTCAGCCATAACTCCAGAAATTAAGGTTTCAGAAGCAATTCAAAATTTCTCCTCCTTATTTAAAACAGAGAATTCTAATTTCAAATTTATAAATAACGGATTGTTCGGATACACAGGCTACGATGGAGTTCAGTATTTCGAAGATATTCAAATCACGAAAAAGAAAGGAGATCTTGAAATTCCGGAAGTTTACTACGCGGTGTATCAAAATATCATTGCGATTAATCATTTTAATAATGAAGCCTATATTTTTGATCACAATTTTAATTCTGAAAACAAGCTAGAAGAAATTGAACAGCTGATTAAAGTAAAGAATTTCGCGACTTATAATTTTAGAAGAGAAAATGCTGCGATTTCAAATTTAAGCGATTCTGAATTTAAGGAAAATGTAGCATTGGGTAAAAAACATTGTCAGCGCGGAGATGTTTTTCAACTAGTCTTATCCCGAAGATTTTCTCAAAGTTTTAAGGGAGACGAATTTAATGTGTATCGTGCCTTAAGAAGTATTAACCCCTCTCCTTATTTGTTCTATTTCGATTATGGAGATTTCAAGATTTTCGGCAGTTCTCCGGAGGCACAATTAGTAGTTTCCAACGGTAAAGCAGAGATCCATCCTATAGCTGGAACTTTTAAACGTACCGGAAATGACGAACAAGACGCAGCATTAGCTAAAAAGCTTTCTGAAGACGATAAAGAAAATGCCGAACACGTGATGCTTGTTGACCTTGCCAGAAACGATCTAAGCCGGCATAGCACGAATGTAAAAGTGGAGAAATATAGAGAAGTTCAGTTTTTCTCTCATGTTATTCATTTGGTAAGCAAGGTAACCGGAACTAAAAACAAGGAAATTGGCACCATGCAAATTGTGGCAGACACATTTCCTGCGGGCACACTTAGTGGAGCACCAAAACATAGCGCCATGTCGCTTATCGAAAAATATGAAAACGTAAATAGAAGTGCCTATGGCGGCGCCATTGGTTTTATGGATTTCCACGGAAATTATAATCACGCTATAATTATTAGGTCTTTTGTTAGCAAGAACCATCAATTACATTATCAGGCCGGAGCAGGAATTGTATCTGAATCTAGTGAAGAAAATGAATTACAAGAAGTCTATAACAAGTTAGGCGCATTAACGCAAGCCCTAGAGATTGCTGAAGAAATATAATGGGGGCGTTCCCCTTTGGGTCGGGCTTTCGGTTGTCGCTTCCCGGTTAGCACCGGTAGAGCTCCGCAAAACCTCAATCCCTAACGCAAAAAGAAAGAAATGAAAAAAATTTTAGTCATAGATAATTACGATTCCTTTGTATACAATTTGGTTCATTATTTAGAAGAATTAGATTGCAAAGTGACGGTATGCCGTAATAATGAAGTGGATATGGATATGATTGCCAATTACGATAAGATCTTATTATCTCCGGGCCCTGGAATACCCGATGAAGCCGGATTATTAAAAGATATCATTGCCAAATATGCAGCTACCAAGAGTATCTTAGGAGTTTGTTTGGGGCAACAGGCCATTGGTGAAGTATTTGGCGGAAAATTGATTAATCTAGATACTGTTTTTCATGGCGTTTCCACCAAAATAAATATTGCAGTAGATAATGAGAGCCTATTTAAAGATTTGGGTAAAGAGATCATGGTAGGTAGATATCATTCTTGGGTTGTTGCAAATGAATTACCGGCATCTTTAGAAGCAACTTCTTTCGATGAAAACGGACAAATAATGTCCTTGCGTCATAGAAAGTATGATGTAAAAGGAGTGCAGTTTCACCCGGAATCGGTGTTGACACCAATGGGAAAACAAATCATGAAGAACTGGATCTTAGAAAGCGGAAAATAATTATGAAACATATACTTAACAGACTAATCAATCACGAGACCATTTCGAAGCAGGAAGCAAGCGAAGTCTTGGTGAATATTTCGAGAGGTGAATACAACGAGAGTCAGATCGCTGCATTTTTAACTGTTTATATGATGCGAAGCATCACTATAGACGAATTGGAAGGTTTTCGGGATGCCTTGCTAAATCTGTGTTTATCGGTAGATCTTAGTGACTATAATGCTATCGATCTTTGTGGAACGGGAGGTGACGGAAAAGACACTTTTAATATCTCCACCCTTTCTTCTTTTGTAGCAGCCGGTGCAGGAATCGAGGTTTCCAAGCATGGAAATTATGGAGTTTCATCTATTAGCGGAAGTTCGAATGTAATGGAATATTTGGGAATAAAATTCAGCAACAAAGCAGACTTTTTAGAGCGTTGTATCGATAAAGCCGGAATATGTGTTTTACACGCTCCCCTATTTCACCCCGCTATGAAAAATGTGGCTCCAATTAGAAAGTCCCTGGCGGTTAAAACCTTTTTTAATATGTTGGGTCCTATGGTAAATCCAGCATTCCCAAAGAATCAGTTAGTAGGGGTTTTTAGTTTAGAATTGGCCAGAATGTATGGATATCTCTATCAGAACACCGATAAGAATTTCACTATTTTACACGCATTGGATGGTTACGATGAGATCTCTTTAACTGGAGCTACCAAAACTATTTCAAATACGTCTGAAGGGATATTAGAACCTTCAGATTTTGGCGTGGAAACCTTAAAAGCATCAGAAATATCTGGTGGTAATTCAATAGAAAATTCAGCTAAAATATTTGTCGATATATTAGAAGGGAAAGGTACTATTTCACAAAACAATGTGGTTTGCGCCAATGCAGGAATGGCTATTGCAACTTCAACAGGTTGTACCCCGAAAGAAGGATTTACAAAAGCACAAGAATCTTTGAATTCTGGAAAAGCTTTTAAAGCTTTAAAGAAATTACAAGAATTAAGTGCTGCATAAATAGTTGAATTGGATATGTTTTAAACCAAATAATTGTTTCGTCACCCTGAATTTATTTCAGGGTCTCAGATAAATTTAATTATTTATAATGTTATTAGATTCTGAAACAAGTTCAGAATGACATTATTTACCCTTTTAAAATACTTTACAGTTAAAAATAATAACATGAATATTCTAGATAAAATAATTGCCGATAAACGAAATGAAGTTTCTCTTAAAAAGCAGCTTATTTCTGCTAAAGATTTAGAACGTTACCCACTTTTCGGTTACAAAACTAATTCCTTAGCAGCTGCATTAAGAAATAGCACTAGTGGAATTATTGCAGAGCATAAAAGAAGATCTCCGTCCAAATCGGTGATTAATCAAGATCTCAATGTACAGGATGTAGCCACTGGATATGAAAAAGCCGGTGTTTGCGGAATGTCTGTATTAACAGATGGGAAATATTTTGGAGGTTCTTTGGACGATCTTATTTTAGCAAGAGCTTCAGCAAAAATGCCTTTATTGAGAAAAGAGTTTATTATAGATGAATACCAGATTCTGGAAGCCAAATCGCATGGAGCCGATGTGATTTTACTAATCGCAGCGGTGTTGACTCGAGATGAAATAAAAACTTTTTCTGAATTGGCTAAAAGTTTAGGAATGGATGTGCTTTTGGAGGTTCATAATTTGGAAGAATTGGAGAAATCTATCATGCCGAGTCTGGATATGTTGGGAGTAAACAATCGGAACTTAAAGACTTTTGAGGTGAGTACAGATATCAGCAAACAACTTTCAGAAAAGATCCCAAGTGATTTTGTAAAAGTTTCAGAAAGTGGAATAAGTAGTGTAGAAGCGATTAAGGATCTTAAAGATTATGGCTATCAAGGATTTTTGATTGGAGAGAATTTTATGAAGACCGATGATCCCGGAAAAAGCGCAGCCCAATTTATTCAGGAATTAACAAGTAATTAAAATGAGGGATTTGAAACTAAAAATATGTGGCATGAAGCATCCAGAAAATATTCTTGAGGTGGCAGCCTTAAAACCCGATTATCTCGGCTTCATATTTTATGAACGATCTCCAAGGAATTTTTCAGGTGAGATTCCTGAAATTGATCCAACGATCAAAAAAACCGGGGTTTTTGTAGATGCTGAAATTGAGTTTATTTTAGAGAAGGTTGAGGAATATAATTTTAAAGCAATTCAGCTTCACGGAAAAGAGTCCGCTGAGTATTGTAAAGAATTAAGATCGGCATTGAATCAGACCAATTCTGTAGAAATTATTAAGGTATTTTCTGTAAAGGAAACTTTCAATTTTAAGGAACTTAAACCTTATGAAGGCATAGTAGATTATTTTCTATTCGATACTAAAGGTAAAAACAAAGGCGGCAATGGCATCGTTTTTAATTGGGAAGTTTTAAAAGATTATTCATCTAAGACCCCATTTATTTTAAGCGGGGGAATTGGTTTTGATGAAATAGAAAACATCAATAAACTGATTACCTATTTTAAAAGAGAGGAAAAGTCTCATTTATTATATGCTGTAGATGTAAATAGCAAGTTTGAACTTGAAGCAGGCTTGAAAGACCAGGAGCAACTAAAATCATTTAAAGAAAATTTAGGCTAGACCTTATAAAAATATAAATCATGACGTATCAAGCAGATGAAAATGGCTATTATGGCGAATTTGGAGGAGCTTATATCCCGGAAATGCTGTATCCTAATGTAGAAGAACTAAGGCAACAATATGTTCAAATAATGCAGGAGGAATCCTTTCAGAAGGAATTTAAAGAGCTATTGAAAGATTATGTGGGAAGGCCGACTCCACTTTATTTTGCATCCAGACTTAGTGAAAAATACAATACCAAGATCTATCTAAAACGTGAAGATCTTTGCCATACCGGTGCACACAAAGTAAATAACACCATTGGTCAGATTTTGATGGCAAAAAGATTAGGTAAAAACAGAATTATTGCAGAGACCGGGGCAGGACAACATGGAGTTGCCACGGCTACCGTTTGTGCTCTTATGGGAATCGAGTGCATAGTATACATGGGGGAAATAGATATAGATCGTCAAGCGCCAAATGTTGCAAGAATGAAAATGCTCGGAGCTACTGTGGTTCCTGCAAAATCTGGAAGTAGAACTCTTAAAGATGCTACAAATGAAGCCATTCGGGATTGGATAAATAACCCGGTAGATACCCATTATATTATAGGATCTGTAGTTGGACCTCATCCTTATCCGGATATGGTGGCTCGATTTCAAAGTGTAATTTCTGAGGAGATCAAATTTCAACTTCTGGAAAAAGAAGGAAGAGAAGCGCCAGATTATGTGGTGGCCTGTGTGGGTGGAGGAAGCAATGCAGCAGGAATTTATTATCATTATTTGGACAATCAAGAAGTGGGAATTATCGCAATAGAGGCAGCAGGAAAAGGGGTTTTATCGGGTGAAAGTGCCGCAACCTCTGCTTTGGGAAAAGAAGGTATTATTCATGGAAGTAAAACGCTTTTAATGCAAAGTCCAGACGGACAGATCACCGAGCCATATTCAATTTCTGCCGGGTTGGATTATCCAGGGATCGGGCCGATGCATGCTAATTTATTTAGAACCGGTAGAGCCGAATTTATTTCAATTACAGATGCTGATGCGATGAAAGCGGGACAAGAGTTAGCCAAACTAGAAGGAATTATTCCTGCAATTGAATCATCTCATGCTTTAGCCATTTTTGAAGATAGAAAATTTAAAAAAGATGATATCGTAGTATTAAATCTTTCTGGTCGTGGCGACAAAGATTTGAGCACCTATATAGAATATTTTAATTTATAGAAAGCAAATATTTCATAATTAAAAGAATTTTTATCTCTATAGTTTATAAACCACGTCATTCTGAACTTGGTTCAGAATCTTTAATCAAGTTGTATCACTATAATTAATTAAGACCCTGAAATAAATTCAGGGTGACGAGAAATCTAAATCACAAAAAAGGAAGACTTAATAAAAGAATTTAAACAGTACACATGAATCGAATAAACAAGAAATTACAAGAAGATAAAAAGCTTCTTTCCATATATTTTACGGCAGGATATCCAGATATTAATGATACCGTATTTATTATTCAGGATTTAGAAAATAACGGGGTGGATATGATAGAAATTGGACTGCCTTTTAGCGATCCTTTAGCAGATGGACCAACCATTCAGGAAAGCAGCACGCAAGCCTTAAAAAATGGAATGACCACAGAAAAGTTATTTCAGCAATTAAAAGATATCAGAAAAACAGTAAATATCCCATTGATTATTATGGGGTATTTTAATCCGATGCTTCAGTATGGCGTGGAAGAATTCTGCAAAAAATGTGAAGAAATAGGAATCGACGGATTGATAATCCCAGATCTTCCAGTGGATGTTTATTCAGAAAAATATCAAGCGATTTTCGAAAAATACAACCTAATCAATGTATTTCTAATTACACCACAAACTTCAGAAGAACGAATTCGATTTATAGATTCGGTTTCTGATGGGTTTATTTATATGGTAAGTAGTGCCAGCGTGACCGGTTCTACTTCAGGATTTAGCAAAGACACAAAAACCTATTTCCAACGAATCAATGATCTAAAATTAAAAAATCCACAGGTTGTAGGTTTCGGAATTAGTGACAAACAAAGCTTTAAAGAAGCTACTGAATATTCCAACGGAGCTATAATTGGGAGTGCTTTTATAAAACACCTCACTAAGGATGGAACAAGAACAATTTCAGAATTCGTTAAAACAATACGATAGCTTTAACCATACTCTAACATGGCATTAGTACTTTTTGTGATCGATTAGCTTTATATTTATTTGAATTTAAAAATCAAATATCATGGAAAAGAAGTTTGAAAGAAAAACAGAACAAACAAATCCTACCAATCCTACTGGTGATAGAAACCAAAAAACAAATAAGGTAGATTTCGATAAGAAAACCATTAAAGATCAGCAAAATAAAAAGTAATTATGGGGAGAGGAGATAGGAAAACAAAACGCGGAAAGATAGCCTTAGGAACAAGAGGAAGACTGAGACCTAAAAGAGGAAAGTTTAAAACTAAACCTTCTACTCTGGCAGATCAAGATAAAAAAGAGCTGAAATAGCCTCGTTTAAAGCTTATTAAAAATACCCTTTATATTGAAGAATCCTGAAATCAATAGTATTGAATTCAGGATTCTTTGTTTTTATGCTTTTATAAAGTTGCATACTCCCAATAGCTCTATTTGCAGAACCTGAAGGTGCGGTTAGAGAAACAGTTTTTATCAATCTCCCATCTAAAATAAATTGATGCACTCTAGGAACTTCATTAGAAACCACTTTTAACTTAATTTCTTCTTCTAATTCTTTTAAATGCCTTCTAAAAAAATATTCAGGACCATTTTTACTGTTTCCACCTGTAAATAATAAGGTGTCAACATTTTTATACTTTCTTAGAATCCCAATTAAATCTCGAAGTTTAACTTCTTGCATCCCAAGATCTGAGGCATCTATCTTAACCCTCCGGCTACTTTCCACCACATCGCAAATTCCAATTCCGCGTTTCGCTAAAAATTCTTTTCGCTCAATTATTGCTGCTTCGGTATTCTCATAGTTCAAATTAAGGGCGAATAATTTATCCAAGACCGGCCAAAGCAAGCCATCGCGGCTGCCGTAACAAAAATTCACATCGTCTGGTTTTAGTTCCCCGGAAGTGAACCTAGGCGGTGGCAATGTACCTACTATTAATTTAGTTGCATTCTTAGGAATAAAGGGTTTATATGGATGAGTATGATGAAACATTTTTTTTTTATATCTATGAGAATATTATAAAATAATGAAGGACGTCATTCTGTCCCGACGCTTCGGGAGTTTCAGAATCTTATAATACTATTAATACATATCATTAATTGAGACCCTGAAATAAATTCAGGGTGACGTGATAACATATCATAGCCAAAAACTGATATTTATACAATAATTTACTTCATTATCACCACCAAATCATCTGCAAAAACCATTCTGCCTTCCGGTAAGATCACTTTATCTACAGTTCCTTCAGAATTTGCGGTTATTGTGGTTTCCATTTTCATGGCTTCAATGATAAACAAAGGCTCGTTCTTTTTCACTTTTTGACCTGATTTCACTAACACAGATGCTAATGAACCTTGTAATGGGGCGCCAATTTCCAAATCGTTTCCTTTATCTTTTTTCTGATGAACAACTTTTTCAACCTTGATAGATTTGTCCTGAACTTGGACAGCTCTGGTTTGTCCATTAACTTTGAAGAAAATTGTAGCCATTCCATCTGAATTTGCTTCTCCTACAGAGATAAGTTGGATTAAAAGAGTTTTTCCTTTATCCATCTCCACAATGATCTCCTCTCCTATCTCCATCCCATAGAAAAAATTCTTAGTAGGAATAGAAATCACATTTCCATGATCTTTATGGTGATTGTAAGCGTCGGTAAAAACTTTAGGGTATAATTTGTAAGACAAGAAATCGGTCATATTTAACTCACGGCCCATTCCATCTTTAAAGGTTTCTTTAAATTCTGCTAACTCCTTATCAAAATCTATTGGTTCTAAATGAGCATTCGGTCTTTCAGTAAAAGGTTTTTCATCTTTTAAAACCAGTTTCTGAATTTTCTCCGGGAAACCACCTTCCGGTTGTCCAAGGTTTCCTTTAAAGAAACTTTTTACAGATTCCGGAAATGAGATATTTTCTCCCTGTTCCAACACATCGTCTATAGAAAGGTTGTTACTTACAAGATATTGCGCATATCCCCAACCACTTTAGAGCTAGGGGTAACCTTTACGATATCTCCAAATAGGTCATTCACCTCAGCATACATTTTAGTAATCTCATGGAATCTATTACTAAGCCCTAAGGATTCTGCTTGTGGCTTTAGGTTTGAATATTGTCCTCCGGGAATTTCGTGTTTATAGACAGCTGCAGATCCCGCTTTTAGACCACTTTCAAAAGGGTAATAATAACTGCGCACCGCTTCCCAGTAATTGGAATATTCATTTAGTTTATCCATATCAAAATCGTTCGCACGACTTTCAAATTTCATCATCTCCACAATAGAGTTAAAGTTTGGTTGAGATGTTAGTCCAGACAACCCGCCTAGCGCAACATCCACCACATCCACGCCAGCTTCTATCGCCTTTAAATACGTAGCCGCCTGAATTGAAGAAGTATCATGCGTATGTAAATGAATAGGAATATTGATTCTGGATTTTAATGCTCCAATTAACTCTTCTGCAGCATATGGCTTTAAAAGTCCGGCCATATCTTTAATTCCTAAGATATGTGCTCCCGCATCTTCCATTTGTTTTGCCAATTGAATATAATAATCTAAGGTGTATTTGGTTCTTTTGGGATCTAAAATATCTCCCGTATAACAAATTGATGCCTCTGCAAGTCCGCCCGTATTTTTTCTAACATATTTAATACAAGGCTCTATAGACTTCATCCAGTTTAAGGAATCGAAAATTCTAAACACATCTACTCCTTGTTCCCAAGATTCTGTTACAAACTTTTCAATTAAATTATCCGGATATGCAGTATAGCCAACTCCATTGGAACCTCTTAACAGCATTTGAAGCAAAACATTAGGCATCGCTTTTCTTAATAATTGAAGTCTCTCCCAAGGATTTTCCTTTAAAAATCGAAGACAAACATCGAAAGTGGCGCCTCCCCAAACTTCCATAGAGAAAATATTGGAATGATTTTTCGCAAAACCTTCCGCAACCTTCATCATATCATAAGTCCGCATTCTGGTTGCCAATAAACTTTGGTGCGCATCTCGCATGGTAGTATCGGTAAACTGAACTTTCCCTTGATGCCTTAACCAACGTGAAAATTTCTCAGGACCCATTTCTGTAAGTAGATCTTTGGTTCCTTTTGGATAATCCCCAAATTCATCGAATTTTGGCACTTTTGGAATAAGGAATTTTGCAGCTGGATCTTTAACTTTCACATCCGGATTCCCATTTAAAGTGACATCCCCTAGAAAACTAACAATTTTATTCGCTCTGTTTCTTGGCTCTTTAATTTCAAAAAGATCAGGATTCTTATTTATAAAGTTTACAGTAACATTCCCCTGCCTAAAAGTGTCGTGAGCTAATATGTTATCTAAGAAGCTCATATTGGTTTTTACACCTCTCACCCTAAATTCTGCCAACGTACGTCTCATTTTTCTACAAGCTCCGTCTAGTGTTCTACTACTGGCTGAAACTTTTACCAACATAGAATCGAAAAATGGGGAAATTGTCACTCCCTGATAGATACTCCCAGCATCTAAGCGAATTCCAAAACCAGAAGCACTTCTATACGTAGTAATTGTACCATAATCTGGTTTAAAATCATTTTGTGGATCCTCTGTTGTAATTCTACATTGCAAAGCAAAGCCATTGGTTTTTAAGTTTTCTTGGCCTGCTATTTTAATTTGCTCATCGGATAGTTTGTAATTTCCCGCAATAAAAATTTGAGCTTTTACCAGATCTATTCCTGTAATCACTTCGGTAACGGTATGCTCTACCTGAATTCGCGGATTCACTTCTATAAAATAGATCTCCTCATCCTCGACAAGAAATTCTACCGTTCCAATATTATTATAATTAACCGCTTTACAGATATCTAACGCATATTTATAAAGCTTGTTTTTGGTTTCGTCTTTTAAGCCTAAAGAAGGAGCAAATTCTATAACTTTTTGGTAACGTCTTTGTACAGAACAATCCCGTTCAAAAAGATGCACCATATTCCCATGGTTATCTGCCACAATCTGAATTTCTATATGCTTTGGGTTCTCAACGAATTTTTCGATAAAAACAGTATCGTCTCCAAACGCATTTCCAGCTTCTCTTTTAGATTCCGGAAAGGCTTTTTTAAGTTGGTCTTCATCTCTAATAACACGCATTCCACGTCCACCACCGCCAGAAGCAGCCTTCAGCATCACCGGATATCCAATGAGCTTAGCTTCTTTTAAAGCTATTTCTATTGAATCCAGAGGCGCTGTATTACTTTTTATAATAGGAACATTATTTTCTACAGCTACCTTCTTAGCCATTACTTTATCTCCCAAAGATTGTAAGACACTTACTTTAGGTCCAATAAAGATGATTCCGTTCTCCTCACATTGTTTTGCGAATTCTGCATTTTCTGATAGAAATCCGTATCCGGGATGGATAGCATCTACATCGTTCTTTTTTAGCAACCTGAATAATTGCCTTGATGTTTAAATAAGGTTTTAAGGGATCGCTATCTTCTCCAATCTGATAGGATTCGTCGGCTTTGTAACGGTGTAAAGAGTACCGATCTTCATAAGTATAAATCCCCACCGTTTTTAATCCTATTTCGGTACAAGCCCGAAAAATCCTGATAGCAATTTCTCCTCTATTTGCTACTAAAACCTTTTTGATCTTCATCTATGTGTTGTGTTTTTGAGTTTTAAACTTCTATGTCTTGAAAGTTATTAAATAAAATAGGTACACAGCAAGCGCGGAACCTGATTACAAGAAAGAATTAACAAAAAAAGCTACCAGATTGGTAGCTTTTTGAATATTCTAAAAATAAGACCTAATAATTATTAAATCTTTAATTAATTATCTTGTAAATACTAATTCCGTCTCATTCGAAGATTCGTTTTCGCTGAATTTATAACCATCATAATCGAAAGCTTTAAGTTCCTCAATTGTTTCCACCTCCTTATTTACTATATACCTAACCATAGATCCTCTGGCCTTCTTAGCAAAGAAACTTATGATCTTTAGTTTGCCGTTTTTAAAGTCTTTAAACACAGGCGTAATTACCTTTGCTTTAAGTTTCTTTTCGTTTACTGCCTTATAATATTCGTTACTCGCAAGATTTACGAAAAGCTCCTCCTTTTCCATTTCCTTATTTAAGGAATCGGTGATTTTCTTTTGCCAGATTTCGTAAAGGTTCTTTTTTGAATAGAGTCCAACGTTGGTTCCCATTTCCAATCTATAAGGCTGGATTAGGTCTAATGGTTTTAAAACACCATAAAGACCGGAGAGAATTCTCAATCTATCCTGAATGAAATCCAATTTTTCTACCGGTACAGAATACGAATCTAATCCCGTGTATACATCTCCATTGAAAGCATACATCGCAGGTCTGGAATTTTCTTTAGAATGTTCTTCATGAAAATCTTTATATCTCGTATAATTAAGATCTGCAAGCTTATCGCTGATATCCATTAATTTGGAGATCTCCTTTTTAGACGCCCGGGACATTTTCCTGTTTATTTTAATTGCGGTATCTAAAAATTGCGGCTGTGTGCCACGAGTGTAGGCAATTCAGATTCGAAATCCAGACTTTTAGCGGGGGAGAGAACAATTTTCATAAAGATTTATTTTTTAATGTCGGTAGATAATTATGCACGATTCTTATTATTGGTTTTCAAAAAGTTAGAACAGCGCGTTTTGTCTGTTCGAGCGTAGTCGAGAACTTTTCCCTAAAAAAGGAGGTTTCGACTCCGCTTAACCTGACATATTAACTACAAGTTAAGATCACTATCCAAAAATAACATTCTAAGTAGAAGTTTAAAACGGATGGTGTAATTTCTTATCGATATAACTATTGATAGTTCTTATTCCAGATAATAGGCTTAAAATATTAATACTATTTTCAGTCTCAACCTAAATAAAAATTCATGAAGCTTATAATTGAAAAGTTTGCGTGAGGGATTGAGGCGTTGTTGGAGCTCTCCCGATTTTTATCGGGAAGCGACCGCCGAAAGCCCGACCCCAATTTTTATTGGGGGCACGCCCTAAGAATCTATATAATCTTTCTGATTTGAAGAGTATTTACGCCATTTCTCGATACATTCCTGCATGTCTTGAGGCACTTCGGAATCGAAACTCATCCATTCCTTAGTTTCAGGATGTGTGAACCCGAGGGTCTTTGCGTGTAGAGCTTGACGCGGAAGCACTTTAAAACAATTGTCCACAAACTGTTTATACTTAGTAAATGTGGTTCCTTTTAAGATTTTTTCCCCTCCATAACGCTCATCGTTGAAGAGGGTGTGTCCAATATGTTTCATATGAACCCTTATCTGGTGCGTTCTTCCGGTCTCCAGCTTACAGGAAACCAAAGTTACATATCCCAAACGCTCGATCACCTTGTAATGAGTCACCGCAGGTTTCCCCTGCTCTTCCTCATCGTCCATATATACAGTGTTCTGTAATCTGTTTTTTGGATGCCTTCCAATATTTCCTTCTATCCTGCCTTCGTCTTCTTCCACATTTCCCCAAACCAAAGCTATATACTCGCGAGAACTCGTCTTTTTAAAGAACTGCTTGGAAAGGTGGGTCATCGCAGCTTCGGTCTTGGCAATTACCAATAATCCGCTGGTATCTTTATCTATCCTGTGCACCAATCCCGGGCGCTCGCTGCTGTTATTCGGCAAATTATCTATGTGAAAAATAAGTGCATTTATTAATGTCCCACTGTAATTTCCATGGCCTGGATGCACAACCATTCCTGCTTCCTTGTTAATGACCATAAGAGAATCGTCCTCGTAAACAATATTTAGCGGAATATCCTCTGGAGTAAGCAAGAATTCATATGGTGGATGTTCGAACATTACCTGTACAACATCTCCCGGCTTCACCTTGTAATTCGACTTTACAATGGCGTTATTTACATAGATATTTCCATCTTTTGCTGCTTTCTGAATTTTACTTCTGGTGGCATTCTCTATGTAATTCATAAGGTATTTATCTACCTAAGTGGTTGCTGACCTTTATCTGCAGTAAATTTATGGTGCTCGTAAAGATCGTCGTCTTGAGTATCTTCCAGTTCTGGACCTATTAATTTAGAATTCGTCATTGTTGTCATTATCATTATCGATACCATCTCCTTCGATGCTATCATCTTCATTTAAATCGCCAGTATAGCTGCCAGATCCATCTCCTAAAACCAAATCTATTTTGGCTGTTTTCATAAGTTCATCCCCTGCTTCCACAAGTTTTCCCTTATGCCTTAATTCTAGAACTGCATCTTTAGCGATGTCCGGCTTATAGGTTACAGAACCAATTTCGAAACCAAGAGAACGTAACGTAGGCTCTACTTGTCTCCTAGTTCTTCGTATAAGATCTGGAACCATTACTTTTCCGTATCCAGATGGGTTTAGGGTGATGTATATCTTTCTATTTTCTTTTACAAATTTTCCAGGTTGCGGTACCTGATCTATCACAGAATATTTTGGATAATCTGGATTGTAATTTGCTGAATCTAAAATTTCATATCTAAGATCCAATTCATCTAAGGTCACCTCTACTCTACCCAACGACAGTTTGGCCAAATCTGGCACTTTAATGCGTTCATCTTGGTTTGTAGAATATTCCAACCACTGCATGGTAAGGAAAGCTAGCACCACAAGTGCAGCAATTGCTAAACCTATTTGGATTAAAAAGGTTTTGCTGAAGATAAATCTAAATAGGCTCATAAATAATTTATAAAAGGCAAAGATATAAAAACGCCGGGGTTTTGGTGGCACCCAGTATTAATCATATTTTTGTTAATCTCAAATCAAGTACCTTGGTGAAAGCCCATGAGATATGATGTGAAAAATATTTTTAATAATTCGAGGCAAGCCTCGAAGAATTAAGCCCTCAATGAGGGATTAAAGCTGTTTATTTAATATGAAAAAAAGAATTGCCATCGCCATGGGAGGTTATTCCAGTGAATACAGGATCTCTATTAATAGTGGAAATGTAGTTTACAAAAATTTAGATCGTTCTGTTTATGAGCCTTACAGGGTTCATATCATGCAAAATGAATGGTTTGTGGTGGCAGATGACGATACTCCATACCCAATAAACAAGAGCGATTTTACCGTAAAGATCAAGGATAAAAAAAATTCAGTTCGATTGTGTTTTTAATACTATCCATGGAACACCAGGTGAAAACGGACTTTTACAGGCATATTTGGACTTAGTTGGAATTCCTCAAACCTCTTGTGGATCTTATCAGGCGGCACTCACCTTTAACAAGCGTGACCTAATAAGTGTTTTAAAGCCCTACGGAATTAAAACAGCGGTGAATTATTTTCTTGACAAAGGAGATGAAGTTGATGTTGAAGAAATTATAAAAAAAGTAGGATTGCCTTGTTTTATAAAAGCGAATAAAGCCGGAAGTAGTTTTGGAGTTAGTAAAGTTAAGACTGCTGAAGATGTGGAACAAGCGGTAAAAGTTGCTTTGAAGGAGGATGATGAAGTTATTATTGAATCTTTTTTAGATGGAACCGAAGTTTCTGTGGGCGTGATCATGTATAAAGGAAAAATCTTAGCTCTGCCTGTAACCGAGATCGTTTCTGAAAATGAATTTTTCGATTATGAAGCAAAATACTTAGGAAAGTCTGAAGAGATCACTCCGGCGAGAATTACTAAGGAACAGACAAAAAAAAGTACAGGATCTTTCTAAACTGATCTATTCGAAATTAAAAATGAAAGGGTTTACACGTTCAGAATTCATATTTCATAATAACGAGCCTCATTTTATTGAAATGAATACCACTCCCGGTTTAAGCGAAGCAAGTATTTTACCGCAACAGGCCGAAAAAGCAGGAATCAGTTTACCTCAACTTTTTGGAAGCGCTATAGAGGCAGCCTTAAAATTGCACTAATTTTGGACTTGGTCTAATTAGTTATATTTGTTATATACCGTAAATACAACTTCATGAAAAGAGCAGTTTTTCCGGGATCTTTTGATCCTATTACTTTAGGGCATGTAGATATCTTGGATCGAGCATTACCTCTTTTTGATGAAATTATTCTTGCCATCGGGACCAATGCTGATAAAAAATACATGTTTTCTTTAGAAGATAGAGTCCGATTTTTAGAAGAAACCTTTAAAAATGAGGTTAAGATAAAAGTGATGACTTATAAAGGGCTTACAGTAGATTTTTGTAAAAAGGAAAATGCTGCATTTATCCTAAGAGGCCTGCGAAATGCAATAGATCTTGAATTTGAAAAGACGATTGGGCAAACCAATTATAAAATGTCTGGGATAGAAACAGTTTTTTTGATCTCTTCTTCAGGAAAGGGGCATATTTCTTCGAGCGTAGTGCGTGATGTTCGTAAGAATGGTGGCGACTTTTCTTTTATGGTTCCAGAAGCGGTGAAGTAATTATTACTCAATACATATTTATAACCCACACCCCATTTTCCCTAATTAAGATTAATTGATATTTTAAGTAACTCAAAATATTCAGGTAATGGAAAGCAAAAAGGAATTACTAGCAGAAGAAATTGAAAATTTGCTAAGTGTACTTAAATCTCGTTTTGAAAAGTACACGAATCGGCATATTGGTATTGAATGGTCCAAAGTGGAAGAAAAACTGCGAGTTAATCCCAAAAAATTATGGTCTCTAAATGAAATGGAAAGAACAGGCGGAGAACCAGATGTAGTTGGTTATGACGAAAATTCTGGTGAGTACATTTTTTATGATTGTGCAGCTGAAAGTCCTAAAGGCCGCAGAAGTATTTGTTACGATCGTGAAGCTTTAGAGTCAAGAAAAAAACATCCCCCAAAAAGTTGCGCAATGGATATGGCTGCTGAAATGGAAATAGATATTTTAAACGAAGAAGAATATCGAGAACTACAAAAACTTGGTGTTTTCGATGCAAAAACTTCCAGTTGGTTAAAAACCCCTTCAGAAATCAGAAAGTTAGGAGGCGCTCTCTTTGCAGATTATCGCTTTGGAACTGTATTTATATATCACAATGGCGCTGAATCATATTATGCCGCAAGGGGATTTCGCGGATCACTAAAGGTTTGAGGTTTGAGGTTTGAGGTTAAAAAAAATACGTAAAACTTATTTAGGCTAAATTGATTCGATTTTTTTTTAGAATAATTGGAAATTTTACGAAAAATCGCGAATTCGCGGCAAATATTGATTTCCAAAAAGAGATCCCTCCTATCGTCGGGATGACAAAGAACAAAAAGTGTCATTCTGAACGTAGCATAGCGTAGTGAAGAATCTCAGAAAAATACACCTATCCAAAAATTCATCGAGAAATAGAAATGAAATAATCACACTTGGCATTTAAAATTCATTTTCTTACCTTGTATTAAATTCATCTACAAATGATTGATTTTGACAGGGAAACCTGGATTTATTTATTGATAATTGCAGCTGTGATTACCTATTTTCTTTGGAATAAAGGCAGTGCAAGTAGACTTCGCAAGCATAAAAAAAAATAAAAAATTTCAGAATGCGCTATTTAGAGCGCAAAAAGAAAAAGAAAGCCAGTTAGCCTGATTTAGAATTCTCATTTTTAATACGAGAATAGTATCACTTAAATACTCTATTAAGTCATTCCTTCATATTCATTTCCTTAATCCCCTTCTATATATGTTTGTATCTTTGAATAGTTCAAAAGAAAATTGATATGAAAATATACACCAAGACTGGCGATAAAGGAACTACCTCTCTCTTTGGAGGTACCAGAGTTCCAAAACACCATATAAGAATAGAAAGTTACGGCACCGTAGATGAATTAAACTCACATATTGGATTAGTAAAAGATCAGGAAGTAGGTAATCATACTCGTCAGATCTTAAATCGGGTTCAGGATAGACTATTTACCTTAGGAGCAATCTTGGCCACAGATCCGGAAAAAGCAATTTTAAAAAGTGGACAGGAGCGTTTAAATATCCCAACTGTTACTGAAGAAGATATTAAACTCTTGGAAAATGAAATGGATGCTATGAATGAGGATCTTCCAGAAATGACGCATTTTGTGCTTCCCGGAGGCCACCCATCCGTGTCAATATGTCACATTTCCCGTTGTGTCTGTCGTCGCGCAGAGCGTTTATCAACAGCACTTTATGAAATAAGTCCGTTTAACGTATTGGTTTTGCAATACCTTAATAGACTATCTGACTATCTATTTGTGCTGGCACGGAAATTGTCCAAAGACTTACATGCAAATGAGGTAAAATGGATTCCTGAAAAGGGGAATTAAACGAATTGAAAATTATTCAGCTAAAGTGAGAATTTCTGTACGAAATTGACATTTTAGACCATGTTCTTAACATTATTGACTAAATAATAGATTTTTTACTTGCCTATTACAACAAAAAAATTATTTTTGCAAAAAATAAACACCGATAAATCAATGTATTGGACATTAGAATTGGCATCTTATTTAAGCGATGCACCTTGGCCGGCAACAAAAGATGAATTAATTGACTACGCTATTCGAACTGGAGCGCCATTAGAAGTAGTAGAAAACCTTCAGTCTATAGAAGACGAAGGAGATTCATATGACTCTATTGAAGAGATCTGGCCCGACTATCCTACAGACGAAGATTACCTTTGGAATGAGGATGAATATTAGAAAAACATAACACGTAAATACTAAAAAGTCTCCTAAAAGAGGCTTTTTTTTTGCGTACATTTGAACCATATTAAACACAAAAAACTATGAGTTTTTTAGATTCTGTATTGAAAGTTTTTGTTGGAGATAAATCCAAGAAAGACGTTAAAGAAATACAACCTATAGTAGAGAAAATAAAGGCCTTAGAGAAGGAGTTTGAAGCACTTTCTTTAGATGAATTAAGAGGAAAAACTGTTGCTTTCAGAAAGCAAATTGCCGATGCTACTGAAGATGTTCGAAAGAAAATTGAAGTCTTAAATAATGAAGCAGACGCCTCTGAAGATATCACCAGAAATGAAGATATCTATGCAGAAGTTGATGCATTAAAAGACGAAATGTATAATGTTACCGAGACTGTTCTTAATGACATTCTTCCTGAAGCTTTTGCAACCGTAAAAGAAACAGCTAAACGATTTGTACATAATCCAAAATTAAAAGTTACAGCCACTGCTTTCGATAGAGAGATCTCTGCAGAAAAAGACTATGTAGAATTAGAAGGAGACCATGCAATTTGGAATAATTCCTGGGATGCTGCCGGAAAACCGATCACGTGGGACATGATACATTATGATGTTCAATTAATTGGTGGTGTAGCAATGCACCAAGGTAAAATTGCCGAGATGCAAACAGGAGAAGGTAAAACGCTTGTTGCAACCTTACCTATGTACTTAAATGCCTTAAGCGGAAACGGTGTACACCTTGTAACCGTGAACGATTATTTAGCAAAAAGGGATAGTGCATGGATGGCTCCTATTTTTCAATTTCACGGAATTAGTATTGACTGTATAGATTACCACAGACCTAACTCTGCTGCCAGAAGAAAAGCATATAACGCAGACATAACTTACGGAACCAATAATGAATTCGGTTTTGATTATTTGAGAGATAATATGTCTCACGCTCCGGACGATTTGGTGCAACGCCCACACAATTTTGCGATCGTAGATGAGGTAGATTCTGTATTGGTAGATGATGCCAGAACACCATTAATAATTTCAGGACCAATCCCTAAAGGAGATATTCACGAGTTCGAACAACTCAAACCTGCAATCCAAAATATTGTTGAGGTACAAAGAGCTCATTTAATTAAAGTATTAGCTGAAGCTAAAAAACTAATTGCTGCCGGTGACACTAAAGAAGGAGGACTTCAACTTTTAAGAGTTTATAGAGGTTTACCTAAAAATAAAGCACTTATTAAATTTTTAAGTGAAGAAGGAATTAAACAATTGCTTCAGAAAACCGAAAATCAATACATGGCAGATAACAATCGTGAGATGCCAACTGTAGATGAGGAACTTTATTTCGTTATTGAAGAAAAAAATAATCAGATAGATCTTACCGATAAAGGGGTAGAATTCTTATCTGGTAAAGATGATCCCGACTTTTTCGTAATGCCGGAAATTGGTATGGAGATCGCTAAGATCGACAATCAAGGACTTAGCAAGGAAGAAGAAGTAGAGAAAAAAGAAGAGCTTTTCCGTGAATATAGCGTGAAAAGTGATCGAATCCATACCATGCGTCAGTTGTTAAAGGCGTATACTTTGTTTGAAAAAGACACCGAATATGTGGTGATGGATAATAAAGTTAAGATCGTAGATGAGCAGACTGGTCGTATTATGGACGGAAGAAGATATAGCGATGGGTTGCACCAAGCTATTGAAGCTAAAGAAAATGTGAAGATTGAAGATGCTACACAAACTTTTGCAACCGTAACGCTTCAGAATTTCTTTAGAATGTATCGTAAACTTTCGGGGATGACGGGAACTGCGGTAACGGAAGCCGGAGAATTATGGGAAATCTATAAATTGGATGTGGTGGAGATTCCAACGAATAGACCAATTGCGAGACATGACCGCGAAGATCTTGTTTACAAGACCAAACGTGAAAAATTTAATGCCGTAATAGATGAAGTTACAAAACTTTCTAAATCAGGAAGACCGGTACTTATCGGAACAACTTCAGTAGAGATTTCAGAATTATTGAGTAGAATGTTGAAGTTGAGAAACGTTCCTCACAATGTTTTGAATGCGAAGCTGCATAAGAAAGAAGCAGATATTGTTGCCGAAGCCGGAAATGCCGGAATTGTAACAATCGCAACCAACATGGCTGGTCGTGGTACCGATATCAAATTGAGTAATGAAGTTAAAGAAGCTGGCGGTTTAGCTATTATTGGTACAGAACGTCATGACTCCAGGCGTGTAGACAGGCAATTACGTGGTCGTGCAGGTCGTCAAGGAGATCCGGGAAGTTCTCAGTTCTATGTTTCTCTGGAAGACAACTTGATGCGTTTATTTGGATCTGAAAGGATTGCGAAATTAATGGATAGAATGGGCTTGGAAGAAGGAGAAGTAATTCAGCACTCCATGATCTCTAAATCTATCGAGCGCGCACAGAAAAAGGTGGAAGAAAACAACTTCGGAGTTCGTAAAAGATTGTTGGAGTACGATGATGTTATGAATGCTCAAAGAGAAGTAATTTACAAACGTCGTTATCATGCACTTTTTGGAGATCGTTTAAAGGTGGATATCGCCAATATGATCTTTGATACTTCTGAAGTAATTACTGAATATAACAAAGCAGCATCAGATTATAAGAATTTCGAATTTGAATTGATTCGTTATTTCTCTATGAGCTCTCCTGTTTCTGAAGATGTTTTTGGAAAAATGGATGTTCAGAAGATTGCGGGACTAGTTTACAAAGCAGCATTCGAACATTACCATAATAAAATGGAACGTACAGCTACATTGGCTTTTCCAATTATTAAAAATGTATATGAGGATCCTGCTAATAATTTTGAGCGTATCGCAGTTCCTTTTACAGATGGAGTAAAAAACCTGCAAGTTGTTACCAATCTTGAAAAAGCATATGAGTCTGAAGGAAAACAACTTACCAAAGATTTTGAAAAGAACATCACGCTTGCTATCATAGATGAGTCCTGGAAAACGCATTTGCGTAAGATGGACGAATTAAAGCAGAGTGTGCAATTAGCAGTTCACGAACAAAAAGATCCTTTATTGATCTATAAGTTTGAAGCTTTTGAGTTATTCAAATCTATGATAGAACAAGTGAATAAAGATGTGATCTCATTCTTATTTAAAGGTGAAATTCCTGAAGGAAATACAACAAATATTCAGGAAGCACGTCAGCCTAAGCGTCGTGAGAAAATTGAAACCACCAAGGAGGAAATTCCAAATTTGGATGAACGATCCGCACAAAGCAGAGCTGCAGGACAAACGCAACAAAGACCACAAGTAACTGAAACAATAGTTCGTGATCAACCAAAGATTAATAGAAACGATAGAGTTACTATTAAAAATGTGATGAGCGGCGAGAATAAAACCTTGAAATACAAGCAAGCAATCCCTCTATTGGAAAAAGGAGATTGGGTACTTACAGGGCATGAAAGCTAGAATAATTTATTCTAAAAAAACAACAAACCCGGCAATTCGCCGGGTTTGTTGTTTTATAATATTGGATAAAATGATCTTTACGTCATCCTGAATTTATTTCAGGATCCCACCAATTATGCAAAAATTAAATAAATAATATTGGTCAACCTTATTATTTCAGTTTGTCACTTCGAGCGAAGTCGAGAAATCATTTCCTAGATATACTTCAACAGATCCAACAATCCTTAAAAATGTAATCTTAACAAACCTTAACTCACTTATACTGATCTCTCATAAAATTTTGTAGAAAAGGGATTTGCAAAAAGAATAAAGAAATAAATCCAATGGCGTAAATCATAGTCGATGATAAGTTGATTTTTGGAACCGAGATATAATTCATAAAACTAAAGTTCCAATTCATAGAGAAACCAGTGGTCATTAGAAAAAGACCAAAAACAGAAAGACTAATTGCAAGCACCAAAGCAATCCACACATTTTGTGAAATAAGGGGTTTATAAACAAGCTTAGAAGTTTGCTTAGCTTCAATTGCTCGCATTACATTCTTATAAAAATCTGGTGATGCTTTTTCTCTACCAGTCTCTTTAATTATTTTTTTGAAGAATTCCTCTTCTGCCTTATGCTTTTCCATTTTCACTTAATATTTTAGGCTGTATATGATTTTCCAAAGAGGAGTATAATAATTTCCTGCTTCGGTGTAATTTCACTTTTATATTATCCTGAGATAAATTTGTGATCTCTGCAATTTCTTTAACCGATTGCTCTTCATAATAATACAACGTAATAATTGCTGCTTCAATTTCCGGAAGCTTTTGAATACAATTTTTAATTATCTCTTTTCGCTCCTCCATCAACATAATTGCCAATCCGTTTTCAAAATCCATAGAAGCATCTTCAGTAAGATTTTCAACCAATTCTAAAGTAGTAGACCGTTTATTCTTTTTTATCCTATCCAAGGACTTTCTATAGGCGATTTTGAACAACCATGTAGGAAATTTGGCTTCAGCTTTAAAACTGGCCAACACCTCGTAAGCTTTTATAAAAGTATCTTGCGCGATTTCCTCTGCCTCTTCCCTATTCCTTAACATCTTAATAACCACATTATAAATATAATCCTGATGCCGATTTACCAATATGCCAAAGGCATTAGTATTCCCATCCAAAGTTCGTTTTATTAAAATAAGGTCCGATAGCTTACTCATTATTCTATAAGACGCATAAAATGTGGAATTGGTTACAGAATAAATTGATTTTTAGTTTTGTGTTGGAAATCACTTTTTCTTTGTAAGATTAAATTTTATGGTCATGCTGAACTTGATTCAGCATCTAAGCAAGTCTGAAGGCGACCCTGAATACTCCCGAGGCTTCGGGACAGGGTGACGAGTTGGTTAGGTGAATTTCTGATTCAAAAAACAGGCATAGATGAAAAATAATTTTAAAATCGATATATCTTGAATTAAAGCTCTAGTGTTCTATTGAAAACAAAAATGATATTTCTTGTAACCGAAAACATAAGCTTGGCGTCTTAATAGAAAACGAACAGAAATTATTCACATTAAAAAACAAATCATCATGGGATCTGAAGTTATTATTTTACCGGTCATTTTTGGAGTTATTTTCGGAATTTTCTATTTATACATCTCAGCAAGAAACAGGGAACGGCTTGCATTAATAGAAAAAGGAGGAGACGCTCTATATTTTATAGCTCCAACAAACGGGTTACACCAATTTGGAAAGTGATTATTCTTAATTTAGGATTACTCTTAATGGGGATCGGGATTGGAATTTTTATTGCTAATATTCTAGTTTACAATTTAAATGTAACAGAAGATGTTGCATTTCCGGGAACCATCTTTTTGATGGCGGGACTTAGTTTATTCACAGGCTTTTTCCTAACAAAAAAGCTGAATAAGGACGCTTAATCCATTAAACGGAATTGTCATAGTGAGCCTGTAGAAATGTATCTTCAAAAAGAAACTTCGACAGGCTCAGTTTGATATTTAGGATAGTATCATCTAAAGACAGAATCTTTAAGTAGTTATAATAAACATCAAAGTAAGTCGTACTTTTCAAATGCTTCGGATATTTCAAGTTGTTAAATATATAGAAGCTGAAACAAGTTCAGCTTGACGAAATTACATTTAAATAGCATTTTTTCATCAAGATGAATATAATTCTAGGTTTTTGATACCTTTACTTTTTAATCAAAGGATATCAAAAATGAATAAAATTGGGATTGAAATTAAGTGGGGTGTAATCTTTACGATTGTTGCCTTGCTTTGGATGGTTTTTGAAAAAAGTATGGGTTGGCACGATTTGCTTATTGCAAAACATGCTATTTACACCAACTTCTTCGGAATTCTAGCTGTATTAATTTTTGTACTCGCCTTAAGAGATAAAAAAGCAAATTTTTATAACGGGATCATGACTTGGCGTCAAGGTTTTGTAGCAGGTTTAATTGTTACGATTGTTGTTACTGTACTATCACCTTTATCACAATTTATCACGAGTACTTATATAAGCCCGGATTATTTTAATAATGTAATTGCATATAGTGTAGAAAAAGGGATGATGAAACAAGATCAAGCAGAAGCATATTTCAACTTAAAATCTTACATCATCCAAGCTACATTTGGAGCATTAGTAATGGGCGTGGTTACTTCGGCAGCTGTTGCTTGGTTTTTAAAATCTAAAAAAGAAGTAAGGTAAAAAATACTGTTATTTCGAAGAAGGTTTTTGCGATTGAGAAATCTCTTAGTTACTTGAAGCTGTAAACACCATCGAGATCTCTCACTAAGTTCGAGATGACAAATCGGGAAATTATACTATACCAAAAAAAATCATTTCGAAAAAACTTTTTGCGACTGAGAAATCTCTTGAGTTTTATAGGCGTATTCTAAAGTCAACGGAATATTAGATATATCTTTTAATCAATCTTCAGCAATAGGTTGGGATCCGGGCAATTTTCTAAGTAAAAATCCAGTTTGTCTGCAGCGGCAACTCCAGGATAATCGCCTGTAAATCCTTGAATATCTTTGATAATTTGAAAATGTAAGTGTGGCGCATAATCCCCATTCACTTTACGGGAACCGAGGGTGCCTATTTTATCTCCGGCTTCAACAATTTGCCCGAAACTTAGGTTTTTAATAGAGTCTTTACTTAAATGTCCATATAATGTATAAAAAGTCCTGTCTCCAACTATATGTTCCAGGATTATAGTTGGACCATAGTTACCAAAACCTTCATTTTCCTTATAACTATGTACTGTACCGTCTAATGCTGCCAATACCGAAGTGCCGGCATCGCACCAAAGATCTAAGCCAATATGTATATTTCTTGAGGAAGGAGTAGCATCGTTATTAAAAATCACACTGCGCTGATATAAGGTGCGTTTTTCATTATAACCGCCATAAGCTACTTTTGCATTTTTGGAAGCAACATACCCATCTATAAAGGTTTTCACCGCCATCGCAGATGGAATTGGCATCTCTCTAATCTCCTTATTAGTTTCAGAAAGATCTATATGAACAAAATCCTTTTTTACAAAGGTTTTATCAAGGACAGGGGTGAATTCTTTAGTGCAATCACTTATAAATTCAGTGAAATTTGATTTGGACATCGAGCTATTTTTTTCAAAAATAACTTATTTTATATACACGTCGCTAAAACTTGCATTTATGTTAACACTTCCATTGCCATCCTTAGATTTATAGTATCCATTAAGAATTTCGTTATCGTAAGATTTAGTGGATTTTATAGAAGTTGTCCTTGGATATTCAATATTACTTTGAGTACCATTATAATTGAAATTTAAGGGAGCGTTTGGTAGAGACAACCTTAAATCGCTATTTTCTAAAGTGATATCCAAATTTTTAAATCCTGTACCTAATTTCCCTACTGCAAGCTCGCCAAAGGTTCCGGAAAGTATTCCGGTTTCGGTGATTTCTTTAAGGCTTACATCGCTAGAGTTCGATATAAGCTTAATGCTTTTAGCCTTTCCTATTACACAGTCTTCAACGTAATTAGTTTTAAGTACTCCATAGTTCCAGATATTTACATTTATTGGGCTGTAAGACACTTTTATTTCGGTTTTCTCTCCTTCAATAATATTTGCAGATAATTTACTGTGTGATAAATTTGCTTTTAGATTAGTTGTTCTTTCTCCCAGTTTCAATTCGCCATATCTTACATCCACATCTAATTTGGCGTTTCTAGGGATTTTTAGTTTAATAATGCGCTTGCCTTGAGAAGAAGTTCTACTAGTCCCTCTTGATTCTCCCTTTAAATTATGTCTTCCTTCCATTTCTTTATCAAAATTCTCTCCCCAGGTTTCCATTTTCTTTTCGAAATCTTCGCCCCATCTTTCCATGTCTTTTCCGAATTTCTTTTCAAAATTTTCTCCCCAAGCTTCCATTTTCTTTTCAAAATCTTTCTCCCAAACCTCAGAGTTCTTCTCGAATTGCTTTCCCCACTCTTCCATAGATTTTTCAAAATCTTTTCCGAAGTTTTTCTCCATTTTTTTCTCCCATTTCTCCATATACTTCTCTCCATCTTTCTTATAAGCATCATAATCAAAGTCCATATTTCCAATCTTTTCATGGAATTGAGGTGGTAACGGATTTTTACTTATGTTTTCCAACATAGGAGCTATCATATCTGTCATCATCGGGCCTAAAATATTTTGTAGTTCCCCCATAGATTCGGTTAGGGAAGAAAGATCCATGTCTAAATTTAAATTCATCCGAGTTCCTCCACCAGAAGTGATTTCAATTTTATCGGAGTTCCCTGAAGTTTCCAATTTCCAACCATCCAAGGCTTTTTTAGCATCTTCAGCGCTTAAGTTTCCGGTTTCCAGAAAGGCTTCTATAGCTACTTCATTTTTATCCCAATTTTCAACAATTATATTGGTGTATTTTGAATCTACTACTACAGAAACGTCCTGTTTTGTCTTATAACTCTTCTCGAGTTTTTTAGTTTGAGCAAATATCCCTGCTGAAAATAATAAGCAAAAAAGTAGGATATAATTAGACTTTATAGTTTTCATTAGTTGTGTTTTTAGTTTGTTTGATTTCTTTTAATTTATTCTTGAGTTTATACAGCAAGTCCAAGCGAAATTGAAGATTTTCGACCATTGCTTCAATTGTTTGCTCATTGGGACCGGCTTCATTAAACTCGGCATTCAAGCGTTTATATTCATTATTTAATTCTGCCATTTTCCCCATAAATGAGTCTATCAAGGCTTTGTTGTTAGGATTTACTTCTAGTTTAGCCAATTCCATATTGATGCCAGCTAAGTAATAGTTCTCTATCTTTTTAAAATCCGGAGAAACTTCACTTAATTGAAACTCTTTAACCGGAAGCTTAGTTGCATCTTCTTTAGTTTCTGGAGAGATAACCAGCGGAACCTCAGTGTTTATTACTTTTTCTTTATTCAAAAAGAAAGCACCAATCCCTACTGCTACAATAAAAATTGCCGCAATTTTTAAAAAATTAAATTTATTGCTGTTGTTTTGTATTGGCAACGCAGCATCTAGCTTAGCCTCAAAACGTTTGTGGTGATCCTTACTCAGCTTTTCCTTAGTCCAAGGCTCATCTTCCTTGAACATATCTCTAATATCCTGTGCCATTTCTAAATGCTTTTAATTTTTCTTGTAATTTTTTCTTTCCCCTATGCACCAGCGTTCTGGAAGCAACCTGTGAGATCTTCAATATTTCTGAAATCTCCTCATGATCATATCCTTCAATTAAATAAAGCATAAGAGGGTATTTATATTTTTCTGGAAGCTCCTGAATTTCAGCTTTCACTTCTCCAACTCCAATACCATCATCCACCTGCCAATCCTGAGCCTCATCATCTGCCACCTTTTCAATTAACTGCTCATTTAATGCAACATATTCCAGTTTCTTTGCCTTTAACTGATCTAAACACTTATTTATAACAATTCGCTTTAACCATGCTCCAAAAGTGACTTCTCCGGAGTATTGATGAAGTTTTGTAAAGGCCTTCACAAAAGCTTCCTGCATAGCATCTTCAGCCTCGGCCGTATCCCTAAGGAATCTACTGGCCACAATGAACATCCCATCACAATAACTGTTATATAGTTTTAATTGTGCTTTTCTGTTATTGGCACGACAATCTTCTATGAGTTGATGCTTTAACAAAATTTAATACTGCTTAATTGGTTAGTACTTAAAAGACGAGCTAAGTTTTCCATTGTTGCAAACATTATCAATTATTTTTTTAACAAAAGCATTTCTGAAAGGTTTTGCACATTTTTTAGATGTGTATCCGTTTTTTATCCTAATTGTTCCCTCGTCACCCTGAATTCATTTCAGGGTCTTAATATATTAATGGGATTTTGAAACTCCCTAACGGTCGGAACAGAATGATGCCTTTCTCAGTTTAGGCCACTTTACGGACAAGCAAATTTTTTAATCACCAACTACCTATAAATAAAGGTATTTGGTATAGTTTTAGAAAACTATCTTTAAATTAAGAATTTTAAGAGAAGCCGTTTCTCTTTTGAATCTGATTTTAGAAATAGAAATTTATTATAAATGAAAAAGTCTCAACGCTTTACTATTAAAATAATAATTGCTGTGTTTGCAGTAATTATTGGAGGGGTCTTATTATGGCTTTACTCTACTAAAGCCTTAAGCCCGGAAGATATTAGTGTTTTCTCTGAAGACTCTTTAAAAATGGAAGTCGTTTATAACAGGCCTTATAAAAAGGGAAGAGAGATCTTCGGAGGATTGGTGCCTTATGGAGAAGTTTGGAGAACTGGAGCGAATGAAGCAACTACATTTTCTACCAATAAGGATATTTTAGTAGATGGCTCTCCCCTTCCAAACGGCACTTATACATTATGGACCATCCCAAATCCGGGCACTTGGAAAGTAATTTTTAATTCCAAGATGTATCCATGGGGCATCAATCTTGAAAAAAAGGCCTCGCGTGACCCTAATTTTGATGTTTTGATAATAGAAGCTCCTGTAATCAGGGTTCAGGATACTTTGGAGCAATTCAGTATTTATTTTGAAAAAGCTAATGATCTAATGCTTTTAAACCTTGCTTGGGATAATACGAAAATAACCTTACCCATTAAAAAATAAAAAAGCTGTTCAAAAAATTAATTTTCTGAACAGCTTCTATTTCTTGTAAAATTAAAAAATTGAGATTTCGCTCAATTATTCGTCCAACATTAAATTTAGAGTAACGTCTATATTATCTCTGGTAGCTCTAGAATAAGGGCATATTTCGTGCGCTTCATTTACCAACTCTTCCCCTTGCTCAACATCTACACCTGGTATATAACAGTCTAAAATAGCGGCTAATTGTAAATTACCACCTTCTAAAGTTCCCAATTTCACAGTAGCCGTAACACTAAAATCACCTAAATCTACTTTGTGTTTTTTAGCAACTACCTGTAAAGCACTTCCAAAACAGGAAGAATACCCGGCCGCGAATAACTGCTCTGGATTAGTGAAATTATCACCTTTACCGCCCATTCCTTTAGGCATACTTACTCTCATATCTAATATACCATCGTCACTTTTCACATGTCCTTCTCGACCTCCGGATGTAGTAACTTTGGCTTTGTACAATGTTTTCATCTTGTATATTTTTGATTAATTTTATTTAAATTTGAAGATACCAACATAAGCAGTTTACTTCAAAAGAAGTGCTCATAAATTTGTCATAAATCTCAATTTCAATTTGTCGAAATCAGCTAAAAAATCTGCTTTGCATCAATCAGCAAGCACACCTGCCACTCCAAATATTAATCCGGCTTCCCGAGAAAAGATTAAAACTTCCAGAAAAAAAATAGCTCAAGATTCAGCATTAGCATCAAAATTATTAGCGGGCGATAAAACCGCATTGAGTAGAGGAATCACTTTAGTTGAAAGCAATCAGATAGAGCATCAGGCTATTGCCGAAAAATTGATAGAAGAATGCCTTCCACACGCACATATGTCCCTTCGAATCGGTATTACTGGCGTTCCCGGGGTGGGAAAAAGTACTTTTATTGAAGCCTTTGGTAGCTATTTGATTAAACAAGGCAAAAAAGTAGCGGTTTTAGCAGTTGATCCTAGCAGTTCGGTTTCTCACGGAAGTATTATGGGCGATAAAACTCGGATGGAACATTTGGTAACCGAAGAAAATGCCTTTATTAGGCCATCTCCATCCGGAGATTCGCTGGGTGGGGTGGCGCGAAAAACTAGAGAGTCCATTATCCTCTGTGAAGCCGCCGGATTTGATATTTTATTGATAGAAACTGTTGGCGTTGGGCAAAGTGAAACCACTGTCCATAGCATGACCGATTTCTTCTTATTGCTGAAACTAGCAGGAGCGGGAGATGAGTTGCAAGGTATTAAACGTGGAATTATAGAAATGGCTGATGCTATTGTAATAAATAAGGCAGATGGAGATAATTTAAAATCTGCTCGGGATGCCAGGCTGGAGTTTAAAAGAGCTTTACACCTCTATCCACCCAAAGCCAGTGAATGGCAACCAAAAGTATCTTTATGTAGCGCGTTGGAAGAAACTGGAATTAAGGAAGTTTGGGAAATGATCTTGGAATATAAATCTTTAGTAGATAAAAACGATTATTTCGAAAGCAATCGTCACAATCAAAATAAATTTTGGTTGCTACAGACAATCAATGAGCATTTAAAAAATAGATTCTATCAAGATCCCAAGATCAAGAAATCATTGGAGGAGCAACTTACCGCTATAGAAAATAATAAAACTACTCCCTTTGCAGCAGCGAAATTATTGCTGAAACTACAAGGCTCTTAAAAATTATCATTTACCTTCAGCCTATGAATATTTTAAAAAAAAATCTACCATAATCATCCTATACTTTTACTACTCCTTTTGGGAGTTTTAATTTTTATTTCCAATCTCGATGTGTTGATGGTGAATATTATGGAGGCTCGAAATTTTATTAGTGCCAGGGAAATGCTTACTCACAATAACTGGATCTTTACAACCATGAATGAGGCCGCTCGTTATGAAAAACCTCCCTTCCCTACTTGGTTAACAGCAATTTCTGCATACTTTTTTGGTATGGAAAATTTATTCGCTTATCGTTTGCCCGCAGCACTAACTTCTATTTTTCTACTGATTATATTTTATAAGCTTCAACTTTTATTGGTAATAAAAAAGCATGTTGCTTTTATCTCTAGTTTAATTTTAATGACCTCCTTTTATATTGTTTTTTCAGGAAGGGATGGTCAGTGGGATATTTTCACGCATGCATTTATGATGGGATGTATCTATTTTTTAATCCGCATATTTCAAACTCTAAATCATAAATATCTCTATGCAGTTGTTGCCGGATTATTTTTTGGCGCATCTCTTTTAAGCAAAGGACCGGTATCCTTATATGCATTATTTTTTCCTTTTTTAATTAGCTACTCACTCACTTATAGATTCGAAAATCTAAAAGAAAACTGGAAACCTATTCTTCTCTTCATTCTTGTTGGTTTAACTATAGGCTGTTGGTGGCTTATTTATGTGCATTACTACGACGCCGAAGCTTTTGCGGCGGTGGCTGAAGTAGAAAGCGGTAGATGGCTGTATTATAACGTTCGGCCATTCTGGTATTACTGGAGTTTCTTTACGCAAAGTGGGATTTGGACCATTCCGGCTTTTGTAAGCTTGTCCTATTGGTATTTAAAACCAAGAGTTTCTAATTTAAAAGCCTATAAATTCTACATTTTATGGACACTCTTTTCAGTTGTTTTACTATCTATAATTCCTGAAAAGAAGAGCAGATACCTTTTACCGGTATTAATTCCACTAGCGATGACCACTGGTTTTTATGTGGAATATATTATAAAGAATTTCAGTCACAGATTAACAAAAATTGAACGTGTTCCAATCTTTCTGAATTTTATAGTTTTGGCAATTATTGCATTTGGAGCTCCCTTTGTTTTGTACTATTTCTTCGGAGCAGGAATTTTGGAGAAAACTTTCACTTATATTTTAGTAAGTATTGCGTTGGTTCTAATTGGAGTCGGCTTTGTATTCGGTTTACTGAAAAAGAAACCGAAATTGTTATTCGGACTTCAATTTCTAATGATATTGGCAATCCTAAATTTCGGATTTCCCTTAGCTGAATTAATCTCACCACACAGAAATGATCCAAATATTGAGGCTCTGAAAGCATATGAAGAAGATGAAAAAATAAGAATTTATGAAGCCTCCGGAATTATTCCTGAACTGGTTTTTGAATATGGAAAACCATTGCCCATTGTAAAATCTGAAGAAGATCTTCCAGTAGATGCCAACAATAAAAAATTTGGAATCTTAGTGCATCAAGAAGCTCTAAATTGGAAAGAAAACTTTAAAAATTATAATTATAAATTGATTGATACCCTAGACCTTAATCCAACAATGGCTAAAGGAACCAACAGTCGGTTGATTCGAGAATTCTATGTATTAACTAAAGAGTGATCTTGAATTTTCCGAAGAAATATTTATGCAAAACCACAAACACCAAGCCTATTAGAGTCCCAAGGAACATACCGGTTGCAATGTCTAAAGGATAATGAACTCCAACATAGATTCTACTGTAAGCCACTATCACAGCCCAAAAGATTAAGAAATAGATCAGTTTTGGATAGAATTTTTTCAGAATGAATCCAACAAAAACGGCTAAAGCTATAGAGCTGGCGGCATGGGCAGAAAAGTATCCAAACCTACCGCAACGCACAGCAATAAAACGAGCATACTCCTTAACGCCTTCTTGACCACAAGGTCTAGGTCTTTCAAAACCATGTTTAAAAAGATTGGCTAATTGATCTGTACACGTGATCATTAAGGCTACTAAAACGATGGTGATCAAGGTTCCTTTGGCTCCAAATTTCTTATAGATTAAAAATAATAACAATGCATACAAAGGAATGGCGGTCCATTTATCGGTAATTAGAAGCCAAAACGGATCCCAAGCGGTGGTACCAAGATTATTTAAATAAAGAAATAACTCTCTATCGTATTCAATTAGTTGATCTATCATTGATAATTAATCATCGTATCGAGAAACTTCCCTGTCGTAAAATTCATTTGCTTGCGTAATTAAGATCTCTGCTTCTGTAGCAAGTTCTTTTTCATCACTTTTATCAAAATCCTCCAACCACTCTACATCATCGTTCTCCAAATTGATGATAAATCTTGGATATTCAGTGTGAATCACAAAAATAGCATCCGGGAAATCGGTATTGTCACCTAAAAGAAATTTTGGGAATTCCATAGTTTTTACTTTTTATAATTTTTCGGAAGTAAGCCATATTTCTTGCTGAAATTTTTTCAGCATTAAATTAAGCAGCCTTCAGAATTAATTTTTTACTTAAATAATTGAACCTAAAATACAACATTATAGCCGATGCACTTAAGCCTGCTAATAAACCTAACCAAATTCCCATACTGCCTAATTCCTCTGCCCTTCCATAAAAAATTGACACGGGGAATCCTATGATCCAGTAGGCAATAAAACAAATAAGTGTGGGAATTTTTACATCTTGTAAACCTCTTAATGCTCCAAGAATTACAACTTGCAGGCCGTCACTTAGTTGAAATAAAGCAGCAACCACCAATAGTTGCGCTGCAAGAATAATCACATCTACATTGTCTATATAAAATGTTGGCAACCAATCTTTCATTAAAATAAAGAGAATGGCAAAAACAGCTTCAATTAAAAACACCAATAGGAACGTAGAAAGTGCAATCCTCCTTAGTTCCTTATAATTATGCAGTCCTTTTTGATTCCCAACTCGTATTGTGGCTGTTACTCCAAGTCCAACAGCGATCATAAAGGTCATAGATGCCAAATTGAGCGCAATTTGATTTGCAGCCTGCGGATTGGTTCCTAACATCCCTGCTAAAAAGATTGTTCCTGTAAAAATTGCTACCTCAAAGAACATTTGTAAAGCAGTTGGAAAACCTAAGGCTAGGATTCTTTTAAAGATTGCAAGCTTAAAAAATTCATTTTTAGACCAAATGAAATAAGGCTTGAATTTCTTTTTCTTTCTCATTACTTCCCACAAGAACCACAACATAAAGAATCTTGAGATCAAAGTTCCTATCGCGGCTCCTTCTAATTCCAATCTTGGGAAGATCCATATTCCGTAGATCAATAAGAAATTGAAAATTACATTCACCACATTAGCTATTAAAGTAGCATACATGGCATATTTAGTTTGCGATAAACCATCGGCAAACTGCTTGTAGGCCTGAAAGATCATTAGCGGAATCATAGAAAAAGCAACGATTTCCAGATAAGGGATAGCTAAAGTAACCACTTCTGGCGGCTGATCTAAATGATATAAAATAGGTTTAGCTAATAATAGAAGCAGAAATAAAGCAATTCCATTAACAGTACACAACATTACACCATGATGAAAATAGCTCCTTCCTTTTTCGATATTTCCTGCTCCATCTGCTTCAGCAATCAAGGGAGTTATTGCAAATGAAAAACCAATTCCTAGGGACAAGGCTATAAAAACCAAACTATTTCCTAAAGACACTGCAGCTAATTGTGCGGCACCCAACTGTCCGATCATTAAATTATCGGCAAGCCCAACCAAAACATGCCCCAATTGTCCCATCATAATAGGAAAGGCAATGCTTAAATTGTATTTGAACTCTTTAGTGTAGGCTGTTAACTGCAATTTCTGAAATTAAGTGGCAAAGATAACAGGATTTGTTTGGGCAAAAATCGAATTCCATTTTAATTTTCTAAAAATCAAAACTGATCTTTGTCCTGAAAATTAAAATGGAATTCTAAAGATGAACTACTTTCTGCTACAATTTTGAAACTCCGGAATTTTTTGAAATTCCGTATTTATCTACTAAGTAAATTAGAGAGGCCATTGTAGCTGCACCCAATTCTAATTCTCGTTTATTTACCTGATCGAAGGTGTCATTTTCTGAATGATGATGATCGAAATAACGCTGAGAGTCTGGTCTTAGTCCGGCAAGAACAATTTCACCATTTTTCAAGGGACCGATATCTGCACCACTACCGTTCATTTCGAAATAATGAATTAAATATGGCTTAAACAAAGGCTTCCATGCCACAATTTGATCAAATTGATCTTGTCTTGCTTCAAAAGAAAAGCCTCTTGGAGTAAATCCACCGGAATCACTTTCTAAAGCAAAAATGTGATTTTCATTCTTTTCTTTAGCTACTTCAGCATATTTATTACCACCACGCAAACCATTCTCTTCATTCATAAACAAGACTACACGAATACTTCTTTTTGGCTTAATTCCAGATTCTTTAAACAAGCGTAATACCTCCATTGATTGAACCACGCCAGCTCCATCGTCGTGAGAACCATCACCTACATCCCATGAATCCAGATGCCCACCAACCACGATATATTCGTTAGGAAATTGGGAACCTGTGATCTCACCAATTACATTATAACTCTGAACATCCGGTAATTGCTCACTATTCAGTTTAAAATATACTTCCGCTTTCTTTTCAATTTTTAAAAGTCCGCTTAAGTATTCTGCATCATTAGTGCTTATTGCCGCTGCCGGAATTCTTTGAGAAGGTCTTAGCTCTCCATAGCTCATAGTTCCGGTATGAGGGAAATCATCCAGCCTTAAATTCATAGACCTTACCAATACTCCTTTTGCACCATATTTTGCAGCTTCTGCCGCTCCGGAATAACGCTGATCTACACAGCCACCATAAGCTTCGAAGGTGCTTATAAGATCTGCTCGCATTGGCCTGTTATAGAATACTATTTTCCCCTTAATTTGCTCCTCACCATATCTAGCAAGATCTTCAATTCCTTGCACTTCTATAACCTGAGCTTTTGCTCCACCCTCTGGGGTAGAAACAGAACCTCCAAGTGCCGTAATATTAATATTTCTAGTACTTCCCGGTGCCGTCTCTATGTAAGCAAATTCCTTTGCGCCACGTACCCATTTTGGAACCATTACCGGTTGTAACCATACTTTATCTAAACCTAAAGTTTCTAACTCTTTTTTGGTATAATCCACCGCTCTTTGAGCATTTAAAGATCCTGAAAGCCTCCCTCCAATATCATTGGACAAATGCTCTAACCATTGATACGATTTGCCATTAAGCAAAGACATATCATATAATTTTCTAAGGTTTAAAGAATCTTCCTGAGCATTATTAATTTGTGAAAATGATAGCTGACAACACAAAATGGATAGTCCTACTATAAGTATTTTTCTCATCGACATAATTTTTTGAATTTTAAAAAGGTAATTATAAGATTTCTTTTTTTTAAGATCTCCCTGTATTCTTCAAGATTATTTTTAATCTCAGGAGACAACTCCGGTTCCTGAACATCCTTATATTCTGTAAGCACATCATATAATATTTTAGCGACCAAATAACGTGCCGTGTCCTTATCATCGGCGGGGATTATATACCACGGAGCATGAGGTTGGGAAGTCGAATTAATAGCGGTTTCATAAGCAGTTTGATACTCGTCCCATAACGCGCGCTCCTTAAGATCTCCAGGTGAAAACTTCCAATTCTTTCCGGGCTTATTCAATCTACGCAACAAGCGTTGTCTTTGTTCTTCTTTTGAAATATGAAGAAAAAACTTAAAGATCAATGTGCCATTTTCAGAAATATGTTTTTCGAAATCTCTAATGGAATTAAAACGATCTTCCCAAAAGTCTTCATTAATATCTTCTAATTTAGTGACATCAGGTAAATTCTCGCCAAGAATATATTCCGGGTGTACTCTGGTAACTAATACATTTTCATAATGGGTTCTATTAAATACTCCAAACTTTCCACGGGCAGGCAAGGCAATATAATGCCTCCATAAAAAATCATGCTTAAGCTCCAAAGATGTTGGCACTTTAAAACTATGAACCACGACTCCTCTGGAATTAAAATCTTTAAACACCTCCCTTATTAAACTATCCTTTCCAGCAGTATCCATCCCTTGAATGCAAATTAGCACTGCATATTTACTATGAGCATATAATTTATCCTGCCATTTACCAAGTTTTCGTCTGGTATCTTTCAGGGCATCTTTAACTTTTTTCCCATTGGTTTCCAAGGAGTAGGAAGTTGCTTTGTTTTTTAATTCAATTTCAGAATCTATTCGAAAATGTTTAAGATCCAATTTATCCATATTCTAAATCGTTGAATGCTAAATATACAATCTTTAAGAAACATATTTTTTTTTATCTTCGCCCTTAAATTCACTAGCTTGGAAAGAGAAGAGATAATAAAGAATGTTACCACTTTACTAAAGGAAATTCCCAGTTCTATGGATGTGGTGAAGAATGATTCTAAACGCGATCAACGATTCCAGTATTTGGCAACTCATATGGTTGATAAAGCCCTCGAGAAGGATGCGCTTATTATTAGTGAAAATCAAAAAGGATTTGCTATTCTTTTTAAAACTAATAAAAAAGAGGAAAACTTCTGGAAAGAATTACCTGAGCAATTAGGTCTTGTTTGGAATGTTACAGGGATAAGAAAGGCTTTAAGTATCCTGAAAACCCAAAAACACATTAAAAACCGGCGCCCGCAAGAAGGGGAATATCTATACTGCTGGTTTTGGGGGATTTTAGAAGATTCGCGAGGTGCAGACAAACAGGTAGGGAAAGAGATGAAAGACGAATTCTATCGCAGAGCAAATCTTTATAATATTCCTTTATATGCTGAAACTAGAATGCGGAAAAACGCACTGGTGTATCAGCGCTTTGGATTCGAACTTTTTAATGAGTGGCAACATCCAAGTGGAGATACAATGTATTTCTTAAGATACATTCCACAATCACTTAAGGATAAGAAGTAGTGTCCTTCTAAACTTTCTTATTAAGATTTACTAGCAAATAGTTTCACGTCTTCTTCGGTCACTTCTGAACCTCCAAGAATAATGAGGCGTTCTACCACATTTCGTAATTCTCGAATATTTCCTGTCCAGTCATAATCTTGTAATTGTTTTATAGCATTTTCAGTAAATACCTTCACATTACTTCCATGCTCTTCTGCAATTTTTTCTGCAAAGAATTTTACCAACAATGGAATGTCCTCTCTACGCTCATTTAAAGGTGGAACCTTAATAAGGATTACCGCCAATCTATGATAAAGATCTTCTCTAAATTTTTTGTCTTCAATTTCCTTTTTCAGGTCTTTATTTGTAGCCGCAACAACTCTTACATCCACTTTAATATCCTTATCGCTTCCTACACGAGAGATCTTATTTTCCTGCAACGCACGTAACACTTTAGCTTGAGCAGAAAGGCTCATATCTCCTATTTCATCCAAGAAGATGGTTCCCCCATTAGCCGCTTCAAATTTTCCCGCTCTATCCTTATTTGCTGAAGTAAAAGCACCTTTTACATGCCCAAAAAGTTCACTTTCTATTAATTCTGAAGGAATCGCGGCACAATTTACCTCTACCATAGGACCGTTAGAGCGTTCGCTTTTTTGATGAATCCAATGCGCAACCAACTCTTTACCTGTTCCGTTTGGCCCGGTTATGAGTACTCTGGCATCTGTCTGTGCAACTTTTTCTATAATTTCCTTAATGGAAGAAATTGCAGGAGACTCTCCAATCATCTGGTATTTTTTACCTACTTTCTTTTTAAGTAGTGTATTTTCTACCAGCAATTCTTTTCGGTCTAGCGCGTTACGAACGGTGTTTAGTAATCTATTAAGGTCTGGTGGCTTCGAAATATAATCGAAAGCTCCCATCCTCATCGTATTTACCGCCGTATCTAAATCTCCGTGACCAGAAATCATTACAACCGGCACTTCTGGTTTTATTTTTTTTATGGCTTCTAGCACTTCGACGCCATCCATTTTAGGCATCTTAATATCGCATAAAACAAGATCGTATTCTTCATCTTTTATTTTCTCTATTCCAACTAATCCATCTTCAGCTTCTTCCAGTTGATAGGACTTGTTTTCTTCAGAAAGAATTTTAACTAAAACCCTACGAATTGCTGCTTCATCTTCTATTACTAAAATCTTCGCCATTATAATATACTGAATTTAAGACCTGTACGGCCATATAAAGAATTTGTGTCGTTTATGGTATAAACCCTATCCTGATTTTCATCTCTCAACCGAATTTTGTTAATAAGACTATGACCACCGTAAATATAGAAAGAAAAATACTTTGAGAAATTCCATTCGTATCCAATCCCCGATAAAACTGTAGTCATCGAAATGTTTTGAGCCAATCTTTGATCTAAAGAAGTAGTTGGATTAGTATTAAATTTGTTCTGGACATTGGCATAGAAGCCATCTATTGTTACATAAGCTTGGAGGGCGCTGTTCTCTGTAAAATAATATCTCAAATTAGATTTTGGAACCCCTAAAGTATAAGACCACTTAGGATCGAATCTTTTATAATAATTAACGATGGGTAATGGAAATTTCACACTTGTAGAGGTGGAATAACGCAATCCCAAAATTAACCTCCATGATCTTATATCTCCTTCTACTGAATCTCTTGATTTTATGAAGTAAACTGAGCCTGTATATTCAATATCTTCATTTTGTAGATCTCCTGTTTCAAAATTTGAGGTTGCGATTGCCTCTACTACTGCTCCAAATCTCCAATCCTCCGTCATTTTGAATGTATACCCCAAATTGAAGGAGTATGCCTTTAAATTTTCTAAATTTTCAGTTAAAAACGGCGCATCATCTTTATATTGAAAATTCACATTTTCATATTGAATACCCGGTATTAAATACGCTCCACTGTCATTCAACTTAATAGGGAATTTTAAGAAAGATTTAAACCGACTAAAAGAATTATCTGAATTAGACTGAGGGAAATAGGTGTATTCTACCCTAACTAGATCGGTTGCCTGACCTTGCATTATGGTAGTTATTCCTATAAAAAATAAGAATAAGAATGCTTTAAGAATTCTCTTCATTTGCGGGCGGGATTGTAGGATTACTTGCATTGGCAGGATAGAACATATGCACATCTCTTTGCGGGAAAGGAATGGTAATACTATTCAATCTGAATTTATGATCTATTTTAAATCGCAACTGACTTTTAATTTTTGGATCTACAAAACTATCTGTAACGAAGAAATGTAGAGAAAAAACCAATGCCGAATCGCCAAAATCTTCAAAAAGTACAAAAGGTTCCGGTTTTTTAACTATTCCTGTTTGCTCTCGCGCACACTCCAATAAAATTGCCTGAACCTTTTCTGTATCGCTTCCGTAGGCAACTCCAACTTTTACGAATTCTCTGGTAGATCTATGATTTTGAGTGTAATTAAATAAGATCTCGCTTATAAACTTGTGATTAGGGATCACCATTACTTTATCATCCCTAGTTAACACACGTGTAGTCCTTAATTTAATATCTATCACTCTCCCAACACGTCCTTCCATTTCTACGATATCTCCTACTAAAAGAGATTTGTCTACTATAATAAAAAGACCCCCGATAATATCCTGAAAAAGTTCCTGCAAGGCTAGTCCTAAACCAACAAATAGTGCCGCAGATGCGGTAAGCAACACGGTAATATTTATTCCTGCAGAACTTAGGGTTACAATAATTACAATTAAATAAACCAGATACTTTATAAATTTGAAGACACTTATAAACTTAAGCTTATCATTTTCCTCTAACTTTCTAGTTAAGAAAACTCGAGTTAACCTAAGAGCAATTGTTGTAATAATAAAAGTAAAGATCACCAAAAGAACAATACCTACAGTTATTGTAACACCTTTGGTATCCTCTCCGGTAAAAGGATAAATAGTAAAATTCAGGAAATCTTGGATTAAACCCCAGATGTCCTTTTCTATTACTTCCTTAACTTTTTCTACATTCCCTTGCATTCATTAGTATTTAATCCATTTATACAATTCTTTATAGGTTGGCTTTTTACCATACATTAAAATTCCTACTCTATAAATTTTAGCAGCCAACCACACTATCCCGGCATTACTCACAAATAATATAATTACCGAAATCGCTAACTCATACCATGGCACCCCAAACGGGATTCGCATGAGCATAACTATTGGGGAGGTTAACGGAATCATAGAAAAAATGGTGGAAACCGTTCCGTGTGGATTTTCGATTACAGAGAAAAAACCAACATAAATCCCGAGCATTAATGGCAAGATTATAGGGAACATAAATTGCTGGGTATCGGTCTCAGAATCTACGGCCGCGCCAATAGCTGCATAAATAGCACTATAAAGGAAATAACCACCTATAAAGTAAACCAGAAATGAAACTATTAATGTAAGAATTGGCAAGTTGGTAATATCTATAATTAGCTGCTGCATTTCCCCATTAGAGACCTGCTCTATATCTTGCATTTGAGGTTGTCCTTCCATTAAATTCATCCCGGTTAGAGAAGAAGTGATAAATAGAAGAACGGTTCCTAAAATAACCCAGATAGAAAACTGGGTAATTCCCGCCAACGAGGTTCCTATAATTTTCCCAAGCATCAGCTGAATAGGCTTTACAGAAGAAATAATAATTTCGATTATTCGATTTGTTTTTTCCTCGATTACACTGCGCATTACCATGTTTCCGTAGATAATAATGAACATCATAAGTAGATATCCCGCTGCGCCTCCAAATATCATCTTTACATAATTAGACATTTTCGAGGTTCGTTTTCCTTCAAAATTCTCTATTCGAATATCTACTTTAGCCTCTGCCGCTTTAATTTGCGAAATATCCATCCCACGAGATATAAGCTCACGGGTTGTAAGATTTTCTGAAACGGTACGCTCAATATGTCTTAGAATTCCAATTGATGGAGCTTCTTTTCCAAAAAATCGAATAGATTTAGCTAACTCTACATTATCTTGAGTGTCCGGAATGTATAATACCCCATAATATTCCTTTTCCTTTACCAAAAGTTTAGCGTCCTCTAAGGAAACTGCCGATACATCTACAAAATCTATTTCATCTTTATTCTCAAATTGCCCTTGAAACAAGCCACTGTCGTCTTTTACTGCAATAGTATGAGTTTCGCTGTTATTAAGCATACTTAAATAGGCAACCAAGGAAAACATACCCACAAGAATTAAAGGGCTCAAGAAGGTCATCACTATAAAGGTCTTATTTCTTACCCTTGCCAGATACTCTCTGTGAATAATTAGTCTTAAGTTATTCATTTGTAGTAACGGTTTTAATAAAGATGTCATTTACTGAAGGAACTACCTCCACAAAGTGATTCACTCTGGATTTGGTAATTAAATACTGTAAAAGATCGTTGGGAGATTCATTTGGTTTTATTTGAATACTCAGTTTCAAATCGTCGGATAGTGATTTAAACTGTGCTTTTCCAATTTTAAAATTTCCATTTAACTCCGAAAGTAATTCATTTTCATTGAAGGGATTCATGCCAACTTCAAAAGTGTTGGTTTTATATTGTCTTTTAATATCGTCTACTTTTCCGTCCAATAGTTTATTAGACTCATGGATTAATGCCATATAATCGCATAATTCCTCTACACTTTCCATTCTATGCGTAGAAAATAAGATCGTGGCACCTTCATTTCGAAGCTGCAAAATTTCATTTTTAATAAGATCTGCATTTACAGGATCAAAACCACTGAAGGGTTCGTCAAAAATCAAAAGTTTTGGACGGTGCAGGACGGTAATAACAAATTGTACTTTCTGGGCCATCCCTTTGGAGAGTTCCTGAATCTTTTTATCCCACCAGTGTTTAATGTCTAATTTGGTAAACCAATAATCTAACTGTTCTTTAGCTTCAGCTTTAGTTAGACCTTTTAATCTGGCAAGATATAAAGCTTGCTCTCCTACCTTCATCGACTTATAAAGTCCGCGTTCCTCGGGTAAGTATCCTATATGAGCTACATCATTAGGCTGTAACGGCTTTCCGTCTAAATGTACCACACCACTATCCGGCATGGTAATTTGATTTATTATCCTAATAAAAGTGGTCTTTCCCGCACCATTTGGCCCTAAAAGTCCGAAAATACTTTCTCTAGGGATATTGATGGAGACATTATTTAGTGCAGTAAAATTTCCAAATTTTTTGCAAATATTTTCTGCAACCAGAAGATTATCCATAAAATTCTATTATCTCGTAAATATATTGAAATCGTGCAGAAATGCTTTTATATACCTAAGATTTTATTTCAAGCCTTTTAGTGCATATTTATAAAACAAAAACCCACCCTCAAAATAGTATTAAGGATGGGAAAAAAATTGCTATGAAAAAGAAAAAGTATCACTAATTAGATTAGTGATACTCAAATATATAAAAATTATCTTAAAGTTTTCTTAATTACGAAAACATATCTTTTACCTTCTCGAAAAAGGATTTGTCACTTTTCTCTGGGTTAGGCTGGAAATTATCGTCTGTAGCCATCTTCTCGAAAAATTCTTTTTGTTCCTTATTCAATACTTTTGGCGTCCAAACATTTACATGTACTAAAAGATCTCCTTTTCCATACCCATTAATGTTCGAAATACCTTTACCTCGAAGTCTCAATATTTTTCCAGATTGTACTCCTTCATCTATTTTAATGCGCACTTTTCCGGAAACTGTATCTATTTCCCTACTAGCACCTAAAACTGCTTCAGAATAACTTATATAAAGATCGTAATGAAGATTATCTCCTTCTCGTTGTAAGCTAGGATGCGGTTTTTCTTCAATAGCAACTAAAAGATCTCCCGGGATACCATTTCCTGGAGCCTCGTTCCCTTTGTGAGAAACTTTTAACTGCATTCCATCTTCCACCCCAGCAGGGATTTTAATGGTTACAGTTTCTTCTTTCACCTTAAGTCCGTGAGCATCTGCATCTGCAGGCTTCTTGTCTATCGTTTGCCCTGCACCACCACAAGCTGTACATGGAGAAGCGGTTTGCATTCTACCAAGAATTGTGTTGGTAATTCGGGTTACCTGCCCAGTACCATTACAAGTAGAGCATGTTTTATAAGTGGTTCCTTCTGCTTGAACCTTACGCTTTACTTTTATCTTTTTCTCGGTACCATTGGCAATTTCCTCTAGGGTTAGACTCACTCTAATACGCAAGTTGCTCCCTTTAACTCTTCTTTGGCCGCCACCGCCACCGAAGCCTCCAAAACCGGAGAATCCGCCGCCACCGCCGCCGAAAATATCACCAAATTGGCTGAATATGTCGTCCATATTCATGCCGCCTCCGCCACCACCGCCGAAACCACCTTCGAATGCTTGGTGACCAAAACGATCGTATTTAGCACGCTTATCATCGTTGCTTAGAATTTCGTAAGCCTCTGCTGCTTTTTTGAAAGATTCCTCCGCATTACTATCTCCTGGATTTTTATCTGGGTGAAATTCTATCGCCTTCTTTCTATAAGCCTTTTTTTATTTCTGCTTTCGTTGCAGATTTGCTTAATCCTAATATTTCGTAATAATCCTGTTTCATTTTGTGGTTTTGTGATTTCTAAATAGTGACATAATTCTGAATTATTTTCCTGTCACCACTTTTGGATAGCGAATAATTTTATCTCCAAGCTTATATCCGCGTTCTACCACATCAACAATTTTGCCTTTCAATTTATCTGAAGGAGCCGGAATTTGAGTAATTGCCTCATGCATATCTGCATCAAAAACATCACCTTGCTTTACATTCATTGGTTCTAGACCTTTATTTAGTAAGGTTTCATTGAATTTATTGTAAATAAGTTCTACTCCTTTTAGCAAGTTTTTATCTTTCGCTTTCTTAATTTCATTCATCGCTCTGTCAAAATCATCTAAAACGGGTAACATAGCTGACATAACTTCTTGATTAGCGGTCTTAAATAACTCAATTCGCTCCTTAGAGGTACGTCTCTTGAAATTTTCAAATTCAGCAAAAAGCCTTAAAAACTTATCTTTTTCTTTTTCCAAATCTGCTTTTAACTGATCGTTTTCCGAAAGCTCTTCTCCATCTGCTCCCGCATCTACTTCCTCAATTGCTTCATCCAGAAGCTCTTCTATTTGATCTTTAACAGTCTCGTTATTTTGTTCGCTATTATTGGTATCCTTATGTTTATCCATTATTGTGCAAAATTTGTTTTCATGCAAAGGACAAATTTGTTGCCAATCCTCTTAAAATGTCAAAATGTCATCTGAAAAACTTTAATATACATTTATGAAACGTGCATTGATAAGCTTGTTACTTTTGCATTTCATTAAAATTAAATTTAAAATGAAAAAAACTGTATTAAATATCTTTACAATTGCAGCAATTGGATTAGCAACTGTTGGATGTAAAAACGAAAATAAAGAAGTTGAGACTACAGACGCTCAGGAAGTTGCAGATGCAACTATGGAAGCTGTTGCTTTTAAAGTAGACACTACTGCTTCTGTTATTAACTGGCAAGGTGAAAAGCCTACCGGAACTCACATGGGAACTGTAAAATTAACTGAAGGAACTTTTAAAGCTAACGATAGCGTTATTGAAAGTGGAACTTTTGTTATAGACATGACTTCTCTTGTTGCTAACGATCTTGAAGGAGACATGAAAATGAATCTTGAAAAGCACCTTAAAGGTACTGTAGAAGGTAAAGAAGGAGATTTCTTTAATGTAACTAAGTATCCTACTGGTACTTTTGAAGTTACTGGAGTTTCAGAAAAAGATGGAAAAACAATGTTACAAGGTAATCTTACTTTAAAAGATGTTACCAAAAATGTTGAATTTCCTGTAACTATTAATATGAATGAAGACACTATCGAATTGACTAGTGAAAAATTCAATATTGATAGAACTAAATGGAATGTGAATTATGGTTCTAAATCTGTATTTGACGGATTAGGAGATAAATTCATCAACGATGAGATTGAATTGATGATTGAAGTAAAAGCTAAGAAAGCTTAATTCTTTCAAAACATATATAGAAAAAGAGGCTGCAAATTGCAGCCTCTTTTTTTTTACAGTAAATTCTCTAATGCTTTGGTTAGATTTTTATATTTAAATGAAAAACCGGTATTTTCTATTTTATCTGAACTCACCAACTGGCTAGACAATACAACTGTAGACATATCTCCCAACGCCACTTTTAAAGCAATTGCAGGAACATTTGGCAACCAAACATTTTTATCCAATTGCTTAGCGATCGCTTCCATTAATTCATTATTTGTAACCGGGTTTGGAGCCACTGCATTATAAACACCTTCCAGGTCATTCTCCAAGACATGGATATATAGATCTGCAAGATCTTCTAAATGAATCCATGATTGCCATTGTTTCCCACTCCCAAAAGCTGCTCCTAAATTAAAGTCTGCCGGTTCTTTCATTTTTTGGAGTGCACCACCATTTGAAGCTAGCACTAATCCCGTTCGAACTTTTGCCACCTTTATATTTAATTTTTTAAAACTATCGGCAGCTGCCTCCCATTTCTCTACAACCTCGCCTAAAAAAGAATCATCCCGTTTCTCATCCTCTTCATAATAAAGATTTTGCAAAGAACTAGGATAAATACCCACTGCGCTAGCAGATATAAATTGAGAGACCGATGAGTTTGTTTTTTTTAGAGTATTCAATAGTAAATTGGCAGATTCTATCCTGCTATCTAATATTTCCTGCTTATAACTGGATGTCCATCGTTTTGCGATACTGGCACCGGCAAGATGAAAGATGGCATCTATTCCATCCAAACATTTAGAATCAATTTCATTATTAGCAGGATCCCAATAGAAGCCTTTATAATGATCTTTAGTCTTTATCTTATCCTTGCTCGTGGTTAGATAATTAACATCAATCCCTTTTTTTAAACATTTCTTAGCGATTCTCGAACCAACTAAACCCGTAGCACCTGTAATTAGAACTCGCATATTTTTTTTCTTTACAAGTTAGCTAGAGACTTCTTTGAAAACTAAGATTTTCACTAGGTTTAACAGCACGATCTATATTTTTTTTGTTGCCCTTAACATTTCCCTTTTTCCGGGAGGTCCTGCTAATCTTTCAACGATAAATCCCACTTCCAACATTGCCCGTCTCACACTGCCTTTCGCGGCATAAGTTACAAGAACACCATTATTCTTTAGGGCATTATACATTTTGTTAAAAATCTCTACCGACCACAGTTCCGGTTGAACTCTGGCCCCAAAAGCATCGAAATAGATTAAATCGTACAATTCTATATCGATTATATCCTGAAAAAACTTTTGCTGTTTAGTAAGATTGAAAGATTTTGTGATCGCTATTTTATTTTCCCATTCACTTTGATGGATCTTTCCGAAAAAATCTATGGCTAAAGGTTGCTGGAGTACTTTGCTGAAATTCAATTTTTCTACCTCGTCCAGAACTACTGGATAAGCTTCTACACCGGTATAATTAATCGATATATTTTGATTTTGAGCTTCTTCCCAAGTCACTAAAGAATTTAATCCGGTTCCGAAGCCAATTTCTAGAATTGAAATTTCATTTAAATCTTCTCTTTTACACACAGGGATTAAGCCCATATCTATAAAAACATGCCTAGCTTCCTGTAAAGCTCCATGTTTAGAATGATATTGCTCATTCCATTCTGGAATATGAATAGTTGAAGAACCATCTCCTGTAATTATTATTTCTCTTTTCAAGTCTGAAGCTATTTTGAAGCAAAATTAATCTATTAAATATGGATCCTGTGAGATTGAAATAGAAATTTAAACACCAACTTATAGATCTTAAATAATAGAAATTAAAGACCATATACAATCTCACTTTTATCACTTGTTAAATTAATAGATACCCACAACTTTGATTTCATTTTAAAATGGGTAAATTTGCAAATACTAAAAAAGACACAATGAAAGACGATGCAACCATCGAAATTGATATAAAAAGAGCCCCTACCTCTAAAATAGCTTCAATAGATTTTGAAAATTTAAAATTCGGGCACACCTTTACAGATCATATGATGACTTGTGATTATGAGAATGGATCTTGGCAGGCACCTAAAATAATGCCTTACGGACCTATTTCCATGGAACCTTCTGCAAAGGTTTTTCATTATGGTCAAGCGGTTTTTGAAGGGATGAAAGCATACAAAGATGATCAAGATCAAATTTGGATGTTTAGACCACAAGAAAATCTTAAACGTATTAATAAATCTGCCAAGAGAATGGCAATTCCGGAATTTCCCGAGGACTTTTTCTTTAATTCTTTGGAAGCTCTTTTAAAACTGGAAAAAGATTGGATTAAAAAAGGATTTGGAAATTCTCTTTACATAAGACCATTTGTAATTGCTACCGAGCCTGGAGTATCGGCCTCTCCGGGAACAATGTACAAGTTTATCATTATATGCTCTCCCGCAAAGTCCTATTATACTGGAGAAGTGCGCGTGAAATTTTCTGAAAAATATAGCCGAGCTGCAGATGGCGGTGTTGGTTTTGCGAAAGCAGCAGGAAATTATGGAGCACAATTCTACCCAACCAATTTGGCAAAAGAAGAAGGATATCAGCAAATAATTTGGACCGATGCTAATACACATAGTTTCTTAGAAGAAGCCGGAACGATGAATATCTTCTTTAGAATAAACGATACTTTAATCACTGCTCCTACTAACGACCGAATTCTAGATGGAATCACCAGAAAGAGTTTAATCATTCTAGCTGAGGAGAATGATGTGAATATTGAGATAAGAAAAGTACCCGTTCAAGAAATTGTAGATGCTGCAAGAGAGGGAACTTTAAAAGAAATTTTTGGTGCCGGTACCGCTGCTGTAATTAATCCAATATCAGGATTTGGATATAAAGGCGAAAAACATGAGTTACCAAAATTAACCAATTCTTATGCGAGTTTCTTTAAAGATAAATTGATGAAAATTCAATATAATTTATCTGAAGATAAGCACGGTTGGAGATATTTAGTGAAATAAGATGTTTTAAGACATACTATAAAAAAGCCTTGAATTTATTTTCAAGCTTTTTTAATATAACTGATTCTTTACATGAACTTCAGGTTGAATATTTCGACTTCGTGCAATACAGACTAAAATTGAAAATTTGCTTATTTCGTCAAGCTGAACTTGTTTCAGCTTCTATTATCTTAAATGGGAGTTTATAGATCCTGAAATAAATTCAGGATGACGTAGGTTATAAGTAAATAAAGCTACTTTATTTATCTCTCTAAAATCTTCTGAATTTCGGGTTTAAAATAATTTGGCCCTTTCAAAACTTTTCCATCTTCTCTATAAATTGGTTTTCCATTTTCTCCCAATTTACTCATATTACTTCTTTGGATTTCTTCAAAAACCTCTTCAATTTTATGTTGCATGCCATGCTCTATAATGGTTCCACATAAAATATATAACATATCCCCAAGGGCATCTGCCACTTCTGTAAGATCATTATTATTCGCTGCTTCTAGGTATTCCTCGTTCTCCTCCTTCATCAAATTAAATCGAAGCATATTTTTTGCCTCTCCAAGATCTGCAATAGGTTTTTCATTCATTCCTAATCCAAAAGCGGTATGGAATTCTTGTACGGCTTCAATTCTTCTTTTCATTATAAATTGCTTTTTTAAAGTTAACTTTGCCCTAAAATAACAAAAATGTTTAGTACCGGACAATGGATTTTTGCTGCAATATTTTTTCTATCATTTGTAGTGGTAATAATCTTTAGTTATAGAAAGGATATCGCAATCCATAAAAAATATCATAAAGGCAGTTTATTTGTTTTGCTTGGCTTCTTAATCTTTATTGGATTATTATTTGTGATTAAAGCATATATAAAAGAGTAGACAACTATTAGCGTTTATCTTCTTTGGATTTCATTAATCCGGGATGATTTTCTCTTAAAAACGAGTTTCTTGAGGAATCTATTTGCTGTATAAATTTTTCCAACTCAAAATTTTGCCTTCTCCAGTTTCGTAAATAATAATCGTCTGCGAAGAAATCATTCATATATAAGGAATCCATTCTCGGGAAATAGGAGAAATACTTATCCCATGCAAAGGGCGCTGTATATTCAAAATACCTCCTGAAGGTATCCATAATGCTGTCCAAATTTTCATGAATAGTATCTCCTTCTATTGTGGAATACTGCCAAGTGTATACAGAATCGTATCTAATTAAATTCCCTTGCTCATCATATTCCCTTTTGACATCCCATTTTTCTTTGGGTTGCACTGTAGATAAATCTTGATCTTTGTCAGAATTCTTTTTTTTCCTTATCCTGCGCATTGCAAGACAGTAAGGCTAGCATTAGGAAAAGGCTTACTATATTTTTCATATCACAACTTTTTAAAATTTATCGTAACACCTAAAAATGTTTTCTAAATTAAAAACTGTAGTGAATATTTAAAATGATTTTAATCATAAAAAAAGCCCCGACAATTAATTTATCGGGGCTTTTTTAATTTTTTCAGTCTGCTTATTCTACCGGTGTAGCAACTTTTTTATCCACTTTTAAAAAATGGTAGTTTTTAGTGTACTCCATCATCTGAGAAGCGAAATCTTTAGGTTGAGTCACCTTAACAGATTTTATCTCATTGTTATCATCCATTTCTGGAACTAATACTGGGTTTACAAATCCGCTGTAAGGAGGAGATTTGAATTGAGCATTTCTATCTAGCACCTCCTTATGAATTTCTTGATCGACTTTAACTCCGTAGTTTTCAACTAAATTCTTTGCAGCATCAAAATCACCTTCCGATTTAATTCGCTGAGTTTCTTTTAATAACTCGCCAAATAATTCTCTCAATCGGTCGTAGTTTTTAATATCGAAATACGTTTTTCCATCTCTGGTAACTTTTTCTATAACTCCTTCTTCTTTCCCTTTTTCAAAAACCCATGCGCTCACCCATTGTCTATTTCTCATATGCGCTTCTTCTACATCATCTCCAATATTCAATCTTCTTAATTGAGTCATTAAACCATTTCTGATATACCCATCGTATGCCGCCATTCCGGTTTTCTTCCAATCATCTGTCAATCCTAATTCTTGAATTTTCGGATCCATTAAATAATAAAGACCTACAAGATCTGCTCTTCCTTCTTCCAGAGTAGATGCGTAATTCTTTAAAGTTTCCTTAGTTTCTCCAACTCCCGGATTTAATTGCCCGGAGGCATGACCTACAACTTCATGAAGTGCTGTATGTAACTTATCTGCATTCTGGCCGTATTTTTCCTCTAGCGCAACTTCTTCCTCATCATGAGCAAATTCCTGTAACACGCCAGAGCTTCCTGCGTTATTATAAGCTTCAATGATGTTTCCTAAAGAAACAGATTTACTTCCATGTGCAGCTCTAATCCAGTTTGCATTTGGTAAGTTCACTCCAATTGGCGTACTAGGTGATGCATCTCCAGCTTCTCCTGCAACAATAACCGTTTTATAAGTTACACCCACTACAGATTTCTTTTTGTGTTCCAGCATTAAAGGAGAGTTATCCTCGAACCACTGAACATTATCCTCCAAAACCTTCATTTTTTTGGACATTTCAAAATCTTTAATCTGTACAATACTTTCGTAAGAACCACGATATCCTAATGGATCGTTATACACTTCAATAAAACTATTGATATAATCTATATTTCCTTCGGTAGCTTCAACCCAAGCAACATTATAGTCATCCCAAGTTTGAAGATCTCCAGTCTTGTAATATTTAATCAATAAGCCCAGTGCATTCCCTTGCTTTTCATTTTCTGCAACCGCTTGAGCTTTCTCCAACCATTTTACAATTTCATCTATGGCTGTACCATACAATCCACCGCTTTTCCAAACCTTTTCTACCAATTGTCCATTTTCCTTCACTAAAGTAGAATTCAAACCATAAGAAAGTGGCTTATCTTTATTTGGAGAAGATTTCTTTTTGTAAAAAGCTTCCGCTTCAGCAGCAGTTACATCTGGACCATAAAAGTTAATTGCAGATCCCTTCAACAATCCTTTTGCTACATCTAAGTTCACTTTTTTAGCATCTTTATCATTAAAGATCACCTCATAAGGCTCGCCGGTAAGTTCAGTTTGTGTTTCAGCTAAAAGCATATCAAAATATTCTTTGCTGAATTCCGGCTTTATTTTATCGTTAGAGTAATGGTGGTGAATCCCGTTAGAGAACCAAACTCTCTTCATGTATGTTTCAAAAGATTTCCAATCTGAAGCATCTTTATCTCCGGCGTAATTAGCGTAGATATTCTCCAACGCCTCTCTAATTTCAAGATTGTGTCTATAATTTTGGTCCCACATAATATCACGACCACTCAAACCGGCTTGAGTAAGGTAATACACTAATTTTTGTTCTTGAAGTGTTAAATCCTCGAATCCAGGAATTTGATACCTTAACACTTTAATATCCGCAAACTCCTCCACCTTATAATCAAAATCAGTTTCGGTAGAAGTTTCCACTTCAGCAATCTCTCTATCATTACTTTCATCCTTGCAGGAATACAATAAAGAAGACATTAATACTAATGCCATAAGGAATTTAAGTTTCATATATTTCTGTTTAATTTTCCTACAAATGTAGTAATTAGCAGCTTTATATTTAACTATATTAGCATTCTGAACCATATTAACACCCAATTTTAAATGAAAATTTTAAAATATTTATTCTTTTTATTACTTGTTATAATTATTGCAGGAGCTATTTACGTAGCTACAAAAGATGGAAATTATCAAGTGGAGGAAACTGCAATAATCCATGCTCCGGTGCCTGTTGTTTTTAATGAAGTAAATAATTTCAAGAATTGGGATAAATGGGGCCCATGGATGGACGATGCAGATGATATTATTATTAATTATCCTGAAAATACCATCGGTGAAAACGCCAGCTTTTCATGGAAAAGTGAGAAAATGGGAGATGGTTCCATAAAAAATATAAAAGTAATTCCAGAGTCTGCCATAGACCAGAAACTTAGCTTTAAATCTCCCTATGGAGAATCTAACAGTAATGTGTATTGGGATTTTCTTGAGGTAGAAGAAGGAACTAAAGTAACTTGGGGAATTAAAGGTGAGCAAAGTTTCATGGAAAAATTAGCTTTTACTTTTATGGAAAAGAGTTTTCCTGAAATGATTCGCCCTATGTATAAAGAAGGCTTGGAAAAATTGAATACGGTTGTATTGGAAAAAATGAGTACTTACTCTATAAATGTGGATGGAATTACCACACATGGAGGTGGCTTTTATATGTACACCACAACGGCTACCAAAATTTCTCAGATACAAACTAAGATGCAAAAAATGTTTGCAGATGTTTCTTTATATATGGAACAAAATAATATCTCTACGATGGGAAATCCTTTTGTGCTTTATAACAAATGGGACGAGCAAAATAACTCAGCAATTTATTCCACCGGATACTTTACACCAAGCTTAATAATAACTCCAGCGGAAAGCACCGTCTTAAACGGAATGATGCCGGTTCAAAAAGTTATAAAAACTACCCTAAAAGGTGATTATAAAAACCTGAAAGAAGCTTGGGACGCTACTTATAAATATGCACAAGAAAATAATTTACCGGTTAATCCAGATAGTCCTGCTTTTGAAGTATATGCTATTAGGCCAGATAAATCTCCAAACCCTGCAAATTGGGTAACTGAGATTTATATTCCACTTTTGGAAGTTGAAGAACCAACCTTATAATAGTTAGCAGTCTTTAAATGAAAGCGATCTTAATGGTATTTCTAGGTGGAGGTTTGGGAAGCGCAATGCGCTTTATGATCACCAAGGTTTTGAACAAATCTCCCTTAGAAATACCTTACGGTACTTTTACTGTTAATATTGTGGGAAGCCTCTTATTAGGACTAATCCTTGGAATCTCTCTAAAATCTGGAGCACTCTCTAACAATACCATGTTATTTCTTGCAACAGGATTTTGTGGAGGATTTACCACATTTTCCACCTTTACTTTTGAAAATCAGGTGTTTTTAAGAACCGGCGATTATTCAAGCTTTGCCATTTACACCTTAGGAAGCATCCTAGCAGGATTTGCAGCCGTATTTCTGGGATTATATTTATCTAAATTAGTGTGAGCTATTTATTGTAAACCTTAACTCCTACAGGAATAGCAACAGAAATATCATTTTCTGAAGGTGGAATAGGGCAAGAATATTTCCCATTATAGGCACAATAAGGATTATATGCTTTGTTGAAATTCAGCGTAATCGTATTCCCTGTAGGTATGCGCATATCCAGATATCTTCCACCGCCGTAACTAGTTTCTCCATTGGTAGCATCTGTAAATGGGATAAAAAGATAATCTACATATTCCGGCTTGGTTATTAGCTCCTGATTCTGGTAAATATTTAATTTAAACGATTGTCCTTCTAGTTCAAAATAAGCCTCTCCGTATTTTACGTATATCGGCATCCTGTCTGTAGTTGTCGGCATTGCAAAAGGAGATTCTGCAGGAGTTCTTACAAATTCTGCTTCTACGACGTACGTGGTATCAATATCGAAAAAGTCTAAAGCTTTAAACTTTTTTATATCTTCTGAAGTTAATGGAGACTCTTCAGGATTTGCAAACTCTAAATTTAAATGCTCCTGAAAGGCTACAATATCTTCAACTTTTGAAGAATTCTGCGCCATAAGCAACGAAGTATTCAGAATTAACACTATCAAGAAAAGCAACTTTTTCATCTTCTTATATTTAGAATACAAAAATGAGGAATTATAATTGAATTCCACTTTCTAAAATTTTTATGAACCTGCTTGACTGTTATGTATTTTGTCATCCTGTAGAAAACGAAGCGGACTGAAGGATCTCAATAAAACAGAAACAATCCAGCTATATATCCCTCCTCCCGATAGGTATCGGGACGTCGGGATAACATATAGAAAAATAAAATAGTGACTTATGGACACTACTCCCGCTAAAAATTCGCTGCTTTATTTTAAAATTTTCTTTGAAAATTTTAACTAATTTTGGTTCCTAACCAATCCGAATGTTTCAAAAGATTTTCCGTTCATATGTAGACTCCTTTAGCGATTTAAGGCGAGAGGTCTGGCTCTTGGCATTAATAACCTTTATTAATAGAGCCGGGACTATGGTAATCCCTTTTCTTTCGCTATATCTTACTAAGAGTCGTGGATTTTCACTGGAGGAGGTTGGATGGATCCTTACTTTTTTCGGGCTTGGTTCAGTTACAGGATCTTGGCTAGGCGGTAAATTAGTAGATACCATAGGCCATTATAAAACCATGGCGGGAAGCTTACTTATTTCTTCGGTACTTTTTGTGCTTTTACAATTTCCAACCTCATTTTGGGGAATTTGTAGTGGAATATTTCTGGTAATGACGGCTGCCGATATTTTTAGACCTGCTGTTTTCGTGGCAATTAGTGCCTACAGCAAACCACAAAATAGAACACGATCTGTAACATTGATAAGATTGGCGATAAACTTGGGTTTTTCTGCAGGCCCGGCTATTGGCGGAATTATAATAGCCAGTTCAGGATATAGCGGCTTATTTTGGGTAGACGGAATTACTTGTTTATTTGCTGGTATCTTACTTTTAAAGTTATTGCATCCTAAGAAAGCGATCGAGAATGTTAGGGAGGTAAACACGAGTCCGCAAGGAGTGCTAAAAGATTTCCCGTATTTAATTTTTATTGCATCTATGGTTCTATTCGGATTCATATTCTTACAGTACTTCTCTACCATGCCTTTATTTTATGCACAAAAGCACGGACTAACTGAATTGGAGATAGGACTCTTATTAGGATTGAACGGGTTTTTAATTTTTCTTTTAGAAATGCCACTAATTAAATATCTTGAATCTAAAAAAGTAACCGCCATTTTTCATGTCATTGTGGGAACTATATTAGTAGGCTTAAGTTTCTTAGCCGTAAATCTTACAGGTTGGGTAGGAATTTTGGTAATAGGAATGCTCTTAATGACCATTGGAGAGATGATTGCCTTTCCATTTTCCAATTCTTTTGCATTAACTAGAGCCGAAAAAGGGAAACAAGGATCGTATATGGCGTTGTATAGTATCGCATTTTCCTTGAGTCATATCTTTGGTCATAACTCGGGGATGCAGTTAATTAGCAGTTTTGGGTATTTATTTACCTGGAATGTAATGATTGTCTTAGCGGCTATAGCCTGTGGTCTCCTAGTTTATTTGAGATTTATATTAAAAAAGGAAACCCTTACAAGCACCTAATTATCGCTTGGAATATTATAATATTTAGATTCCCCTAAATACTTTTTCAACAACTCATTAAATTCCGGGCTTAATTTAAGATCTAAGGTACCGGGGATATCATATAACTGCTCTAAATCCTCATATCCGGTTTTAAGCAGATCTTCCAAATACAAAAGTGCTGTGTAATAATCTCCATCCTGGGCACTTAAGGAAATGATTGAAAAATAGGCTTCCGGATTCTCTTTATCGAATATTGTTCGTAAGATCGAGACTAGAATTAACCTATCTATACCTGCCTTTTCCTGTTTTAATTCCTGAAATCTATCTTTTGTATAGCTTTGCAAATAATCCTCTAACCTATACCCTACCTCAGATTCTGCTACTATTTTGCTGTTTTTTATCGAATCTATTTCTTTGTATTGCTGTGCCCACCAACCTATATTCTCGAAGCTTTTTGAGGTTAGATCTTCTTCTATCGAATAATAATATTCAAATCTTAGGTTCCTCTCTTTTATTTTTGCTGAATTATTTTCAGCACGTTGTTCTTTATAAATTGTTTCTCTTCTAATTTCTTTCTGAAGGTCTCGAATTTCATCCTTTTTATCGAAGTATTTATATTTATCACGCATTAGTTCCAGCAACTCATAGGCTTTATAAAAATTCAGTTGTCGTCGCCAACTCTCCGCAGTAGCCAATTCTGCTTCATATAAGCGATCAATCATATCTGAATCTCTGGGTTGGTCTCCATCAAGCATTGCTTGTAGAGTAAAAGTTCCCAGTCCGTGAGAAATTAATTTTGCTGAAGGCCAATTTCCCTCATCATCATAATTATAGATGAAATTCTTGTAATCGAGAATTTTAAATATGTTGAAACTTTCCCTGAAGTTGTTATAGGAATCACTTTTAAAAGCCGCAAATCCAATTATAATCTGCTTCTTATTTTTCTGGGCTAGAAATTCTTTATTTATCCAAACTTCCTCCACAGCCAATACCCCTTTAATTTTAGGGTAAATTATTGGCAAAGCACTGGCTACAAGCGCTCCTTCCCCTAAACCTGCAGAATAAACCCTTTTTTCATCGATTGGAAAATTCAGCAATACTTTCTCTAATAGCCTGGAAGCAATTTCTAAATTGGATACCAAAGAATCTTTTTCTGATATATTATTAGAGGCCGCAATTAAATAACCCTGCTCATTTGCTGCCTGACTAAATAGTCTTGCTGAGTTTATTCCTCTGCCTTCAGGATCGAAGACAATAACAATTGGCCATTTTTTATCATCAGAATAATTACTTGGCAAATACATCGCAAAGCTTTCAGAAATACTATCACTTACGGGCAAACTATCTACAGCGGCACCTTTTCTAAGAGATAGATCTTGAGCAAAAAGTAATTGTATGGGTAAAAGACATAATAAAAGTCCAGTATATAAAGTAGATGTAATTTTCATACTTCTAAAGTAGCTGAAATATGGGAAATAAAAAAGACCACATTGCTGTGGCCTGATTCAATTTGTAGGGTAATTTTGTTGGAGATTATTTCTTAATTCTTTGTAATCTAACCTCTTTAGTTTCTGAGAAAAATGTTTTTGAAATTAATGCAACGATCAATAAATCAGCAAAAATCAAAAACAATACTCTAACAACTTCAATTCCAAAGAAATTCATTCCTGCAAACCCAAGTAATCCAGTTACTATAGTCATAATTAGGAAATGTAAAGTATAGTTTTTCATCGTGTTCTTATTTTTTATCAAAGATAACTGGTTAGTAGTCGTGTAAATACTAACTAAATTACAATTGAGATATATTTAACTAAAAAGGCCCATTTAAGTTAGAAAAAGAACTGTTTTTCAACCGATTAAATTTCAGAATCTTAAAGAGCAATTTCATATTAAAATAAAACAGTACATTTGCAGCCGGTTGCAATCTTCTCCAATAGCAACATTTTTACACATAGTCTGTCCATTTATTAATACAGGACGGCATTTATAATTTTTACATGACATTTAACGATTTACAATTATCTGAACCCTTATCTAAGGCTGTTCAAAAAGTAGGATATACTACACCAACCCCAATTCAAGCCCAATCTATCCCAGCCATTTTACAAGGAAGAGATATCTTAGGTTGTGCACAAACAGGAACCGGGAAAACGGCAGCGTTCTCCATTCCAACCATTCAACTATTAAATAGCAACCTCAATAATGGAGGTCGCAAAACAACAATAAAAAGTCTAATTCTAACTCCAACGCGTGAACTTGCTATCCAAATTGGAGAGAGTTTAAGCGAGTACGGTCAATTTAGCGATCTTAAACATTTGGTGATTTTCGGTGGGGTTAATCAGAATTCACAAACAAGAGCACTAAGAAACGGAGTGGACATTTTGGTTGCAACGCCAGGAAGATTACTAGATCTTATGGATCAAGGCTTTATTTCTCTTTCTAATATCGAGATCTTCACTTTAGATGAGGCAGATAGAATGCTAGATATGGGATTTGTTCACGATGTTAAAAAAGTGATCAAAAAAATTCCTGTTAAAAGGCAAACCCTATTTTTCTCGGCAACAATGCCAAATTCTATTATAGATCTTGCCAATAGCATTTTAAACAATCCTTTAAAAGTGTCGGTTACTCCGGTTTCCTCTACTGCTGAAAGAATTGGACAAGAAGTTTATTTTATAGATAAAACCAATAAAAAGAACTTATTAATAGATCTTTTAAAAACTTCTGAAGCAGATCGAGTTCTTGTTTTTACCAGAACCAAACACGGTGCTAATAAGGTGGTAAAAGACCTTATTAAGGTTGGTATTAAAGCTGAAGCGATCCACGGAAACAAAACCCAAAATGCTCGTCAAAAAGCATTGAAGAATTTTAAGGATAAAACCACTCGAGTTTTAGTCGCTACAGATATTGCAGCAAGAGGAATCGATATAGACGATCTTGCTTTAGTTATCAACTTTGAAATTCCGAATATAGCAGAAACTTATGTACATAGGATTGGGCGAACTGGAAGAGCTGGAGCAAGTGGTAAGGCGATATCTTTTTGTGACTTTGAAGAAAAAGCATATTTAAAAGATATTCAGAAACTAATAGACCAACAAGTTCCGGTTATTGAGGAGCATGATTATCCAATGGAATTCTTCGAAATTCCTAAAAAGAAACCACAACAAAGAAGACCTTCCAGAAACGGGAATTCCAATAGAAAGAACGCCTCCGGAGGAAATTCATCTAAAAGGAATAACGTTGGAAGATCGAGAAGGTAAAAAAGGACATTCTGAAAACTATTTTGGAGACTACAGAGATTTCTGGTGGAATCCTACATTTATCGAGCTTACAGCTAAAAGGCTGGAATTAAGCAAGCATAATTCTATGCTGGACATTGGTTGTGGCCAAGGGCATTGGACGCGAATTTTAGCGCCGTATCTTGCCTCAAATGCCGCAATTACTGCTGTAGATAATGATGAAAGGTGGTATTCTAAAAATGAAGAATTAGAAAGGCTATTCGAAAAGTCGGGTAATCCATTCGTCTTAACTAAAGGAAATGCCCAGCAATTACCGTTTGAAGATAATCAGTTTGATTTGGTAACCTGCCAGACGGTTCTAATTCATGTTCCAAAACCTCAACAAGCTTTAGAAGAAATGAAACGGGTTCTAAAACCCGGCGGAACCCTTCTTTGTGTAGAACCAAATAATATAATCCAGAGTCTCACTAAAACATCGCTTTCAAAAAACGATTCTATAGAGGAAACCTTAGATCATATAAAGTATAGGTTGATCATTGAAAAAGGCAAAAAGAACATGGGGCAAGGAGATAATTCGCTAGGTGATCTTTTGCCCGGAATGTTCGCCTTAGCTAATTTAAATAATATCGAAGTTCGCTTATCGGACAAAGCAATTGCCATGTATCCTCCATACAGTACAAAAGAGCAAGTAGCAACTTTAAAACAATGGATGAGCGGGAGTTCCTGGAAATCCAACACTCAAAAAGACATCGATTTCTTTAGCGCTGCAGGAGAAGAATTTATGCCGTTTTATTTTGAATATCAAGAAAAATATGCACGAAGAGACGACCATTTAATGGGCGCATTACAAAGAGAACAATACCATGCTGCAGGCGGATCTTTAATGTACCTAGTTAGCGGCACAAAATAAATTTCATCTTATCCTCTTCTTTTTATAGGACCTTGTTCTACTACATTGGAGAGGATAATATGGGTTTTAGTTTCCCCATAAGTGATTAATTTATCTATGAATTCCTCCAAATGGGACTGATCGTATAATACCACTTCCATAATTATGTTTTCATTCCCTGTAATTCGATAACAATTTATTACTTCTTTGAATTCTTTGACTTTTTCTAAGAATGGTTTCAACCTTCCCATAAATGCGCGCAAGGTTATTACCGCTTTTAATTGATGGCCGGTTTTATGATATGAAACTTGAGCCTTATAGCCTCTAATAATCCCACTATCCTCCATTTTTTTTACACGTTCAGCAACTGCTGGAGAGGTAAGACCCACTTTTCTTCCAATCTCAGCAAAGGACTGTCTTGCGTTTTTTTGAAGAGAATCAAGTATTTGCCAGTTAAGAGCATCTATAGGCATAATTAATATTTTTAACTATTAAATGAATTAAATTTAAAGCAAAAGTACATATTTACTTTAAAATGAAAAGAACAGTTCATTGATATCTCAGTAATTTTATGGGTGTCCAAGAAATATTTAATCACTATGAAATCCATTACCGGATCAGACTTTAACTACTCTCCTGTATATCGCCAAGCGATAGAGATCCTTAATATTTCTAGACATATTTCTAATTATTTGGTACAGGATCTTGCTGCTCTAAAGCAAAACGGAAAAGAAGATCAGGATATTTACTTTTCAGGAGATATCGTACAGCAGTCTATTTCTTTAGTGCCAAATATTTTAAGAGCAGAGAGCGAGCCTTTTGCTGAAGAGAAACACAAATATGCAGCTTCTGTAACAAGACTTACTAATCTACTTTATAAGAATTGTGAGCGTTTAGAACTTTCAAACAGTAATGGCAAAGAATTTCTGCGGATCCTAAGATTCGAATTAAAGAAGTTCAGAAGATTACAACGCATCTGGAAGTTGACTTTGTAATTTTTTCACCTTCTCCTTTTTAATCAATTTTAAATAGCTTTTTAATTCCTCTGCCACCTTAGGGCTTAAAATGAATAATCCTATCATATTTGGAACCAGCATTGCAAAGATCATGGCATCGCTAAAATCTGTAACCGCTCCCAAAGTAGCTGCTGCGCCTATCACCGTAAAGCAACAAAATAGTATTTTATAAACATATCCAGTTCTTTTTCCTCTTCCAAATAAATAGCTCCAAGCTTGGTATCCATAATAAGACCATGAGATCATCGAAGAAAAGGCAAAGAGAACGACCGCAAGGGTTAATAAATAAGGAAACCATGAAACACCACTTTCTAAAGCCGATGCGGTTAGAAGAACTCCTTCCTCATCATTCAGAATCATTCCGGGAACTATTTGTCCGGTAATTATTAATACCAAAGCAGTTAAAGTACAAACCACCACGGTGTCTATAAATGGCTCTAACAATGCCACAATTCCTTCACTAGCCGGGAATTTAGTTTTTACTGCACTGTGGGCAATAGAGGCACTTCCTATCCCGGCTTCATTACTAAATGCTGCTCTTTTAAACCCTTGAATTAATACTCCGACGAAACCACCAATCACACCTTCAGGATTAAACGCGCCATCCCAAATAGAAATAAATGCATTCGGAATTTCAGTATAATTAATACCCAACACAATTAGGACTGCCAACATATACATAGCAACCATAAAAGGAACTATCTTATCTGTTACACTTGCTATTTTCTTTATCCCACCAATTATTACTACCCCAACCAAAATGGCCATCACCAATCCAAATATCCATCCTTTACCTGCTATAAAACTTTCTTCAGCTCCCGTTACATGTTCAAATAATTTAAAAGCTTGATTGGCTTGAAACATATTTCCACCACCAAAGGAGCCTCCAATACACATAATTGCAAATAAAACTGCCAATACTTTTCCCAGTTTCTTCAGCCCCTTTTCCTCAAGTCCTTTTTTTAGATAATACATTGGGCCTCCAAAGATGGTTCCCTCAGCATTAACTTCTCTATATTTTACTCCTAGGGTACATTCTACAAATTTGGAAGACATTCCAAGTAAGCCAACAAGAATCATCCAAAAAGTGGCTCCCGGACCTCCAATTCCTAGTGCAATGGCAACTCCTGCAATATTCCCCAAGCCAACAGTTGCAGAAACTGCCGCTGTTAATGCTTGAAAATGACTCACTTCCCCGACTCCTTCCACTCGAATAGTATCTGGGTTATCGCCATTTACGAGATGGACTGATTCGCTAGCTTCTACAGAGCCTTCAGTTTCGAGATGATCGTATTTTCCCTGGACAACTTTAATGGCAGTAAAGAAGTTGGTAAAATTCACAAATTTAAAATACAGCGTGAAGTATGCAGCACCTAAAATGAGTACGACAAGAACCCACGGAATTCCTGTAGTTTCGGTTATTGGAATTTCAGCAAAAATCCCATCTATAAACCAGCGGGTTGCATTACTGAATTTCTCATTGATTCGTTCATCTAAAGTAGCTTCGGTGATTTGAATAAATATAGACATGGACTTAATTTTTCAGCAAATTGCCTTAAAACAAGTCTTTAAGAAAGGTTACGTACTATTGAAATTTTAGTGTCGCTATGCTTAAGCATTGCGTTTTAGAGAAGAATATTGAAGTAAATTATTCTTTTTAGCATAGGCTATTAATTGCTCTTTACCACCTTTGCCACTTATATTCAATAGTTTTTTTTATTTGATGTATATGAGTTTGAAAACCATCGTTGCTAATATTCATGAGTTCCGCTATTTCAGGATACGATTTATTTGAGCCGAAGTATGCCAGATTGCCTAAAACCTCTTTCTGACGTTCTGACAAATCAATTTTAGTGGCCTCCCTTAATGCAATAAGCTCACTTTTCATAGATTTAATGGTATCTAAATGACTTTCATTTGCAAGTTCTTGCTGCTCTACTCTTTTCGAGAGCTTTAAATTATCTGAAGCTAATTTATCTGCTAAACCTTGTTGTTGTTCTTTTTCTGAAAGAAATTTCCAACTATATAATAAAATAGAGAATAGTAGTATAAATAAGAATTTGAAGGAGATGGCTGTAATACTTCCTGCAATAGACCAAAATTCCTGATCTACTAGCTGTATTGCTCTGTCCTGTGGAATAATTCTATGAGTTACAGCAATCATTATTAAAATGAATAGCACAAGTGTAGGCAAATACATAAATCGCATTTGTCGACTCGCGAACGCTTTGTTCAGCTCATATAATAAGGATAGTGCCACAACTACTGAAATAGGAATATCGATAAGCCAGATAAAGTTGTTGCTTATTTCTATGTTATTTACAGAAGTAGCTATAAAAACAAACGCGATCATTGCTAATACCCCGAAAAACACTCCTATAAAATCCTTTGTGCTGAATTTTTGAACCAATCTTACTACGATCCCTCTTCTCTTATTGTGTTCTATAGAAGGCAGTGATAATAATATAAATAGCGAATTAGTTAGTGATACAAGTACGCCTATGTAAATTATAATCTTATTAGAAGGGTTCCATTGAAAGCCAAACACTAAAATTAAATTTAGGATAGCACCCAAGCCCCAAACTAAGATTGCCAAGCCAAACCACATGATACCCTTAATAGCTTTCTCTCCAGAGCCCTCTTTTCGCTCTTTAATGAAAATTCGCTGAATGATGATTGCCGATATTAGACAAACAATTGCAGTAACAGTATATTCTATGATTGATTGCAAATTGAAGTATTTAATTTTAAAGATATCGAAAAAAATATTTAGCTATAAAACAAAAAAAATCCCAACTCTTATCGAATTGGGATTTTTTAAATATTTTAATAAAGAGATTCTGCTATTGTACTACTCATCGGGATAAGCGATTCGCATACTCTTTTCAAACTTAATTCTGCTGATAGAGATCCCGATTTCGCCAAAGCTCATTGGGATAAGCGATTTGCACACCTTTCAAAAAAAAATTTGAAAGGTGGCTCTCTGCTTACATGTTTCTTCTATATTGCCCACCAACTTCAAACATTGCTGAAGTGATCTGACCTAGAGAACAAACTTTAGTTGCATCCATTAAAACTTCGAATAAATTCTCATTATTAATTGCCGCTTCTTGAATTAATTCCAAGGCTTTTTCAGATTCTTCCCCAAAAGCCTTGTGAAGGTTCTTCAAGGTAGTGATCTGATATTTTTTTTCTTCTTCCGTAGCTCTAATAACCTCTCCAGGAGTTACCGTAGGAGATCCTGTAGAACTTAAAAAGGTGTTCACTCCAATAATTGGGAATTCCCCATTATGCTTTAAAGTCTCATAATACAAGCTTTCTTCCTGGATCTTACTACGTTGGTACATAGTTTCCATAGCACCTAATACTCCACCTCTTTCTGTAATTCTATCGAATTCCAAAAGAACGGCTTCTTCCACAAGATCTGTTAACTCCTCTATAATAAATGCTCCCTGAATTGGGTTCTCATTCTTAGTAAGTCCTAATTCTTTATTGATAATCAATTGAATTGCCATCGCTCTTCTTACTGAAGCTTCTGTAGGCGTTGTAATTGCTTCATCATAAGCATTTGTATGTAAGGAATTACAGTTATCATAAATGGCATATAATGCCTGAAGCGTGGTTCTAATATCGTTGAAATCTATTTCCTGTGCATGTAAAGAGCGTCCGGAAGTTTGAATGTGATATTTCAACATTTGAGCTCTTGGATTGGCTCCATATTTATATTTCATCGCTTTTGCCCAGATCTTTCTGGCAACTCTACCAATTACCGCATATTCCGGATCTACACCGTTCGAGAAAAAGAACGAAAGGTTTGGACCGAATTTGTTAATATCCATTCCACGACTTAGGTAATATTCTACATACGTAAATCCGTTAGCCAAGGTCAATGCCAACTGAGTTACAGGATTTGCTCCTGCTTCAGCAATATGGTAACCTGAAATAGAAACCGAATAAAAGTTCCTTACTTGTTTTTCAATAAAATACTCCTGTACATCACCCATCAACCTTAGTGCATATTCCGTAGAAAAAATACAGGTGTTTTGTGCCTGATCTTCTTTTAAGATATCTGCCTGAACGGTTCCACGAACTATATTTAAAGTATCTTTTTTGATCTTAGCGTAAACATCAGCTGGAAGCACAAGGTCTCCGGTTACACCTAAAAGCATTAAGCCAAGGCCATTATTTCCTTCTGGAAGTGATCCTTGATATTTTGGGCGATCTACTTTTTTATCTTTGTATATCTTTTTAATTTTCTCTTCTACTTCATCTTGAAGATCATGCTCAATGATATATTTTTCACACTGCTGATCTATTGCGGCATTCATAAAGAAGCCTAACAACATCGGAGCTGGACCGTTAATCGTCATACTCACAGAAGTCATTGCATCTGCCAAATCAAATCCTGAGTATAATTTCTTAGCATCGTCCAGACAACAAATGGAAACTCCTGCATTACCAATCTTTCCATAGATATCCGGTCTTAAATCTGGATCGTTTCCGTAAAGCGTAACAGAGTCAAAGGCAGTAGAGAGTCTCTTTGCCGGCAAGCCTGCGCTCACGTAATGAAAACGTCTATTTGTTCTTTCCGGTCCACCTTCCCCGGCAAACATCCTACTAGGATCTTCCCCCGATCTTTTAAATGGATATAATCCTGCAGTATATGGAAATTCTCCCGGAACATTCTCCTGTAAACACCATCTTAAAACATCTCCCCAAGCTTGGTATTTTGGTAACGCAACCTTCGGAATTTGAGTATGAGATAAAGACTCTGTATGTGTTTCTATTCGTATTTCTTTATCCCTTACCTTAAAGGAATAAACTGGTTCTTTATATTTATTTACCTTGTCTTCCCAACCAGTGATGATCTCCCAATTGTAAGGGTCAAGATCCATTTTTACTCTATCAAATTCAGCTATAAGAAGTTTTAAGAAACCCCTGTCTGCTTCTTTCTGAATTTGCTTCAGAATCTTTTCGTTGTTCAATCCATGTTTATCCAAAAATGACTTCTCACCTTTGCTCGAAGTGACATTAGTCACAGAACCTATGGTTTTATAAATTCCGTAAAGCTTTTGAGCTACTTCCTGCTGAGTGCCGGCTGTTTCATCATACTTTCTGTTATTTTCAGAAATCTCAGAAAGATATCGCACCCTGCTTGGTGGAATTACATAAATCTTTTCGCTTTTATCTTCATTGATGTGAAAAGTGGAAGATAAGGCTGCATCTGTTTTTTCATCAACTTTATTCATCAACTTTCTATACAAGGTATTCATCCCCGGATCGTTGAATTGAGAAGCGATAGTTCCATATACTGGAAGCGTTTCTGGATCGTCATGCCATAAACCGTGATTACGCTGATATTGTTTTTTAACATCGCGAAGGGCATCTAAAGCTCCTCGTTTGTCGAATTTATTAATAGCTACCAGATCTGCGAAATCCAACATATCTATCTTCTCCAACTGAGTAGCTGCTCCAAATTCAGGAGTCATCACATATAAAGAAGCATCAGAATGCTCTAAGATTTCGGTATCTGATTGTCCGATTCCTGAAGTTTCTAAAATAATCAGATCAAAATCTGCTGCTTTTAAAACCTCAACTGCTTCCGAAACATATTTAGACAAAGCTAAGTTGGATTGACGCGTTGCCAATGAACGCATATAAACTCGATCATTATTGATAGCATTCATACGAATTCTATCTCCTAACAAAGCTCCACCTGTCTTACGCTTTGATGGATCTACAGATATAATCCCGATTGTTTTTTCAGGAAAGTCGATTAAAAACCGTCTTACCAACTCATCTACCAGCGAAGATTTTCCGGAACCTCCCGTTCCTGTAATTCCTAGAACCGGAGTTTTCTTACCATTAAGCTCAATTTTTCCAAAAGCTTTTTCGAAATCTTCATGCCTATTTTCAGCTAAAGAAATCAATCTAGCAATGGTATTGATATTTTTATTCTCTAAAAGACTTTGTGTTTTATCTTCATTTTCCAACGGAGGAGTTGGGGTATCTGCAGTTTTCACCAAATCGTTGATCATCCCTTGCAAGCCCATTTCTCGTCCATCATCCGGCGCATAGATTCTCGTAATTCCATAATCCATTAATTCTTTAATCTCTGAAGGAAGGATCACTCCACCTCCACCACCAAAAATCTTGATATGCTCTGCGCCTTTCTCTTTAAGAAGATCGTACATGTATTTAAAATACTCATTATGTCCTCCTTGGTAAGAAGTCATCGCAATTGCATTCGCGTCTTCTTGGATGGCACAATTCACTACTTCTTCTACACTGCGGTCATGACCTAAGTGAATTACTTCTACTCCTGTAGACTGAATGATACGGCGCATTATATTTATTGCGGCATCGTGTCCATCAAAAAGGGAGGCGGCAGTTACTATTCTTACTTTATTATTAGGGATATATGGAGTTTGATCTTGCATTGTTATTCTAAATTTTTGGAGCTGCAATTTACTAAATTCGTAAAGATTTTCCCTTATCAGATCTTATTTTAAGGAATTGCTGAAAATAAAAAGCGCCTCCATAAAATAGAGACGCTCTTCTTCAACTAATAAATCAATATTATCTGGCGAACATACTTTCGTCCACCGTTACCCCTAATCCATTTGCAACCCCCGCTCCTAAAGTAGAATCTGCTCTAAACCAGTGGCATAATTGTCTGTTTATAATCTCATCTTTCTTTGGTCCATCAATTCCACTCATCGCACCAACGATATTACTTATAAGATTCTTTTGAGCTTGATCGTCCATCATTCTGAAAAGATTACCCGGCTGTGTATAGTGATCGTCTTCTCCCGGTGCATTTCTATCGAACCAATCGGCTTCAGCATCAACCACAGTTGGTGGTACTTGCTTATAACTCTCATCGATTTCTATATCATCGAAACTATTCGGGAAGTAATTAGGTTTTCGGCCTTGATTGCCATCTACCCGCATAAAACCATCTCGCTGATAATTGTTGCTCTCCTTCATAAATGGACAACGGTTCACGGGAATTTGCTCGTAGTTGGCACCTAATCTATACCTGTGTGCATCGGGATAAGACAGTAATCTCCCTTGCAACATTTTGTCTGGTGAATACCCAATACCATCTACAATATGTGCCGGTGAAGTTGCTAATTGTTCAATTTCCGCAAAATAATTTTCGGGGTTTCTGTTCAATTCCATCACTCCAACATCGATGAGCGGATAATCGCCATGTGGCCATACTTTAGTAAGATCAAACGGATTAATATGATAATCTACAGCTTCAGCCTCCGGCATTACTTGAATTCTCAAGTTCCATTTTGGATAATTTCCTTTTTCGATATTTTCGAGTAGATCTCTTTGAGAAAAATCAGGATCTATTCCTCTCATCTCAGCAGCTTCTTTATCTGTGAAATTCTTAATTCCTTGTGCGGTCTTAAAATGAAATTTCACATAGAAACGTTCATTGTCTTTATTAATCAAAGAAAAAGTGTGGGATCCATAGCCGTTCATATGTCTTACACCGTAAGGTGTACCGCGATCACTCATTAAAATGGTGACTTGATGCAAAGATTCAGGGCGTAGGGACCAAAAATCCCACATCATCGTCGGAGATTTCATATTGGTATACGGATCCCTTTTTTGTGTATGTATAAAATCGCTGAATTTCTTAGGATCTTTTACAAAGAAAACGGGAGTGTTGTTTCCAACCATATCCCAATTTCCGTCTTCAGTATAAAACTTTAAAGCAAATCCTCGCGGATCTCTTTCTGTATCTGCAGATCCTTTTTCACCACCTACAGTAGAAAATCGAGCAATCATGTCGGTCTTTTTTCCTACTTCAGAAAATATTTTAGCTCTCGTATACTTTGTGATATCATGAGTAACTGTAAAGGTACCGTAGGCACCAGAGCCCTTTGCGTGCACCACTCTTTCTGGAATACGCTCTCTATTAAAATGTGCCATTTTCTCGTGAAGAATATAATCTTCCAGCAATAATGGACCTCTTTTTCCAACACTTAAGGTATCTTCATTTTCAACATAAGGCCTTCCTGAAGCTGTAGTTAGTTTATTTTTTTTTATTACTCATTTTATGATTTTATTAGTTTTATTAAAGATAAGATTTCATTCATCATAATCAAAATCGATTGTTTTAATATAAGTATAACATCACTCGATACTGCAAATGGAATATTAATTGATACTTTTATCGAAAATACTATTATGAGAAAATTATACATATTACTATTTATCCCTTTATTTTTTGGATGTGCAGAATTACAGGGAATTGCAACTCAGCTTCCAGGTGGAGCATATGGAGTATCGGATACAGAAATTGCTTCGGGTTTACGCCAAGCATTGGATTTTGGAATAGATAAGCAAGTTTCTAAATTAACTCAAGAAGATGGTTTCTTCAGAAATGAATTAGTGCGAATTAATTTACCGCCAGAACTTCAAAAAGTTGATAAAACCTTAAGAGATGTTGGGCTAAGTTCTTTGGCAGATGAAGGATTAAAAGTATTAAATAGAGCTGCTGAAGATGCGGTTAAAGAAGCAACCCCAATCTTTGTAAGTGCTGTAAAAGGAATCACTTTTAATGATGCTCGAAATATTTTACTTGGAAATAACACTTCGGCAACTACCTACTTAAACCAGAAAACAGAATCTCAATTATACGCCAAGTTTAATCCTGTTATTACGAATTCTCTTAATAAGGTTGGCGCTACTGAAGTATGGTCTAACATAATAAATAAGTATAACTCTCTTCCTCTTACCAATAAAGTGAATCCAGACTTGCCAGATTATGTTACTAATGAAGCATTGGATGGTGTATTTACTATGATCGCGCTTGAAGAAAAAGACATTAGAAGTAACCTAGCCGCCAGAACTACAGACCTTCTAAGAAGGGTGTTCGGCCTTCAAGATTAATTAGTTATAATAATTCATTATAAAAATTTACAATTACTTTAACCTCAACTTAATAGATATTAGGAGTCTATGGGTTTACATTTGCATTTTAACCCCATAATGATGATTGATATAATGTTGTTTAGAACCGAGGAAGAGCGCTTATGCCAAAAATATACTGCGCTTATGGAGAAAGCTTTTAAAACTGCTTTATTTGATAAGGAAAAAAGTGATAAAATAAATGCAAGAGCAAAAAAAAATTATGGCTCAGCTGAAAAGAATGAATTATAATGGTGTAGATAAATGATTTTGTAATTCTTCAAAATATCTAAAAGCTTTTAATTGGCGTGAGCCGTACCAACTAAAAAATTCCCCATCTACGATTTCTATGCGAGCACTAGAAAATGCTCTTATTTCTTCCATATGTTTCTGTTGAAAAGGGAAAGGCTCCGAAGACAAAAGAATAAGATCCAAATTTTGACTTTTTAATGACTTTATATCTATTTCCGGATATCTTCCTTCTGAAGTTTTATATATGTTTTCCCAGCCATTCAATTCTAACATGGAATTTATAAATGTATTTCCTCCAACTACCATCCAAGGATTTCTCCATATAAAATAAGCTACTTTTAATCTTTTGAAAGATAACTGCTTTTCAAAAAGTATCTTTTTTTGAGATAATTCTGAAGCAAGCTTATTTGCCTCCTTTTCTATATTTAACAAAATACCATACTCCGATATAAGTTCCAAAGGATCCTGAAAAGTGATGATATTAGATACATGTACCTGACAGATATCTTCTAAACTTTTCACCATTTCCAGTGTGTTTTCTTCTTTGTTACAAAGAATTAGATCTGGTTTTAAATCGCGGATTTTATCGAAGTGCACTTGTTTAGTACCTCCAACAATTGTTTTTGTTTTCTTCAAATCCTCGGGATGAACACAAAACTTTGTGATCCCCACTAGTTTCTCTTCTAAACCCAAATAGACAAATAATTCAGTTAAACTTGGGACTAAAGAAACGATTCGCGTAAATGGCTTTGAAATATCAAGGTCACGACCTAATTGATCTTTAACACGCATCGTTTAAAAATTTTAAGATAAAATGGCAGCCATTTGGGTTGCCATCTCTCGTTGCATCACCTCTGCTTTAGCCGCAGCGATTTCAGCAAAATTAGATGTTTGAGAGGCATAAATAATAGCTCTTGAAGAATTTATTAATAAACCTACATTTTTATTCATTCCATATTTACACACTTCTTCCAAACTACCACCTTGTGCTCCAACTCCAGGCACTAAAAGAAAACTATCCGGTACAATCTTCCTTATTTCTGAAAGGAATTCAGCTTTTGTTGCTCCTACAACGTACATTAACTGTTCTGAATTTTTATAAGTTTTAGAAGTTTCCAGCACTTTTTTATATAACTCCTGCCCATCACATTCCGATGTTTGGAAGTCGAAAGCTCCTTCGTTAGAAGTTAGCGCTAAGAGGATTGTATGTTTATCATTAAATTCTAGAAAAGGCTCAACAGAATCTCTTCCCATATACGGAGCAACGGTAACTGAGTCGAAAGCCATTTCGTGAAAGAATGCTTTGGCATACATGCTGGAAGTATTCCCAATGTCTCCACGTTTAGCATCGGCAATTGTAAAGATTTCAGGATAAGTGTTATTAATATATTCTATGGTCTTGTCTAAAGATTTCCAGCCCTTTCTCCCGTGAGCTTCATAAAATGCCGTATTTGGCTTGTATGCAACAGCAAATTTATGAGTAGCATCTATAATAGCTTTATTAAAACTGAAAATAGGATCTTCTTCTGTAAGTAAATATGTAGGGATCTTTTCCAAATCGGTGTCTAAACCTATGCATAGAAAAGATTTCTTCTTATGAATTTGAGCAACAAGGTCCGTAGTGGTCATATAAATTGATTGTTATATTAATATCAAAAATAAGGATATAAAAAATCCCGCAAAATGCGGGACTTCAAATTTTACTGAATTTTAAAAAGCATCGCTATTCTCTTTCAGCTTTTCGGTATTTTCTACTAACTGTAGTTCGTCTATTATCTTTTGGATATCTCCGTTGATGATATTAGAAAGATCGTATAAGGTTAAATTGATTCTATGATCTGTAACTCTACCTTGAGAATAATTATAGGTCCTAATTTTCGCGCTTCTGTCTCCACTGGAAACCATCGAGTTACGTTTAGCGGAATCTGCCTCTAGTTTCTTTGCTAATTCCATTTCATACAATCTAGAACGAAGTACTCTAAAAGCTTTTTCCTTATTCTTATGCTGTGACTTCTGATCCTGACATTGTGCCACCAATCCTGTTGGAATGTGTGTTAAACGCACCGCAGAATAAGTGGTGTTTACAGACTGACCTCCTGGCCCTGAAGAACAGAAGAAATCTACTCTTACTTCCTTTGGATTAATTTCTACATCAAATTCCTCTGCTTCCGGTAATACCATTACTGTAGCAGCAGATGTATGCACACGCCCTTGAGTTTCTGTTTGAGGTACACGCTGAACTCGGTGAACTCCAGCTTCAAACTTCAGAGTTCCATAAACATCTTCCCCTGAAATATCAAAGATCATCTCTTTAAAACCACCATTGGTACCTTCATTATAATCTACTATTTGACATTTCCAGCCTTTGCTTTCAGCATATTTATTATACATCTTATAAAGATCCCCAGCAAAGATACTAGCTTCATCCCCACCTGCTCCGGCACGGATTTCCATCACCACGTTCTTAGAATCCTCCGGATCTTTAGGCACTAACATCATCCTGATCTTTTCATCCAGTTTCGGCAATTCTGCTTTAGCTTCATCCAATTGGAGCTTTGCCATTTCTGTCATTTCCGCATCACTGCCATCAGCAATGATTTCTTCAGATTCTTGAATATTTTCTGTAAGCTCAATATATTTTTCACGCACATCCATGAGTGCCTTCAAATCTTTATATTCCTTGTTCAATTCTACATAGCGCTTTTGATCTGATATAATATCAGGCTGAATGATAAGATCATTCACTTCATCAAAGCGTTGCTTCACGATATTCAACTTCTCAATCATAAATTTTTCTAATGATTTTTCGGTGCAAATTTACATTAATTTCACCAATTATATGGGGATGATTTACCAACTATTACATTCGATACCTACTTAAAGAAATCCGTAGGACTGAAGCATGTCTTTGTTCTTATCCATTCTAGAAAATCTAACCAAACACAATAAGCCAATAATATAGAACAATCTATCTGGAAAATAAAATAGCTCCACGCCCAAATAATAGGCCATAAAACCAGAAATATCGGAAATTACTAATCCCAAAACTGCCCAGAGAAAATAGAATGAAGATTTATTGCTATATCTATTTGAGTAAGAAAATCCTAAAACAACCATCACGATCATTGACATTCCATATAAATAGAATAAAAATGTATGCCAAGAATCATCCCATTTAGTTCCGGCCATGTCTATTAATAAATAGAGCATCACAATGTTAATTCCTAAAATACCAACAAATAATCCTTTCTGAAATAAATTGGTCTCCAGATTTCTTACATAAGGCCTTATATGCTTGATCAAGGATAGGTAGGCCATAATCACGAAGATAAATGTTAGTTTTTTAATCCATGGGACTTCATATTTAATCAGCAAAAAATCTGATAGTAAGAGTAAAAGAAATGCTAAAAAAAGAAATGGCTCTTTGCGCTTGGAGCCAATTAAGAAAATAGAAAATAAAACTGTCGTTCCTAATATGCGCAACCACCTACTTTCCAACAATCCAAATTCCAGGATTATATAAAAGTTGGCAATTAATAAAATAACTCCAATTACAATAAATAAAGTTTTGAGGTTTTTCATTTAATTGAAAGTGAAAATGAGCAATTCGCGACAAAATTAATATTATCTCACAGATAATTTCTTAAATCTGAAATTAAAGTAGTCTTTTAAAGGCAAACGGACAATCCAATGCTTGTTAAATAAATAAAACTTGATTTATACTATTAAACCTTAAGCACTTCTTTCTTCGAGGTGATTTCTAATATCTTTATTTTCTAATCTTTCCAAAAACATAAATTGGAGTAATAATGCGATTCCTACAATATTAAAAACTCTGTCTACTAAAAAGAATTCTGAAAACCCGAGATTGAATGCAATAAAGTATGTGAGGTCGGAAAGGACCAAACTTAAGACAGCACCTAAAAAGAATATGGAAGCCTTATTAGCAAATCTGTTACTAAAAGAAACTGCTGCCGAAACGCACATTATCACCGAAACCCCGTAGAAATAAAACAAAACATCGAAGAAAGTATAGGATTGATCGGGAGGAACCATTCCAACTAATGTATACAGCAAGAATATATTTAATCCTATTGCAATTGAAAAAACAATCTTCTGAAATAAATTGGTTTGCAGTTCTCTTAATCGCACCAAAACTATTTGGATTAAAGCCAGAAAGATCGCTGCACGAGTTATAAAAATAAGTGCATTAAAAACTGGATTTTCATAATTTATAAGCAAGCCATCTGAAATTAGGAGCAATACAAAAATTAGAAGCCCGCGCTTATTGAAGTATAAAGGTGAGATAAACAACAAGAAAAACATGAGCATGGATGCAAAACGCACCCATCGATTTACCATCTCATCCAAATTAATCATAACCCAAAGGTTAACTATAATTAGCACGAGGGTAAAGACTGGTAGAAAGTACTTGTAGGGTTTCATATATAATTTCAGCAAAAGATTCAATCGCACTTTAATGCAGTTGAATTATTGGCTTTCTAAATATATATTAAATAATTATAGGGATTCTTAATAAAATGTTTAAATATTAATAGTCAAACTATCCAAATTCACTTTTTATTGTAAGCTTTTTAGTGTCTGAAGATTGCACTATTCTAATGATCTTAATACTGAGATTAAAGGATATTATAATTGGAATAGTATAAAAGTTCTATATAAAATGAAGGATTTCCATTTACACCCATCTACTAAAATGAACTATTATGCGGATGTCTACATTCACTTAATTTTTAAGCTTGCACTTGATCCAGATGGCTCCCACTATCTTTACTTTCTAGTCTATTTAAATTCAGAAAATGAATTAGGGCTCCGATTCCCAAAATATTAAATATCCTATCTGCAAAAAAGAATTCAGAAAAATCTAGAATGAATCCTATAAAATAGGTGAGATCTGAAAAAACTAAACAAAGAACAGCTGTTAAAAAGAAAATAGATGGCTTGCTTGCATATCTATTACTGTATGATACTGCCGTAGTAACGCAAATAATTATGGATAATCCATATACATAAAATAAGAAATCGAAGAATAACGAATATTTACCAGCAGGCATCATTTCTACTAAGCTGTATAATAGAAAAATATTTAGGAGAACCGCTATTGTAAAAACCATTTTCTGAAATAAATTCGTAATAAGGTTTTTCAACTTATTTATTACCATCCAACTAGCACTATGTATGAGGCAGTTTTCACAAGGAACATCAAAGCATTAAAAATGGGATCCTCAAAAAATATAAGAACAGCATCAGAAATTAAAAACAAGCCAAAAATAAGAAGGCCACGTTTATTATAATACCACGGACTTATAAAAAGCAAAAAGAAGCTAATCATAATTCCAAATAACACCCATACATAAATATTATTCTCTAAATACAGCATGGACCAAAGGTTAACAATGATCATAGCTATTGTGAAAAGAGGTAAAAAATATTTGAAGGGTTTCATATAATAGATTAAGCAAAAATCCGAGCGAACACTTTTTTCTCACTTCAAATATCAGCTCTCTAAATTTAGATTAAATAATTTAGAGAGCTATTATCAAACCGATAAACAGCTACTATTTGTAGTTGAATTCACCAAATTCACTTTTTATTGTAAGATTTTTAGTGTCTGAAGATTCAACTCTTCCAATGATTTTAGCATCTACATTAAAAGATTTTGAAATAGAAATAATGTCTTCAGCAATTGCCTCGTTCACGTAAAGCTCCATTCTATGCCCCATATTAAACACCTGATACATTTCCTTCCAATCGGTTTTACTTTCCTGTTGAATTAACTTAAATAAGGGAGGTGCCTCAAATAAATTATCCTTAATAATATGAAGATTATTTATAAAATGAAGAATTTTCGTTTGTGCTCCCCCACTACAATGTACCATTCCGTGAATATCCGAATTTGTATATTTTGAAAGAATTTTTTTAATAATAGGCGCGTACGTTCGTGTGGGAGATAACACTAATTTCCCTGCATTTATAGGTGAATCCTTTACATCTTCAGTTAAAGTTTTAGAACCGGAATAAATAAGCTCTTCAGGAATACTACTATCAAAACTTTCAGGGTATTTTTCAGCTAGAACTTTAGAGAATACATCATGACGTGCTGAAGTAAGTCCGTTACTTCCCATTCCTCCGTTGTATTCTTTTTCATACGATGCTTGCCCAAAAGAAGCCAATCCAACGATAACATCTCCCGGCTTAATATTTTCATTATTTATTACATCCTTTTTCTTCATTCTTGCCGTAACTGTAGAATCTACAATTATCGTTCTAACAAGATCTCCCACATCTGCAGTTTCCCCACCGGTAGAATGAATTTCTACTCCAAAACCTTTAAGGTCTTCAAGTAATTCTTCGGTTCCATTGATTATTGCTGAAATCACTTCTCCCGGAATACGGTTTTTATTTCTTCCAATTGTAGAAGAAAGCATGATATTATCTACTGCTCCCACACAAAGTAAATCATCGATATTCATGATAAGTGCGTCTTGGGCGATGCCTTTCCATACAGATAGATCTCCTGTTTCTTTCCAATACATGTAAGCCAAAGAAGATTTAGTCCCTGCCCCGTCGGCGTGCATAATTAAGCAGTAATCCTCATCGCCAGTAAGATAATCTGGAACAATTTTACAGAAAGCCTGCGGGAATAATCCCTTATCTACATTTTTAATAGCATTATGTACATCTTCTTTTCCTGCAGAAACACCTCTTCCGGCATATCTTTTACTTATTTCCTGACTCATGAATCACTAATTTTTATGAGATTTCAAAGATACATAGAATGTATTGCTAATAAAACCAAAAAGCGACACTTTAAAAGTGTCGCTTTTTTATTCTTCAAAAGGTAATTTTTTTATTCCCAATCTGGCATAAAGGCGTTATCAATTAAAATTGTTCGATCCTGACTTACAGATAGGTTTTCATCAAACCTCAAAGTATATATTGCTTTGTTAGAGTCTATAGCATTTGAAGAATTCACGAAAATAACACCAGCTTCATCTGGAGAAAATCTAGGATCTGTATCATTTGTACCGTTATCTTTTCCTCCACTCAAACTAACTTGAGTATCATTTTGAAGATTATAAATGAACATTTTCGTGTTTAACTCTCTATCCTCAGCGCTTTCAAAACCAGAGACATCACGTGTATACAACACTAAGTTATTCGTGATATTAATATCTAAACCTCCTAAACTACCTAGAACATTACTTACTAAAGTCTTTTTTCTAGTCCCACTAAAATCGATTGTGAAAATTTCAGCATTATAACCATTCACATCAGTGGTATGGAGCACTATTATAGAATTATCGGCACTTACGGTGGTATTCATTATAAAACGTCCTTCTGGTGCATCATATATTATTTCTTTACCCTCGCCAGTTGCACTTATTTTGTACAATTTATCTAGACTTGGATAAAGTAAAAATGAGCCATCATTAGACCATGAATATCCAACTCTTTTATTGTTAATGCTATTTACAGGAATACTTGAAGTAACTTGAAAAACATCAGAGCCATCAGGTTTCATTGTAAACAATTGAGTTGAAGAACCCACTATTCTTAAAAATGCCACTCTATTAATAGAGTTATTTTTTCTAGGCCTAAAGCTATTCCTGTTTAGATCTGTCAGTCTTACTTCTACTCCTTTTTCATTTGAAGAAAATATCACATTATTATTGTCTATTTCTCTAACAAAATAGTAACTATTATCTGGGAACTCCGCCACCTTAAACGAATAGACCTGGCTAAGTACAGAATCGTTTATACTATCGGAAACTGCGACTTGCCAAAAATATTTATATCCATATTTAAGATCTGAAACAGTATAAGTAGTATCCTGAATGTTACTAAATTTTAAAACCTCTTCATCACGATCATTTCTAATATTTAGCTCGTAGGTTAGGTCATCCCCATCAGGATCTATTGAATTCCAGGCAAAACCCACATTTAAATCTGCTATCGAAGCATTATCGACCGGCGCAATTGCGACCGGAGCAGATGGTTGCCTGTTATTTGCTGAAGAAATAACCAATTTAAAAATCACATTTGAGGTTGCATCTGCATTAACAGTCACCGATTCGAATGCAGTTACGTAATCTTCACTTTCTGCTTTTACGGAATATTGATTTACAATAACATTTTCCAAAACAAATTCTCCATTTTCATCAGTAAGAATCGTTGTAGATGCCGGACTTGTAGATATCTCTATATTCTCTAGAGGCTCACCTGTACTCTCACTAGTTACTGTACCAGAGATGGAGCCCTTTAAATCGTTCCCAACAGTATCTTCGTTACATCCAATTACCACAATTAGCATGACAGCTAATAATATATATATATACTTTTTCATATTATTTAATTGAAGTTTTAGGTTCTGTTAAACCAAAATAATAATTAAAACCAATTCCTATATTGAAATAATAATCATCTCTTTTTCCATTTACTAGATTATCAATTTCATCATTTAATAAAATATTATGCTCTGCAAAGAGTTTAAATCCAATTTTAGGTGAAACAAAATATTGCAAACCTACACCATATTGAAATTTAAAAAAGGTACTACTTAAATTATCCTCTCCATTCCCAATTTCAGGCTCACCTAATTCTAGTGCTATTCCTGGCCCGCCATATACATACGGACTAAAATCGTCTTTTGGTAAAATTTCTATTTGAGTATTTAAATCGAGACTAGCAAAAGTGCTCGTAAATGCATTTCCATTATTCAACTTAAAAACGCTTAAAGCAGTACCAATATTTAAATGAGAAGATAAACTTCTTTGGTATTCTATTCTCGCCAAAAAGTCTGGGTTATTTACCGCATAATCTCCATCAATTAAAGAAACTCCGCCCGAAAAGCTAAATTGATTCTTATACGGTCTATCCACAAAGATCCGTTCATATAAACCCGTAGCTTCGTCTTGTGATTTTTCCTCTTGGTAATCTGCCACTAGCTTTTCATTAACCTCTGCCCCACCCTGTGCCGACCAATATTTCTCTTTTACACCTTCAATTATAAGATCGCGAACCGCTTTTTCTATAGCATCTTTCACGGCTAACTGTACAGGTTCATTTTGGGTTATTCCAGTTTCAGCCTCCAACAATCGCTGAAATTTTACAAACCTAAAAAAACTTGCATCCAATGCTTGAGAAAGAATAGTTTTAGAAACATAAACAGTTTTAAGAATCTCTCCATTACTTGTAGATACAGCTCTTAGATAAACTGTTATTCTATCCTGCCTATACTTTGCAGATCCACCAATTCCAAAATATCGAGCTCCCAGACCTCCTGTTACAATATTTGTATCGTAAGAAATAATACCTCCCTCTAAAAGCAAGCCTGCATATAAAAGTGGTGGTAATGGTGGTTCGTTAGGATTCAGGTTTTTAATATATTCTTGCTTAGTGTTCCTAATTATATTTCGCTCTGTAGAGAGATTATTAAGACTTTCTCTTTCTATTGGAATAAACCAGCCTGAATCTTCCAGGGCTTTTATTAACATAGTTGTACCACCTTGGGTAACAGCCGTACTAAAAGTTGAACCATTTTCTATTGCCTTATATTGACCGGTTTGATCACTAAAATTATATACGGCAACTTCAACAGGGTCTTGCGCTGATGGTAAATCCAATAAATTCTTAGAGGAAGCACTAAATTCGCCCGTTCTGGACGGACTTGCAGTAAAAGGTTGATTAAAATAGGTGCCGCAAGAGTAAAAACATAGTATTCCTGTAATAGAAAGCACTTTGTAGAGTTTATTCATGTAGTAAGTTTAATTAATTTGGGACAATAATTTGGGTTTCTTCACCAGTGGTTGTATCTAGAATATTTATCACTAAACCCTCAAGGGTTCGATAAATCTCTAAAGTTAGAGTGCCATAAGTAAAAGTCCCTTCTTGATCGAAAGAACCAAAGCTCTCCAGTTGTTGTTGTAATAAAGTTCTCGATATTTGGCTAAGAATTTGCCTGTTTATATCTTGCCCCAATCTATCCAATTCAGATTGTTGCTCTCTAGGATCAACTCGAGCCTTTAAAGAATTTTGGGCAGATGCAGAACTCAAGAGCCATCCATAATTTAGGTAACTTCCTCCAAATGCAGGATTGGTAGGTTCATAACTAAATTGTTGGGCATTAGCCTGAAAACCAAAAAAAAAGCAAGCATGTAAGTAGTAGTAGTTTTAGCTTCATCTAGTAATATTTAAAATTATTTCCCTGTTTTTCTAACTGTTGAATATACGCAATTGTTCTTTGTATAGATACAGATGCCATTTGTTTTAGATAATCTTTATTTGGTCTGGCAAAGAAACTAATTAGAACTTGTTGCCCTACTTTTACTGATATTCTAGTAATACGTCCTCTCCCGGGAATTTCATCTATTTCTATATTTTTTGGGGAAATAATTTGCTTGTTGAAATATTCTGAATAAAAATTTCTAAAAAAATCTCTACCCACTTTGGTCATTGTATTTTCAATTACAAGTCCGTTAATTTGAAATCCATCCTGAGGTTTTGCTTCATCTTTAGACGCTGGTGCTATTATACTCTCTTCGGTTATTACCTCTTTAATAGACTCTAGATCGTTTACGAGCTCTATCCTATCCTTTCCAATAGGCTTATCATCCTCATCAAAAATCAATAAAATTACTGTTATAGTACCTTCTTCGCTCTTATTTACTGTAGTACTAGATAATATCACTTTTTTAAATCCCTCTAAAAAAAATCGATTTCCTTGATTAGTTCTAGAAGAATTATTATTAGGATCTTTTTTTTATTAAAAAAAAATTCATACCTAAGGTTATAATCGGTTGCGGTTATGTTCTCAGCAGTTGCACTAAAGGTTAAAAATTCTCCTTTATCTTCTACTTTTATATCGGCAACCACTTCCTTATTATAGAATTGAGAAAATCCCGTGATGCTATAAAAAACAAAAACCAGTACAAAGACAAGTTTTTTATTATTTACCATACTAGCTATCATAAGTTAGAGAATAATCATTTATAACTGTTTATTATCAATATAGGCGTTGCGTTGGTTTGAGTAAATTTTAGAGATTTTGTAAGTTCGTTTATTCCATTTCTTTCAAAATATTTACCATTCCCTTCTTGTTTAAGCTCTAAAGAAATATCTGCTTCTGGACTAATTACATAATCGCGAATTGTGTTATAATCACCATTTTGAACAAAATTTGCAATAGCAGTATTTACCTCATAATCTACAGTCGCCCAATTACTGTCACCACGCTGCCTTATTACAATTTCACTAGAATTTGTAACTGTATTTATATCTACCTGATTAAAATCTCCAATTTGTCTTAGAAATACTTCATTACCTGTAATTTCAAGATTTCTTGAATTTGCGCCATTAAAAATTCCTAACCCATTAAGTGCTGCTTGAGTTAAATTATCATTTTTCAGTAACAGTTCTTCTTGTGAACTTTCCCTAGAATTTACATAGGTTTGAGCATTTGCGAATTGACTAAATGCCAAAAGCAAAATCAACAAAATACCTATATTTAATGTAGTTTTTTTCATAAGTACCTATCTAAATTAACATTTTTTTAAATATAAAAAAAAATGGAAGGGAAAAACCCTTCCATTTTTTTTAAGAATTTAGTCACAATCTTGACAAACCTCTGGAAGATCTAATTCCGGAAGATCAAAATCTGGACAGTCTATAGCTTCCATACTTGGGAAATAACAAGTTTCTGGAGCGAAAGCAGTGAAAGAATAAGGACTTGCCTGGAAAATATGTGCACTATTACCATCCCCGTCTTGAAAAACATCTGCGCTTTGTCCATGATATTGAACAACTAAAGCAGAGTTATCATCCTGTAACTGTACAGTATTAGCCCAGTTATCATCACCTATTTGGTACGTATAAAGGTTATTGTCGTCACCATTTTGCAATGAATTCACTACGTTATCGTCTCCCCATTGCTTTTGGTGTGCTTTATTTCCATCACCAGTTTGAGTTAAATCTGCATCGTTATCATCTCCAAATTGACGTTGAAAACCTTTGTTTCCTTTTCCATCCTGAGTTAGATCTGCATCATTATCATCTCCATATTGCTTTTGGTATGCATAATTATCTTGAGAACCACTATTATTAATAGTTTGTGTAATGTTTGCATCATTGTCTCTACCTTTTTGCTTTTGAATAGCCATATTCTCTGAACCACTATCTCCACCTCTTTGTCTAATTAAGGCATCGTTGCCAGCCCCTCTTTGCTTTTGGTAAGCACTTGCATAATTAGCATCAAACGATCCGTTATCTTGACCTTGCTTTATTCTAGCCGTGTTCTGATCGTCTCCATCATTATTAAAATCTGAGTTCCACTGATCTTGTACTGCTACGTTATGATCTCCGGTTTGAGTTGTATAGGCATTATTTCGAACCCCTTTTCCGTTCTGATAAACCTTAGATTTATTATCGTCTCCATTTTGTACAACTTTTGCATACTGTCCTTCATCGTCAAGAAAGAAAAAACTTGAAGCAAAATAGGATGTTTGTTTAATTTGGGCTTTGTTATTATCCCCATCTTGATCTGTCCACGCTTCATTATTATCGTTAAGCTGTTCTGTTTTAGCTTGGTTATCATCACCATCTTGATTGATATATGCTTTATTAAAGCTCCCATATCCATCCAATTCGTGTTCAGTATCACCTTGCTTAATTAAAGCTTTATTATCTTCACTAGACCCATCTTGCTGGCCTTGGTCTATCCGAGCCTTATTGAACCCAGAAAGTTGATACGTGTGTGCCTCATTATCTTCGCCGTCTTGTCTGGTTTCTGCCCTGTTTTTATAACCGTATTGCTCAAGTAATGCTTGATTTTCTTCATCTGTTTGAGTCGCTTTTGCAGAGTTTTTTTTACCAATTTGTCTAACTTTCACAATATGATCGTCCCCAGATTGATCTGTTTGTGCCTTGTTTGCAGTTGGATCTCCAGAACTGTTAGGAACTGTTGAAGGAGCTGGAGGTGTTTGCCCTAACATAACCGCCCCACACATTAATGCTGCTGCACTTAGAATAATTTTTTTCATAATACTTGGATTTACTTGTTAATATTGATTAAACTTAACTTATGGGTGCTTTAATTTTACGCACGTCATAACATTTTTAAAAATTTGTGGGGTAATTTGTAACTTTAAAATAGTAGGGTAAAAAATTCGGTGTCAATTACTAGCGATTGTGGAGTAAAATATTTCATTTAGAAAAAACATACTAATTATAAAACTTTCATAAACCGTATAATTTTCTTGTTAAAAAAATATTAAATCCGCTCGATCAAAAATTTAAATTACTGGACAGTTTTTGGGGAACTGTTATGAGAAATTATTAATTGGAATGATCATCGCTTAGATTCAGATTTGCAAATTCTGAAAAAAACAAAAAATACATTCTTTAAAAAATGCGAAATACCTAAACAATTATTTAATTGATAGTATATAACAAATCAAATTTGCGAATTATATACGAAATAGACAAAATCTGACATTTATCAGGATTTTAATTTTCGATAAATTGTAAGAATTATCTTATAGGTAAATTCCCCTACTATGATTTTTAATCATTAAATTATGTTAATTAACAAAAATAAACGCCGATGCTTGATTTGTTAATTTTATGTTAAATTTAATATTAAGTGATTCTATATTTTTTGCCAAAATATCCTAAATTATTAATAATCAAAGACTTAACAAAATAAAGGTTTTATCAAGATTTTTACATACATTATGCATTATGAACAAAAAAGCGCACAAAAAAATTAACTAGAGAAAAAAAAACCCACATCCGAGGATGTGGGTTTTTGCTTAATAAAGAATTATTTTACTTCTATCGTGTAAACAATAGCTCTCTGTATTTAGTTAGTGGCCAGATTTCATCATCTACCAACAACTCTAATTTATCACAATGGTATCTTATTGTTTCAAAATATGGTTTTACGTTATCGCAATAAGCAAACGCTCTTTCTTCTGCGTCCTCAATAACATTTGCCTTTTTACGAGCATCTACCATTTTATTTATATCGGCATTTATCTGCTCTATATGTCCTGAAATTGCTTCGATAATCCCTATTTGTTCTTTCGAGTGTTTTTTGAAGTCCTTTTCGAAGATTTCCTTTAATCCACGTACGTTTTCAATTAAAACATTTTGATAACGAATACAAGTTGGAATTACATGATTTCTAGCGATATCACCTAGAATTCTTCCTTCTATCTGGATTCTCATAGAATAATCTTCCAATTCAATTTCGTGACGAGCTTCTACTTCCCTCTTGTTCATCACTTTCATCTCCTTGTACAAATCTATCGTTTGCTTAGAAACCTTTGCTTTTAAAGCCTGTGGAGTAGTTTTGTTATTACTTAAGCCACGTTTTTTAGCTTCATCTTGCCAAGCATCTCCATATCCATCACCTTCAAATCTAATCTTCTTAGACTTCTTGATATAATCTCTTAATACATTAAAGATCGCATCATCCTTCTTCATACCTCCGTCTTTCACCAAGCATCTACGCTCTTCTTGAAATCTTTAAGTTGTTTTGCAACAATCGTATTTAAAACAGTCATTGCATTCGCACAGTTTGCTGTAGAACCTACTGCTCTAAATTCAAATTTATTTCCTGTAAAGGCGAAAGGAGATGTTCTGTTTCTATCTGTATTATCCAATAAAATTTCAGGAATCTTCCCAACAACATTCAATTTAAGGTCTGTTTTTTCCTGAGGAGATAATTTTCCATCAGTAACTTTTTCAAGTTCATTTAAAACATCTGTCAATTGACTTCCTATAAATGCTGAAATAATTGCCGGTGGAGCTTCGTTAGCTCCTAATCTATGATCATTTGAGGCACTAGCAATAGTAGCCCTTAACAACTCTTCATGATCGTGAACTGCTTTAATAGTATTGATGAAAAACGTTAAAAACTGAAGGTTCTTCATTGGAGTACTTCCAGGACTCAATAAATTAGTTCCAGTATCTGTACTTAGAGACCAGTTATTATGTTTCCCACTTCCGTTAATTCCTTTAAATGGTTTTTCATGGAACAATACTTTAAAATTGTGTCTTTCCGCAACCTTATCCATAAGATCCATTAGTAAGGAGTTATGATCTACCGCCAAGTTAGCTTCTTCAAAAATAGGCGCTAGCTCAAACTGGTTAGGTGCAACCTCATTATGCCTTGTCTTTACAGGAATTCCCAACAACATACATTCTATCTCCAAATCCCTCATATATGCCAAGGCTCTACTTGGAATAGATCCAAAATAATGATCGTCCAATTGTTGACCTTTTGCAGGAGAATGTCCTAACAAAGTTCTTCCAGAAAGTTGTAAATCTGGCCTGGATGCATATAATGCTGAATCTATTAAAAAATATTCCTGCTCCCATCCAAGTGTAGCAACAACTTTGGATACATTCTTATCAAAGTATTTACAAACAGAAGTTGCAGCAGCATCTACCGATTGTAAAGCTCTTAAAAGTGGTGTTTTAAAATCTAATGCTTCTCCTGTATACGAAACATACACTGTTGGAATACATAAAGTAGTACCATATATAAATGCCGGAGATGTAGGATCCCAAGCAGTATAGCCTCTTGCTTCAAAAGTATTTCTAATTCCTCCGTGCGGAAAACTGGAAGCATCAGGCTCTTGCTGAACCAATTGTGTTCCTCCAAATTTTTCGATTGCCAGGCCATCACCGATGGTTTCAAAAAATGCATCATGCTTTTCAGCAGTGGCACCTGTTAACGGCTGAAACCAATGCGTGTAATGAGTAACCCCTTTAGAAATAGCCCATTCTTTCATACCTGTAGAAATATGATCGGCTACAACTCTACTAATTTTTGTTCCTTTTAGTGTGGCATCTTTAACACTCTGATAAGCCTCCTTTGTAAGGAATTGTCTCATCACTGTTTCATTAAAAACATTTTTTCCAAAAAGTTCAGATCTACGATCGGTCTCGTCAATCTTCACTGGTTTTCTATTTAATGTCTCTTTTAAAGCCTGAAATCTTAAAGTTGCCATATGATATCGTTTAAATTTTAAAATTAAGCGACAAAAATATACATTTTAAGATTACACCCCTTAAATTTAAGGGGTAAAAAACAAAAATTTAACTTTTATTAGGATTTGACCCCTCAATTATTTTATGAAAGCCAATCCTATAAAGATAACATAGGCAACAAATAGAATAATCCCTTTATATCTAGAGATACTGAATCTCTTCGGGAGAAAAGCTAGAGGAATTAAGACAAAAGAGAAACCTATCATCCAAAAGATATCGTTTGTAAGTAATTCTTCAGACTTTAAATATATTGGCTGAATAAGTGCTGTTATCCCCAGAACCGAGGCTATATTAAATATATTGGATCCTATTAAATTCCCAAGGGAGATCGCCTTTTCTTTCTTTAACGCTGCAATTACTGAAGCAGCCAACTCGGGAACACTCGTTCCAACAGCGATAATACTTACAGAGATCACTCGCTCGCTTACGCCAATCATTTGGGCTAGATCTACGGCACCGCTCACTAATAACTCGGATCCTCCGTATAGTGCAACCCCTCCAATTATTAACCAAATTATTATTTTAATACCGGAAACAGCTTCCAAAGAATCATCTACGCCTTCTACTAAAATTCGGTTTTTTCTGGCACGCTGAATCAAGAAAAGCACATATATAATGATACCTATTAATAAAGCGGCTCCTTCTATTCTAGATATATTCCCTTCAGTATAAAGGAAGAAATACAGCGCAAATGAGAAAAACATCATTATTGGCCAATTGAATTTATAGAAATCTCTGTCTATAATTAAAGGAGAGATTATCGCTGTAATTCCTAGAACCAAACCAATATTTGCGATGTTGGAACCAATTACATTTCCTAACGAAATATCCGAAAACCCAGCTAGAGCAGCTTGCAAACTCACCAACAACTCCGGAGCAGACGTGGCAAAAGACACCACCGTTAATCCGATTATCATTTTAGAAATATTGAATTTGAAAGAAATAGCAACAGATGATCTCACTAAAAACTCCCCTCCTACAACCAATAAAACAAACCCAATTAATATGTAAAGTATACTCATTTATTTCAATTTGTTGCGAAGATAAAGAAAGTTCTTAGTGCGACACAATTCATTTTTCAAACTACAAAAATAGGTTTGTAACTATTTTTATCGTTATATTTGGTTTTGACTTTTATTTCAACTTGAGAAAGTAAACATTATGGAGAAATTAACCAATAAGGAAGAAGCGATTATGCACATTTTATGGAAGCTTGAAAAAGCATTCGTAAAAGAGGTTCAAGCAGAGCTAACCGATGAAAATCTTCATTATAATACGGTCTCTACTATAATTAGAAACCTAGAAGAAAAAGGCTATGTAGCACATAAAGCCTTTGGGAAAACACACCAATATTATCCGGCAGTTTCCAAAGAAATTTACAGAAAACAATTTATGAATACGGCTACCAAAAAATTCTTTGACAATTCTTATAAAAGTATGGTTTCATTTTTCGCAAAAGAAGAAAAAATTTCTGCGGAAGAATTACGTGAAATTCTGGCTATAATCGAAAAAAAGGAGAAATAATGGAAAGTTTACTCATCTATATCTTAAAAAGTGCAGGTTTAATAAGTCTCTTTTATCTCCTTTATATTGTATTGCTTAAAAATGACACTTCGTTTACATCGAATAGAAAATTTTTACTGGGAGGAATTCTTGCATCTATAATCTTACCTGCAATTTATTTTACCAAAAAGGTGATTATTAATGCTCCTGAAATAATTTATGCTGAACCTTCACTTAATTCTAGCTTCGTGGTGAGTCAGGAAAATATACCTCAAGAAATGGATTGGTGGAGCATCGCGGGAACCATCTACTTAATAATCACAGGTTTCTTTATCATTCGGTTCCTTTTCAGAATATTTCAGATCTTAAAAATGATCCATTTCAGCAAAATTCAGAAAGAAGGAAAGTTTAAGATTATTGAAACTCAAGACTCCTCAGGCCCATTCTCATTTTTCAATTATCTCTTTATAAATTCTGAAGCTGTTCCAGAAGAGGAGTATCTAATTATGCTTCAGCATGAGAAAGTACATGCCAATCAGCTTCATTCTTTAGACATGCTAGCATCCCACCTTTTTGCTGCCATTTTATGGTTTAATCCAATAAGTTGGTTTTATAAAAAAGCAGTCGAACAAAATCTGGAATTTATTGCCGATCATGAAACTGCACAGGTATCCGAATGTATCCAGCAATACCAACATGTGTTAGTTAAAGTTTCAACAAATCAATATCAAAACGTATTAGTCAATCATTTTTATCAATCCTTCATCAAAAAACGAATAGTTATGTTAAACAAAAAATCCTCCAATCGTAACAATATCTCTAAAATGAGTTTAATTTTCCCTTTACTCTTGGCTTTTATGCTCACTTTTAATGTTAAGACAGAGGCTCAGGTAAAACGAGTTTCTAAAGTTGTTGTGGATAATGTTCAGTTTTATCCAGACGAAATAGCTTCAGCTCTCATCACAAAAAATTCAACAAAAGCGCAATTGGAAGAGATGGTTCTGGAATTTGAAAGTCATGGAGTAGCACTTCAGTTCAAAAAATTGAGGTTTTCAAAAGAAGGCTTGTTAACCAGAATTAATATCAATTATAAAATTGAAAAAACTGGTGATTCCGGAAATTTCAACAAAAAAGGGGATGCTCCTATAGATGATATTGAGATAAGTCTTTCTGAAGATTTCAAAATAGAATTTAGGTCTCCTGCATCTACAAATGACAAAAATGAATTTGTAATTATAACTGATTCTGATTCTGCTGCTATAGGTTCTATTGCAAGGCCTAAAAAAAGAGTTTGGAAAACTAATCTAGACGATGTGACTATAGAGCGGGTAATGTCCACAACACCATCCAATAAAAATGTAAATGGAACATTTTCCGTTGGAAATAAAGTTCATTACTATGTAACCGAATCTGATTCTACTAGTGGAAGCGCTAAAGTTATAAATGTTAATTCGAACAATGGAAATCGTATTACATGGACAGATAAGGACAGTACTAAACATAAATACAGCGTAATTGTGCTAGACAGTGTTCGTAATAATGCATCTAAGCTAGGGAAGAAAGTAAGAGTAATTTCTAGGGAGCGCAAAGGAGATCCTATTTTTATTGTTAATGGGAAGGTTAAAAATGCAGATTTCCGATCTGCAGATATAGATCCAGATAGTATTCAAAATATTTACGTATTTAAAGATGCTTCTGCCATAAAAAAATATGGTTCTAAAGGAAAAAACGGAGTGGTAGAAATTAACACTAAAAACAACAGTCTGTTCCGAATTAAAGCAAGTACTACAGATGCAGAATTAGAAGATCTTAAAAGAACCATTGCTGCAAAATCTGAGTTCCAGTTAGAATTAAATTCAGTTGAAAGAAACGAAAAAGGACTTATAAGCAAGATAAATTTGAAATTTAGCACCAATAACGGAAAAATGGTGTCCGGAAATTATTCAGATGTTGATGGAATTGCCGATATTTATTTTGGAGAAAAAGAAGATGGTGGTGTCATTATCTACTCCAACTAAATAATTAGCAGCAAATGAAAGATCTAGATTTAGAAAGATTAAAATATCCAATTGGAAAATTTAGTGAGCCGGAAATAATTTCTGATGATGATATAAAAAGATGGATCGCAGATATCGAGCAATTCCCAAATAGACTAAACAAAATAACGCCTTACCTTTCTGATGCAGAGCTAAATTATAGATACAGACCTGAAGGATGGACGATACAGCAGGTTGTACACCACTGTGCCGATAGCCACATGAATAGTTTTATAAGATTTAAATTATGCCTTACGGAAGAGCTTCCAACTATTAAAACGTATCACGAAGCTAAATGGGCAGTATTGCCTGATGCAACCGGGCCGGATATTACATCTTCTCTAAAACTCATTGAAGGTTTACATGCTAGATGGACGAAGTTGCTAAAATCCATGGACAAGTCCATCCTTAGCAGACAATATATTCATCCGGAAAAGGAGCAACCTATGAATCTTGCTGATACCATTGCTTTATACGCTTGGCATTGCAATCATCATTTAGCTCATATAAAACAGGCTTTAGCGGATAAAAGAAACGATTAATTTTACTCTCTATAATTTAAATTGAAGTCGAGATCCTTTTAAAGGTCTCGACTTTTTTTAAATGAAGTTTGTGAGTTTATGAATTCACAGCTTCAATTCCCTGATTTTAAATATCTTTGAAGAAAACCAATCGATTCTTTTATGAAAAAGCACTTTTACAAAACGCTGAATAAAATCAACAAAAAAGTATTGCCTAGTTATTCGAAAAAGCGCTTAGATCTTCAAAAGGCAAGTAAAGTGCAATTGGCAATATTCGGCTGGAAGCTTTGGGTTACTAAAAAGGCGTTGGATTAATTAATATTTTAAAAGTGATTCAACAGAGTAAGAATTCAGTTTATTTCTACCATTCAAAAATAAGAGCTCGATTAGAAAATTACATTGCACGATCTCTCCGCCCATTTTCTTTACTAAATTACAGGCAGTCTTCGCAGTTCCACCGGTTGCAAGCACATCATCATGCAGAATAATACGCTCTCCCTTTTTGATTGCATCTGTATGAATTTCTAAAGTGTCTTTTCCGTATTCCAATTCATACACTTCAGAATAAGTGTCGGCAGGTAACTTTCCGGGTTTTCTAATAGGTACAAATCCTGCATTCAATTTTTCAGCTAAAAGCATCCCAAATAAAAAACCACGAGACTCGATTGCCACCACTTTATCAATTTTTTGATCACCGATACGTGCTAAAAACTGAGCAACAGATTCTTTAATCGCATCTGAATCTTGTAGAAGCGGAGTTATATCCTTAAATCGAATACCTTCTTTAGGAAAATCGGGAATCTCGCGAATGTACTTACTTAAATTGGTCATGAGGCAGCTTTTTAGTTCTCATAAAAATAATCATAAGGATTCAATAATTTTCCAATTCTGTCTCTAATCTCAAATAATTCAAGCTCAATGGCATAAACCTCCTCTGAATTTTTAATATATTGCTAATTAGTTTTATGTAATTATTATTCGCTCTTTCATTAAGAAGCATTTACCCTTAGTTTATGAGAATATTTCAAATTAGTTCCTCCCAAATCAATACGCTCATTTTTCTCTTTATTTTTTCGCTGATTCCTATTTCCGGAATTGCCCAAAGCAGTGAGCTTTCAGTAGAAAAAATAATGCAAGATCCTTCATGGATGGGAACTTTCCCTTCTAATATTCAATGGAGCGAAGACAGTAAAACAATCTATTTTAATTATAATCTTCAAAAAGATCCTTCAGATTCTCTTTATAAGATTCAGCTTTCTCAACAAGCAAGTATTGTAAAAGTTTCTTTTCAAGAACAACAGCAAAAAATCTCTTCTCGTGGAGATTATAATAAAGATCGTACTAAAAAGGTTTTTACCAGAGATGGAAATTTGATGTTGTTTTCAGCTAAAGAAAAATCAGCTAAAACTTTATTAGAACTAGGAGCATCAATTTCGAATCCGAATTTTCAAGATAATGAAGATTTGATCTCTTTTGAAATGGAGGATAATTTATACCTCTACGATCTAAAAAATGGAAGTTTAAAAAAGCTGACTTCAATTAAAAAAGGGGAAGACAAAAGTAAAGATGAAAAAGATGCATCTGAAAAAGAAAAATGGTTAGAGGAAGATAATTTAGGTCTGTTGGCCGTGGTGTTAGAAAGAAAGCAAAAAGCCGATTCTAGCGACGCTTATCAAAATAAGATTAAAAAAGAAGCTTTTACATTTTATACCGGAAAGAAATCTGCAACCAATTTACAGCTTTCACGCAATGCAAAATATGCCACTTTTAATCTTATTACCAGAGCAGATAATAAGAGAACTATCGTTCCAAATTATGTAGATGAATCCGGATATACCGTAGATCTTAACGCAAGATCTAAAGTAGGTGATGATATTATGAAGGTGGAGCTAGCTATTTACAACTTCGCTAGAGACACGGTTTATTTAGTAAAATCTGATGATTTACCCGGAATTAAAGACCTTCCCGATTACACAAGTGATTATCCAGATAAGGAATGGGAAGAAACTGCCAGAGATGTAATTGCTTGGGGAGCTAATTTTTCTGACAATGGAAAAAAAGCCATCGTAAATGTGCGATCTCATGATAATAAAGACAGGTGGATTAGCCTGTTAGACTTTGAAAATGGCACACTTAAAAATTTAGATAGACAAAGAGATGAAGCCTGGATTGGTGGGCCTGGCGTTGGCTATTCATTTGGGGGCGGTACGCTTGGCTGGTTGCCAGATAATATACATATCTACTTTCAATCTGAAGAAACGGGCTATTCCCATTTATATCTATTAAATACTGAAAACGGAAAGAAAACTGCATTGACTTCCGGAACATTTGAAGTGTTTGATCCGCAATTATCCAAAGATGGAAAAAACTGGTTTTTAACTACTTCTAAAATTGATGCAGGAGAACGTCATTTTTATAAAATGCCTGTAATGGGAGGAAAAATGGCACAATTAACCGAGCTGTCCGGAAATAATCAGGTAACACTATCTCCAGATGAAAAGCAGATGGCCATTTTATATTCCTCTAGCAATCAGCCTTGGGAGTTATACCTTAAAAGAACCGGCTCCAATACTAAAGCAGTTCAGTTAACAAAAGGACAGTCCAAAGCTTTTGATACTTACAACTGGAGAATTCCAAGTAGAATTAAAGTGAAAGCTGAAGATGGTGCGATGGTTCCAGCCAGACTATATCAGCCAAAAGAAGATGTAAAAAATGGAGCTGCAATAATTTTTGTTCACGGAGCTGGATATCTTCAGAATGCTCATAATTGGTGGTCTTCATATTTTAGGGAATATATGTTTCATAATTTGTTGACAGATCTTGGATATACTGTTTTAGATATGGATTACCGCGGAAGTGCCGGTTATGGAAGAGATTGGAGAACAGCTATCTATAGACATATGGGTGGAAAAGATTTATCTGATCAAGTAGACGGCGCAAAATTTTTAGTTGAAGAACATGGAATAGATCAAGATAATATTGGGATTTATGGTGGTAGTTATGGAGGTTTTATCACCTTGATGGCGATGTTCAACGAAAGTGACACTTTTAAATCTGGGGCGGCATTAAGATCGGTTACAGATTGGGCACATTACAATGATGGCTACACATCCAATATTCTAAATACACCTGTGGAAGACCCAATAGCCTACAAACGCTCTTCTCCTATTTATTTTGCTGAAGGCTTAAAAGGGAATTTATTGATTGCACATGGAATGGTAGATACAAACGTTCACTATCAAGACGTGGTGAGATTGGCGCAGCGTTTAATTGAATTGGAAAAAGACAATTGGGAAATGGCTGTTTATCCTGTAGAAGGTCACGGCTTTGTAGAACCAAGCAGTTGGACCGATGAGTACAAGAGAATTTTGAAGCTTTTTAATGAAACTTTGCTAGAGGAGTAATTAATATTAATTACCTCTCGACTCCGCTCGAGGTGACATTTAAATATTTTATCATTTCGAGCGGAGTCGAGAAATCTCAACGAAGTACCAAACTTCTTAGTTTGAAGTTTCCAAAACCTCCTTTTTCTTAAGATCCATTCTTCTGAAATAGTCTTTAGCTGCTTTCAAAACTTTTGGGGCTAATATCAATGTCGATATCATTGTAGGAATCGCCATCAACGCAAAGAACCCATCAATCAAATTAATCATCATGCTCAAGGTGGTAGTTGCCCCCATCAGAATACTCAAGATATAGAAGTAATTATAGTAATGCTTCTTATCGGCTCCTATCAAAAAAGACAGGCATTTAGTTCCGTAGTAAGAATAGGAAAATAAAGATGAAATACTGAAAAATGCGATGCAAGTAAGCAAAATATAATTTCCATAAAAAGGCATTGCATCATTAAAAGCAGCAGCCGTCAAGCTCACTCCATTTTGATCTGAAGTTTGCCAAACTCCAGTTACTAAAATAGCTAAGGCAGTTAGTGTACAAACCACTAAAGTATCTATTGCCGGGCCTAACATAGCAACCAGGCCTTCTCTAATTGGTTCATTTGTTTTTGCTGCCCCATGGGCCATTGGTGCTGTTCCAATTCCCGCTTCATTAGAAAAGGCTCCTCTACGGATTCCCAATATTATAAGTCCTCCTAAAACTCCACCTAAAAAAGAATCTCCCGTGAAGTTATTGGCAACAAAAGCATCCGTAAATATTAAACCAAAATAATAAGGCACCTGATCGAAGTTTACAAATAAGATAATAAGTACCGAAACAAAATACATCACCACCATTAAAGGCACCAACTTAGAAACTGTTTTACTAATTCTTGAAAGTCCGCCAAAAATCACGATAGAAGTTATAGTGACTAAAATTAATCCAATAATTAAATTAGACCCTAAGCCAACTTCTACTCCATTTGGCTCTAGTAGAATAAAATTAATAGCCTGCGTTAGCTGATTCACGTTAAAAACAGGAAGTGCTCCAACTAATCCTGCAACACTAAACATCACGGCTAAGGCTTTCCAGCGCTTACCTAAACCTTCCATGATAAAATACATAGGACCACCCTGAATATTCCCCTCAGAATCTTTACCACGGTACATCACAGCCAAACTATTGGTAAAGAATTTTGTTGCCATCCCAATAATAGCACTTACCCACATCCAAAAAATAGCTCCCGGCCCACCAATGGCAATCGCCACAGCAACTCCTGCAATATTCCCCATCCCTACAGTAGCAGATAATGCTGTGGATAAAGCCTGAAAATGGCTTATTTCTCCAGGATCATCTGGGTTGTCATACTTTCCACGTAATACCTGCAAGGCATGTCCTAAATATCTAAAAGGTAGAAATTTGGAAATAATCAAGAGATAGAAACCACCACCAATTAGCAAAATTAAGAGAGGAAGTCCCCACACAAACGAGGCAAAATCGGCAATGAATTGATCTATTTCAGTCATAAGTAAATAAGAATATTGATGGATTGTAAGCAAATATAACAAAGTAGGAGACTATTTGTTATTGAGCCTTATAACAGAAGCCAAAGAAAAATGTTTTTGTTCTTAAGTTTTCACTATTTTTTCATGTAAAATAGCTCATGTTAACTACTATTTGTTGCTTAAATGGCATAAGTGATATCTTAATTAAAGGAGCTTTAAATGTTTTCTCAATCATTTCTTAAGATGAATATTATAGATAGAGGAGTTCCTTTCTCATTTATAACTTCTTTAATATCCAACAACTCATAATTACTTTTATTAAATGTGTTCATCCAATCTTTCAAAGTTCTGGCATACCAAGAATGTGGATGCACAAAATTACCCTTTAGACCTTTCCATGAATCTTCAATCCACTGGCTCTTGTAGGGTAAATTATTTTGAATAAGAAAACTAGGATGGAGGGTTTGAATAAAAACTAAGCCCGATTTCAATAGCGCCTTTTTTAAAGATTGAAGCAAAGCCGAAACCTGTTCGTTTTGGTACAGACAGAAATTTAAAACTAAAGCTTCAAAGGGATTTTCCGGGATTTCTTTTCCATTAATTATTTCTTCATAAGTTATTTTATAAAAGTTTTGAGATCCTTTTAAGCGTGCATTCTTCAATAAAGCTTCAGTAGAATCAATACCAACAACCCTATTTTCATTCGTAGACAATACTCTAGTTAACCAACCTTCTCCACAACCCAAATCTAAGACACTCTTTAAATTGTATGAATTGACCGCTTCTAAAATTGCTGTATTTGTAAATTGTCTTGAAGCAATTCCATCCCGCTCCAAAAGCCGGATCCATTCTTCAGCATTTGCTTCCCAAGATTCAGTTATTCTAAAAGATTTTTTATTCATATTCACGAATTCAAAACCGGCTATTTTAATTTTTAGAAAATAGCCGGAAAAATTAAATGTGAGCGTATATTAAATTACCGGATCTGCCGGAGTATTTGGATTGCTGTTTCTCTCTCTTTCAGAATAAGGATAGAAATTTCTATTTCGCTCCTCACTATAATTCATTGCATCGCCGCTAGGCTGAGGACGATTGAATCTTCTACTATCTTCCAAACTCATTCCTGTCAAAAATAATTCGGCACGCCTATTTTTATATATCTCATCCAACAAAGCCTCCACACTAGATTCTCCAGAATATGCTCCCAGATTTGCATTTATCCCGAAAGGGTCATTATTGTTAGTCAGCACTAAATTAAGAGCATCTATTGCGGCTTGAATATCAGGAGAAGACTTTCTTAAACTTGCTTCAGCGATAATTAGATTCATTTCATCTGGAATATATACAGGAATAAGCTCTGTATTTTCGTCAAAAAAGCCTGCCAAATCTTCAATTGGAAGCCCATTTTGATTTGTTTCATCTAACGGGATAAGATAGAAAGATACCCTGCCATCTTCAGGAGAAAAAATAAATTCTTCAGGTAACCCAAAATTATCCCTAGGTTTAAAATTAGGGGCGCTATTTTGGTATACCCTAGTCCATATAGGGTTTAAGTTTAGTGCATCGTATTCAAATACCGAAATTGAAGATTGGTCTACATTATTAGCAGCTGTAATTGCCGCTTCGTAGTTACCTGCAAATAAATTATACCGAGCCAACATAGCTTGAATGGTATTCTCAAGATCTATTTTCCCCCTTGTTATTTCAGAATCAAACTCTGTTGAAACCGGAGTAGAAGCGATAAGGGAAGAAGCCTCTGTTAACAATCTAATAGCCTCCTGAAAACCTCCATTTCTATCTATGAAGCTAGCATTATTTTCCTGATTGGTTTGAATAATTATTTGCTCATAATTTTGCGACAAACTTCCAATTGCCAATGCCTTGAATAATTTCGCATATGCGATTAGTCCACTTTCAGTTCCAGAAGTTAGACTAAGAGAAGGAACATTTGCTTCTATATCTTCAGAAATTTTCATCACTCTTGCCATTGTATTCCAAAGACCTTCTACATTAGAATTAGAATTGGGCAATACTGCGCCACCATCTTCCAATTCTATCATGTTTTGAAATGTGGTCGTAATTCCACCCTCTCGTGTAGTGATGGCAGGGGTTTCAACAATCCATCTTAATCCAGTGGTAGCATATAATTGTTGCATGCCAACACTCGCTGCTAAAATACCCTCACGGGAAGAATATGTTTGTTCATCTGTAGCCTGATTTTGATTCTCGAAATCTGTTTCACATGACCAATTCAAGAGTGCTAAAAACAGCAAGGCGATGATTTTAATGTCTATATATTTTTTCATTTTTATATCTTTTAAATTAAAAGCTCACGTTTATTCCAAATTGATATGTTCTAGGGATAGGAACTGCAGCAAAATCGAATCCTCTAACATTCCCTTGTCCACCAGTATTAATTTCTGGATCCCAACCGCTATAGTCATCCCAAGAAATAAGATTTCTACCAACAAGATTAAATTTAATTTTATCTATATACTTAAAAGGTTCGCTAATGGTATAGCCTAAAGAAACTTCTCTTAATTTCACGAATGAGCCATCTTCAATAAACTCTTCAAAAATACCGGCTTGGGCTCCACCAAATCCTTTAAGCCTATTTCCTAATAATTCTTCCCCGACATTAGATCCACCTCCAAATATTACATTATCTAGTAATCGTCGATTCCAATTAAAAACATCGAATCCTTGAACCGCATCAAATTGAATTCTAAAATCAAAGTTTTTATATGTGAACTCATTAATTATAGAGCCATACCAATCTGGATTTGGATCTCCTATAACTTTGGAAGAAGAACCGTCTAGATTTGTCCCTCTTACTGGATACCCTGCATCATCTAAAACTATATTTCCATTCTCATCCCTTTCATAGAATTGTCTAAAAAACACCCCTAAGGATTCTCCTTCTATTACAAAATTTGTAGAAAAACTTCCTGCCAAAGCAAATTGCTGTCCCGCAACATTGGTGATTTCATTATTATTACTTGTATAGGTAGTAACTACATCCCAATTGAAATCTTCTAATCTAATAGGATTTGCTCTTATTAAAACTTCCACACCTGTGTTTTCTAGCGTTCCCACACTTTCAAATCGAGATACAAATCCTGCAGATGGGGCTAATTCCCTATTCAATAGTAGATCTGATACTTTTTGTTTGTAATAAGTAAATTCCACACCTACCCTCCCATCAAATAATCCAGCATCAAAACCAATTTCAGTTTCAGATTGTTTTTCCGGAGAGGCATTTATATTCCCCAGCTGTGTTCCTAAAAGCAGACTATTTTGACCATTTATGGAGCTAGGTGTAAAATTGGTAAATCTGCTAAAAGCCGGCAGTGCACTTAGCCCACCAGATTGCCCCCATGCAGCTCTAAATTTTAGAGTATTTATTTTTTCGCCTATTCCATTCTGCCAAAATTCCTCTTCAGAAATAATATAGGAAATACCTGCTTTTGCGTAAAGTTGATTTCTTTCATCTTTCGCAAATACCGAGGAACCATCAGTTCTAAGTGCTCCATTGATGTAAAGTTTATTTTTAAATCCAAAAGATTGTTGAATAAATCCTCCCCATAATGAAAAAGGAATTCGGCTCTCTCCTTGTTCTAAAATACTTCCTGATGTTGCAGTTTCTACTATTGGAGGCAAACCTGTAGCTTGAATAGCAATAGTTTCAATTTCTTGAAATTGGTAAGTTCCTCCTAGCGTTGTAGTAGACTCTAAATCTTCAGTAATAAAAAATTTATAACTTAAATTAAGATCACTATTATATTGGAAATTATTTCTATCTGCCCGTCTTGCAAAACCATCTCCATTTGGTGAAGTATTATTTACAGGAATAAATGCTGTGGCAGATTGATTATAATAATCTAAACCAAAAACATAAGAAGCTTTAAGGTTCTCAGTGATTTTTGCATCCAGCTTAAAGCTAGTTATAAACCGATTGGTCTTATTTCCAAAATCAAACCTTTCCACAGCTTCTGCGGGATTTGTCCTTGGTACCAAAAGTGATGTAACGGGATAAACACCAGATTCATCTGGTGCGGGATTGATAGAATTATCACTAAATACAAAACCTGTAATTGCACCATAAGCGGCATTAATACCTCCGTTGGGAACATCTTTACTTGTACTTCTGGAATAATTAAAATCCCCTGTAATCGTTAACCAATCGAAGGCGTTTTGAACAATATTTGTTTTAAAATTAATCCGTTTAAAGTCGGTGTTTTTTATAATACCTTCATTATCCAACTGGGAAGCCGAAATGTAATATCTAGTATTCTCCCCACCACCACTTACCGAAAGGAAATTTTCTACACCAAATCCTGTTTGAAAAATTTCATCCTGAAGATCAAATCTTTGTACCTGAATAGTTTCTAAATTGGACCTATCAAAAGGATCTACCCAGGCTAATGGCACCTTATTATAATCTATTTTTTTTCGTAATGAGCTCGATCTCACATTCGTTGTAAATGAAAATTGAGGCTCTCCAATTTTTCCTTTTTTAGTAAAGATCTGTACCACACCATTATTTGCTCTTGAACCATAAATAGCTGATGCAGCAGCCCCTTTTATCACCTCTATTCGGGCTATATCTTCGGGATTTAAATCTGCTAATCGGTTTTGCGAATTACCTCCAACATCTACCAATTCATTACTAGCATTATTTAAGATTACACCATCTAGAATATAAAGCGGCTGATTTCCTCCTAAACTACTCGCACCGCGCAACAACACTGAAATACCACCGGCAGGATCTCCAGAATTTTGCGTTACAAGAGCCCCGGTAATCTTACCTTGAAGGGCTTGATCTACTTGAACGGAAGCATTATTAGTTAAATTATCTGCATCAATGGTGGAAATATTGTTTCCCAATGCTCTTTTGTTGGTTCCAATTACGTTTCCTGTAACTACAACCTCATCCAAATTCAAAAGATCCTCTGTTAATCTAAAATTATTTGTTATCTGAGTATTATTTCCTAATTCAACATTTACTCTTTGTGTTTTATAACCAATAAAATTTGCCACCAAGGTGTATACACCTGGTGTCAGGGAAGCATTAAAATTGTAATTACCATCAAAATCTGTTGAAACTCCCCTGTTGGTGTTTTCAATATAAACAGATACACCAGACAGTGGAAGCCCACTTGTCGTATTTACTATATTTCCTGCAAAGACATAATCGTTTGTTTGACCAAATATCAATGTACTTTGCATTATGAATAAAGAAAGACCGAGCATTATTTTAAATAACACTGATCTAATTTTGAAAAATTTCTTCATAAATAAATATTTAGTTGGTTATTATTAAAATTGATATCTCACAAAGCCTTCGATAGCTTCATATTCCGGTAAACCTAATTGGTTATATCTTTCCGCTGTTTCTTTATTTCGTTGTTCTGCCCTTTGCCAAAATTCACGCTCATCTGTACCAGGAAACATGGCACGATCTTTTTGAGATTGGTGTTTAAAAATTGCTGTTCTTTTTCTTGATAAATCCTTTGGGCCAATAGGAACTGCCATTTCCATATCTGATATATCCCATTCTTGCCAAGCTCCCCTATACAGCCAGACATAAGTATCATTTATCCAAGATTTCTCGTCTTCGACTAATTTTTTAACGGTTTCCCTAATTATTTGAAGACAAACCCTATGAGTTCCATGGGGATCTGACAAATCTCCTGCTGCAAAAATCTGATGTGGTTTTATTTTATCTAAAAGATTATAAGTGATTTTTATATCCTCTGCGCTATAAGGTTTCTTTTTAACCGCACCTGTTTCGTAAAATGGTAAATTGAGAAAGTGCGCATTCTCCTCTTTAATACCACAGTAACGACAGGCAGAAAGCGCTTCTCCTTTTCTAATAAGTCCCTTAAATTTTTGGATTTCGGGTTGGTCTATATCTCCTGCGTTTTTATTTTTTAAAAAGTCCCTAACTCTAGCTGCTAATTCAGTTATTTCTTTGTGTGCCATTTTATCTTCGACAATTTCTTTGCTGAAATCAAGAAAACGAATCACTTCATCATCAAATACAGCTATATTGCCGGATGTTTGATAGGCAACATGCACTTCGTGACCTTGATCTACCAAACGCAATAAAGTACCCCCCATCGATATGACATCATCATCGGGATGCGGACTGAAGATTAAGGACTTTTTCGGAAATGGTGTAACTCGCTCAGGGCGGTTACTATCTTCTGCATTGGGTTTTCCTCCAGGCCACCCCGTGATGGTCTTTTGTAATTGATTGAATACCATCAAATTAATTGCCTCGGCAGAACCAATTTCTGTTACCATATTTCCCATACCAAATTCGCTATAATCTTCATTCGTGAGCTTTAGAACAGCTTTTTTCACCTTTCCTGAAAGCCAAATGGCCGCCCTTTTAATTAGTTGTTCATCCCAATCACACTCCGATACCAACCAAGGAGTTTTTATCCTAGTAAGTTCAGAAGCCGCAGCGATGTCTAATATAATTTCACAGTTTTTATGATTTTGTAGAAAGGTAGCAGGCACAGATTCTTTAACCTTGCCTTCTACAGCTTCCTTTATTACATCTGCCTTACCTTCTCCCCAAGCCACTAGAAAAATTTTCTTCGCAGATAGAATAGTTCCAATACCCATAGTTATAGCCCTGGTAGGCACATTTTCTTCCCCAAAAAAGTCACTAGCAGCATCCAAAATAGTTACCTTATCCAAGCTTATTAATCTTGTAATACTATTAATTGAAGAACCGGGTTCATTAAAACCTACATGTCCTGAACGTCCTATTCCAAGAATTTGAATATCAATCCCTCCATGTTTTTTTATTAAATCTTCATAATTGGAACAGAATTTTTTGACTTTATCTTTTGGAAGTAATCCATTAGGGATGTGAATATTCTCTTTCTTAATATTTACATGATTGAACAAATGTTCGTTCATAAATCTCACATAACTTTGCAAAGATTCTGGAGCCATAGGATAATATTCATCTAAGTTAAATGATATTACATTTTCAAAGCTTAATCCCTCCTCCCTGTGAAATTGTACTAAAAAATCATATATTTTAGTAGGACTAGAACCAGTTGCTAAACCTAGCACCGCGTACTTACCATTTGAGGCTTTATCCTTTATTAACTTTTCTATTTGCCGAGCGACATAGTAGGATGCATTATTGGAATTATCATATATATAAGTATTAATTTTTTCAAATATCCTCGCATCTGAATCAAGTGATTTTTCAACGATATTATTTTGAAATTTAATAGCCATAGAAATACCATTAATATCATTAAAGTCCTGAACACTAATGTAGTAAAATAAATTGACACGTAATTTTGTGCTATTTTTATTACAAGTTTTACGATAAATCTAAAAGCATCTTATTGTTGTTATTTAATAAAATGATCTCCTTATGCAAAATTGAAAATGTCAAGAGAATAAGATATTTAGACTTTGAATATGGATTATCTCAGCTTGACTAGGAGGTAGTTCAATTGAGGAGTACAACGATAGATTCTTCTAAAGAAACTATATACTTACAATTTCAAGATAATTAATTCTAGATTGATTAAAACACATTATTAGTGCAAGCTACCCATGAAAAACAATAAGGTTACTTGATCCATGCTTACTGGTAAGGGCAGATCAGGAATATTTTTTTTCTGAATGATCCTCTCCAATAATTGATCTCAAATTTCAATTCATTTAGATATAACTTCTGAAATATTTTTGGCTAATTAAAATTGTATTCTCTTCTAAACGTGAGTGTTATAATTTATGGTTATATTTAATTCATTATAAATAGGTAAAATTATTATTTGCATTAACAACCAACCCGGATTTGATTAAATTTACCCGGAAAAAAAAACACATAATGAGTACTCCTAAAAACGTTTCAGTACTTCAGAGAAATAATGTCAAGATACTTGGCAATGGAACTCAGCCTATGTTGTTTGCTCACGGTTATGGTTGCGACCAGCATATGTGGCGCTTTGTGTATCCGGAATTTGAAAAAGATTATAAGGTCATTCTTTTTGATCATGTGGGAGCCGGACATTCCGATCATAATTCATATTCCAGAGAAAAGTATGATGAACTTTTAGGATATGCAGAAGACATCATCGATATCTGCGAGGAGTTAGACTTAAAAGATGTAATTCTTGTTGCTCACTCTGTAAGCTGCATGATAGCTGCTATAGCTACAAGCTTGAAGCCTTCTAGATTTTCGAAATTGATTATGATAGGCCCTTCAGCAAGATATATTAATGATGAAAACTATGTGGGTGGATTTAATAGAGAAGACATAGACGACCTGATGGAAGCTCTAGACAGTAACTATTTGGGATGGTCTGCTAATATGGCTCCTGCTATCATGGGAAATCCGGATAGACCGGAATTGGGTGAAGAATTATCCAATAGTTTTTGCCGAACCAATCCAGAGATCGCCAAACACTTCGCAAAGGTTACTTTTATGTCTGATAATCGTAAAGATTTGAAAAAAGTATCTGTACCAACCTTGGTATTGCAGTGCTCTCAAGATATAATCGCACCGGTAGAAGTGGGCCGATATGTACACGAAAATCTTCAGAATTCTGAATTTCAAATTTTAAATGCCACAGGACATTGCCCTAATCTTAGTGCTCCGGAAGAAACTACCCTAGCAATCAAAAAATATCTGGCAAGTACAAATTAATGAGCATCGCAGATAAAGAAAATAACCCGAGAGGTAAAATTATTGAAACTGCAGAGGAATTGTATGAAAATGCCCCCTGCGGCTATGTTTCATTTTTGTCGGATGGAACAATTTATAATATAAACAGTACGCTACTTTCCTGGCTCAATTTCAGCAAAGAGGAAGTGATCTATCTAAAAAGAATTCCAGATCTCTTTAAAATTGGTGGGCAAATTTTTTTCGAAACCCATTTTTTTCCTTTAATCCGTATGCAAGGATTTATTCAGGAAATCAATTTTGATATTGTTAGAAAAGACCGTTCATTTTTCCCCGGACTTATTAATGTAAAAGAGATTTCCGCAAAGGGTAAAAATCCGCTGACTTATAGAGCTACCATATTTGATATTACGGACCGTAAGAAATATGAGAAGGAACTAATTGCAGCTAAAAAGAAAGCAGAGGAAGATTCTAATACAAAGGCAGAATTCTTGTCTACCATTAGTCATGAAATAAGAACTCCGCTTCACGCGATCTTGGGAATTGGTAATCTTTTAAACAAAACTCATCTCAACGACGATCAAAAGGAATATGCACGAATCTTATTACATTCTTCTGAAAATCTTTTAGAACTGGTAAATAATTTATTAGATCTTAGTAAAATTGAAGCGCAAAAGGTGAAATTAGAAAAACGCACATTTAACCTTAGCAATATGGTTGAGATGCTCCAGCAAACCTTTAAAACAAAAGCCGAAGAAAAGGATATAAGCTTGCAAGTAACATTAGGTGAAAATGTACCCCAAGAATTATCAGGGGATCCCGTAAAGCTATCGCAAATTCTTACTAATCTAATTGGGAATGCCATTAAATTTACCAAAAAGGGTTCTGTAAAACTTATAGTTGAAAATTTAGAAACGCTTAAGACCAAATCCTTGTTGAGATTTAAGATTTTAGACACCGGAATTGGAATTCCAAAAAATAAATTGAACGCCATATTTCAGGAATTTTCTCAGGCTAGTTACGACATTAACATGGAATATGGTGGAACTGGACTAGGTCTCACCATTAGCCAGAAGTTACTTCAATTGCATAAGTCTGAAATGAAAGTGCAAAGTAGTAAAGGTAAAGGCTCAGAATTTAGTTTTGACATCTGGTATAAGGTCATTAAAAATCATGCTCCTCCAAAGGATAAATCAATAAGCATAGAGGATCGAAAAATGTTTAAATCTTCCAATGTTCTTATAGTGGATGACAATCCTACAAACATTTATATCACCGAACAATTTTTGAATGAGTGGAAATTGAAAAATGAATCGGCAGAGAGCGGTCTCCAAGCCATTGAAATGATAAAGCAAAAACACTTTGATCTCGTACTGCTAGATTTACATATGCCAAGAATGAATGGGTATAAGACTGCAAAGAAAATTCGCGCCTTAAAACTTGAAAAACCGCCTGTAATAATTGCCTTATCAGCATCAGATAGAGGAGAGATCAATTATAAGCTTAGAAAGGCAGGAATGAGCGATCACGTTTCAAAACCTTTCAAGCCGGAAAAACTTTTGGAAACACTAGTATACTATTTACAAAACCCAGCTCATCAGAAAATTAAAAAATCTTCTAAGATGGATGTGGCGGAGAAGGAAGAGAAAAAAAATAAAAAAGAGATAGCTTCTAATAAAAAAGAACAAAAACTTAAAGAAGATCAAAAGCCCTCTTTCGATGTCTCTAAATTTGTAAAAATGGCGAATAGCAATTCCCTTTACTTAGATAAATTTATAAAAAGCACTTTAGATGCTTTTATATTATATGAACATGAGTTTCTAGATGCTATAAAAGCAAATAGTGAAGAAATGATTGAGGATCTTATCCATAAAAGTACTATGTCTATATTTTATATTCAGGCAAATAATCTTAAAGAAATGATGGAAGAAACCAAATCCACTATTGCCAAAAAAGGGAATAAACCCGGACCTCTTCAAAAAAAAATCGAAAGAATGTGCCGCAGAATTTAAAAAAATCATTGAAGGATTAAAAAAATTAAAAGCAAGTGAAATTCTGGCTTCTTAAGGCAGCTACTAATTATAAAACCATATAAATAAAAAAAAAACCCACCTATCGGTGAGCTTTTTGTTTTTAAGTGACCTCGCCAGGATTCAAACCTGGAACCTCTTGAGCCGTAATCAAGTGCGCTATTCAGTTGCGCCACGAGGCCTTTTTGCGGGTGCAAATATATGTTTTATTTTAAAATTAGAGAAAAATTCCAGATCTTTTTTGAATAAAAAAAAGTGAGCGTTGGGGACGCTCACTTAAAATTTCGAAACACCTTACGGTTTGGTTAAGTTTTAGTATAAATATTCTAATGCGGTAATATCGTTGGCATTAAATTCTCCATCTTCATTCGCTCCAAAACAAGCTAACATAACAGAGGTGGAATCATACCCTGTTGGGGTTCCCGGAATATGTACAGCACCATCAGATCCTGCAGCTTCTCCAGATTGCCCACAACTTTGACGGCTAAACCAATCTGTATGGCGCAATCCTAGTGAATGTCCAATCTCATGTGTCATTACATGCTCATTAGTATCTACACTGTACTGCTCCATTCCATTAAAAATTTGCACGTACTTGTATGGATTACCATTGCTAGGGAATCCTGCTACTCCACCTGCTTGTCCGTTTGTAGTTTGATACACTACGATGTCGTAAGGAGAATAGTTAGTTCCAAAGGTTAAGGTGAACGTAAGCCCAATATTAATTCTATTGTAGTTGTTAATAGCATATTGAAGCGCTGTTCTTTGCTTAGAAGTTAAAGCTTGAGAACCTCCAGTATATCCAATAACATTTATTGTTCTGTTATTACTTACCAAGTTGTTAGTACGATATTGCTTATCCTGAATATTACTAGTACTCATATTATTAAGCTGATTCGCATTTAATGCAATATCTCCTTCAACAATATAGGTTTTCTCAAAACTTCCATCTGGCAACATAATTTTTCCTACTTCTGCTCCTTTCGGATTAAAATGTAGGGCTGCAATTTTTTGAAGTACAGATTCTGGTACCTCAGAATTAATGTTTAAAGCTTCTTCTTCTGGCGATGTGGTTAACTCATCTTTTTCACAAGAAGTGAATAATAGTCCTGCTCCAGCAAGACATAAAAATAATTTGTTAATTTTCATAAGTAGGTTTTAGTTGTTATAAATATCAAGGTGTTTCGAAATCCTTAATTATTATGACATAAACTTATGAAAAATATAATTTATGTAGGAAATTTAATGCGATAAATATTGATAATCGAATGAAACTTTAACATTTAACCGGTTATTTCAGCACTTAATCCGGCTTCCAATAATTTCGAACATCTTGGTTTCAAATCATTATAAGGGCCGGTTTTCACCGTACATTTTCCTTTATAATGCACCAAAAGTGAACACTGTTCTGCTTGTTCCGGAGTGTGATCACAAGCACAAATAAGGGTTTCTATTACATGATCGAATGTGTTATATTCATCATTGAATAAAACGATCTCATAATTTTTATTCTTTTTTGTTACTGTTTTTCTTTTAACTAATACTTCTTCTTTCGTACTCATCTCCAAAGGGTTATCTGTTGATATTCAGCTGTAAAGATACTAATTCTTACAAATTATTCTCTTATAAAACTCAGGGCTGTCCAATTATCTTTAACCAATTTATTTTCAAATTTCAGCCCATTCCTATTGCAAACTTCCTCTATCACAGGGATATCTTCCGTATAAAATCCGCTTAAAAAAAGCTTACCACCACTAGAAAGACATTTGCTATAAGTTGGGATATCTTCTACTAAAATATTCCTGTTAATATTAGCAATTACCACATTATAGAGTTTTCCCTCTAATAAATCCGCAGTGCCTTCGTAAACAGAAATATTCTTACAATTATTTCGCTCTACATTTTCCAGCGTATTTAAATAACACCAATTATCTATATCTATTGCATCCAAAGAGGTTGCTCCTTTCATTTCGGCAAGAATTGCTAAAACTCCGGTGCCGCAACCCATATCCAAAACCGATTTTCCAGCCCATTCATTGTTAAGGATATGCTGAAGCATCATATGCGTTGTAGCATGATGTCCCGTTCCAAAGGACATTTTTGGTTCTATAACAATATCATACTCGGTATCCGGCTTTTCGTGGAAGGGTGCTCTTACCGAACATTTATCGGCTACCACAATTGGATTGAAGTTCTTCTCCCACTCACTATTCCAATTTACTTGCTCGATCTCTTTTGAAGTAAAACTTATCTCAAATTCATCGGAATTTAAGATTTGTATGTCTTCTAACATCCCTTCATTATACTCTTCAGATTTAATATAAGCTGTAATTCCGTCTTCATTTTCAACAAAACTTTCAAAGCCCGCATCACCCAATTCAGCGATCAAAATCTCAGAGCCTGGTTGTAGCGGACTTATTTCAAACTGAAATTCTAAATAATTAGCCATTACTTAAAAGAGCTTACAATAGTTAAAAAATCGATTGCATTTAAACTGGCTCCTCCAATAAGTCCACCATCCACATCTTCGTTCTCAAAAATTTCTGCTGCATTATTTGGTTTTACACTACCGCCATATAAAATAGATACATTTTGAGCGATCTCTTCCCCGAATTTATCGGACACTAAGCCTCTAACGTATTGATGCATTTCTTGTGCTTGTTCTGGAGATGCCGTTTCTCCGGTTCCAATAGCCCAAACCGGTTCGTATGCAAGAATGATGTTCTTCCAAGAATCTTTATTCACATGGAATAAGCCATTTTCCAATTGTTCTTTAACAACTTCAAAATGCTTATCGCCTTTTCTGTCTTTCAACTCTTCTCCAAAACAAAATATGATCTCTATATCATGTTCCAAAGCTGCATTTACTTTTTTTAGCTAGCAGCTCATCGGTTTCATGAAAAAGAGCCCTGCGTTCACTATGTCCTAAGATCACAGTGTTTACGCCAATACTCTTAAGCATTTTTGCTGAAACTTCCCCTGTAAATGCACCACTTTCCGCGAAATGCATATTTTGGGCAGCAACTTTTATCACAGTTCCTTTAAGAGACTGAAACGTATTATATAAATTCACGAAAGATGGTGCCACGTAAACTTCTGCCGTAGGCTCCTTTACCATTTGTAGCTTTAAATGTGAAATCAACTCTTGCGTTTCGGCAAGGTCGTTATTCATTTTCCAATTTCCTGCAACTATATTTCTTCTCATTTCTGTCTTTTTATGTTTTATAAATCTATTTCTGAGGCGTCTGCCCAGTGCTTTTTCTGGATTACTGTAGCATTTTTTAATGTAAGAATCCCCGGATTTGCTCGCACTATGGTCTTAAGAACTGTTTCGTCACTCTGATAAAAATCAAAATTCAAGCTAAATTTAGAAGTGATTTCTTCTTTAAGATCATCTCCTGAAGCAGTTAAACCTACCACCGTATATCCCTTTTTTAAAGCCTCTTCACTCAACTTTTTAATAATCGCAAAGCCTTCTCGTTCTGTTTTTCTTAAATCATAAGCAACGATTAGCAGTAATTTATCTTTGGCCAAGATCTCCTGAGTAATATTTTCACCATCTTTTAAAATTGAAAAATCCGGAATTCTAGGTTTAAATCCTTCAAAGATCAAAGTCGTTTCAACGCCTAAATAATCTCCTTCAACATTAGGGTATGCACCTGAATTTTTGATGATTACTTCTTCTCCATTCTTATTAAATTTCCACCAGTATTCATAAACCGCTTTTTCAGCATCCTCCGGAATTTTCATTTCTTCCAGCAAATTGTTCCCCACTTTATAAGCTCTAAAATCTATGGCCGGCAAGTGCATAAGCACGTAATATGCAAAAATAAAGCAGAGCATAAAGGATAAGAATATAATCCATCTATGAGACGCCGGAGCAAAAATTGGCGTAATTAGCTTTCTATTGAAGAATAGCAATACTATGAGTCCAAGCAACACTGCATCTTTATAAAAAGATTGCCACGGTGTAAGTGGCATAGCATCGCCAAAGCAGCCACAATCTTTCACCTTATCGAAATATGCCGAATAAAATGTAAGAAACGTGAAGAAAACAATCATTAGTAAGAGACTCCAAAGTGTGAATTTCGGGAGATATCCAATAAATAGCATAATCCCTAACACCAATTCAAAAACCACTAAAAAAATAGCGATCACCAATGCAAATGGAATCAAGATTTCCATATTTAGCACCTCTGCACTAAAATATTCCTGAAGTTTGAATGAAAAACCAATTGGGTCATTCAATTTTATAAAGCCGGAGATTATAAATAAAATACCGACAAAAATTCTGGCAACCCCAACTAATATTTTCATGTTATCGTAATTTTTTAAGCAGTAGCTTCTTCCATAAGAATCATAGCAAATACCGAATAATTAATCATATCCTGATAATTCGCATCGATGCCTTCACTAACCAGCGTTTTTCCTTTATTATCTTCAATTTGTTTAACCCTAAGTAATTTTTGAATAATAAGATCTGTTAAAGAACTCACTCGAATATCCCGCCAAGCTTCACCGTAATCGTGGTTCTTATTTTCCATTAATTGCTTGGTGAGATCAATCTTTTCATCATAAAGCCTCATTGCCTCCTCTACCGAAAGATCCGGTTGGGTGGCAATCCCTAATTCTAACTGAATTAGGGCCATTATAGAATAATTAATGATTCCTATAAACTCCGGTTTTTCATCTTCATCTACCTTTCTAACCTCGTTTTCCTGAAGACTTCTAATTCGTTGTGCTTTTATAAAAATTTGATCTGTTAAAGACGGAAGCCTTAAAATACGCCAGGCACAGCCGTAATCTTTCATTTTATTTACAAATAACTCGCGACAAGTATTAATTACCGCATCGTATTGTTTTGAGGTATCCTTCATAGAACTATTCTAATTTGCGTAAATTTCGGGCAAATAATTTAGATAGTCAAAGTTAATTTAGTCTCCACTTTTCAGAAGAACTAATATAAATTCCGCCATGACCATTAATTGTAAAGGTACTTTAATAGACTTAGCAAGCCCCAAAGTAATGGGAATCCTAAATACTACCCCGGACTCTTTTTATTCTGAAAGCCGAAAAACATCGCTTAAAACTTTGCTTACCACTGCTGAAAAAATGTTGGAAAAAGGAGCTACATTTCTTGATATTGGAGGATATAGCAGTCGCCCGGGTGCCGATGATTTTTCTGAAACCGAAGAAATAAATCGTGTAGTTCCAGCTATAGATGCAATCCTCAAGAATTTCCCGGAAAGCATTATTTCTATAGATACCTTTAGAAGTAATGTTGCCACTGAAGCCTTAAAAACCGGCGCGGCCATAATAAATGATATTTCTGCCGGAAACTTGGATGACGATATGTTAAAGGTGGTTGCAGAATTTCAAGTTCCCTATATTATGATGCATATGCGCGGAAATCCACAAACCATGAAAGATCTTAATGAGTATAAGGATCTCGCTCAAGAGATTATCTTTTATTTTTCTGAAAAGATAAGAGCTGCTAGAGACTTGGGAATACATGATATTATTGCTGATCCCGGATTTGGATTTTCTAAAAATATAGCACAGAATTTTGAATTATTGTCCAACCTTAAAAAGTTCGAGAGTTTGAATGTTCCAATCCTAGCCGGGTTATCAAGAAAATCGACTATTTATAAAACCTTAGATTGTTCGCCACAGGAAGCGCTTAATGGCACCACTGTTCTAAACACCATGGCAATTGCCAATGGCGCAAACATTTTGCGAGTACATGATGTAAGAGAAGCAATGGAAACCGTAAAATTAATGAGTCAGCTTACATTCTAATTTTCTATTTTTACACAAAGCCTTAAAAATTTGGATTTTTTAAACCTTCGCATTCTGGATATTGTAGATATTGTTTTTGTCGCAATATTACTTTACTATTTATACAAGCTTGTAAAAGGAACGGTGGCCGTAAATATTTTTATAGGTATTGTGATCGTTTACCTGATGTGGAAGCTCACAGAATTGCTTCAAATGGAGCTTTTAAGCAGTGTGCTTGGGGAATTCATTGGAGTGGGAATGTTCGCGCTAATCGTGGTTTTTCAGCAGGAAATACGAAAATTCTTATTGATGATTGGTTCTACCAATTTCACTCAGAGAAGGAAATTCTTCAGGCAGTTTAAATTTGTAAAAGATGACACTCAAATAAAAACAAATTTAAACGCGATCGTAAAAGCCTGCGAAAGCATGGCGAGATCTTATACCGGAGCCCTTATTGTGATTCAAAAAAGCACCAAACTGGATTTTATTAAAATTTCTGGAGATGCCATGAACATAGAGTTAAATCAGCCAATCATCGAGTCGGTATTTTTTAAAAATTCTCCACTTCATGATGGCGCGATGATTATTGAAGACAATAAAATTACAGCAACCAGAGTGATTTTACCCGTTTCTAACGACCGGTCTATCCCTTTGAGATTTGGACTAAGACATCGTGCAGCCGTTGGAATTACAGAAAAAACAGATGCCTTGGCATTGGTGGTGAGTGAAGAAAACGGACAAATCTCCTATTTAAAAGATGGTGAGTTTGTGATTTTTGAAAACACCACGGAGTTGCTGAATAAGTTAAAAGAAGATCTTACCTAATAGCTCTAGTAGCAAATTAAGGATCTCGAAGCAAACACGCGAAATTGGTATTAAAAAGTACTTTTTTTAAAATTCAAAAGAAGCTAGGGCTTCAAACCCTCAATGAGATTTAAATAGACTCCTCTTCCGCCATAAATTGTACTTCATATAAATTTTTATAGAAGCCATTTTCAACTTTCAGCAGTTGCTTGTGCGTACCCATTTCAACTATTTTCCCCGCATCCATCACCAATATTCTATCTGCTTTTTTAATGGTAGCCAATCTGTGCGCTATTACAATGGAGGTTCTGTTTGCCGTAATTTTATCTGTGGCATCTTGTATTAACTGCTCGCTGTAAGAATCTACCGAAGATGTTGCTTCATCCAACACCAAAATACTTGGATTCGATACATAGGCCCTTAAAAATGAAATTAATTGCCTTTGCCCAGAAGAAAGCATAACTCCGCGTTCTTTTACATTATAATGATAGCCATTAGGCAAAGAACTTATAAATTCGTGAATCCCAATTTCCTTTGCTGCTTTTATCACATCTTCTTCGTTAACTCTTGGGTTTTGTAGGGTAATGTTATTTAAAATAGTGTCAGCAAATAAAAATACATTTTGTAATACCACTGCAATTTCTGCACGCAAGGTTTTGAGTGTGATATCCTTAATATCTACACCGTCTACCATAATTCTTCCGGCATCGATCTCATAGAATCTATTCAGCAAATTGATCACCGTAGATTTCCCGGCTCCCGTAGCTCCAACAATTGCGATTGTTTCGCCAGGTTCTGCCTTAAAAGAAACACCTTTTAAAACTTCCTCGCCTTCATCATAACTAAAACGAACATTTTCAAATTCAATCTCACCTTTTAAATTAGATATCTCTTTACTTCCTGTATCCTGAATTACAGAATCTGTATCTAAAATGGCAAAAATCCTATTGGCTGCAACCATTCCCATTTGCAGGGTATTAAATTTATCTGCTATTTGACGAAGTGGTCTAAACAGCATTTGCGCCAATTCTATAAACATAATAATGATACCCAAACTCAACGTATCGTTATCTACAACTCGAACTCCCCCATACCAAACAATTAAACCAATAGTGATGGAAGTAGACATCTCTGCAATTGGAAAGAAAATAGAGTTATACCAAACCGTCTTAATCCATGCGCTTTTATGCTTATTATTTATATCCTTAAATTTCTGATATTCTACCTCTTCTCTGGTAAAAATCTGTACGATCTTCATCCCTGTGATACGTTCCTGAACAAATGTGTTTAAATTGGCTACCTGATTTCGAACATCTTCAAAAGCTATTTTCATTTTTTTTCTGAAAAACTCTCGTAGCGTACAAAATAAATGGTAAAACAATTAAAACCAATAGGGTGAGCTGCCAACTTTTATAGAACATAAATCCTAGAACCACCAGCATCTTTAATAAGTCACTGGCAATCATAAATAATCCCTCACTAAAAATACTTGCAATTGTCTCAATATCGCTAACCGCACGTGTCACCAGTCTTCCCACGGCAGATTTATCGTAATACTTCATTTTAAACTGAAGCATATGCTTAAATAAATTGACTCTTAAATCGCGAACCACTTCTTGGCCTAGCCAGTTGGCAAAATAAATAAAGCAGAATTGAAAGATCACCTCTAGAAATAATACTACCAGCATCATAGAGATGTAGAATACCAGATTATCGTTATCTTTTGGGATAATAGAATCGTCTATAGTTACCTGAAGTAAATAAGGCCTTAAAACCGCAAAAAAGGACAATAAGATCGCAGCCAAAGCCACGAAATAAAATGTCCATTTATACGGATTCGTATATTTTATAAGTCTTTTAAAAAGACCAAAGTCAAATGCGTTACCTGTAGCTGATGCCATTTATTTATTTAAAATAGATGTTGGATATTCAATTTTAGCTAGAAACAATGCTTTTGCCGGAACCGAGGTTCCTGCTTTTTGCCTGTCTCTGCTTTCTAATATTTCATGCAATCTGGAAACCGGGATCTTTCCTAATCCTATTTCCAATAAGGTTCCTACAATTGCTCTTACCATATTCCGTAAAAATCTATCTGCCGTGATTTTAAATATTAAAACGTCCTTTTCTTTTACCCATTGTGCGGAAATGATCTTGCAATTATAGGTGTGCACATCAGTTTTAGATTTCGAAAAACATTTAAAATCTTTGTAATCCAATAAGGTAGCTGCCGCCTCATTCATTTTAACTATATCCAACTCATTTTTCACATAATGAGCGGTTTCAAATTTAAATGGATTTTTATGTTGAACCACATAATATTCATAGCTTCTATCAGAGGCATTAAAGCGGGCATGTGCTTCGTCGCTAACTTCAATAAGATTATACACCGCAATATCATCGGGCAATAAGGAATTCAGCTTATAAATAAACTTATCTATATGCTTGATTTTTCTGCTATCGAAATGTGCATAATAGTTACTGGCATGAACCCCGGCATCTGTTCTTCCAGCCCCAACCAATGGGGTTTTCACCTGTAACGCGGTTAAAAGAACTTTTTCCAGAGTTTCTTGTACAGAAATAGCATTCGGCTGATATTGCCAACATGATATGCCTTTCCATTATAAGCTAGTTCAATAAAATATCTCAATCTAAATTGATACTTTTACGTGATTGCCTGCAAAGATACGGCAAACTTCGTAACCCTATTAAGGTTCATTAATCAGTTTTCAGAAAAACCAAAAATTAGAATTTAAGATTTGAAAAAGATTTTATTATTAAGCGATACCCATAGCCATATAGACGAACGTATTCTTCATTATGTAAAAGAAGCAGATGAGGTATGGCATGCGGGAGATATTGGAGATCCAAAAGTAACCGACCAGATTAAAGCACTAAAACCTTTGAGAGCAGTTTTTGGAAATATAGACGATCATGTAATCCGAAAAGAATTTCCATTGAATCAACGATTTTTATGTGAGGAGTTGGATGTGTGGATTACACATATTGGCGGTTATCCCGGAAGATATTCACCTGCCGTAAAAGAAGAAATCAAAAAAAATCCGCCGAAGTTATTTATTTGTGGGCATTCCCATATTTTAAAGGTGATGAATGATAAATCCCTTCAGTGCTTACATATGAATCCCGGTGCAGCGGGAAAATATGGATTTCACAAAAAGAGAACGATGCTAAGGTTTAAGGTTGAAGGAAAAAACATAAGCGATTTGGAAGTGATAGAATTGGAGAGTTGAAAATTTATTTTTAATTCTCTATTATTAATTTCCTATTGCTGTCTTCCTACTTATAAAAAAGCCTTTGCCCCTACACTATTGGTCGAATTGGTTCTGAAACTGCAGACGGCTTCAAATATGAAAATGAGGCATTATTTTTTATTTACTGAATATAAGTGCAAATACATATAATTTTAAGGCATAAAAAAACCCGAAGCTTTCACTTCGGGTTTTCTACGCACTAATAACACTAAGATAATAGGTTTTATCGTAACCGGTCTACAGATTTTACGAGATCTTCATCCTTTTTGATGGCTTTATTGGCCAAAACTAAAAAAACGATAGAAAGAACAGGAATAAACATCCCAATACCCTTCTCCGAGATTTCCATCTCTCCAGGTATACTTAGAGACCAATACACAAAAACTCCTAGCAAAAAAAAAGTTTAATAATATATTGATTCGCCCCAATACAAATTGAAGCTTTCTGTTTTTGAATAAAAATATGCTAATAAATGAAAGAACTGCAGAGCCTAAGAATAGACCCATTGCCACCAATACTTCTTCAACAAAAACGGATTCTCCCGCTTCATTGCTCCACAAAGAAACAAAAAATATTAAAACACCACTTATTAAAGTGGCGAGAAATAAATAAATAGTTTGAATGCGTTGTAACATGTTAAATCTTCTATTAAGTCAACAAAAATAAGTGTTTCTTTTTAGATACCGTATTCAAAAATTTAAAATAAAGTTGTATTATTGCAGTAAGAATATGTAACCAATTCAAAATAGGTTACTTAAGTCTCCAAAATTATTTTCGATTCTTCCTCGAGAAGTTTACAATAAACAAACACAATCTTATTCATGTTTGAAATTTCAGATTTAAAAGCTAAGAAGCTTCCTGAGCTTCAGGATATAGCCAAATCATTAAATGTCCCTAAATATAAAACGGTTAAAAAGCTCGATTTGGTGTACCAGATTCTGGACTATCAAGCAGCAAATCCAAATAAAGTGAAAGAGGCATTGAAAGATGAAAGTCCTGCCAAAGCGGAAAGCACAACTAGCAAGACAAGTAAAAGTCCTGCAAGGCCAAGAACCGAAAGCAAACCGGCTAAAAAAGTGAGTCCGAATCCTCGTAGCAAAGATACGGAAGCAAAACCCTCAGCAACATCTGATAAGACTGACGAAGCTAAACCTGCTTCTAAAGAAACTTCAAAAGAAAGAACTTCAGATAGAAAACCTAGACAAGAAAGATCAAATGATGCTCCAAAGCGTCCGGTTCATAAGAATCAGCCTGTGAAAAAGGATGATAAGCAAAGCTCTTCCAGAGATAATACAAGATCTCCAAGAGAACCTAGAAAAGATTCTAAGGACAATAGAAGTAATAGGTCTGATGGAAATAGATCTGATGGTAATAATTCCGGAAGCTCTAAGAATAATGGAAATCGAGATAGTAGAAACAGATATAGAGAACCGGATTACGAATTCGATGCGATTATAGAAAGTGAAGGCGTTCTGGATATCATGCAGGACAACTATGGTTTTCTAAGATCTTCAGATTACAATTACCTTTCTTCTCCAGATGATATTTATGTATCTCAATCTCAAATTAGATTATTTGGATTGAAAACAGGAGATACCGTTTTAGGACAAATTAGACCTCCAAAAGAAGGAGAAAAATATTTTCCACTTATAAAAATCAGCAAAATTAATGGGTTAGATCCACAAGTGGTTCGTGACCGTATTTCTTTTGAACATTTAACTCCTTTGTTTCCAAAGGAAAAATTCAACATTGCAGACAGACAGAGTACTATTTCTACTCGAATCATGGACCTGTTCTCTCCAATTGGAAAAGGACAACGTGGAATGATCGTTTCCCAGCCAAAAACGGGAAAAACAATGTTGCTTAAGGATATTGCAAATGCAATTGCAGCTAATCATCCGGAAGTGTATCAAATCATCCTTTTAATAGATGAACGTCCGGAAGAAGTTACAGATATGCAACGTAATGTAAAAGGTGAAGTTGTTGCTTCTACTTTTGACAGAGAAGCGCATGAGCATGTAAGAGTTGCCAACATCGTTTTAGAAAAAGCGAAGAGAATGGTAGAATGTGGGCATGACGTAGTGATTTTATTAGATTCCATCACACGTTTAGCCAGAGCTTACAACACAGTTCAACCTGCTAGTGGTAAGGTGTTGAGTGGTGGTGTAGATGCAAATGCATTGCATAAGCCAAAACGTTTCTTTGGTGCTGCCAGAAATATTGAAAATGGCGGTTCTCTTTCTATTATTGCTACTGCATTAACAGATACCGGTTCTAAAATGGATGAAGTTATTTTTGAAGAATTCAAAGGTACTGGAAACATGGAACTACAACTGGACAGAAAAATTGCCAACAGAAGAATTTTCCCGGCAATCGATCTTACTTCTTCAAGCACGCGTCGTGACGATTTACTTCTTGACGAAACTACTTTACAACGCATGTGGGTAATGAGAAAGTATCTTGCAGATATGAACCCTGTGGAAGCAATGGAATTCATAAATCAGCGTTTCAAGCAAACCAAAAACAACGAAGAGTTTTTAATCTCCATGAACGGATAGAGATTCTTTAAAATTATAAATAAAGCCCTTACTAATAATATAGTTGGGGCTTTTTTTATTAATGAGGTCAATAATTTTTAGCTTGCCGATAAAACAATAAATCAAACAGCAAGGTCATTCATTCTGAACTTGTTTCAGAATCTTCTATTGAGCGTAAATTATAGTTATATTGAGACCCTGAAATAAATTCAGGGTGACGAAAGGATTATTCTTTCTTAAAACGAATATGCTAAATATAGACCTCACCTTTAGCAATTACTGCTTCAACTCTAACTTTTCAGCAAAATAATCGCAGAAATCCTTCATGGTAGCAGTCATTTTTTCGTCTTGAGTTGCTCTATTAAAGGTGTCGCTCATCGCCACAAGTGTTTGATGAAAAAATTTCTTCATCTCATCTATCGGCATATCTTTAGTCCACAAATCTATTCGCAAGGTTTCTTGCTGCTTGCTATCCCACATAGATAACATCATCGCTTTTGCTTCCTCTTTATAAATTGCTCCATCGTCTGCACTCCAATATAATTCTTCCGGAACTTTATTTTCATCTAATACAACTTCTATATTGATCTCAGATTTCTTGAATTCTGCCATTATTTCTTTGGTTTGTAATTTGCTTTATTAAAAATTGTTTCTGAATTGGTTGTAAGCATTTCCTGAATACTCACATCATTTTTATCCATATACTGCTTAATCATTTGCCATCCAATAAATTGGCCTAATCTTGCAGGTGATTCTGCATCCAATTCCAAATAGAATTTAGAAAAAGGCGCAGGATAAAGAAATCTAGAATATAAGTCGGTATCTGTATCAAAGATTACTTCCCGCTCTACAAAATAACGCCACACTTCTTCCTCATTAGCAATTGCCCAATCCAATTCATCTTGAGTGTATCCTATTTTATCGTACTCACTAACATCGGGCAAAAGACGGTCTTTCAAATAAAGAATCTTCCCATAATACAACATATGCGCTAGAAAAGTTTTAGACTCCGGCTGCGGAACATACACCTCTGCGATCTCGTTAGCTATATCCGGAAGGATCTGATTTTTTTCAAAATTCTTTTTTAAATATTCCTGCAATCCTATATAAAATGGATGCTCTTTCCCCAAATAGGTGTCTAATGAAATAAATAAATAGTCCGGTGTTAAAAGCACCTTATTTCTATAATCTACTTCAGAAGTAATGGTTATTACATGTGGGATTTCAAAAGAAGGAAAATAATATTTAGTATGTTGAAAAAGGGCATAAATCCCATCTTCTTCAGCAGAAAAATCAATAAAAGCTTTTCCTACTTCTTCATTTAATTCTTGCTGAATGGTATCACTAGCCTTAGCAATCCACATACTATCTGTAAATCTTTCAGGAAATAAATAAGGATATTCTGATTTTAAAGCCTGTAAATTTCCTGAATTTACCGTAGCAAATTTCTTATCGAAGCGGGTTATTTTAAGATCTATAGCTATTTTTTCAATCTCTTTTTCTTCATTCGACTGCGAATCACAAGCAGCCAACAGAGCTATCAAAAAAAGCATACTTATTAATCTATACATGCACTATATTGTGAAGCCTTTAACGCAGGCGGTTTTTAATACTAATTTAAACTTGTTAAATTTGCTTGCAAAGGTATTACTTAGAATTCTAAACACCCAAATATATGCAAACTGAAAAGGTAGTAAATCACATTGTAGATTGGTTAAAAGACTATGCAACTGCAGCTAATATGAATGGATTTATTGTCGGGATAAGCGGTGGGATAGACTCAGCCGTTACTTCTGCCCTTTGCGCCAAAACCGGAATGCGCACATTATGTGTAGAAATGCCTATTCATCAAGCAATAACGCAAGTTAGCAGGGCTCAGAATCATATTGCTTACTTAAAAGATCATTTTGCAAATGTTACAAATCTGGTTGTAGACCTCACACCGGTTTTCGAGCAATTCAGAGAAGTAGTTCCTTTTGAAGGAGAAAATCCAAATATAGAATTATCGCTAGCTAATACCAGAGCGAGGTTACGTATGACTTCCTTGTATTATTTTGCCGGCTTGCATAAATATTTAGTAGCCGGGACCGGAAATAAGGTTGAAGATTTTGGTGTAGGATTTTACACCAAGTATGGCGATGGCGGAGTAGATTTGAGTCCGATTGCAGATTTAATGAAAAGTGAAGTTTATGAAATTGGAAAGTTCTTGAATGTAAGCGAAGAAATTTTAAACGCTGCTCCTACCGACGGATTATTTGGTGATAGCAGAAGTGACGAAGATCAGATTGGAGCGAGTTACGACGAACTAGAATGGGCGATGGAAATGGACCGACTTGGGATGAACGCCGAAGATTATTCGGGCAGAAAACAGGAAGTTTTCAATATCTTTAAAAGTAGAAATAAAGCGAACAAGCATAAAATGGTTCCTATACCAGTTTGCGAAATTCCCGTTAATCTTAAAAATTGATCTTTTTGTCGAGTATTTGAAATGTCTGGTCTTATTAAAAAATTAAACTGTTAATTTTAAATTAATATACCTAATCATACTAAAGAGCATACCCTGCTGCTGTAATTTTAGTGCCAACACATTCTTATGAGTACAATCTTAATTGCAGATCACCATCCTATTACACGCGAAGGAATTAAATCCTTACTTACAGATCAAAATGAATTAAATGTTATTGGAAACGTAACAAACGGCAACGATTTAATTAAATCTCTTAGAATTCATTCTCCTGAAGTTCTAGTGATAGAGATCGATTTGCCGGATATAAACGGAATTACCGCATTACGTACCATAAAAACAGAATTCCCAAGAATCAGAATCTTGGTTTTTAGTTGTCATCCTGAAGAAATGTATGCCCTAAGCGCCATAAAAGCTGGTGCCTCCGGATACTTATCTAAAACCGCTTCAACAGAAAGTTTGTACAATGCAGTCCAACAGGTTGCTCGGGGAGGAATTTATTTAAATAAAAATATCACCGACAAAATAAATTCTGGTGCTACTAATGGAAATGGCTTGATTGCGAAATTTAAAAAATTATCTACCCGTGAAATGGAAGTGCTTAATTTACTTTCTAATGGGAAAAGAAACAAAGATATCGCCGAAGCTTTAGATATTAATGAAAAAACGGTGAGCACTTATAAAACGAGACTTTTAAAGAAACTAAAAGTAGATAATCTGGCTGATCTTATTAACCAATCCAGATTGCTCCAGCTTCGAACTACATAACTCGATTCAATTTATCTGAGAGGATTCTTTTTAGGGATAAATAATCCACGATATCTTCTAAAGAACTGGACGCACCATCTTCAGAAGGTGTTGCTTCTTTAATTTCTTTAGATAATTCATCGATCTTTCTTGTGATTAAAAACCGTCGAAGGGCAAGGATAGTTTCATTCACCAATCTGGCGATACTGGCATCTTTTTGCTTCACCATAATATCCATACGCTCCCAATCATGGAGGATATATTGTTCTTCTTCCATTAAAATTGTGGTTACCTCGCCAGACAATTTACCATCCAATTCATTTACAAATGTTTCCAAGGTAAGATTACCTTCTTCATTTAATTTAGCGATTACTAAGCCGTACAATTCCTTAAAAAGCTCATTGGTAAAAGCAACCTCATCTTCCTGAAGATCTAAATAGATTTTTTCAAAAACCTTAGCCTTTTGTAATTCCGGCTCCAGAACGAGTTCTCCCTGCGTGTTTTCTTTCCAAACAAGATCTTCAAACTCCTCCTCTACAGTCCCATACAAAAGCAATAAGCTGATGATCTTACGTTCCAGTTCGAACAACTCATCTACCTTGACCTTAGGAGATGTTGTTTCCTTGACTACATCGAAAGTCTTACTCTTACCCTTATTCTGTGGAGCAGTTTTCCCATCCTTCGCTAATATTTGGGTAAGTGTGGAAAACAATACTTCTTCAGAAATATCCATAATTCTAGAACATTCCTGGATATATACTTCCTGCTGAATTTGATTTGGAATCTTTGCGATACTGGAAACCATATCATGAATTAAATTCGCACGTTTTACAGGGTCATTTTTTGCGTCTTGATATAATAAAGAAGCTTTAAACTCTATGAAATCCTTTGAATTTTCTTCCAAATATTCTTCTAATTCGGTTTGAGAGTTTTTCTTTGCAAAGCTATCCGGATCTTCCCCTTCAGGAAAAACCACCACTTTTACATTCATTCCCTGTTCCAGAATTAGATCTATCCCGCGAATAGCTGCACGCATTCCTGCAGCATCTCCATCAAAAAGCACCGTGATATTCTTTGTAAGTCTGTTTATCAACCTAATTTGTTCCGAAGTAAGCGCAGTTCCAGAAGAAGACACTACATTTTGAATTCCACTTTGATGAAATTGAATTACATCTGTATAACCTTCTACCAAATAACAGTTATCCTCCTTTGCAATAAATTGCTTGGCATGATAAATCCCATAAAGCACCTTGCTCTTATGATAAATATCACTTTCCGGAGAATTTAAATATTTCGCAGCCTTTTTATCGTTAGTTAGAATCCGACCACCAAAACCAAGCACTCTTCCAGACATGGATTGGATAGGGAACATTACCCTGCCCTTAAATCTGTCGAATTGCTTTTCGCCTTTTACAATTGTTAATCCGGTTTTTTCCAGATAATCCATTTTGTAACCTTTGCGAATCGCTTCTGAAGTAAAAGCATCCCATTCATCCAAGCAATATCCTAATCCAAAGGTTTTGATGGTTTCATCTGTAAAACCTCGTTCTTTAAAATAACTTAGACCAATAGCTTTACCCTGATCGGTTTTAAGCATGGTATTCTGAAAATACGTACTGGCAAATTCTGAAACCAGATACATGCTTTCACGCTCGTCTAAAAGCTGTTTCTGCTCATCCGTTTGCTCGGTCTCCTCAATTTCTATATTATACTTCTTTGCTAAATATTTTATAGCTTCAGGATAGGTAAAATGCTCATGTTCCATTAAAAATGCCACGACATTCCCGCCTTTTCCGCTGGAGAAATCTTTCCAGATCTGCTTCACCGGAGACACCATAAAACTTGGAGATCGCTCATCTGTAAACGGACTTAAGCCCTTAAAGTTACTTCCAGATTTCTTTAACTGTACAAAATCGCCTAAAACCTCCTCTACACGGGCGGTTTCAAATACTAGATCTATAGTGTTTTTAGAAATCAAAGATTATATAGAATATGGAATTCGTAAGATGATTCAAATGTAACAATAATATCAGGAATTTTTAATTTAGTGAGAAAGTATCAGTTGTAAAGAATCCACTTTTGGGAATAAAAAAATAGAATGGATTTCAATAAATGAAAACCATCCTATTTCCCAACTTAGCAAATTGTTCTTAATCTATATCAAATCTTAATCCAAAAGAGATATTTCGCATTTCAATATTTGGATCTTTAAATAATGGATTTAGATCATATTTTACATATAGTGCGGTACCCCCGAGACTTACATAACTACTTAATCCATATACAAAATCGTTTGTGTTATAGTCTCCCTTCAACTTATCCTTCTTCTTATCGCCATCTACATTATACTTCAGCTTTTGACGCTCCCCAATATTGAATCCGGCATAGCCACCAACTCCTATTTTAAATTGACCTTTGGTACTATATCTTAAATAATCTGCGCCTTCTGTCTTTTTAGATGGTCCAAACTCAAAATGCAAGGGAAACACCAGATTATCTGATCTAAACTTCGATTTATCCAGATTAAATTCAAATTCTTCTAATTGAGTTAGATCTCCATTCTCAACAAAATATCTATTATCCGTAGGTTTCAATCCATTGAACTGAAAAGAAACTCCGTATTTTAAACGCATCCAGTTAGTGTTTTGAAACACTCTGGTTTTCCAAGCCCATCCAATTTCGAAAAATCGACTTCCTCCTATTTTAAAATCTGAATTATCAAGGGAATTTTCGTCGGAGATCACATTGTTGAAACCCGCAGCCAAAACTAAATCGCTGGTTGTTCTTTTGTCGTAAACTCGATCTTTTTCCTCAGCTTTATAACTCCTATTTATATTCACAATTTTCCCATTACCGAGCAGTTCTATAGAAGTCCCATAATTATATTTATTCCTCTCATCTAGAGCAAGCTTATTTTCTAATATTACTATTCGATTTTCAATATTTAGTGCACGCTTTTCAGCGGCCTCCTTTTTTAAATCATCGGCTACTTCTTGTGTGATAGACTTATTATCTAGCCGCATTTGAATTCTTTCCAATTCTAATTTCAACTCTTCTTTTTCTTCCTCTATTATTTTTTGTTTTAGGGTCTCTAAACGCTCAGTTTTATCTGAAATACTATCATTTTGCGCTTGCATTTCTTGCATAGCAAAACTGAACATAATTAGTGTGAGGCTTACGATAATTGTTTTCATGATGTTGTTGGTTTTAAAATGTCCTCTGCCTACCTCCTCTTTTGAAGAGGTGGCTTATTGGACTTGATTGATGAATGATTTAATCCCTCATTGAGGGTTTGATTCCCCGAGGCTTCCTCGAATTTTGAAAAGTATTTTACAACTCATACCTCAATAGCTTGTTGAAAATTTGTTGAATTTTACTTTTAAGTCTTTGTGATGATATAATGGCTAATTCTATCCTAGTTAATAATTTCTGTTTGCAACTGCAGTTTTCGCTTTTGAATATCCTTCTTTTAGCATTTCAAAAATCTTGTCCCGAAAGGAATTATCCATTTCAAATTCCACATCTTGCAAGAGATCTTGAGCATTTATCTTTCCTACAGCAAAATCTGATTTGTACCGATCCTGACTTATTTTAGCGGCGGCCTCAGCAAGCAGCTTATTTATTTCTTCATCTGTAACAGTCTGCCCATTTTCGGTTTGCGTAATTACACCGGTCAATGCATCGGTTAATTTAAGATCTAATATATTATCGTTAGTAATTTCTGAAGAAGTTATAATGCTTTGTCTTTTTAGCAAACTCTCATTATCTATTATAGCTACCGCTTCCCTATTGTTTTGCTGAATATCTTTTTCCAGAGCTACTATGGACTTTTTATTTGGTGTTACCGGGCGATTTTTGGCTTCTGAAGTTGCAAGTTGCGTTGGTTCTTTTTCAGTTTCAATTAAAATCTCATTTGAAATTTCTTTCGGTGTTTTCTCTGCTTCTACTTTCTCAGTAGGAATATCCACAATTTGTGGAGCATCTGAAGGAGTTGCATTATTGAAGGCAAGACTTAAAATTAAGATCCCACCAATGATACTCGCAGCAATTCCCATCCAGAATGCAAAAGGTTTTTTCTTATCCTGAGTTGTGTCCAATTTAGCACTTAATTTGTCCCAACTTCCTGCAGATGGAGTGATCTCGCGATCTTGCAACTGCCGTCTTATTTTATCTTCAAATCTCTCAGTTTCCATAACTTGAAGTGTTTTTTAATTCTAATTGTTCTTGTAACATCTTTTTCGCTTTAAACAACTGAGACTTTGAAGTCCCAACTGTAATTTTAAGTAAAGCAGCAATTTCTGCGTGCTTATACCCTTCTACTGCATAAAGCACAAAAACCGCTTTATATCCTTCCGGCAATTCGTCTATTAATTGCTGAATATGATCAGCATCTATTTCAGCTTGAATAGTATCGAATCCTTCACTTTTCACAGAATCCATTTCTTCCTGAAACTCCAGTTCATTTTTTTTCCGAAGAAAAGAAATAGACTCTCGTATCATGATCCTTCTCACCCAACCTTCAAAACTACCTTCATGTTTAAAATCCTTTAAATGTGTGAACACCTTAAAAAATCCGGTTAACATCACATCTTCTGCATGTTGAAGATCTTTAATATACATCCTGCAAACACTCAACATTTTACCGGAATGTTTTTCATAGAGATGCTGTTGGGCATCACGATGGTTTTTCGCAGCTCTTGCAATTAATTGCTTTTCGTTTTTAAAAAGTGGTATTACTTTCAATATGCTTTGTTTAGACCCATCTATTTATATAGACGTAAGAAAATTACAAAAGGTTGCCTAGGTAGGCATTTATTTTTGAAGAAAGTTTGAAAAATGGGTTTTTGAGTGAGGAGTTTAAGTATTTACAATGACATCTCGTCTCCGCTCGATGTGAGACCCTTCGACCGGCTCAGGGTGACAAAAATAGGTAATGTCAGGCTGAGCTTGTCGAAGCCTCCAGTATGAAATCTCCCTTCGACAAGCTCAGGGTGACAAATATGCAATATCGATTGCTAATTGCTAATTGATTATTGTAAATTGTTTATTGAAAAAACTACTTTTTACGCTCAATCACGTAGTTCACCATTAAGACAAGTGAATCTTTATAAGTGGAAGCTGGATAATCGTTTAAAATGGAAAGTGCTTCTTTCTGGTATTCTTTCATTTTGGTAACTGCATAATCCAGTCCGCCCTTAGATTTTACCAGAGCGATCACTTCTTTCACTCGCTTCTTATCTTTATTATGCCTTTTGATGGAGTTGATGATCCACTTTTTCTCCTTTGGAGTAGAATTATTAAGCACATAAATAAGTGGAAGCGTCATTTTTTGCTCCTTGATATCGATACCCGTAGGTTTTCCTATCTGCTCTTCGCCATAGTCGAAAAGATCATCTTTTATTTGAAAGGCCATTCCAATGAGTTCTCCAAATCTTCGCATTTTGGCTATTTCTGAGGATTCTGGTTTTACAGATGCTGCTCCTAAACTGCAACATGCCGCAATTAAAGTGGCTGTTTTTTGCCGAATAATATCATAATAAACAGCTTCCGTAATATCCAATCTTCTGGCTTTTTCTATCTGAAGTAATTCGCCTTCACTCATTTCTTTCACTGCGATAGAAATAATCTTCAGCAAATCGAAATCATTGTTATCTATAGAAAGTAACAAACCTTTAGACAGCAAATAATCGCCGACCAAAACAGCAATTTTATTTTTCCAAAGTGCATTTATACTGAAAAAACCCCGCCTTCTATTGGAATCATCTACTACATCGTCATGAACCAAAGTTGCTGTGTGTATCAATTCTATCACCGCAGCCCCGCGATACGTGCGCTCATTCACCTGCCCTTCAGAAACCATTTTGGCTACTAAAAAGACAAACATAGGACGCATTTGCTTCCCTTTTCTGTTAACAATATAATGAGTGATCCTATTTAAAAGAGCCACTTTTGAAGACATGGACTCGAAGAACTTTTTTTCGAAAAGTTCCATTTCTTTTTCAACCGGTAATTTTATTTGTGAGATTACCTTCATTAGGAATCAAATATAGCTAAAGATTCTGGTTTAGGTATTTATGAGGATTTGTTTGCCAGTTGGCCACAAGCGGCATCGATATCTTTTCCTCGAGATCTTCTAACAGTAACGGTAATTCCATTTCGCTCCAACATAGATTCGTACATATGTGTAGCATCGGAGGACGCTTGCTGAAAAACGCCATCGTCTATAGGGTTGTATTCTATTAAGTTCACTTTGCAAGGCACATACTTGCAGAAACGCACCAAAGCCTCGGCATCTTTACGAGTGTCATTAATTCCTTCCCACACAATATATTCATACGTAATCCTGCTCTTGGTTTTTAAATACCAATATTCCAAAGCCTCTCTAAGATCTTCCAATGGAAAGGTTGCATTAAAAGGCATGATGGTAGTTCTAATTTCATCTATCGCAGAGTGAAGCGAAACAGCCAGTTTCACTTTAGTTTCATCGTCTGCCAATTTTTTGATCATCTTGGGAACTCCAGATGTAGAAATGGTAATACGCTTAGAGGACATTCCTAAGCCCTCTTTAGAAGTGATCTTCTCTACCGCCTTCATTACATTATTGTAATTCATAAGTGGCTCTCCCATCCCCATAAATACGATATTGGACAAAGGCTTATCAAAATACAATCTGCTTTCGTTATCTATTGCCACCACCTGATCGTAAATTTCGTCGGGGTTTAGATTACGCATTCTTTTTAAAGTAGCAGTCGCACAAAATTTACAATCTAAACTACAGCCAACTTGAGAAGAAACGCAGGCGGTAGTTCTTTTCGGAGTAGGAATCAAAACAGATTCCACTGTTAGATTATCATGTAAGCGTACTGCATTTTTAATAGTCCCATCACTACTTCTTTGCATTTGGTCTACACGAATGTGATTGATCACAAAGTTATCTTCCAGCATCTGCCTAGTAGCTTTGGAAATATTTGTCATATCCTCAAAACTATGAGCGCTTTTATTCCAAAGCCACTCGTAAACCTGAGACCCACGAAAGGATTTATCCCCTTGAGCTACAAAGAATTCTTGTAATTGTTCTTTAGTTAAAGCGCGTATATCTTTCTTCTTGTCTTTCACGCTGCAAAAGTATGAAGATTAATGGGATTTCTATTTAAAGTAGGTTCAATCAATTTAAAACTAGCCCATAAAACAAAACCACGAATACTTCACTTTTAAAAGAGAGCATTCGTGGTTTAAAATAATTGGAAGTTGAACGTTAGATAATTAACATCGCATCTCCGTAAGTATAAAATTTATATTTCTCTTTAATTGCCTCGGCATAAGCTTTTTTCATGAAATCGTGTCCTGCAAATGCAGAAACCATCATCATCAACGTAGACTTAGGCGTATGGAAATTAGTAATCATACAGTTAGCGATACTAAAATCGTATGGAGGGAAAATAAATTTATTGGTCCAGCCACTAAATTCATTTAACGTATGGTTAGAAGAAACCGCACTTTCCAACACACGCATACTGGTTGTTCCAACAGCACAAATTTTTCGCTTCTCACTTAGCGCCTTATTGATAACTGTTGTAGCTTTTTTCTCTATAAAAGCTTCTTCACTATCATTTTGTGCTTAGAAAGATCTTCAACCTCTACCGGACTAAAAGTCCCCAATCCTACGTGAAGCGTAACTTCAGCAAAATCGATCCCTTTAATCTCAAGACGTTTTAATAAATGCTTAGAAAAATGCAATCCTGCAGTTGGAGCTGCAACCGCACCTTCATTTTTAGCATAAATAGTTTGGTAACGCTCCTGATCTTCTGGTTGTACCTCTCTTTTAATATATTTAGGAAGCGGAGTTTCCCCTAATTCCTGTAATTTTTTTCTGAATTCCTGATAAGAACCATCATATAAGAAACGAAGCGTTCTACCACGAGAAGTAGTATTATCTATAACTTCAGCAACAAGACTTTCATCATCACCAAAATATAATTTATTACCGATTCTTATTTTCCTTGCTGGATCTACTAACACATCCCAAAGCTTAGTTTCTGGATTTAATTCTCTTAACAAGAATACTTCAATACGAGCTCCGGTTTTTTCTTTATTTCCGAATAAACGCGCAGGAAATACTTTTGTATTATTAAGAACCATTACATCCTTTGGTTCAAAATAATCCATTATATCCTTAAATAATTTATGCTCAATTGTTTGGTCTTTTCTATTTAGTACCATCAAACGCGCCTCATCCCTGTTTTCTGCAGGATATTCAGCTAGAAGTTCATCCGGAAGTTCAAAACCAAATTGTGAAAGTTTCATTCCCATATTTTCATTTTTTAAAGGATGCAAATATACAACCTCAACATAGGGGTTGTCAAGTAAATAGGTGTTTATTTGGAAAAATGAATTAGTCGGGAACTTATACTATGGAAAATCCAATGGATTGTAGGTCTTCCCAAAAGGCTGGATAGGATTTTGAAACCACTCCGGCATCCTTAATTGTAAGGGGAACTTTTGATGCTAAGGGCGCAAATGCCATTGCCATTCTATGATCGTTATACGTCTCGATCTCCACGCCTTTCTCTAAAACAGCACACGGAGCTAGCGATAAACTATTACTTGTAATTTCTATTTTAGCCCCAAATTTTTCCATTTCATTTTTCAAGGCAACCAACCTATCTGTTTCCTTAATCTTTAGCGTATGAAGTCCTTTTAATATACACCCAATCCCTAAACCTAAACAGGTAACAGCAATGGTTTGTGCCATATCCGGCATGTTTTGAAGATCCAGATGTAAGGTTTTTGGTTTTTTACTCGAATGTTTTTTGAGTAAAATGGAATTATCGTTAAAAGAAGTATGTACCCCTAATTCCTTATAAATTGCAACAATTTTAGAATCACCTTGCAAGCTTGTTTCCCGAAAATTACTTAATGATAATTCTGTCTTGTTGCTTAATGCTGCTAAAGAGAAAAAATAGGAAGCAGAGCTCCAATCTGATTCTATCGCCAAAGATTTAGCAACTATATTCTTCTGACTTTCAATCGTGATTAATTGACCTTCAAATTTTGATTGAATATTAAAATAACGAAGCAATTCTAATGTCATTTCAATGTAAGGTGTAGAAGTAATAGGGCCTTCTAATTCAATTTTAAGTCCGTTTGGAAGCGATGGAGCAATTAGCATTAATGCAGAAATATACTGACTGCTAATATTAGCCTGAACTTTTACGTATGATTTATTTAGTGCGCTCCCATTTATCTTTAAGGGAGGAAAACCCTCTTTTTCTAAGTATTGAATATTTGCTCCTAAATCTTTTAGGGCATTCACCAATAATTTAATTGGCCGCTCTTGCATTCTAGAACTACCCGTTAAAATTGTTTCTATTCCCTCTTTAGCTGAAAAATAGGCGGTAAGGAAACGCATTGCGGTTCCGGCATGATGAATATCCACGTTGCCGCCACTCGCTTTTAAAGCTTTTTGTAAAACAGCAGTATCATCGCTATTAGATAAATTGCTTAAAGAAATCGAGGGATATAAAGCCTGCAAAATCAATGCTCTGTTAGATTCACTTTTTGAACCAGTAATTTGAATATCTCCAAGGAGGTTAGCATCGGGATGATTTAACTGGACGTTCATAAAGCTTGAAATAAAATATGTTATTGAAGTAAGATTGTGGATAAACTACCGTTCTCTCTCTTCCTTTTTTTGTTTTATTGAAAATTGTCCGAAGGTAATTATGAAACCATAAATAAAACCTGAGAGAAGAGATCCAATTAAAAATCCTTGCCATCTACCATCAGATAAATTTAACTCAAAATAGCCGCTAAAATCGAAGCCACCAAAGGTAAATAGCATCGTGATAATATGATAAATAATAATAAATGAGATTCCCATTCCGGCAACAGATTTCCAGAAACCTTTAGTATTGACTACTTTCTTAAAGTTCATTATTTCAATTTATCATTATTTTGGTGCCTATCGTGATCTCGTTTGGTTTTAAGATCCAATTTCTTATCGAAAGCTTCCTGTAGATTGATCCCGGTTTGATTTGCCAAACAAAGAACTACAAACATCACATCTGCAAGTTCTTCTCCTAGGTCTTTATTTTTGTCGCTTTCTTTCTCACTTTGCTCCCCGTATCGTCTTGCGATTATTCTTGCCACTTCCCCCACCTCTTCGGTAAGTTGCGCCATGTTGGTAAGCTCATTAAAATAGCGAACTCCATGATCCTTGATCCATTTATCTACTTCTTCTTGAGCGTTTTGTATGTCCATTATTCTCTACTTTTTGAATCTATGATAATTGTTACGGGGCCATCGTTTACAAGGGAAACTTTCATATCTGCTCCAAAAACACCACGCTCAACATTTTTACCAAGTTGATTTTCAATCTCTAAAAGAAAATCTTTATAAAGTGGAATTGCAGTTTCCGGCTTAGCTGCCTTTATATAACTAGGTCTGTTTCCTTTTTTCGTGCTAGCGTGCAAAGTAAACTGACTTATCACCAATATTTCGCCTTTTATATCCTGCAAAGAACAATTCATCACTCCGGCCTCATCATTAAAAATTCGCATTTTTAAGATCTTATTGCATAACCAGGAAATATCTTCTTTAGTATCGGTTTCCTCAATACCCACAAGTAGTAAAAGTCCGTTACCAATTCTGCCATTAACTTTTTCGTCAATGTTAACTGAAGCTTCTGAAACTCTTTGAAGAACTACTCTCATTGTTCCTCCGGGAAATTATCCATTCTGTATTGCTGCTCATCTTCTCCTTCAATAATCTGCAAATAGCTTTTGTATCTGGACCATGCGATCTCCCCGTCTTCCAATCCGTCTTTAACAGCGCAATGCGGTTCCTCTATATGTAAACAATTGTTGAATTTACAATCTTGCTTCACGGCAAAGAATTCCGGAAAATAGTTCCCTAATTCCTCTTTCTCCATCTCCACAATTCCAAAACCTTTAATACCCGGAGTATCTATGATCCTCGCATTGAAGTTAAGATCATACATTTCTGCAAAAGTTGTAGTATGCTGTCCTTGTTTGTGTTGCGCACTAATATTCGAAGTTTTTAGATCTAAACTAGGCTCTAGTGCATTAATTAAAGTTGATTTACCAGTCCCACTATGTCCGGAGAACATACTAGTCTTTCCTATCATCATCTCTTTCACCTTATCCAGATTTTTTCCTGTTTTTGCTGAAATCCCTATACATTCGTAACCAACCTCACGATAAAGGGCTGCCAAGAATTTAATCTCTCCTAACTCCTCTTCATTGTAGGTATCCACTTTATTGAAAAGCAGGACGGTCTTAATATGATAGGCCTCAGCAGTTATCAAAAAACGATCTATAAATGTGGTAAACGTGGGCGGATTATTCAGAGTAATCAGCAAAAAAGCAACATCTATATTTGAAGCAATTATATGGGTTTGTTTGGAAAGATTTACCGATTTCCTAACAATGTAATTATCTCTTTCTGCAATATGCTTTATAACCCCAAAAGTATCATCTCCAGTCTCCTCCAGATCAAATCCCACATGATCTCCCACAGCCACAGGATTAGTGCTTTTAATTCCTTGCATGCGGAATTTCCCTTTAATCCTGCATCTATAGAATGTGCCATCTTCAGCCTTTACATGATACCAACTCCCAGTAGATTTATATACAATTCCTGTCATGCTACAAAGGTGCAAAATCCCACGCTTATTCGCTAATTACTTTTTTCTGGTGATTTATAGATTCCTGGTGTATCGCTTTAAACATTTTTAAAACGAATTCTTCACTCAAACCTTGTTGCTCTCCTTCTAAAATCATTTTTCCCAAAATTTCGTTCCATCTTGAGGTTTGAAGAATTGCCACATTCTGAGATTTTTTAATTAAACCAATCTCATCGGCTATTTTCATTCTTTTAGAAAGCACCTCTAGCAACTGGTGATCTGCAATATCGATTTTAGCTCTCAAATTTTTCAAACTATTCACAAATTCTTCACTTTCTGAAATCTCCTTCCTGATTTTAAGATCTTTCATAAACTGAATTAAAGTTGAAGGTGTGATTTGCTGTGCAGCATCGCTCCATGCGTTATCCGGATCGTGATGTGTTTCTACCATTAGCCCATCATAATTAAGATCTAAGGCTGTTTGGCAAAGATCAAATAAGATATCACGTCTTCCGGCAATATGCGAAGGGTCTAATATTAATGGCAGATCCGGGAACCGATTTTGTAAATCTATTGGAATTTGCCATTCCGGATTGTTTCTATATTTCGTTTTTTCATAGGTAGAAAAACCGCGGTGTATCACTCCTAAGTTCTTCACATCTGCTGTATAAAAACGCTCTACGGCTCCTAACCACAAAGAAAGATCTGGATTCACAGGATTCTTTATCAACACGGTTTTGTCTGTACCTTTTAAAGCATCTGCAATTTCCTGAACGATGAAAGGGGACACTGTGGTTCTGGCTCCAATCCATAAAATATCTACATCATTTTCTAAAGCGAGTTCCACATGATTTGCATTGGCAACTTCTGTTGTAGTAAGCAAACCCGTTTCTTCTTTTGCGGTTTTCATCCATTTTAAACCTAAAGCTCCAACCCCTTCAAAATTTCCGGGACGTGTTCTTGGCTTCCAAAGTCCGGCCCGCAAAACACTTACATCACTATCTTTTAATTGTTTCGCGATCTTTACTAACTGCTCTTCCGTCTCTGCACTACAAGGCCCGGCGATTACCAAAGGATGGTCTAAATTAAATTTATCTAACCATGTTCTTAATTCTTTCCTATTTTCCATTATAATTCTGTGTAAATCAATTTTTCTTTCTCAATCTTATTTAATGCTGCATCAAATTTTTCTTCTGAAGCGCAAAGTGATATTCTTATATACCCTTCTCCATTCGAGCCGAAAATCATTCCCGGTGCTACAAAAATACCATACTTATGTAGCAATTTATCTATGAATTCTTCTGAAGAAATTCCTGTTGTTATCTTAGACCACACAAAAAGGCCTGCCGAATCATTTAGCGGTCGACACTCCAGTGCAAAAGCCAAAGCAATGGCCTTTTCTCTTCTTTTTAAATACTCTTTATTTTGAAGCGCTATAAATTGCTCAGCATTTCTCATAGCGGCAATAGCTCCGGCTTGTACAGGAAAAAACATTCCGCTATCCATGTTAGATTTTACTTTTAAGATCGTTTTTAAGTGCTTCTCACTACCGCAAACCATTCCAACTCGCCACCCCGCCATGTTAAAAGTTTTACTTAAAGAATTTAACTCTAAGGCGGTTTCCTTAGCCCCTTCAACCGATAAAATACTCAGCGGATTTTTATTTAGAACAAAGCTATAAGGATTGTCATTCACTATTAAAATATCGTGTTTTTTACCAAATGCAATTAAATCTTTAAAAAGCTTTTTAGTGGCGATGGTTCCTGTTGGCATGTGCGGATAATTCACCCACATTAGTTTCACTTTACTAAGATCCATTTTCGATAATTGCTCCAGATTTGGCAACCAGCCTGAGTCTTCGGTTAGATCGTAATTCACTGCTTTTGCACCCACTAATTTAGTTACCGCAGCATATGTAGGATATCCTGGATTTGGAATTAATACCTCATCGCTTTCATTTAAAAAAGCCATTGAAATATGCAAAATCCCTTCTTTACTTCCTATTAAAGGCAATATTTCTGAAATCGCATCTAATTCCACCCCATATTGTTCTTTATAAAAATCACGGATAGCTTCACGAAACTGAAGTTGCCCTTTATATGGCTGATATTGATGTGCATTTGGATGAAGTAAAGCATCGGTTAATGCATTTACAGCCTCCAAGGGTGGCGGCAAATCGGGGCTTCCAATTCCCAAATTAATAATGTTCTTGCCTTGAGCATCTAAGGCACGTACTTCTTCCAGTTTTTTGGAGAAATAGTACTCAGATAAGTTCTCTAATCGCTTTGCCTCTTTCATAATCGTCCGTTTTTATATTCGCCTAACACTTTTAATTCTTCTGTAATAATACCTAGGATCTCTTTTGCCTTTAGATATTCAGAATAATTCCCAAATGTCACATCTATGAAATATGAATATTTCCAAGGAGATTCAATTATAGGAAGGGATTGGATCTTAGTTAGATTAAGATTGCAGTCGTTCAAAATATTTAAAACCGAAGCTAAATTTCCATGTTCTTGGTCCAATTCGAATTTTAGAGAAGCTTTATTTATTTCATTTTTATCGACTAAATGTCCATTCGAACTAAGTATCAAAAATCTGGTAGAATTATTTTTAACGGTATGAATGCCTTCTGCCAATACTTCCAAGCCAAAAATGGAAGCTGCAGTTTTACTTGCTACCGCTGCGATTCCCTTTAAATTCTGTTCAGCAATCTGTCGCGCGACATCCGCCGTATCGGAATCCTCAACTAACTTTATATTTGGGTAATTTTCAAAGAAATTCTTGCATTGCAATAGTGCAATAGGGTGTGATCTCACTTCCACAATATCATCTATAGATTGCCCTTGCAGCGCCATCATATTCATATGAATCGGGATATAATGCTCCCCAATAATTCGAACCTTGTTATCATCTATTAATACGTAATTAGGCAAAATAGATCCTGCAATAGAATTTTCAATAGCCATTATTCCCTGCTGAATACCTCCTTCAGAAAGTTCCTCCATCAATTTTGGAAATGAATCACAAGACCTCACTTCTACACCATTTCCAAAATATTCTTTTGCAACCTGATGATGAAAAGAACCCTGAATTCCCTGAATTGCAATTACATTTTTCATTTTAAAAATTGAATAAAAAAAAGAGGTCCCGATTTAGATAAAATCAGGACCTCTTTATATAATTTATAATTTTAATTACATGACGCTTCCGATCTTATCTCCATAAAAGAAATAAAAATAATAGAAAGCAGTCCAAGTAATTATATTCTTCATAGTTTGTTTTAACTACTGCTAATGTAAAATTTTATTTTAAAAATGAATGCTTTTAATTAGAAAATGTGAAAAATATATTATTCGTCCGTAAAGTACCCTAAATTAAAAACGGAGGTCATTCTGTCCCGAGGCTTCTGGAGTTTCAGAATCTCGATACAATGAAAATGAATACATTATTGGGACCCTGAAATAAATTCAGGGTGACGAAAGTACTATTAGGACAACAATCGGATATATATAAAATAGATTTATATATTTTCTTTAAAGCAAGCTTTCTTTTAAATGTCTAATCGATCGAAGGATAAATACATCTCGACTACGCTCGATGTGACATTTCAACTAATTTTATTATTTCCAAGACATATAAATTCACTTTAAGAAATACTAAACTGCACAAAGCAAGAGTTCAACAACCACAATTTTATACTTACTTTTGAAAAAAGCTTAGCTATGTCCATTTCTGTTAAAGAAATTTCTAAATATTACGGGGAACAGAAAGCCCTTGACAAGGTTTCCTTCCAGATCGAAAAAGGTGAAATTGTAGGATTTCTAGGTCCTAACGGCGCAGGAAAATCTACACTTATGAAAATCCTTACGGGTTACTTGAGTGCTTCGGAAGGTGTGGCGAGCGTAAACGATATTTTACTTTCTGAAGATCTTAAAACTGTTCAAAAATCTATTGGTTATTTACCGGAACATAATCCTTTGTATACCGAAATGTATATGCGGGAATATCTTGCATTTAATGCTTCTGTTTATAAAATAGATAAATCGAGAATTGAAGAAGTAATAGAAATGACGGGGCTTTTGCCTGAAGCCAATAAAAAAAATTGAACAACTCTCTAAAGGTTATCGTCAACGAGTAGGACTAGCCGCGGCACTTTTACACGATCCAAAAGTGCTTATTTTAGATGAACCCACTACAGGATTAGATCCAAATCAGCTAACAGAAATAAGAAATTTAATCTTGAAAGTTGGGAAAGAAAAAACCATCTTTCTTTCTACACACATCATGCAGGAAGTTGAAGCCATTTGTGATCGTGTTATTATTATTGATAAAGGAGTAATTGTTGCCGATAAAAAAATGAAAGAGCTTCGAGACGAAAAGGAGCAAATAATCCAAGTAGAATTCGATTATAGGATCGAAGAAGTGGCATTAAAAAAAATTACCAAATCTAACTTCAGCAAAAAATATTGGCGGATTTCATTATGAATTAAAGTTTGATACAGACAATGATATGAGACCGGCGGTTTTCGATTTTGCCCACGACAACGGACTAAAAACGCTTCAGCTTACTAGGAAATCCAAAAATCTGGAAACCTTGTTTTCAGAATTAACTACTCAAAAATAAGTCGGCCGGTGTAATATTCCTCGACATCAACAACAGGAGGTCTATTTTTAGCGATCACATTTCCGCTGCTTCGTAATTCTCCTTTCAAAGATTGAACTGGAAATAAGATCATTTTATTTGTGCCTCTATGAAAGATCTCATAGTTCTGTACAATTAAATTTGGTGCATCTAATCTTGAATCTCCATTGGCAAAAAAGACAATGAAATTCTCCACTTTTCCCGTTAGAAAATAGTTGGAAACATTATCGTTGGTAATCCTCAAATTTTCCACATCCAAATCTAAAATAAAATCCCCATCGGTATGAATTGATAAATCATTCTCTTGATTTACGGAACGTAGCCAAAGATTATCAAGCTTCAGCGTTCCAATAGTTTCTATGGCGCTTCCACTGCTGTTTTGCAACCATGTAAGATCAGGAATAGTCACATATACCTTCGTAAGTTCGTAATCGCGAACCAAATTACAGGAGTTCTCATTTCGAATGCTTAACCTATTATTTATAACTTCTACAGAAACATCTTTTCTAAGATTCTCTCCGGTTTCTATCACCACTTTTTGAACGGGGCCCTGCTGAATAAACAGCTTCACTCTTTCGTAAACTATAATTTCATTAAAGGTTTCGACTAAAACCTCATCTTGTACTATTTCTCCGGCTTTTTTGAAACAACCCGGAGCATCTTCGGCATCACAACTACTTAATAAAAAAGTAGAAAGCATTAAAAAAATCAACTTTTTCATATCCTACAGTCTATATCCTATTGAAAATTCCACGGCTTCAGCATTCGCAGCATGAGATCTCACCGTTGCCGATGCCCACCAATGATCGCTTATCTTTCTTCTTAATCCTAATCTATTATACACTCGCTCCACATAATTATCATAAGGATAATACGCATAATACCCCACTTGAGTAACTAAAGACATCTTGTTGAAGGTTAACTGATGGCCAATAAAAACCCCAACTCTCTTAGAATCTTCGTCTCCTACAGTTTTACCCTGCGGAAATGCAACCGACTGGAAGTATATAAATTCCTCTAAAGCTTTCGAAAAGAACACCTCAGCGCCCGCTTGTAATGTGCTCTTTTTATTGATCACCTTATCTGCAAAACCTGTAATAGTTAAAAATGGGTATTGCTTAGAACCAATCACACCCGTGGTATTTACTCCACTTCGAAGGGCAAAATTATAATGAATAGGTTCTGTATACTTCTTCTCTTTTGGATCCTTTTCTGCATATTCCGGAATATTCTCATAATCCAGATGGTAGTTCAAACCTAAATTGAATGTGAACGTATTGGTGCTATTATTAGGCGATTTAAAGTCGGCATTGGAATAGTGAATTATGGAAACTCCAGCCTGTACACCCAAACCTTTATAAATATTCTGTTTGTGGTAGTTTGCCATTAAATAAGTAGAACTCAACAATCGCGAACCGTAAGCATTATTAATATAGTTGGTTTCAGCATTATAAGGATTAGTAGCATACGCCATTCCCTGCCCTATCCTAAACATCATATTCCTATTAAAAAAGTAGAAATTAAAATGGGCATATAAGGCATAATTCTTACCTAAATATTGATTATTCATATCCTGATAAGAAAATGAATATCCAAAATCCGGGTTGTTATACCTGCGTTCCCAAGCTTCCACCCCATAGGTTTTTCTATTAAAACTTAAAATAACTCCTGTAGGATGACCCGTAATTAAATGTGCAATATCCGGATTGTGCTCCAAGATTGAACCATAAAAATAGTTAGCATCGAAAGCGTAATACTTTTTGATCTCTTCTTGAGCATAAGTTGCTGTAGAACAAATTAAAAGTAGGGCGAGTAAACATTTTTTCATAAGGGGCAAATCTAATCTATTTACGATAAGAAGCTTCGTTTGGTTTAAGAGAGCAGCTTATTATTTAAATAAACCTCATAAGATATCTCTGCCGTTTTTTCCAACATTTTAGCAACCGAGCAATACTTATCTATAGAAAGGTCTACAGCGCGTTTCGCTTTCTCTTCAGAGAAATCTCCTTTCAAAAAAACTTTTAAATTAATACCCGTAAAGACATTTGGAATGGCACCATCTACACGTAAACCTTCCACCTCCATTTGAAGATCTTCCAATTCTATATGTTGTTTTTTCAAGATCATAACGATATCTATACCGCTACATCCGGCAATTCCCATAAGCAATAGCTCCATTGGGCTTGCGCCCTGAGGATTGGGCTCAGATTTGTTGTCTAGATAGACAATGTCTCCCCGTTCATTTTTCGTCTCAAAGTGGTAATTATCGTTAAGTCTCTTTAATTGGATCTTCATCTCGTAAATTTTTCGGCTAATTTAGTAATATCTGCCAGAACTCCTCTAGCGGCAACAATAGATCCTGCTCCAGCCCCTTGAATAATTATAGGATGTGCTCCATTGGATGCTGTAAAAATCTCAAAAGACGCGTCTGTATTTTTCAAACTGCCAATCGCAGAATTTTTATTTTCCTTTACTAATTTAACCTCTAGAGTTCCAGTTTGAACATCCAATTCCCCTATATGTCTTAGTACTTCTCCAGATTTCAACCCTTCTTTTAACTCATCGAACTCTATATTAAGATCTCTTAGGTTGTTCTTGAAATAAGTTACAGAGCTATATCTACTTAAATGCTTAGGCACCAAGTTTTCAATTTTTACATCTGACAGTTCTTTTTGTAGCTGAAGTTCCCTCGCAAGAATCAGCAGTTTTCCTGCTACATCCATTCCAGAAAGATCGATTCTAGGATCCCTTTCTGTAAGTCCCATAATTCCCGCTTCTGCCAAAAGCGAGTCGAACATTTTATCTTGTTGTGAAAATTCATTAAAAACATAGCTCATAGAACCAGAAAACACTCCTCTTACCTTCACAACTTTTTCTCCTGAAGCATGTAACCTCTGCAAAGTCTCTATAATAGGCAAGCCGGCACCTACATTGGTTTCATATAAAAATTGAGTCTTATATTTTTTTAAATCTCTTCTGAGCCTCTTATAAAAACTCGTGGAAGCCGTATTAGCCGATTTATTTGAAGCTACAATATCGAATCCGTTTTTTATGAAAGTAGGATAGTGTTTTATAAAATCCTCACTAGCCGTCGCATCCACAATAATTACATTCTTAAAGCCTTCCCTTTTAATATGGGTAAGGATCTCATCCATTTTATAAGTGAAACCGAAATACTTAAAATCTGTTTCCCAAGAAGGACGTACACACTTCTCTTCAAAAAATGTCGCAGTAGAGTTCGCTACGATGGGAATATTTAATTCTATTTTTGATTTTTTCTTAAGCATATCTCTTCCTTCCAAGATCTGATTGATCAAAGCGCTTCCAACATTTCCAACTCCGAAGAGTATGATATGAATCTTTTTCATAATCCGTATTTTAACTAATAATGGCAGTTTTCAAAAACTCCGCCAATGTGACTTTTATTGTAACATATTCTTTCCAAACCGTATACTTTAACTTAAGTTTTGGAAAGAAAAAATCCCTTTGGAAAAATTACCAGAGGGATCTTTAGAATTGAACTATAAACTAATTTAAAATCTAAAATTTCTGATAATTGCGGGTAGCGCGATACTTGCGAGTATAATCAAAACGATGTTTATTGTTAAACATGATAATTTGCTTACTCATTTCCATCTTAAGTTCCATTTTCTACTTTCAATTTATGATAACAAAAAAGCCGCTGCGGTGGCAGCGGCTTTTGTAATTCTTATATCTTAAGTTTTACGCAAATGCAGCCGCTGTAGGAGTTTCCCACATTAAGGTATACATATTACGAATCACTTTTTTCATTGTCTTATTTGAAAGGGCAAAGTTAACAATAGTCAAGCTTAGAAAACAAGATAATTTTAAAAAGATTTACTGTTTATTTTTATTCAAATTAAAAGTATTATTAGGTTGAAATTTTTCTGAAATCCTTAATATATCAGATAATACTCCTCTTGCAGTAACTGCAGCACCTGCACCGGCTCCTTGGATAACAATTGGTCTTTTTCCATAAGATTTTGTGTAAATTTCAAAAGAAGCATCAGCCTCCTGTAAACTACCAAAAGGGGAACTACTTTTTTCTGTTACCAATTTCACATCTAGTTTTCCGCTGGCCACATCCAACTCTCCAATATGCCTCAATACCTCATCTGCTCTTAATTTTGATCTTCGCTCTTCAAAACCCAGGTTTAAGTCAGCTTGGTTTTCAATAAAATGAGAAATTGAGCTTTTTCCATTTAGATGATTCGGAACCAGATTTTCTATGTTCACCTCAGAAAGTTCCTTTAAAATATTAATTTCTCTGGCAAGGATCAACAATTTTCTGCCAACGTCTTTTCCTGAAAGATCTATTCTTGGGTCCGGCTCTGTGAAACCTTTAATTCTTGCCTCTTCCAAAACTTCAGAAAATGCCTTATTATTACCAGAGAAAGAATTGAAAATATAACTTAAAGAGCCAGAGAAAATTCCTCTTATTTTTGTGATCTCCTCCCCCACTAAATGTAGCTCTTGTACTGTTTTTATCACCGGCAATCCGGCTCCAACATTCGTCTCATATAAGAATTGTTTATTGTACTTTTTTAATATAACTCTCAACTCCTTGTAAAAACTGTCAGATAATGTATTCGCTGTTTTATTTGCGGCAACTATATGAAATCCATTTCTTATTAATTCCTTGTAATTTTTTACAAAATTTTCGCTGGCGGTAGCATCTACGGCTATTAAATTAGTTAATTCCTGTTTTTTAACATGATCTATAATTTGAGACAATTTATAAGGATATCCATAGGTTTTAAAATCTGCCTCCCACGAATTCTTTATATTATCCTTGCTGTAAAATGCAATTTTAGAATTCACTAAAACAGCAATGTTGATCTCTACTTGTGAAGAAGTCAACATTTTGGATCGGGCTTCTAATATCTGATTTACCAAAGTACTTCCTACATTACCGACTCCGAAAAGCACTATGTTTATTTTTTTTCATTTTGTATGCTACTATGATTGAATATTGGATTTAAAATGGCTGTCACCTGAGCGTTTTCTATAAGAAAAGCATCATGCCCGTGTATAGATTTAATTTCATGAATATTAATATTTTCTTTTACAAGAGACAGGTTTACGTAGGTGTACCAATTTTCGCTAGGCGGAAACAACCCATCAGAATTAATTGTGATGATATGAATATCTCCTGTTATTTTTGAAGCTGCGCTTAAATAATCCCCACTACCCTGGCTGATATCTGAAGTAGAAAGCAAATGATTCATTAATTTATAAGCCGCTAATTGAAATCTGTTTTCCAGTTTTTTACCATGGTGCTCTAGCCAGCTTTCTATACTTCCGAACCCATTTTTATGGTTTTGGTTTGTGCCAAATTTTGAAACGAAAGATTCAGGACTTCTATAAATTGTCATTGCATGCATTCTGGCATCTGCAACAGGCTTATAGAATTATTTAAGATTTGATCCTGCACCTTACACTGCGCTATTATCCATTGAGTGGATTTGTAATCTGTTGCAACAGGAATAACATGTTGAAAGAGATCCGGATCTAAAACAGCCTGTTCCCATAACAAAGACCCGCCTACAGAACCGCCAATTCCGGCAAATATCTTCGAGATTCCTAGTTTTTTTATAGCTTCAGAATAGATTTTAGCAATGTCTCTAAGTGTAAATTCTTTATAGTTGAAAAGTAAATGAGACTCCTCTCCATCAAAACCGTTACCCGGAATATTAAATGCCAGAACGCTATAATTTTGAAGGTCTATGCTTTTATCTGCTCCAATTATTTTTTTCCACCAACCATTTTTTCCTGTGACTTCTGAATTTCCTGTAAGTGCATGATTTACCAATACTATGGGCGCAGTTCCTAATTCCCTGCCAAAAGTTTGATAGGTCAATTGGATATCCTGAACGATTCCTGCACTATTCTCAAAATCTGAGATCTTTATCTTTTGAAGCATTTCTAGCTATTTTTAAATTTTTTTAATATCAAGAACCTCGGGACAAGCATACGAGGCGTGAATGGGAAAACATTTTTTATATTCGAGGCAAGCCTTCGGGTAATTTAACCCTCAATGAGGGATGAAAAAGAACAATCGGAAATCACGCATGAGGATTTGTTCATCCCGATTGTCTTCATCCACAAACAACTTATTTTAAAACCCTTTTACCGATCTTGGAAAATGCTTGTTTAAGGTCATATTTTAGGTCTTCCAGATCCTCCAATCCTACAGAAAGCCTAATAAGATCCTTAGTAACTCCGGTAGCCTCCTGCTGCTCATCATTCAGTTGTTGATGAGTGGTACTTGCAGGGTGAATTATTAAGGATTTGGTATCTCCGATATTTGCGAGCAGTGAGAAAATAGTAGTTTCATCGGCTATTACCTTCCCAGCTTCAAAACCGCCTTCTACTCCAAAAGTCACAACCCCGCTTTGTCCTTTAGGTAGATACTGCTGGGCAAGATCATAATATTCACTGTTCTCAAGTCCCGGATAATTCACCCATTTAACCTGATCTTGTTCCTGTAACCATTTTGCCAGCGCCAAGGCATTTTCACTGTGTTTTTTGATCCTAATCTCTAAGGTTTCCAATCCCTGAATGATCTGAAAAGCATTAAAAGGCTTAATGCCGCGCCATGATCTCGCAAGCCTTCTATTCTTACTTTGGCGATAAAGGCGGCTTCCTTTAAAGCATCATGATAAACAAGACCATGATATCCTGCCGAAGGTTCTGTGAATTCAGGGAATTTCCCTTTCGCCCAATCAAATTTCCCGGCATCAATAATTACTCCTCCAAGAGAAGTTCCATTTCCATTGATGTATTTGGTAAGGGAATGAATTACGATATCTGCCCCATACTGTATTGGGTTTAACAGGGAAGGAGTTGCTACTGTATTATCTACAATTAAAGGAACCTTATGCGATTTTGCCTCTTTAGAAATTGCCTTGATGTCTAACACATCTAATTTTGGATTTCCAAGCGATTCGATAAAGAAGACCCTTGTATTTTCCTGCGCTGCTTTTTGAAAATTTTCCGGATTGGAAGGATCTACAAATGTGGTGGTGATCCCAAATCTTGGCAAGGTTACATTTAGAAGATTATAGGTACCTCCATAAAGACTATTAGAAGCCACGATATGATCTCCAGATTTGAGCAAGGTTAGCAAAGTGGTGTTGATAGCTGCCGTTCCAGATGCGGTTACTACCGCGGCAATTCCTCCTTCTAGTGCCGCTAAACGTTGCTCGAGAATATCGTTGGTTGGATTATTAAGCCTGGTATAAATAAATCCCGGCTCTGCCAGTGCAAATAGATTTGCAGCATGATCTGAATTTTTGAAAACATAGGAAGTGGTTTGATACAATGGAACGGCTCTGGTTCCTCCGTTGATTGTTACATCATGTCCTGCGTGCAGTGCGTTTGTCGCGAATTGTTGTGTGCTCATAATTTTTGTTTTTAAGGTTTAATTTGAAATTGAATGATCTTGATTTGATTTTGTTGAAATAAAAAATCCCTCTGGCTAGTTTGCCAGAGGGATTTAGGAATTGAACTATATAAAACTAATTTACATCCTGATTTTTTGGCAATAGCGGCTTCTAGCGTACATCATACACATTTGCATCATACTGCACATTATATTATTTATTGAGAAAAGTGTTTTCATTTTAGTTTGTTGAAGCCGAAAATTATTCAGCTTGTTTAAAATCCTTGTTGTTTTGACTTATATAAACAAAAAAAGCCGCTGCGGTTGGCAGCGGCTTTTGCAATTCTTATAGTTTAAGTTTTATGCAATAGTGAACGCTGCGGGTTTCCCCAACATCATCATACACATGTTACACATTACTTGATTCATCTTATTAAAAATCTATTCCACAAATTTAACGACAGAAACTTTTATAAAACAAATTTATTCTCACTTTATTTTGAAAAAATTTAATTAACTCCCTGAATATCAACTGTCACAGATTAAATATTTATTTTGCGCTAAGGATTGAGCACTTGTTTGAGCTCTCCCGATTTTTTTATCGGGAAGCGAGTTGCGAAAGCCTGCCGCGAGCCAGCCTGACCTTTCGGGAAGGCGTTTTGGCGAAGCGGAGCGCCCAACAAATACAAAAAACAAGTTAAAGAAGGAGGGCATTCAATCTAATTTTATACATTTGCGCTATTCGATTACAGGGATTGATTTGACTGATTGCTACCCTTACAAAAATGCTAAAGCAGTGTAAACTTCGCTAGCAATTCCCGTCAAAGAGTCTCTTACTTACTAATTAAAAAGACAAGAATGGCGTATTTATTTACTTCAGAGAGTGTTTCTGAAGGACACCCAGATAAAATAGCTGACCAAATCAGTGATACCTTACTAGACAATTTTTTAGCTTTTGATGAGAATTCCAAGGTGGCTTGTGAAACTCTTGTTACCACAGGACAAGTCGTACTTGCGGGAGAAGTTAAGAGCAATACCTATATAGATGTTCAAAACATCGCGCGAGAAGTGATTAATGATATTGGATATACCAAAGGAGCTTACAAATTTAGTGGCGATTCTTGTGGTGTTATTTCGTTGATCCATGAGCAATCTCAGGACATCAACCAAGGGGTAGATCGTGGAGAAAAGGAGGAACAAGGAGCAGGTGATCAAGGGATGATGTTTGGTTATGCAACTAAAGAGACCGAAAATTACATGCCTTTGGCGCTTGACATTTCTCACAAGATCTTAATTGAACTGGCAAAATTACGTCGAGAAGAAAAGGAGATCACTTATTTAAGACCCGATTCTAAAAGTCAGGTAACTATTGAATACAGCGACGAAAATGTGCCACAGCGCATAGAGGCGATCGTGATTTCTACACAGCATGATGATTTTAACGGAGACGATAAAACTATGTTGGATAAGATCAAGAAAGACATGCTGGAAATTTTAATTCCGCGTGTTATAAAGCAATTACCTAAATACGTTCAGGAATTGTTTAATGATGACATTACCTACCATATTAATCCAACCGGAAAGTTTGTAATTGGAGGCCCACATGGGGATTCCGGTCTTACTGGGAGGAAAATTATTGTAGATACATATGGTGGAAAAGGAGCTCACGGAGGCGGTGCTTTTTCCGGGAAAGATCCAAGTAAGGTAGATAGATCTGCGGCATATGCAGCAAGACATATCGCCAAAAATCTTGTGGCAGCAGGTGTTGCCGATGAAATCTTAATTCAGGTTTCCTATGCTATTGGGGTGGTTAAGCCAACATCCATCTCTGTAGATACTTATGGTTCTTCTAAGGTGAACCTTTCTAATGGAGAGATCGCTAAAAAAGTTGCGGAGATCTTTGATATGCGCCCTGCAAATATAGAAAGCAGATTGAAACTGAGAAATCCTATTTATAGAGAAACTGCAGCTTACGGACATATGGGGAAAGAACCAAAAACGATCACCAAGATCTTTGAAAGTCCTTATTCCGGAAAAATCACCCGCGAAGTGGAGCTTTTCACTTGGGAAAAATTAGATTATGTAGAACAAGTAAAAGAAGCTTTTGGACTAAATTAGTTCTTAGCTCACCATAATATTAGAAAAAAGACTGCTAGAAATAGCGGTCTTTTTTGTTTTCAATAATATCTTCTTAAAGCTTTAACAAAGTGTAGCCTTAGAAATACCTAATTTTAAAGTTCAACAAAACCTTACCTATGTCGTTCTTCGGAAAAGTAAAAAATACGATTAATCTTTTAAAGTCGGTAGATATGAATCAGCTGGCGAAAATTAGTGAAACTATAGATCTGCCTGAAGCAATGGATGCTTTGGGGAATTTGGATGAACGCCAGTTAAAAGGTCTCATGAAAATGTTGAAGACCAAAAAGAAAAAGGGGCAACATAATCTGCCTCCAATCGATGGTGACTTCTATAATTTGGATCTAAAATTAAGTCCGGAGCAAAGGGACCTGCAATTAAAAGTGCGGAATTTCATGGAGGATGAAGTGAAGCCTTTGGTAAATGATCATTGGAATAGAGCAAAATTTCCGTTTGAAGTCATAGAAAAATTCAAAAAACTGGATATCACCGGAATTCCTTATGAAGGTTATGGCTGCCCAAATTTGCCATTTTTAATGGAAGGAATTATCGCGCAGGAGATTGCCAGAGTAGATGTTTCTATTTCTACATTCTTTGGAGTACATAGTGGGCTGGCAATGGGATCTATCTATTTATGTGGAAGCGAAGAGCAAAAGCAGGAATGGTTGCCACAGATGCAAAAATTAGATAAAATTGGAGCTTTTGGGCTAACAGAACCTGAGGGAGGTTCCGGTGTTTCTCAGGGTATGGAAACCACTTGTAAATTCGATGGTGAAAACTGGATTTTGAACGGACAGAAAAAATGGATTGGAAATGCCACTTTTGCTGATGTTATTATTATCTGGGCAAGGGACGAAGATTCAAATCAGGTAAAAGGCTTTATAGTTAGAAAAGAAAATCCGGGATTCTTGGCAGAAAAGATGGAGGACAAAATGGCTTTGAGAATTGTTCAAAATGCTATTATCACCTTAACAGAATGTAAAATCCCGGAAAGTGATAGATTGCAAAAAGCTGATTCTTTTAGAGACACGGCGAAAGTATTAAAAATGACTCGTGCCGGTGTGGCTTGGCAAGCCGTGGGTTGTGCCCGTGGAGCTTATGAAAGCGCATTGAAATACACCAAAAAAAGAGAGCAATTTGGAAGACCTATTGCCTCGTATCAGTTAATTCAGAATCATTTAGTAGAAATGCTTTCTAATTTAACCGCAATGCAAACTATGGTTTTTAGACTTTCAGAATTACAAGATCAAGAACTTCTAACCGATGAACATGCATCATTAGCCAAAGTATATTGTAGCATGCGCATGAGAGATGTAGTAAGCAGAGCCCGAGAAGTATTAGGCGGAAATGGAATTTTGTTGGAATACGACGTGGCCAGATTTGTTGCAGATGCTGAAGCTATTTATAGTTATGAGGGAACTAAAGAAATAAACACACTTATTGTAGGGCGTGCCATTACCGGTTACAGCGCATTCGTGAATTAAAAAAATTATAAAATGTCAGTTTTATTGATATGTACAGGGAGAGATCCACAAGTTTGGGTTAATGCAATCAGGGAACAACAACCTGATATTAAACTTTACGTTTATCCTGAAGCCCATGACCCGCAGGAAATAAAATATGCAGTAACTTGGAAACATCCAAAAGGAGTATTTAATAAATATCCCAATTTAGAAGTAATTGCTTCTATAGGTGCTGGTGTAGACCACATTATTAGCGATCCGGAAATTCCAAAAAACACACTTATTACACGCATTATAGATGAGCAGCTCACTAGAGATATGAGCACTTTCATATTATCTTTAGTATTGGATAAAATGAGAAATATCTCAGTTCATCACGGTAAAAAAACATGGAATCCACTCCCCTATCAAACTTTAAATGATGAAAAAATTGGTATCATGGGGCTTGGTGTTCTTGGAAAAGCTGCAGCCCAAACCTTGTCCAGTAATGGGTTTAAAGTTGCAGGTTGGTCCAAATCAAGAAAGCAAATTGAAGGAGTAAGCACCTATCATGGAGAAAGAGGTTTACAGGATTTCTTAAAGAGCACTAGTATCTTGATCTGTTTGTTGCCGCTAACTTCAGAAACTGAATGCATCCTAAAAAAAGAATTGTTTGAACAACTTCCAAAAGGTGCCTACCTAATAAATGTTGCTCGTGGGGAGCATTTGGTAGAGCATGATCTTTTAGAAATGCTTGACAAAGGACAGCTATCAGGAGCCAGTCTGGATGTTTTTAGAACAGAACCTTTACCTGAAGAACATCCTTTTTGGAAACATCCGAAGGTTCATATCACCCCACATATCGCCAGTGTTACAGACCCTAAGAAAGTGGTATTTCAGCTTATGGAAAATTACAAACGAATGCTGCAAAGAAAACCGCTTATGAATATTGTAGAGTTGAAAAAAGAATATTAAAAATTATAGAGATGATACAGGGATTTAAAAACATCTTGGTAGCGGTAGATTTTAACGATGCCGTAGGAAAAATTCTAGGTTATGCGGAAGCACTAGCCTTACAGTTCGATTCTAAAGTTTGGGTGGTACACGTTGCAGATCCAGATCCGGATTTTGTTGGATACGAACCCGGACCACAATATATTAGAGATTTTAGAGCAGAGGAATTAAGGGAGGAACATAAAAAAATTGCAGAATATGACCAATATGTTTCTAGATAAAAAAAATAGAATCTGCTGCACTCCTAATTCAAGGTTCAACTGTAGAAACAGTTTTAAATGAAGCTAAAAAAATTACGTGCAGACCTCCTGATAGTTGGAAATCATAAACATAGTTTTTTGCATAATTTATTATCGGAAAGTGTTTCACTGGAATTATTAAAAAATGGAAACATTCCGTTGCTAACAATTCCTATAGACGAAGACTAACTGGAAGCTTTTACCACACTTACCGTAACCAAAAGCTGCCCAATGTGGCGTTGGGTGTGTTCTGCAGCATGAAAGAGAATACCTATCACCGTACTCGGCATTTGTTTTCTACCAACACCTCTAAATTCGGTTAAAGTAGAGGGTAAAACTTTTTCTAATAGTGCTATTGCTTCCATTACTTTATCTTCAAAATTCTTCACAAGATTTTCTGAAATAATACTGCTGTTTGCAATCCCTTCATTCTTAAAATACAAAAACTGTTCTTCGCTTAACTTTTCATTTTTAGCATAGGTAAGCAACCTATCCAAAACTCCAAATAAATGTTGCAAATGAAACCCTACCGAAGCTCTTTCTGCAGGTTTTTCCCATAATATTTCATCTGGAAAATCCTTCATATAGCTCCTCAGTTCTTCTTTAGATTGCATTAGCGAATGTGCCACCGGCTGAAGAATATCTGGTATATTTTCTATTTTACCGCGCAACCAGTATTCGGGCTGTATCATTTTAATGGCTTGAAGATTAATAGTTCTGTAAAAATAAAAGAAATAGTATCTTTAGCTATCCATTAAATACATAAATATGTTTCAAAAATCATTGCTTACCCTTGCACTAGTGATTCTTTCCGCTACAACATTCTCACAAGAAAAAGATAAAAAAGATAAAGCCGATAAATGGGATGTATCGAATCCCTACACGAAAGATTGGAAAATTAATGAAGTTCCTTTGAATACAGATGAAGGAACCTGGATGAATTTAGATGTAAGTCCCGATGGAAAAAGCATAGTTTTTGATTTGTTGGGTGATATTTTTATGATGCCTGTTTCGGGAGGAAAAGCTAGGCTTCTGAGATCTGGAATGCCTTATGAAGTGCAACCAAGGTTTAGTCCGGATGGCACCAAAATTCTTTTTACCAGCGACGCAGGCGGTGGAGATAATATTTGGATCATGGATGCTGAAGGTGAAAATGCAAAGCAGGTTACTACAGAAGATTTTAGATTATTGAACAATGCTGTTTGGACGGCCGATGGGAATTCCATCATAGCAAGAAAACATTTCACCTCCGGGCGTTCTTTGGGAGCCGGAGAAATGTGGCAATATCATATTGCAGGTACTGCAGGGCTTCAATTAACTGAAAGAAAAAACGATCAGCAGGATGTGAATGAACCAAGCACTTCTCCGGATGGAAGGTATTTGTATTATAGTGAAGATATGTATCCAGGTGGCAACTTTCAGTATAATAAAGATCCAAATAAGCAGATTTATGTTATAAAAAGATACGATTTTGAAACAGGAGAAACCGAGGTAATCACCGGAGGTTCCGGGGGTGCAGCACGACCTCAGGTTTCCAGAGATGGAACAAAACTCGCATTTATTAAAAGAGTTCGTACAAAAACTGTCTTATATGTACATGATTTAAAAACAGGAGAAGAACGACCTATTTATGATAACTTAAGCAAAGATCAGCAAGAGGCTTGGGCAATTTTTGGAGTATATCCGGGATTTAGCTGGATGCCGAATAACAGAGAAGTCGTGATCTGGAGCGAAGGAAAAATTAAACGTATTAATGTTGAATCTTCTGAAGTAAAAGAAATTCCGTTTAATGCTGAAACCACTATCAAAATTGCTGAAGCGCATCATTCTAGTCCGCAGGTGTTTTCAGAAAATTTCACCGCGAAAGCAATTAGAAATGCAGTGACTTCGCCGAACGGCAAAACGCTGGTATTTCATGGCTTAGGATTTCTTTGGAAAAAAGAGCTTCCTAATGGAAAACCTCAACGTTTAACAAAAGACACCGATTTCGAATTTGATCCATCTTTTTCTAGTGATGGAAAGTCAGTAATCTATGTTACCTGGGACGATCAAAATAAAGGAAGTATTAAAAAAGTTGCTCTTTCAGGTGGGAATCCTTCAACATTAACACAAGAAAAGGGAATTTATAGAAATCCATCTTTTTCAAGAGATGGCAATAAAATTGTGTTTACAAAAGAATCGGGAAATACAGATCTAGGTGAAACTTTTACGAAGGAACCTGGAATTTATTTGATGAATGCCGATGGGAGAAATTCAGAAAAAATAAGCAAATCGGGAGATTTTCCAGTATTTAATAAAGACGATTCGAGAATTATTTTCCAGACCGGAGGCTATTTGTTCGGGAATCTTACCAAGAGTTTAAAAAGTATAGATCTAAATGGAGAAGATGAGCGTGTGCATTTCAATTCAAAATACGCCAATCGTTTAATCCCTAGTCCGGATAATAAATGGATCGTTTTTTCCAACTTGCATAAGGCATATATTGCACCATTTGTAATGACAGGAAAACCAATAGATCTCGATGGAAAATCGAAAGCCTTTCCGGTAACTCAGATCACAAAAGACGCAGGTATCAATTTGCATTGGTCTAACAATAGCGATAAAGTTCACTGGACCTTAGGAGATGAATATTTTAGTAATGAAATCGATCAAAAATTCACCTTTTTAGAAACTTCACCAGACTCGATTTCGGCAATTACAGAGACAGGTTTAAAAATAGGTTTACAAACCAAGACCGATGTTCCAAAGGGAAAAATTGCGTTTACCAATGTGCGTATTATTACCATGGAAGGCGACAAGGTTATCGAAAATGGAACTATTATAGTAGATGAAAATAAAATTGTTGCCCTTGGAAATTCCGGTGATATTGAAGTTCCTAAAAATGCAAAAACCTACGATTTAACCGGTAAAACCATTATGCCCGGAATTGTAGATGCTCATGCACATATTGGTGCATTTAGATATGGAATAAGCCCTAAGAAACACTGGCCACTTTATGCGAATCTTGCCTTTGGAGTTACTACTGCACATGATCCTTCAGCACTAAGCGAAACGGTATTTGGAATGGCAGAAATGATAAAAAATGGGGAAATGGTTGGTCCAAGATTATTTTCAACAGGAATAATTATTTATGGAGCCGATGGTGATTTTAAAGCAGACATCAACAGTTTGGAAGATGCAAGATCGGCCCTTAGAAGAACAAAGGCTTTTGGAGCAAATTCTATTAAAAGTTACAATCAGCCAAGAAGAGAGCAACGCCAACAAGTGATGCAGGCTGCCAAAGAATTAGATCTAAATGTGGTTCCGGAAGGTGGAAGTACTTTTTTCCATAATATGAGTATGATCATGGATGGGCACACGGGAATCGAACATAATATTCCGGTAGCTCCCGTTTATAAAGATGTATTTAGCCTTTGGGGAAACAGCAACACCGGCTACACTCCTACTCTAATCGTAAATTATGGTGGTATAAACGGAGAATTTTACTGGTATGAGAAATCGAATGTTTGGAAGAATGAAAAGTTATTAACCTTCACCCCTAGATTCATCGTAGATTCTAGATCCAGACGTAGAGAAATGTTGCCACAGGAAGAATATGACAATGGCCCTGTATTAGTTTCTGAAACAGCAAAAGCTTTAAGCGATAAGGGTGTAAAAGTAAATCTGGGCGCGCACGGGCAATTACAAGGACTTGGAGCACATTGGGAATTATGGTTGTTACAAATGGGCGGAATGAGCAATCTAGAAGCTTTAAGAGCCGCAACGATTAATGGAGCAGAATACTTAGGAATGGGAAGCGAAATTGGATCTTTGAAAGTTGGGAAATTGGCAGATCTCATCGTTTTAGAGAAAAACCCACTGGAAGATATTCAGAATTCGAACACCGTAGAATACACAATGGTTAACGGACGTTTATTTGATTCTGCTACCATGAACGAAGTCGGAAATAATCCGGAAGAAAGAACAGATTTTTATTGGGAAAATAATAATTACAATCAGGCATTTCCTTGGCATGAAAGCACCCAGAGCTTTACCGCTCCAGGGTGTACATGCCAGTCTACACATAATTAAATTGATTAGGCCCTAATTTATCTATTATGAGAAGAGTAAAACTTTACAATCCTTTTAAAACCCGAATGATCGATGAGAAATTCATTCGGGAGCACTTGGCATTGGAACGAACTAAATTAGCAAACGAGCGAACGTTGCTTTCTTATATTCGATCGTCTCTATATCTCTTTATTGGTGGGCTAGCAATATTGCAAATTAAAGAATATGAGCACGTACAATGGTTAGGATATTTATCCTTAATAATATGTGTGATTTTTATAAGTATTGGAGTTTATAGATATATTCATTTAAATAGAAAGCTTTATAAATTGCTGAGATCAGATGATGAAAGTGATTATAAACCTGATTAATAAATAAGAGCAGTCTTTAATTGATAATACAATCCATTGTTCATTATTCCTTACACTATCTAGCCATAGGCGGTATTGCTTATTGGTACGATAAAGAGAAATGGAAACGCTATTGGCTTATTTTGGCACTTACCATGTTTGTGGATATAGATCATATTTTTGCTAATCCACTTTTTGATCCTAGCAGATGTGGAATTGGTTATCACCCGTTACATTCAGAAATAGCTATATTAATTTATTTTGTCGGGACCTTCCTGCTAAAAAATAGAGTTCTAAAACTGATCTTTATTGGATTATTTTTCCACATGATCACAGATTTTATAGACTGCCTGTGGATGTTTTCTAATTGTGATGAGTGCTATCTAAAATCGGAAATTTACAATTGGTTTCATTAATTCTATTATAATCCGGCAGCAGTATTAGCAAGATTATTCAAGGCAGTTGAAATTTGGGCTAAAACATCCTCATTTCCTTCAATTTGATGTCTTGCAGCAAGATAGGAAGGATCATTATAAGATATGTTTACTGAGCCGTCTTCAGTCTCCCACACCAACATTTTTTGAGGAAGATCCAAACCAATGCTCTGCATACTTTGCATCAACGGAGAACCAAGGTCCGGGTTTCCAAATATGATGATTTTCGTAGGTCTTAATTCCAAACCAATGCTAGCTGCATTTGCCTGATGATCTAATTGGGCCACAATTGTCAAGTTTTCATTTGAAGTTATTGCATTTTGCAGGCTATTGTAAGTTGATCCAAAATCTTGAGTACTTTTCACAGTAACAACACCTTCTTCTAATTCTGCCGTTAGATCTGTAGCTCTTTTAATTTCTGAAGAAGTAGCGGATTTAGTTAAATTTTCCAACGCTGCAGAAATTTGTGGCAAAGTACTTACTCCTTGAAGAGAATGTCTGGATTCTAAATAGGGAACACTATTGTAAAGTGCATATACCGTGTTTGATGTATTTTGAAAAAACAATACTTTTTGAGGGAGATCCAAACCAGCTAACTGATTCTTTTGCATCAATGGTGTTCCTAAAGCCGGATTCCCGAAAAATACAATTTTGGTTGGGTTAAGAACTCTCCCTACAGATCTTGCATTTGCAGCATGATCTACTTCAGCAACTATGGTAATCCCATCATTAGCATTTAGAGAATCTATAAAAACAGTATAAGTATTGGCAAAATTATTTTTGCTTTCGGCATACTTTGTACCCGTTACATCAATTTCTTCAGAAGAAAGAACAACATCTCCAGGATCGTCATTATTACAGGAGTTTAAAATGAACAAAAAACTAAAAAACGTTATCAATTTAATCATGACTATTATGAATTTTCAATTAATATATATAACTCTCTCTTTGATTGCTTCAACTTTATAAATCTTTAACCTATAATGTTAATTAAGTTTGAAGGAATGACCAAAAAAATAATGCTTAGGTCAAATTATTCGAATCGGCTATTTTTAGCCTAAAACTTGTATCTTTATCGACTTTGAATTACTTTCATCGTCCTCAAAAAATAACCAGTTATAAAGAGTTAAGTATGCATGTAGCCATTGCGGGAAATATAGGGTCTGGTAAAACCACCCTCACAAAATTATTAGCAAAACATTATAAATGGGAACCACAATACGAAGATGTTCTTGAAAATCCTTATCTCGAGGATTTTTATAATAAAATGGAACGCTGGTCTTTTAATCTTCAAATATATTTTCTGAATAGTAGGTTCAGACAAATCTTACAGATAAGAGAAAGTGGCAAAAAAATTATTCAAGATAGAACCATTTACGAAGACGCTCATATCTTTGCTCCCAACCTTCATGCGATGGGTTTAATGACGAATAGAGATTTTGAAAATTACAGATCGCTGTTCGATCTTATGGAAAGTGTTGTAGCCGGTCCAGACCTTCTAATATATTTAAGAAGTAGCATTCCAAATTTAGTTTCCCAGATACATAAACGTGGGAGAGATTACGAAAATTCTATATCTATTGATTATCTTAGCAGACTGAATGAACGCTACGAAGCTTGGGTCCATACATATGATAAAGGAAACTTGCTCGTTATAGATGTAGATAATATAAATTTTGTAGACAATCCGGAGGATTTGGGAGATATCATTAGCAAGATAGATGCTCAATTGCACGGATTATTTTAAATTTTAACGACCATGGAGGCTACTAAGCACAAAAGACCAAAACACAAGGCTCTGCCAAACTTTTTAAAAATCCGATTTTAGAAAAGCTTACGCACACCCATATTGCTGCACCTTTAATAATTTTTACTGTGATCTCCGCAATTCTAATTTATTTTGGGATCGTAGAAAAAGGCTTTGAAGTACCGAGTATGATCTTGCTCTTCTTAGGTGGATTGTTCTTCTTTACATTTATAGAATATTTAATGCACAGGTATTTGTATCACTTACCTGTTACCAATCCTAAAAGAGAAAAATTTGTATACACCATGCATGGGGTACATCACGATTTTCCAAAGGATAAAGATAGGTTAGCAATGCCACCGGTATTAAGTTTAATCCTTGCTACTATATTTTTTGTGATTTATCGAAGTGTGATGGGAGACTACGCCTTTGGGTTTCTTGCAGGTTTCCTTATGGGGTATACCGCATATTTAGGAGTTCATTACTCTGTCCACGCATTTAAGGTTCCTAATAATTTTTTGAAAATACTATGGCATCACCATAGTATTCATCACTATAGAGAACCAGACAAGGCTTTTGGAGTATCTTCTCCGTTATGGGATGTAATCTTTAGAACCATGCCTAGAAAGTCCCCTATGGAGCAGCAGACAAGTGCTTCTCATTAATAAAAAGTAATATTTGACAATAAAAAAAACCCACTTCTCAGTGGGTTTTTTTTATTGTCAAAATTAATTTTTCTGTGGCGAATAAAATATTATCACAGAACATAAATTTTCATAATTACTACCGTGTCAAAAGACTTTTTTTGTTAATGTTAACAAATAAAAGGTTAAAATTTAGATAATATTATAAAAATATGTAATCTTAGCGCATGTATAACCCTTAAACAAGATTACATGATATCAAAACTACCTTGGGTATTTATCCCTTTTTTTCTGCTATTTATGAGTTTCTCCTATGGACAGGAGAAGACTATTTCGGGTAATGTAACAGACCAAGACGGTCTCCCGTTACCTGGTGTTTCCATTGAAGTTATTGGAACTCAACGTGGAACACAGACTGATTTTGATGGAAATTATAGCTTAATTGCTAACGTCGGTCAAAAATTAAGATTCACCTTTTTAGGACAAACACCTGCAGAAAGAACTGTGGGAGCTTCCAGTACGATTGACGTCCAAATGGACAAAGATGCTGAAGCATTAGAAGAAGTAATAGTAACTGCCTATGGAACATCTACCAAAGAAGCGTTCACAGGTTCTGCCAGTGTTATAGGTGCTGAAGATATAGCTACAAGGAACGTTACATCTCCTATTGCAGCAATAGAAGGAAGGGCAACGGGTGTTCAATTTACTTCGGCATCAGGACAACCTGGGTCGTCACCAAATATAGTAATACGTGGTGTTGGTACGATCAATGGGTCTACAGATCCATTATTTATTGTGGACGGTATTCAATATGAAGGAGCTTTAAATACGATTGCTCAAGAGGACATTAAATCCTTTACAATTCTTAAAGATGCAGCTTCAACATCATTATATGGTTCCAGAGCGGCTAATGGGGTTGTTCTTATTACAACTAAGAGTGGTAGTAGAAGAGGAGGAATAAAAGTAAGTGCTTCAACTCAAACCGGTTTGGTATCCCAAGCTATTTCACCTTACGATGAGGTTTCTCCAGGCGAATATTATGAAGTTATGTGGGAAGCTTTAAAAAATTCAAGTGCTGGTGGTGGAGACCCTGCATTTGCTTCTGCAAATATATATAATAGCTTAGGTTATAATCCATTTGATGTGCCTAATGATCAAATAGTTGGAACGGATGGACAACTAAATCCAAATGCAAATGTGATCTATCAATCATTAGATTGGTACGATGTTTTGCAAAAAACTGGTGTAAGACAGAATTATAACGTAAATGTTTCTGGCGGAGGTGAGGATCATACCGTATTTTTCTCTGCTTCTTATTTAGATGAAGAGGGCTATGTAGTTTCGTCATCTTTTGATCGATTAACATCACGTCTAAGCGCAGAATTTGATGCAAACGACCGAATTACAATTGGAGGTAGTGCTAATATTTCTATTTCTGAAGCTGTGGGGCCTAGTTCCGCAGGAACAGGTAGTATTGTTAACCCTTTCGGTTTTGCTAAAAATATAGGTTCAATCTATCCTGTATATGTAAATGATTTGCAAGGAAATATCGTTCGTGATGTCGCTGGAAATCCTGTATTTGATAATGGGGAAGGTTTTCCCGATTTTAATATCGGATCAAGACCTATAAGTCAGGGACGTCATGCACTACAAGAACTTCTGTTAAATGATGAACGTGATAGGGATAATACATACGGTTTTAGGTTTTTTACTGAGATTGAATTATTAGAAGGGCTTAATGTTCGCTTAAATTATGGTAGAGATATTAATGAAGGGCTTGAGAAAGAATATGAAAACAACATTATTGGAGATGCCCAACCAACTGGAAGATATGGTGAGACGAGGTTTAGAAGGCAGGTAGAAAATTTCAATCAACTTTTAACATATAATAAGAGTTTTAATGATATCCATAATTTTGATATTACAGCGGGTCATGAAAGTTTCGATAGGACTTTCTCCAGTAATAATGGTTTAGCAATTATTCAAGTTGCTGAAGGAATCTTTGAATTTGACAACTTTGCAACCCCTGTTAGTTTAGGAGGTTCTACCACAAAAAAAACTATTGAAGGATATTTTTTAAGAACAAACTATAATTTCGATAATAAATATTACATAAGTGGTTCTGTTAGAAGAGATGCATCTTCAGTATTCAGTAGAGATTCAAGATGGGGTACTTTCTACTCTGTAGGAGCTTCTTGGAGAATAGATCAGGAAGACTTTATGGATGATATTTCTTTTATTGATCGATTAAAAATAAGAGCTTCATATGGTGAAGTAGGAAATGATGATTTGGGAGATTTCTTTTTATCACAGGCTAGATACTCTATAACCTCTAATGCCGGTAACCCAGCAATAATTAATACAGATATAGGTAATACAGATCTACAGTGGGAGACTATAGAAAGCTTTGATGTAGCCTTAGAATTTACATTGTTCAATAACTTTTTAGACGGAACAGTAGAATATTATAAGAAAAGTTCTACCGATTTACTCTATGATCTGCCTATTGCTTTGAGTAATGGTCTTAATACAGTTCCTACGAATATTGGAGATTTGTATAATTCTGGTTTTGAGGTTGCTTTGACATCCCATCTGATAAATAAAAATGATTTTAAGTGGGATCTAACTTTACAAGCCTCCACTTTTAAAAATGAAATCACAAGTTTACCAGATCCCTTTATCAATGGATCAAAACGATTGGCAGAAGGACGCTCAATATTCGATTTCTATTTACTAAATACAGCTGGGGTAGATCCTGAAACTGGAGACCAATTGTTTTTTAGTTATGAAATTGATGAAAATGGTGAAAGTGTTCCAGTATTAGATGAAAACGGTGTTCAACAGACCACCAATGACTGGCAAGATACTGAAAGAGCATATACTGGAGATAGTTCCATACCAGATCTTTTAGGATCTATAGCAAACACGATTAGTTATAAAGGAATTTCACTGAGTTTTTTAATAAACTATGGAATTGGTGGATCGTTCTTGGATAATGGATATTCAGCTATGATGCATAGTGGGAATTACGGAAGTTCTTTACATCCAGATATTCTTAATGCGTGGCGCCAGCCAGGTGACATAACCGATGTCCCGAGACTGGAAAATGGAAACTCAGACTTGGTTAGAACACAATCTTCAAGATTTTTAACTGACGCTTCCTTTTGGACACTTAAAAATGTTAACTTAGGATATGCTTTCGAGAATTCAATTAGCGAAAAATTAGGTCTTGATAATTTAAGAGTTTCAGTAACTGGAGAAAATCTATTTTTGGAAAGTAAGAGAACAGGATTAAATCCTCAATTTAATCTAGCAGGAACTCCTGCAGGTAACGACTTTAATCCTTCGAGAATTATTTCTGTAGGTTTGAATGTAGGATTTTAATAAAAAACAATAAAACATACTAATTATGTTAAGAGAAATAAAATTTATATTATTAGTAATAGGTGTTATTACTATAACATCATGTTCAGAAGAATTTTTGGAAACAAAACCAACAGATGCCATTTCTGCTGGGGATGCACTGGCTACTGCAGAAAACATGTCACTTATAATAAATGGGTTGCATCGTGGATTGTATGCCCAATCTCAAACGATCTTTCCTGGAGGTAATACAGCGAGGGCAGGTGAACACTATTGGGTTCCACTTGGTGATAATATTGCAGGAGGTGTAATTCATTCAGCCAGAGCCAATAATTTAGGCTGGCAAGAGGAAACACAATGGACATCACATACCCAAGAAACAGAGCTGACACCAGAATTATTATGGTATCACCGTTATAACATCATAGGAAGTGCTAATGCTGTTATCAATAGAATTGCAGAAGGAGATATACCTGTAGATGGCAGACTCAATGAAATTGCTGGTCAAGCTTATACCTATAGAGTTTATGCTTATCTTTCTTTGATTCAGCATTATGCAAAGGGTTATTTAATTGGCAATCCATCTAGTGACCCTGGAGTACCTTTATTATTTGCTTCAGAAGCACCTTTTAATAGCGCACCAAGATCAACGGTTCAAGAAATTTATGATCAAATGGAATTGGATATTGATACTGCAATAAGTTTCTTTGAAGAGGCAACTCCAAGACCAACCGGAAGTGCAGATGCTAAGTCTCAATTAAACATAGATGTAGCTTATGGCCTAAAAGCAAGAATAGCCTTATCTAAAGGAGATTGGGAGACTGCTGCAACTGCTGCGGCCCGAGCACGCCAGGATTATCCAATAATGGATGAAAGCGATTGGAAATCTGGATTTAACACTACCCTGCTTCCTGAAGTTATATGGGGTAGCAATGTAATAACCACAGAAACTACATTTTTCCGTTCTTATTTCTACTTAATTTCTAACACCTTTAATGGGAGTCAGGTTAGAAATAATCCTAAATTGGTTGACGAGAGGTTGTATGAGCAAATTCCGGATACGGATTATAGACGAGATGTATTTTTAGCCAATGCTCCTAATACAAATACTTCTGCAGCTAACGGAAATGGAGGGTTTGACAATAATACTAATCCTTTATATCCTACTAGAGCCGAATTTGATGCCGCAGTAGCTAGCATTAAGAGTGAGTATGGTTTGACTAGCGGTCACAACACACATCCTTATATGCATGTTAAATTTAGACAGCAAAATCCTGGGTCTATTGATCCTGATGATATCATTTACATGCGTTCTTCTGAAATGTACTTAATAGAAGCTGAAGCAAAGGCTATGATGAATGACATCGCTGGAGCACAAGCTGCGTTAAGTCCGTTGGGCGAAGCACGTGATAGCGAATATGACGCAACGGTTTTTGCTACACAAGGAGATCTAATGGAACACATCAAGTTTCAACGTGGGGTAGAATTATATGGAGAAGGCTTTTTATATACTGATAAAATACGTTGGGATGAAGCTATCGACCATGCTGCAAATGGAGGTTCTGGAGCGTCCCAAACACTTTATCAAGATGGTTTTCAACAAGACAAGCCATCTGTAAACAATGCGTGGGTTTTCAAGATTCCACAAGCAGAAATTGACGCTAACCCTAATTTAGGGCCTAGTGATCAAAATCCATAAGTGATTAAATATTTAGTTTTAAAGTTTTGAGTCAGTTTAAGTCCCTTTAGTATCCATACGATATTTAAGGGGCTTTTATTTTGTTAATCATTTTGCAACGCCTAATTAGGCTTACTTGATAACAAAAAATACTTTCCTTGAGAAATGTATGGTTTCTTTTTTTTATCATTTGAACAAAAAAAGTCTATTTATTGTTGTGTGAAAAATAGATTCTTCACTAACTAATTATTCATCACTATAGAGAACCAGATAAGGCTTTTGGAGCATCTTCTCCGTTATGGGATGTAATCTTTAGAACCATGCCTAGAAAGTCCCCTATGGAGCACCAGGCAAGTGCTTCTCATTAATAAGAAATAACATTTGACAATAAAAAAACCCACTGAGAAGTGGGTTTTTACTTTTTACTTTATAAAGCCACTTTGTCGAGCGTGCGCTTCCGCATCAACAGAATTATCTATTAAAAGTACCGGAGTAGTTTCAAAAGCAGTTACGATACTTTGCACCCGATCCATTCTCTTCTTATGCTTCACGCTTCTTAAATAAATTGCCATTATTCTATCTGGATACTGTGCAGCGATCTCGGTATAAATAGAAGCATCATGTTCTCCACTATCACCAATTAAGATAAAACGTAAATGTGGGTATGTCTTTAAAATGTTGATAATCTCTTTTTGCTTGTGTGGCTTTTCCGGCTTTATAGATCTGTCGAAGGGAGTTCGAAAATTCCTAAGCAGAATTGGCCCCTTTGGAAATTTGTTATAATCCAAAAATAGTTTGAGGTATTGGTACATATTCCACGGACTATTACTCAAATAAAACATCGGGTTTTTATTCTCCCCATTTTTTCCCAGATGAAGTTTCTGATAGAAATCGGCAGCACCTTTAAAGGGAATTCTTTTATAAGCATTCGTAAGCAGGGAATTCTTTAAAAGTCTCCATTTTAAAAAAGAGGTAACTCCGGTATGCAATATTGTATCGTCTATATCGCTAATAACGCCATATTCTGCTTTATCCTCTGGAATGAGCACCTCGGCTTGAAAATGTTTTCTTTCTTCGGAAGGAGAAGAATCCTCGCTTTCTTGAAATAATAAATTTATAGTTACCCAACCTTCCTCATTAGCCACAGTAGAAAGATCTTTTTCAGTAGTTTCTTCAAATAGAAAATATCCTTCACAATCTGATACTGTTTTAAGCTGAAGCAAATCTGGAATATCCAACTCGATTTTAGCCTCCGGAATTTCGAAACTATCAAATTGCTTGTACGTGTTTTTCAAAGTATTTAAGAAAGATTGATCTTCTACGATTTTCAAGGGAACATCATCCAAAGCTCTTCCCAGAAGGTATAAGTGATTTTTTGTACCATAACTTCTATAGGGAATTATTAAAACATTTTCAATTTTATGCCATCCTAATAACTTCTTTACTCTTCTTAGCATTCCTCTAGTTTAAATCTAAATTCTTTAGACTTCTAAATTAACATTATTCAAATACCTGTCTTGAGATCGTATCTAATTTTAGATAAACTTTAAGAGCTCATCTATTATTTCCACGAATTCTAATCGAAATTAAATTTGGAAAAATAACAGCTGATTATAATTAATATGCCTCAATTATTACTTAACAATTTATTCACTAAAATTAAAATTTAATTATCATGTATTTAACTGACAATAAGAATTTTACTATTTAATTTAGTCTACGAACCATTTAAATATATTACAATGAAAAATTTAGAAGAGTTATTCGAACATCAGTTAAAAGATCTTTACAGCGCAGAGGAACAATTGATTGATGCATTGCCAAAAATGGTAAAAGCATCTCATGATTCTGAACTTAAAAAAGCTTTCGAAAGTCATTTGGAAGAAACTAAAAATCACAAAAAAAGGTTGGAAGAAATTTGCGAAGAACTATCCATTAAGCCAACCGGAGAAAAATGCAAAGCCATGCAAGGCTTAGTAAAGGAGGCGGAATCTATGATCGATGAAAAATCAGATCCGGCGGTGAAAGATGCAGGACTTATTGCTGAAGCTCAACGCGTGGAACATTATGAGATTTCCGGATATGGAACTGCCACAAGATTCGCCAAAGAATTAGGACATGAATCCATTGCAAAGAAACTTCAGAAAACGCTGGATGAAGAATATAATGCCGATCAAAAATTAGACAATCTTGCCGAAAGGAGATTAAATGTAAAGGCAAAATAATTTCATTAAAAATTTGAAACTTTAAAAACTCTCTGAAAAGAAACTTCCAGAGAGTTTTTTTATGACTTAAAATCTCTTAGGAAATATTCCATAATAAAAATGGATTTATTCCGAAAATTATTATATTTGAATATGGGTACAGATGTAACACTTGAAATAAAGCGATTTAAGGAAATTCGCGACGATCATAATTTTACGCAAAGCGAATTTGCAGAACTGCTAGGCATTAAAAATTCTACAGCAGATATCGAACGCGGTCGCACAAAGCTTTCAGGGAAAGTGGTTGCCGAATTGCTGCGCCAATTTGGAGTGAATCCCCTTTGGTTATTTGGGGAGAGTGCTCAAAAACAATTGCAAATAAATAAGGGAGATATAAGCCCAAAGGTTATTACCGTAAATAGCAGTGAAGAAGAAAATATAATTCTTGTTAATCAAAAAGCTGCTGCGGGATACCCACATAATGTTCAAGATGTAGAATGGTATCAGCAATTACCGGCCTTCGACATTCCACTGCCGGAATATCGCAATGCTTCCTATAGAGGATTTCAAGTGGAAGGCGATAGTATGATGCCCAATTTACGCCCGGGGGAATGGGTTTTAGGAAAAGGAATTCCTAGTATTAGCGAAATAAGTGCAAATAAGATCTATGTAGTTGTTTTATATGATTCGGTGCTTGTGAAAAAAAATCCAAAAGCTAGACGATCCTTTTAAAGTAGTTCTTGTCTCTATAAATGAAGAATATGCTCCGGTAGAAGTTAAAATAAATGATATTCAGGAGCTTTGGCAAGTAAATAGTAAGCTTACTTTCAGCATAGATGCTACCTCAGAAAGTGGCTTATTAAGACAGCTACAAGAATCTATGGAAGAATTAAAGAGCGAGTTTAAAACTTTTAAGCACTAAAAAAATCCATCTTGGTTAGAGATGGATTTTAAATATTCTATTTGATTTCTTTAATGCTAGTCTACCGCATCTTCAACATCATCAGCTACCTTTTCTACTGTGGATTTTTCTCTACAAGAAGTAAATAAAATACTAGTGCTAAAGGTTAACGCCAATAAAAAAACAATTTTTTTCATAATTTAAAATTTTGTGGTTGCTCTAAAGCGTTAAATTACATATCATCTGTTCCTTCAACCTCAGCCTCTACTTCGTTAGCCGCATTTTCTATAGCATCACCAGTTTTGTTAGCTGCTTTTTCAACTGCATCACCAGCATCATTTGCTGCTCCTTCAATATCGTCTCCAAGATCGTCCATGTCATCATTTACATCATCCATGTCGTCCATGTCATCCATATCATCACTCATTTCCATATCATCACTTGCTTTTTTTGTATCTCTACAAGAAGTGAAAAATGCAGAAAGAGTAAATGCTGTTGCTAATACTAAAATTGATTTTCTCATAAGTTTAATTTTATAGTTATTGGTTTGTGTGGTAATTGGTCATTAATTCTTTATAAATATATATAAAAAAGGATAAATTCCTAAGATTTCCATAAAATTAGGCGACAACTAATTATCGTCTCCAATTTTTTCAATCTCTTCATCTATTTCCTTATTCACCTCTTTATCCACTTTTTCTGCAGTACGTTCTAAAATCCCTTTACGCTCTTCTACAGGTTCAGCTTTTTCAGTTTCAACTCTTACTTCTTTAACTATAACAGTTTCCTTTTCTGGAGTATCTCTACAAGAGATAAGTGTTGTTGCACCGGTTAAAATTAAAGCTGTCAAATAAATAACTCGTTTCATATAAATTGTATTATAATTTAATCTTCGAAATTACTATTTAAATAGATGTAGCGTTTCTATTTTTAGAATATTTTAATAAAAAATAGGCTATACTTCCAAAAAGTTAGATGATTTTAGCGAATTTTAACAAACTTTTCTTTCAAGTAATCAATTATCATTTCTGTAGCTCCACCATTTTCCTGAATATATTTTCTTGAAATTTCCCCTGTCATAGATCTAAATTCTGAATCGTCTAATAATTGGTTAAGAATAGTGATAAGTTCCGATCCGGAATTTACGGCATACAAACCTGTAAGTTCCTTCAATGTTATAGCTTCCGGAAATTTATCGAAATTAGTCCCCGTTATTATAGGAATCCCGAAGGTTGCCGGTTCTAAAATATTGTGAAGTCCTGTATTTCCAACTGCCCCACCCACATAAGCAATATCTGCATAACTATAAATCTTGGTCAACAAGCCTATGGTATCTACAATGAGCACTTTAAATTCTGATAATTGCTTTCCATCCTTTTCTGAAAAAAGTACAGATGGAATCGATATGTTTTTTTGAAACGCCCTTATACGATCTCTATCTATAGTATGTGGAGCAATTATGATTTTTACATCCAAGTCGTTTTGCGCTATAAATTCCATTAAAAGCGATTCGTCATCCGGCCAAGTACTTCCTGCAACAATGCATAATTTGTTATCAATAAATTCTTCGATAAATTTCAAAGAATTATCCTGCCGGAGCTGATTTGCAACTCGATCGAATCTTGTATCTCCACTTAGGGTTACATTATGAAAACCTATGGAATTCAGCAGTATTTTAGAATTTTCATTCTGAACAAAAAAATGCTTAAAAGCCTCCAAAGGTTTTTTAAACCAGTGATTTTTCATCTTAAAAAAAAGTTGATCTTCTCTAAAACTTCCAGAGACTAATATCGTATAAATATCTCTTCGATGTAGTTCATTCAGTACATTCGGCCAGAACTCATATTTTATAAAAATGGCTAACTCAGGATGAAGCAGATCTAGCAACGTTTTTACATTTTTATTAGTATCCAAAGGGAGATAAATTACAGCATCTGCTAAGGCTGAGTTCTTTTTAACTTCATACCCGGAAGGAGAATAGAAACTAATTACAATCTTATGGTTTGGGTACATTTTTTTGACTTTTTCCATAACCGGCACTCCCTGTTCATATTCGCCAAGTGATGCCGTATGAAACCATATAACCTTATCCTGTTTTTGAATCGATTTCCTTAAAATCGAAAAGCTGATTTTTCTTCCCTCTATAAACAATTTCATTTTAGGGCTAAAAAATTTTGTCACAGGCAGTAGTTTTTCAGCTACCCGGATCAATATATTATAAAGTGTTTGCAAGCGTTTCTTATTTAATTGCTAAAATACCTCTTTCCTAAAAATAGCATTGGTGATAGGGGCGATATTTTGTATTTTCGTTGCTCTACAAGAAAAAATACATGAAAAAGATACAAATGGTTGACCTCCAAGGTCAATACGACTCAATAAAAGACCAAATCAACGATTCTCTACAAGAAATAATGAATACTTCCGCTTTTATAAACGGACCGGAAGTTCAAAATTTCCAAAAAGAATTAGAAGCGTATCTAGGCGTGAAGCACGTTATTCCATGTGCAAATGGAACAGATGCCCTTCAAATAGCAATGATGGGTTTAGGTTTGAAGCCAGGGGATGAAGTGATTACAGCAGATTTCACATTTGCTGCTACTGTAGAAGTTATAGCATTATTGCAATTAACACCGGTGTTGGTAGATGTAGATCCAGAAACCTTTAATATAGACCCAGAAGCGATTAAAAAAGCGATTACTGCAAAAACAAAAGCCATTGTACCGGTACATCTTTTTGGTCAAACCGCCGATATGAATGCAATTATGGAAATCGCAAAGGCACATGACTTATATGTAATTGAAGACAATGCACAAGCTATCGGTGCCGATTTCCATTCTAAAGAAGGAAAAACTATTAAAACGGGAACCATTGGACATGTTGGTTCTACCTCATTTTTTCCGTCCAAAAATTTAGGCTGCTATGGAGATGGTGGAGCTATTTTCACTAATGATGATGACCTGGCGCATACCTTGAGAGGTGTCGTAAATCATGGAATGTATGAGCGCTATCATCATGATGTGGTAGGAGTGAATTCCAGATTGGATAGTTTTCAGGCGGCTGTTCTTCGTGCGAAATTGCCTAAACTGGACCTATATAATGAAGCGAGAAAAGCGGCTGCGTTTAGATATGATGGAGCCTTAAAAGAACAAGAGCATATAAAAATTCCTGTAAGATCTGGAGATTGCGATACCCATGTATTTCATCAATACACCCTAAAGATCACCAATGGAAAAAGGGATGCTTTGGTGAAACACCTAAATGAACAAAATATTCCGTGTGGTGTTTATTATCCAATTCCGTTGCATAACCAGAAAGCATACAAAGACTCAAGATATAATGAAGCAGATTTTCCAATTACCAATCAGTTGGTTAAAGAAGTAATCTCTTTACCTATGCATACCGAGTTGGATAATGATCAAATAGATCATATCGCAACCACGATTATTGAATTTGTAAATAATTAATACCACTCTATGAAAAAACTATTAACTATTATCTGCGGAATCGCACTCGCTTCAACAGTAAATGCTCAGGATATTTATATCCAAAGCGGGAAAATTGTAGACACTAAAAACGGAAAAATTCTAACTGAGAAAACTATTATTGTTTCCGGAGAAAGAATTAAAAGTATAGAGGATGGATATATTCAGCCAAAAAACGAAATTGATAGTTTAATAGATCTTCGCGAAATGACTGTTTTACCTGGCTTAACAGATATGCATGTACATTTAGAAGGAGAGTCTAATCCAAGTTCCTATTTAGAACCATTTACATTGAATGAAGCAGATATTGCATTTAATTCCTTGAGTTTTGCAAAGGTTACACTCATGGCAGGTTTTACAACCGTAAGAGATCTTGGAGGAAGCGGTGTAAATATCGCGTTACGAAATGCCACTAAGGACGGTAAAGTGGTTGGCCCAAGAATTTTTACCGCGGGAAAATCTTTAGCTACCACAGGTGGACATGCCGATCCTACAAATGGATACAATCATATGCTAGTTGGAGATCCGGGACCAAAGGAAGGCGTTATTAATGGACCTGAAGATGCAAAGAAAGCGGTAAGACAACGTTATAAGAATGGAGCCGATCTTATTAAGATTACTGCTACAGGTGGTGTTTTAAGTGTAGCAAAGTCGAGTTCTAACCCTCAATTTTCTATTGAAGAAATAAAAGCCATTACAACAACAGCCAAAGATTACGGGTTTCATGTTGCAGCGCATGCTCATGGGGACGAAGGAATGCAACGCGCTGTGAAAGGTGGTGTGAAGACGATTGAGCACGGAACTTTAATGAGCGAGCAAACGATGGACATCATGAAAGAATATGATGCCTATTTAGTTCCCACTATTACTGCGGGAAAGGAAGTGACGGAAAAGGCAAAAATTAAAGATTATTACCCAGAGATCATTGTGCCTAAAGCTTTGGAGATAGGTCCAAAAATCCAAAACACTTTTAGCAAAGCATACAAAAGAGGTGTAGGAATCGCATTTGGTACAGACGCAGGTGTTTATCCTCATGGAGAGAACGGTAAAGAATTCGGGTTTATGGTTGAAGCAGGAATGCCAGCTATGGCAGCAATCCAGAGCGCAACAATTACTCCAGCAAAAATTTTAAATATGGAGACAGAATCCGGGCAACTAGCCGCAGGATTTTATGCAGATATTATTGCCGTAAAAGAAGATCCAACCCAAAATATAAAAACATTGGAAGACGTGAAATTTGTGATGAAAGAAGGAAAAGTTTATAAAAATTAAGGAACTTAATTTTTAGGATAACAAAAAGCCCAGATTTTAGATCTGGGCTTTTTGTTATTGTATAATTAGAAAAGTTAATGCTATGTCTTTAAAAAATATAATTTGTAGTACTGATGTGAGATTGAGTATTTCGACTTCGCTCGACACAAGCTAAAGTCAAAACCTCCTCTTTATGCTAAAAAGTTCTCGACTGCGCTCGAACAGACAAAACGAAATATTTCAACTTTTTGAAAATCAATAAATCAATTGATTAAAATGGCATAAAGCTACCTACTGATTTTAAATAATTATTTCGAATTTATTATATTTCCGCAGAACTCACTTCTGCATTTCTATCTATTTTTTTTTACAAGTCCTTGCAATACTTTTCCTGGACCAACTTCAATAAATTCTGTTGCACCATCGGCGATCATATTTTTAACCGAATGTGTCCATTTAACGGGTGCTGTTAATTGAAACACCAAATTCTTCTTGATTTCCTCGGGATCTGTCACGGCAAACGTACTTACATTCTGATAAATTGGACAAATGGGAGTATTAAAGGTAGTTGCCTCAATTGCTTCAGCTAATTGTTTTCTCGCCGGCTCCATCAATGGTGAATGAAAAGCTCCTCCAACAGGAAGCATTAATGCACGCTTTGCACCCCTTTCTTTTAAAACTTCACATGCTTTTTCCACAGCAACTAGATCACCCGAGATCACCAATTGCCCAGGACAATTATAATTTGCAGCAACTACGGTTCCTTCAACCTCAGCACATATTGCTTCCACTAATTCATCTTCCATTCCCAATACAGCTGCCATAGTAGAAGGCTCTAATTCACAGGCCTCTTGCATAGCTAGAGCGCGTTTATATACTAATTTTAATGCAGCTTCCAACTCTAATGTTTTATTTGCGACCAATGCAGAAATTTCTCCTAACGAATGCCCGGCAACCATATCTGGCTTAAAGGATTCTCCCATCATTTTACTCATAATCACAGAATGCAAGAATATTGCGGGCTGCGTAACCTTGGTTTGCTTGAGATCTTCAGCAGATCCTTGAAACATTACATCTGTAATAGAAAAATCCAATATTTTGTTAGCTCTTTCAAATAACTCCTGTGCTTCGGGGTGCTTTTCATAAAGATCTAGACCCATTCCAGTAAACTGTGCTCCCTGACCGGGAAATATATATGCTTTCATAATTTCATTTTAGTTGGGCTAAAATAGAAATAAAAAAAAAGACCTCATAACTTATATGTTAGAGGCCTTCTTATTAATAAAATCTTGCTTTATAGGTTTAATTTTCCTTTTTCGCCAACATCGGCCTTATCTCCTGTAATGGTTGCAATACCCATCTTTAATAAAGCGATATATTTATTTTGTTTTGTATCCCAGTAGTAAGCTTCACTAGGTGCAAATTTGATGGCTGTGATGTTTGGGTCGTTCTTATCGTCAAACCATGCATCATCAGACTTACTGTATAGCTCATGAATGGTATCTTTATCTGTGTGAATAGTAGCCGATCCATAAATGCTGATAAATTCCATATCGGATTTATCACTATATAAAAGTTGTGTTTTTGAATCTTTAGCAATATTGGAATTGTGCTCACTGTCTTTTCCGCTCAAAAACCAAATATTTCCCGACTCATCCACTTTCTTAGTCGACATTGGAATCGCACTAATTGGTTGTGAATTTAAATCGGTTAGCATCATGCAAAAATCGATATCATTTACCAATTCTCTCAATTTCTTTAAGGACTCTTTTTTATCTAAGTTTTCTGTGCTCATAATTATTTTTCTTTGCAAGATACTATGCAAACAAGAGCTTTTGCGCTAAGGAATAGCCAATTCTAAATGATTGTGTGTTAAGAATTGTGAAAATTTATAAGAATCAAAATAACAGATTATTATTTTCGAATGTAGGTAAGGTAGGTAAAAGAATATTTATGTTTTTCGTCCTTTTCATGAAACTCTTCCTTTTCTAAAACCCACATCTTTTCGTCGATTTCAGGAAAGAAGGTATCTGCTTCAAATGTACCATGAACTCGAGTGAGTTCAATTTTATCAGCAATATCCATCGCCAACTTATATATTTCGCCACCACCAATAATAAAGGGCTGCGGATCTCCCTTGCTAAAATCTATAGCCCGCTCCAAAGAGTGCACCGTTACAATTCCCTCTTTTTTAAAGTTATCCTTTCTAGTAATTACCACATGAGTCCTATCTGGTAACGGCTGCGGAAAGGTATCGAAAGTCTTTCGACCCATAATTATATGATGCCCTGTTGTAAGCCTTTTGAATCTTCTAAAATCATCGGGCAGATGCCATACCAAACCACTATCCTTTCCAAGTTCATTATTCTCTCCGGCCGCTGCAATAATTGTGAGCATAACTTTAGTAGTTTTTATCTGGTGTATTTGGATCTATAATTCTCGGCTCAGTTTTATCTATAACAATATTGTTTTCTAAATCTTTAGGTAGCGGATAATCGCGATCTACCTTTTGCTGAAGTTCTGCAATCCGCTCCTTTTGTCTTGCAACTAATTTTTCTAATTGCTTTTGTTCCCATTCCTTCCCCATAAAACTGCTGGTAACCCATACGTTAATTACATGTATAAAGAAGAAAAAAAGACCAAGCTAAAATTGCCCAAACAAACCAATTGTATCCTAAAGGCATAAAATCCTCTTGGTAGCCAATTACCACATTTAGAACGATCAATAATACAGCACCTACTAGAAAGATCACAAAATGCTGAAACAATCTTTTTTTTCTGAAGTGCTCTTGCGCGAGCATTTTCATATAACTGCCGCTGATCTGCATCTAGTTTAGAAGTATTTTTCTTTTTAGAAAACATAATAAAAGGTACTTTAGTGTCTACCAAATTTACAGATTTTTTGGTCTATTGTTAAAACGCTTATGAAGAATTTAAGAAAAGCCTTTCCTGTCCTACGCCAATACACCTATTTAAACAATGCTTCCTGCGGATTATTATCTGAAAAAGTGTTTGAATATCGCCAAGATCAAGATCTTGATTTTCTTATTTCCGGAAGTATATTTAGAGATCAGCAAGGAAAAATCTTAGAAGAAGTACGGGAAACAGTGGGAAAGTTTTTTAATTGTTCTCCTAACCGAGTAGGCTTGGTCCACAACTTCTCTAGCGGATTCAATACACTTTTGGAAGGTGTAGACAAATCCAGTAAAATTCTTTTATTAAAGGAGGATTATCCGTCTATTAACTGGGCGGTAAACTCAAGGGACTTCAAGGTTTGTTACGCACAAATTGATGAAAACTCAGAACGCAATATTGAAGAAGCTTTAAAACTAGACAAACCAGATCTTTTCTGCTTTAGTATTATTCAACATGAAAATGGGATAAAGCTTAGTATTCCTTTTCTAAAAGAGATGAAAGAAAAATTTCCTGAAACACTTTTTGTAGCCGATGGAACTCAGTTTATAGGCACCGAAAAGTTCGATTTCGATACTTCTAAATTAGATGTTGTAATCGCAAGTGGCTATAAGTGGATGAATGCAGGTTATGGAAATGCAATCATGCTATTTAAAGAGGATGTGCCAAAAAAGATAGATCCAAGAAGTTATGGTTTCAATTCCTTACAAGGAAAATATAAAGCTCACGAAGGAAATTTTCTTGGCAAATTTGAACCGGGACACCAAGACACCTTGAATTTTGGAAGTGTCATGGCTGCCATAAAATTTATAGATTCGGTTGGGATTGATCTTATTGAAGAACGAATTAAACTTTTATCTAAAAAGGCAAAAGAGGAATTAGAAAAACTAGGATTACTTGAGGATATGGTGGTAAAAAGAGTTCAGCATTCTTCCATTTTTAATATTGGAGGCGACGCTGAACTCCTAAAATTTCTAAACAGTAAAAATATTATTTGCTCTTTAAAAAATCCCGGAGTGCGGGTAAGTTTTCATTACTTCAATACCGAAGAAGAAATCGATCTTTTGGTAAAAACCTTGAAAGAATATTACAAAAAGTAACTATTCTGTTACCTTGATTTCTTTCCAAAAAGCCACATAATTTTCAATTGGCTTGGCAGCGTGACTGGTTTGCGGATAGTACCATGCGGAGTCCTTATTAATTTTTCCATCAACTTCTACAGTATAATAGGATGCTTCTCCTTTCCAAGGACATCTGGAAGTGGTGTCACTTGGTTTAAAATATTCAGACTTTATGGATTCTTTTGGGAAATAATGGTTGTTTTCTACCACTTTTGTATCCTTACTTTCTGCGATTATCGTGTTATTCCAAATAGCTTTCATATCTAATTTTTTATAATTTATTAAGCTGAAATTTATTTTTTTCTGAAAATATAATTCTTATAATAATCCTTTTCATCTGTAAAAGAATCAGTGACTTTAAGATCTGCCTGGCTTGCTAGCCAGTCTACAATCATATCGTCGTATTTTTGAGAAATTTCGGTATGTATACTTTCCCAAGCTTCAAAATTTACGGTTAACTCCAATTTTTTTATAGTAACTGTTTGCTTCTCCCTACTTATTAAAAAGCTCTTAGCAGTTCCAGTTTCCGGATTATAAGTTTCCCAGTGAAAAAAAGAGTCTAGATCGAAATCCCCATCTAATTCGTTATTTATTCTTTCCAAGACGTTCTTGTTGAAAGCTTCAGTAACCCCGGTTGGATCATTATAAGCATCTAAAATGGTCTGAGGATTCTTCTTCTGGTCGAAGCCCATAAAAAGCATATCATCCGGGGTCATTGCTTCTTGGATCTGTTTTAGGAAAACTATCGCATCCTTATGAAGCAAATTTCCAATATTGGAGCCTAAAACCAGAATTACCTTTTTTCGAGAATTATAATCAGATAAGCGCTCTAAAGTGTCAAAATAAGTCCCTTGTTGAGGTTTAACCGAAACTTCCGGCAGCTCTTTTTTAAGAGATTCCTGTAATTCATCCAAAGCATTCTGACTGATATCTACAGGCAGATAATTAAAATCTATATTGTTATCTGAAAGGTATCTCAACAACAATTTTGTTTTTTTTCCATCTCCGGCTCCTAGTTCAATCAAGTCGAATCCATTTGCTCCTGAAAACGCATCAGCAATTTCCTTAGTATTTTCGGCTAAAATATTGTACTCACAATTTGTAAGGTAATATTCAGGCAAATTCATAATATCCTGAAACAATTTATCTCCTTTTTTATCGTAGAAATATTTAGATGATAAATGCTTAGGATAACTGGTTAAGCCAGTATAAACATCTTCTTCAAAAGCAGAAGCAAAGCGCGTATTTATATTATTTTCCATGTACTAAAAGTCGAATTATTTGGCCAATCTTACACCTGTAAACTGCCATCTCAAATGCGGTTGAAAAAAGTTTCTGTAGGTAGGACGGGTATGATTTGTAGACGTAGCAACAGATCCTCCTCGAAGCACTTTTTGATTCACCATAAATTTCCCATTGTATTCCCCCAAGGCGCCATCCGCTTTTTTATAATTAGGATACGCATCATAAGAGCTTTCCGTCCATTCCCAGCGACTTCCCCATTTAAATTTCTCTTGTGCTATTTCCCATTCAAATTCTGTAGGTAACCGCATTCCTTTCCATTGTGCAAAAGCAAAAGCTTCAAAATAGGAAATATGAGTTAATGGGGCATCAAGATCTAAATCCTGCAAACCAGCTAAGGTATATTGTTGCCATTTATCGTCTACAAAATGCCAATAAGAAGGAGCGGTAATATTCTCCGTATTTAACCAATCCCAAGCTTCAGCGTGCCATAAAAGCACATCTTTATAGCCGCCGGCTTCCATAAACTCCAAATATTCTCTATTAGTGATAAGTTTATTGGAGATCTCATACTTATTGAGATATACCTTATGCCTGCCTATTTCATTGTCGTAAAAGAAAGAATCGCCTGTATGTCCTATTTCATATACACCCTCCGGAATTGTTAACCATTCTTGTTGAAACTCCTGTTTAAGATTCTCTTGAAAACCATCTTGATATATAGGTAACAAGGGATTATTTCCTAAAATATATTTAATATCTGTTAGTAGAAGTTCTTGATGTTGCTTCTCATGATGACAACCAATTTCCAACACATTTAATAATTCCTCTGAAAAATCAGTCGAATTATTAAATAGATCATTGATAGCTTTGGTAACATAAGACCGGTATTCATAGATCCAAGCAACAGTAGGACGAGATAAATTACCTCTATCGGTTCTAACCACCTTCTCCCCTACGCTCTCGTAATAACTATTAAAAACAAAGGCTGAGTTCTCATCGAATACTTTGTAAGCTTTCTGATATTCCTTCAGAACAAATTCCTCAAAAAACCAAGTTGTATGCCCTAAATGCCATTTTGGAGGCGAAACATCCACCACGGGCTGCACCACATAATCTTCGATTTCCAGGGGCGCACAAATACTTTCGGTTCGCGCTCTGGTTTCGATAAAAAGTTGAAATAAATTTTCTTTTGAGATCATAGATTAGAAGGTAACATAAGGCTACCATCCAAAGTTACGATTTTTTGGGAATGAGTAAAATTAACGTGAGTTAAGGCCGAGTTAAAGTGCGTTAGCTCAAATAACTATTCTAAATTATAAAGTTCGATTTAATCGGAATGCGAAATACTAGAAATTAAAAGGCATCTTATATTTCACTTCAATTTTTTTACCCCCTCTATGTCCAGGCTTCATTACAGGAAATAATTTTGTGATTCGCACAGCCTCTTGATTTACCAATTTTTGTGGACCTTCTGCAGAAACTTTACAAACCTTTCCATTTTCATCTATATAAAATGTGATCACAGATCTCCCTCGAACAATCTGCCCATTAGCATCTTTAGGATATTTAAAATTCGATTTAATATGTTTTGCAAGTTGCTTATTAAAGCAATCATCATCAGAAAGTTCACTTTTCTCACAGCCAGGCCATACGGGACCGACCTCTTTCATAGTGATGGTGTTTCCCTTAACAGTAACTCCTTCCTGAGCTTGAGAACTCGCAGTAAGAATAAAAAAAGCAGCAATAAAAAGTACATTTTTCATAAGTAGGTTTTTTAAATTCGAAGGCAACTATTTTTTTTGAGTAGACCTCTAATAATTAATCCTCGACGAGGCTTAAACCGCAACTTTTCCTTTAATGTGTGGATGCGGATCGTAATTTTCAAGACTGAAATCTTCAAACTTGAAATCAAAAATATCTGTCACTTCCGGGTTGATCCTAATTTGGGGTAAGGCTCTGAGATCCCTGCTTAACTGAAGTTCCAGTTGCTCGATATGGTTATTATAAATATGAGCGTCTCCAAAGGTATGAATAAAATCTCCGGCTTCGTACCCACATACTTGCGCAACCATCATTGTAAATAACGCGTAGGAAGCAATATTAAAAGGCACACCCAGAAAGATATCTGCGCTACGTTGATAAAGCTGACAGGACAATTTCCCATCGGCTACATAAAACTGAAAAAATGCGTGACATGGTGGTAAAGCAGCTTTCCCTTTTGCCACATTTTCTGAAAATGACTTAGAAGTATCTGGTAATACCGAAGGATTCCAAGCAGAAACCAACATTCTTCTGCTATTCGGGTTATTCTTTAAAGTTGTTATTAATTCCTTGATCTGGTCTATTTCTTCACTGTTCCAGTTTCTCCATTGGTGCCCATAAACAGGACCCAAATCTCCATTTTCATCGGCCCAATCATTCCAGATTTTCACACCATTTTCTTGAAGATATTCAATATTTGTATCTCCATTTAAAAACCAAAGGAGCTCATAAATTATAGATTTAAGGTGTAGTTTTTTGGTGGTAACCATTGGGAAGCCTTCACTTAGATCGAAGCGCATCTGATACCCAAAAACACTTTTTGTACCTGTGCCGGTTCTATCTCCTTTTTGAGTTCCGTTTTCTAAAACGTGTTTTACAAGATCATGGTATTGTTTCATGCTGAGCTCTTTCTAAAATACTGTACTATATATTTTCTAAAAATAAGAAAACAGCTAAAAACAACTGCTGAAATATTCAAGAGATTTCAAATTTCTATCTAGCATTTTTCTTCATCATCCAAATACTTCACCGCACAACGATCTGCATGATGAGCTCTTCGTTCTCCCATGGGTCTTTCCTGACCCACAGTAGTATCGTATTGGGTTTGATGCTCCATTTCAGAGTTTATTTCAGCGCCCATCAGAACAATAAAAGCAGTTAAAAAGAGCCATAACATTAAAATAGCCACCGCAGCGAAACTTCCGTAGAGATCGTCGTAACTACCAAAATTGCTCACATACCAAGAAAACAGCATAGAGCCTGCAAGCCAAAGCAAGGTTCCCAGAAGTGCACCCCAAATTACCCAGGGCAGTTTAGGACTACGACGATTAGGTGCAAATTTATATACCATACTAAGAGTGAGCACTAGAATAACCCCCAGCAAAACCCAGCGGAACCAAGTTAAAACATGTTCTATTTGTGGTGCAAGGCCAATATTTTTAATAAGCAAAGGAAAAAATATCACGATCAACAAACTAATAAGTCCAATGACAACGCCACCCAAGGTAAAAAGTAGGGTTAATAAGTTCTTTTTGATAATACCCCGAGTATCAATTTCATCGTACGCAATATTTACACCCTCAAAAAGAGCACTTGTTCCTTTATTGGCACTCCAGATACTCACCAGTACACTTATTGCCAATCCCCATCCTATTTCCTTCTTAGACTTCTCGATAATAGGCTCTAAAAAATCCTTTATCATTTGATAAGACTGCTCCGGCAAAATGAGGCTTAATTTTGAGATTTGTTCTCGAATTTGATCTGGCTCAAGCACGAGGCTATAAACTGAAATTGCCGCTATTATGGTAGGAAAAACAGAAAGAAAGAAATAAAACGCAACCCCTGCAGCAACGATCTGGACATTATCGGCTTTCATTTCATGAAAACTACGTTTGCTAATATCTATCCATCCAGCTAAAGGAATCTGGTGAGGCCATTTAGAATCTTCACCACGATATTTTCTTATTTTTTTCGATTGACTCATTCTAATAAGATAAATATTTCAGTAGTAAAATATTGTAAAATGTAGACTTAAATTATTTAGAATCTTCGAAGAATGCCAAAAAATTTACTAGCTATTAACTAAAAACTGTTATCCGATGATCATCCCGGCGATGGTAGCCGATAATAGCGAAGCGATAGTTCCACCCAATAAGGCTTTCATACCAAATTCCGATAATACTTTGCGCTGTCCCGGTGCTAAAGAACCAATTCCTCCAATTTGGATTCCAATGGATGCAAAATTTGCAAATCCACAAAGCATATAAGTCGCCATAATTACAGATTTCTCGTAATTAAGACTTAGTGCATTCATAGGGTTTTTGAGATCTGCTAATTGGATATAACCTACAAATTCACTGGCCGCAAGTTTAATTCCCAGCAATTGCCCCATCAGCATCATATCTTCCTTTGCAACTCCAATAAGCCACATTAAGGGCGCGAATAAAGTCCCTAATATAGATTCCAGAGAGAATTTATCGTAAGGCGTATAATCTGCCATTAAGCTATTTAATGAAGTAATTCCACCAATCCAGCCTAACAAATAGTTGATCATGGCAATAAAGGCGATAAACACCAACAACATTGCTGCAACATTCGCAGCAAGTTTTAAACCTTCAGTAGTTCCATTCGCGATGGCGTCTAAAATGTTCGAACCAATTTTTTCTGAAGAAACTTCAACATTTGTATTAATTGCTTCTACTTGAGGGTATAATATTTTTGAAATAACGATCGCTCCCGGTGCCGCCATTACAGAAGCTGCCAAGAGGTGTTTTGCGAATTGTAATCTGAGCTCGGGATCGTCACCCCCAAGAAATCCTATATAGGCTGCCAATACTCCACCGGCAACTGTAGCCATACCACCAATCATCACTAGCAACATTTCAGAACGGTTCATTCGTTCTAAATATGCTTTTATCATTAAGGGAGCTTCGGTTTGTCCTAAAAAGATATTTCCGGCAACACTTAAACTCTCTGCTCCGGAAATCCCCATGATCTTGGTTAAAACCTTTGCCATTCCTTTTACCACAATCTGGATGATTCCAAGATAAAATAATACTGAAGTTAATGCCGAAAAGAAGATAATCGTTGGAAGTACTTGGAATAGAAATATAAATCCGAAGCTTTCTACATTCATCATTCCTCCAAGAAGAAATTCACTTCCTGCTCTTGTAAAATCAAGAATCAAAACGAATATCTTTCCTACAAATTCAAAAACATTTTTAACTACTGTTATTTTTAAAACTCCAATGGCTAGTAAAAGTTGAGCGCCCAATCCAATAAGAACAGTCTTCCAGTTAATAGATTTTCTACTGCTACTAAATATAAAAGCAATGAGTAGTAACGAAACCATTCCTAAAACACCTCTGGAAATACTGTTGAAAGTGATTCCGCCACTAGGAATCATCTGTTTATCGGTGTTTACAGGGATAACCTCTTCTATTAATAAAGGCGTTTCGCTAAATGTATAAGTGTTTGAATTATCTGATAACTGAAGGGATTCTTCGGTTAATTCTGATATTTTGAATTTTTTTATAGAATCTCCTGTAGGTTGATTATAAAAGAATACCAATAGGTTCTTCTGATATAGATAATCTCCTTGCGCTTTTATCTCTGATCCTTCTTCATCACTAATTGTAAAACTCCCATTATCTAGGGTCATTTTATCTTCAGAAGAGAATCCAGAAAGGGTTTGAGTAGTATCGTTTGCAGACTGAAAAGTCCAGGATTTTGATATTGTTTGGGAATGAGCGGTAATAATTCCGAATAAAACAAAGAACAGGCAACACCAGTATTTCTTCATAAATAACTACTTATTTTCTTTTGGAAATCTCGTCTCTAATTCTGGCTGCCTTTTCATAATCTTCATTCTTAACTGCTTGAGCGAGTAGATCTTCAAGTTCTTTTAAGGACATTTTTTTTATAATCTGCCCCTTCAGGTTCAACATTTTCTGCAAGTATATCGTCTACCTGCGCTTGTTCTTTGGCCGTAGAAGGAGTTAAAGATCCAGATTCCCCTTTCAAAAATATCCCGGCTTTATCTAAGATGTTTTTATAAGTAAAAATAGGAGCATTAAATCGTAGTGCCAATGCAATAGCATCACTGGTTCTGGCATCTATCACCTCTTCAACTTTATCTCTTTCGCAAATTAAACTGGAATAAAACACACCATCCACGAGTTTATGAATGATCACTTGTTTAATAGTGATTGCATATCTGTCGCAAAAATTCTTAAAAAGATCGTGAGTGAGAGGGCGCGGAGGTTTAATTTCCTTTTCTAGCGCTATGGCTATAGACTGTGCCTCAAAGGCTCCAATAACGATTGGGAGTTTTCGATCCCCGTCTACTTCACTTAAAATAAGTGCGTAGGCGCCGTTTTGGGTTTGACTATAAGATATTCCTTTTATATTAAGGCGTATTAGGCTCATATACCAATAATTAAAAAAGGCTTTCTAAATAAGGACAAAATACCAGATTTAGAAAGCCCTTTCAATGCTCGCAAGTTAAAAAAATTATGCGTTTTTAGCCTTAAATTCTTTTAGTTTTTCATTTAGTTTCGGCACAATTTCGAAGGCATCACCAACAACTCCATAATCCGCTGCCTTAAAGAACGGCGCTTCCGCATCATTATTAATAACAACTTTTACTTTAGAAGAGTTAATCCCTGCCAAATGTTGGATAGCGCCGGAAATTCCAATTGCTATATATAAGTTTGATGCAACAGGCTTTCCTGTTTGTCCAACGTGCTCACTATGAGGTCTCCAACCCATATCACTCACCGGCTTAGAACATGCTGTTGCTGCACCTAAAGTTTCGGCAAGATCTTCAATCATCCCCCAGTTTTCCGGACCTTTAAGTCCTCGACCACCGGAAACAACAATCTCTGCATCTGCAATTGTCACTTTATCTTTTGCCTTATCTACACTAACAACATTTACTGAAAAATCTTCTTCAGATAAATTTGGAGAAAAATCTTCAGCGGTTGCTGCACCTTGAGCTTCTTTTAAACCGAAGGCATTTTTGGAGATTCCAACAACTTTTATATCTGTTGAAATATTTGTGAAGCTGAAAGCTTTATTTGTAAAAGCTGTTCTTTTAACCACAAATGAGGTAGCACTTTCCGGAAGAGAAACTACGTTTGAAGCGTAGCCGGCATTTAAATGTACTGCTAAAAGTGGCGCTAAATATTTACTATTTGCACTTTGGCTTAAAACTACCACCTTAGTACCTTCTTTATCTGCCGCTTGCTTTAAAGCATCAGCATAAGCTTCCGCATTAAAATCTTTTAATTTTGAATTATTGATCTTCAAAACCTTGTCTACTCCATAAGTTCCAAGTTCTGAAACGTCTTCAGCATTAAATGTAGCAGCTGTAACAGTAGTGCCAAGCATGTTAGCAACGCCTTTTGCATAGGAAGCTACTTCTAAAGATGCTTTTTTAAACTTTCCTTCTTCTGATTCTATATAAACTAAAACTGACATGTTTTTTATTTTTATTTGATGTGGATATTAAATTCTTTACTTCTTTCCGGCTCTCTTAAAGCCTTCAACAAGTAATTAGATCACCTTAGCCTCTGTATGAAGCAATTGTATCAACTCATCTAAATTATCCGGATCTACTAATTTTACAGCACCTTTAGGAGCAGGTTTTTCGAATTTCTCTGCTGTTGTTTGTGCAGTAGCTTCTACCGGCTCTACAACATTTAAAGGTTTTTTTCTGGCCATCATGATTCCTCTCATATTAGGAATTCTAAGATCACTTTCTTCAACCAAACCTTTTTGACCACCAATTACCAAAGGTAATTTAGCACTCACAGTTTCTTTTCCACCATCTATTTCCCTAACCGCTTTAGCTTCGGCTCCATCAACTTCAAGTCCTATACAAGTATTTACGAAGTTAGCATTCAATAAAGCAGCTAACATCCCGGGAACCATTCCTCCATTATAGTCTATAGACTCACGTCCCGCAATAATAAGATCGTATCCACCTTCTTTTGCAACATTTGCCAATTGTTTAGCAACCTGGAAACCATCTGTAGCTTGAGTGTTTACTCTAATTGCATTATCGGCACCAATTGCCAAAGCTTTACGTAAGGTTGGTTCAGTTTCAGCACCTCCAACATTTACAACATCTACGGAAGCTCCTTGTTTTTCTTTAAACCACATAGCACGGGTAAGACCAAATTCATCATTCGGATTAATTACAAATTGCACTCCATTGGTATCAAATTGAGTATTATTATCTGTAAAGTTAATCTTCGAAGTAGTGTCTGGTACGTGACTTATACACACTAATATTTTCATCTATATTTTCTTTTTAAATGATTTTTTTTTCGTGGACACGAAGATAGGTAAATTTCTATAGATTTTACTATGCGTGCATAATAAATTTTTTAGCAGTAAGATGCGCCATAAACTTTTGTGAATTACTATTTTTGCTTTTTAAAGCGATACATTTAACAGTATAGACATAAAGAATGAAAACAATTCAATTCAGAGAAGCTATTCAGCAAGCCATGAGCGAGGAGATGCGCTTAGACGATACTATTTATTTGATGGGTGAAGAAGTAGCAGAATATAATGGTGCCTACAAAGCATCTAAAGGCATGTTGGATGAATTTGGGCCAGATCGAGTAATAGATACACCGATCTCTGAACTTGGATTCTCCGGAATTGGAATTGGAAGCGCTATGAATGGAAATAGACCTATTATAGAGTTCATGACCTTTAACTTCTCTTTGGTTGGAATCGATCAAATTATTAACAATGCAGCAAAAATGCGCCAGATGAGTGGTGGGCAATTTAATATTCCTATTGTTTTTAGAGGACCTACTGGTTCTGCTGGACAATTGGCAGCAACCCACTCTCAAGCTTTTGAAAGCTGGTACGCAAATTGCCCAGGATTAAAAGTGATTGTGCCTTCTAATCCTTACGATGCAAAAGGCTTGTTGAAAGCGGCTATTAGAGACAACGACCCTGTGATCTTTATGGAAAGTGAGCAAATGTATGGCGATAAAGGAGAAGTACCTGAAGAAGAGTATGTAATTCCAATTGGTGTTGCAGATATTAAAAGAGAAGGGACAGATGTTACTATTGTATCTTTTGGAAAGATCATTAAAGAGGCCTACAAGGCAGCAGATGAACTTGAAAAAGATGGAATTTCTTGTGAAATTATAGACTTACGTACCGTAAGACCTATGGATTACGAGGCTATATTTAAATCGGTTAAAAAGACCAATAGATTAGTGATTTTAGAAGAAGCATGGCCGTTTGGGAATGTTGCTACAGAGATCACCTATCAAGTTCAGGAAAAAGCATTTGACTATCTGGACGCTCCAATTATAAAAATAAATACAGCAGATACTCCAGCTCCCTATTCTCCAGAATTATTAAAAAACTGGTTACCTAATAGTGAAGATGTTGTTAAAGCTGTGAAAAAGGTGCTTTACAAGTAATCTTATAGACATATCTTTGCGGCTCCATCTTTTTAGATGGAGCTTTTTTGTGCCCAAATATGAAACATACCCTTTATTTAGTCTTTATTATAATTACTGTTTTTCAAGGATGGTCACAAACCAGAATTAGCGGAACTGTTGTAGACGAAACAGATACTCCAATTCCTTTTGCCAATGTTATTTTTTTAAGTTCTTCTGAAGGAACTACAACTACAGAGAACGGTTCTTTTTATTTAACATCTACCCAAGATCAACCCAATGTAGAATTCTCTTATGTTGGTTATCAAACTTTAGTTTTACCACTTAAAAAAGGTAATAATTTGAATCTGAAGATCATTTTAAAAGAGATGACCGAATCTCTGGGAGAAGTGATGATCTATCAAGGGAAAACTTCCAAAAAAAACAATCCGGCTTTGGATATCCTAAGAAAGATCTGGGAAAACAAAAGGCAGAATGGTGTAAAGAAATTCAATCAGTACGAATACAGGAAATATGAAAAACTGGAATTCGATCTTAATAAAATAGATAGCGCCTTAATTAATAGTCCCATTTTTAACGGAATGGAATTTATATTTAAGGATTTAGATACCAATAGAGTTACCGGTAAAACCTACTTACCAATTTTTCTAAACGAAGCCATTTCAAAAGTATATGGAGACAAAAAATCCGGGAAGACTAAGGAGGAACTTCTTGGAAACAAAAATTCCGGCTTCAGTAATAATCAGCTTTTAATTTCTTCAGTAAAGGACATTTATTCAGAAATAGATATTTACGAGAATTACCTTAAATTTTTCGATAAGAGCTTTATAAGTCCGCTTTCTACAACCGGTATAAATAACTACAATTACGTTTTAACCGACAGTTCTTTTATTGGCGATAAATGGTGTTATAAGATTCGGTATTATCCAAGACGAAAAAATGAATTGACCTTTAAAGGTGATTTTTGGGTAAACGACACTACTTGGGCGGTAAAGAAGATAAATTTAGAAATGGCAGAAGATGCCAATGTAAACTGGGTAAAAGGTGTTTACATAGAACAGGAATTCGATGTTTTAAACGATTCTATTTTCTTAATTACTAGAGACTTTTTTCAGGTAGATTTTTCACTTAGAGATAAAGAGTCCGCACGAGGAATTTATGGAAAAAGAACGGTGCTTTATAACGAATACGTGTTCGACAACAAAAAACCATTACGGTTTTACGATACCCGAGTAATCGATTTTAAGGAGGAAGTCTATAATAGAGATGATGAATTTTGGCAAAAGAATCGATTGGAAGAACTAAATGGGGATGAACGAGGCGTCTATAAAATGCTGGACACCCTGCAAACCGTAAAGGCCTTTAAACGCTTATATAACTTAACCACTACCCTATCCACCGGTTATTTGGAATTCGATGGTTTCGACTATGGCCCAATTTACACCACCTTAGGATTCAATGATGTAGAAGGATGGAGGTTAAGGGGCGGAGGACGAACCTATTTCAATCAGAATGACCCATGGAGGATTGAAGGTTATGGCGCTTATGGCTTTAAAGACAAACAATTTAAATATGGGATTGCCGGAAAGCTCTTACTGGATAAAAAAATGAGGATTATAGTTTCTGCCGGAAACAGACGCGATATCGAGCAGTTGGGAACGAGCCTTACAAATACTACCGATGTGCTTGGAAGAAGTTTAGCTTCCTCATCTTTAATTAATGTGGGAGATAATGATAAGTTAAGTTCCATTAACCTATCTGTGGTAAGTCTTGAGATAGAACCCATTAAAAATTTCACTTTTAGACTAGCTGGATCTTATAGAATATTAAAACCGGCCTCTCCTACTTTTAGTCTGGACTTTTATACAGATGAAGCGCTTACTCAAATAGATTCAGAAATAAATCAAACTGAAATTTCTACAATCTTCACGTATACTCCGAGAAGAGAAACTACTGGTTTTGGGGTGGATAGAAATATTATTAACGGAGGCGATTTTCCAACGCTCTTTTTAAATTATAGTCTGGGGGTAAAAGATATATTTGAAAGTGATTTTAATTACAAGAAAATCCAATTTTTTTATAACCAACCCTTATTGGTAGGAGGCTTCGGAAGAGCAAACGTTAGTATAGAAGCAGGAAAAACCTTTGGAGAAGTTCCGTTAGGTTTATTAAGCGTAGTACCGGGGAATCAAACGTATTTCGCTTTATATAACACTTTTCCGCTACTTAATTTTTACGAATTTGTTACCGACACGTATGCCGCTGCCCATCTTGAACACAATTTTAATGGAAGATTATTTTCCAGAATCCCATTGCTACGAGATCTAAATTTAAGAGAGATTATTGGAATTCGAGGAGTTTATGGAGAAATTTCTGAAGAGAATAAAAGTTTAGATGCTTCAGGATTACCGCTTATCGCACCAGATTCAGATCCTTATTGGGAGTATAGTGTTGGGGTTGGAAACATTTTTAAATTCCTAAGAATCGATGCCCATTTTAGAGGGAATTATTTCGATAATGAAGATGCGAGATCGTTTGGAGTGACGGCTTCCTTCGGATTTCAATTTTAATATGCTCTGTAAGAGGATAAATTACTATATTTGCCGCCTGAAAAATTTGAACAAAAAAGAAAGATAATGTCAGAGACTTTTGATGTATTAATAGAGATCCCAAAAGGGAGTAGAAACAAATATGAGTACGATTTTGAATTGAAGAAAGTTCGGTACGACCGAATGATCTTTTCCTCTATGATGTACCCTGCAGATTACGGATTTATTCCTAACACGCTAGCATTGGACAGTGACCCTTTAGATGTATTGGTATTGGTTGCAGAACCAACCTTTCCGGGGATTGTAATGGAAGTGAAACCTATTGGAGTTTTCCATATGGCAGATGAAAAAGGACCAGATGAGAAAATTATATGTGTACCGGTTTCAGATCCTATCTGGAATAGATTAAATGATCTGGATGATGTCAATGGTCACTTACTTAAAGAAATCGAGCATTTCTTTAAAGTTTATAAAGATCTTGAGAAAAAGAAAGTTGATGTTGGTGGATGGGGAAATGCTGATGAAGCGAAAGAAATTATCAAACAATGTATAGAGAGATATAAGAATTACGAAGGAGACAAGGAGAGATTCGGAATATAGTGGAATGTTTTCTTATAAATATTGAATAATTAAAAGCGATAACCCTAAAAAGTTATCGCTTTTTTATTTATCATTGATTTTGTTACATTAGCGGACATTAACTAATATTTAACTATCTCTATGGAATCAATGATTATCTATGCCCCAATTGTTCTGGCTTTGATTGGCCTTGTTTATATGTGGATGAAAAGGTCCTGGGTCTTAAAACAAGACGCCGGTGACGGAAAAATGAAAGAAATTTCAGATCATATTTATGAAGGTGCCCTCGCCTTTCTAAATGCCGAATATAAGTTACTTACCATTTTTGTGATTATAGTAAGTGTTGCTCTTGCGGCAGTTTCCTTTTTTGTACCAACTACACATTGGCTTATTGTAATCGCATTTATTTTTGGAGCATTTTTCTCTGCCTTAGCAGGAAATATGGGGATGAAAATAGCAACAAAAACAAACGTTAGAACTACACAAGCTGCCAAAACCAGTTTGCCTAATGCCTTAGGAGTCTCTTTTGGTGGTGGAACCGTAATGGGACTTGGAGTGGCAGGACTTGCAGTATTAGGTCTAACATCTTTCTTTATATTATTCTTTCATTACTTTATGGGAGGGGTTTGGACATCCACAGCAGATATGACCATTGTATTGGAAACCCTTGCCGGATTCTCTCTTGGAGCTGAATCTATCGCCTTATTTGCGCGTGTAGGTGGAGGAATTTACACCAAAGCTGCCGATGTGGGCGCAGATCTTGTTGGTAAAGTTGAAGCAGGAATTCCCGAAGACGATCCTAGAAACCCGGCAACTATTGCAGATAATGTTGGAGACAATGTTGGTGATGTAGCAGGTATGGGAGCCGATCTTTTTGGTTCTTATGTTGCAACAGTACTCGCAGCGATGGTTCTTGGGAATTATGTGATCAAGGATATGGGTGGAAATATCGACGATCTTTTTGGCGGAATTGGCCCGGTGTTGTTACCAATGGCGATCGCCGGAGCAGGAATCATCATCTCTATGATTGGTACCATGCTGGTTAAAATTAGCAGTAATGATGCTAAAGAATCGCAAGTAATGGGCGCTCTAAATATCGGAAACTGGGTGTCTATAGCTTTAGTAGCATTATCTTGTTTTGCTTTGGTAAAATGGATGCTTCCGGCAACGATGCAAATGGAATTCTTTGGTGAAGGTTTAAAAGAAATATCTTCCATGCGTGTGTTTGGTGCCACCATTATCGGACTTATAGTTGGTGGAGCAATTTCATCAGTAACCGAATATTATACAGGATTAGGTAAAAAACCGATTCTGAAGATCGTTCAACAGTCTAGTACCGGTGCAGGAACTAATATTATTGCAGGATTGGCAACAGGGATGATCTCTACGTTTCCTTCAATTTTATTATTCGCAAGTGCCATCTGGGCTTCGTATGCGTTTGCAGGATTTTATGGAGTTGCATTAGCCGCTTCAGCAATGATGGCAACAACCGCTATGCAACTAGCAATCGATGCCTTCGGACCTATCTCTGATAATGCCGGTGGTATTGCTGAAATGAGTGAACAAGATCCTATAGTAAGAGAACGAACAGATATTTTAGACTCTGTAGGGAATACCACTGCCGCAACTGGAAAAGGTTTTGCAATTGCCTCTGCAGCATTAACTTCTTTAGCCTTATTCGCGGCGTACGTAACCTTTACAGGAATTGAAGGAATCAACATCTTTAAGGCTCCTGTATTGGCGATGCTATTTGTGGGTGGAATGATTCCGGTGGTATTTTCTGCCTTAGCCATGAATGCCGTTGGAAAAGCTGCGATGGAAATGGTACAGGAAGTTAGACGTCAGTTTAGAGATATTCCAGGAATTATGGAAGGAACCGGAAAACCACAATACGATAAGTGTGTGGCTATTTCTACCGAAGCATCCTTAAGAGAGATGATGTTACCCGGGTTATTAACTATAGGATTTCCATTGGCCATCGCTTTTATTCCGATGATCTTTGGAATGGATAATCTTGCAATTGCCGAAATGCTCGGAGGATATATGGCCGGAGTCACGGTAAGCGGAGTACTTTGGGCTATTTTCCAGAACAACGCGGGTGGCGCTTGGGACAATGCTAAAAAATCTTTTGAAGCAGGAGTTTTAATTAATGGTGAGATGACCTATAAAGGCTCTGATGCTCATAAAGCTGCTGTAACCGGAGATACCGTTGGAGATCCATTTAAAGATACTTCCGGACCATCTATGAATATATTAATAAAGCTTACTTGCTTAATTGGTCTTGTAATAGCACCAATATTAGGAGGACATAACATTGGCGACATCGATAATTCAGTTGATCAAGCTGAAATAATCAATATTTCAGGGGTAGAGAATTCCAAAACTAAAGAAGTTGAAGTTCGAATGACTACTGAAGGAGATGAAACCTTTGCCGAAGTTAGAACTACCACTATTGAAGATGGTAAGACCGATGTAAAAGTAAAAACCTTTAAAGGAACTAAAGCCGAAGTGGAAGCACAGATCGAGAGTATGTAAAAAAAAACACTTTTTTTAATCAAATATAAACCCCCAAGGCGATGCTTTGGGGTGTTTTTACTTAAACACTACTCTATTGTTTAAAATTTAATCAAAAACATTAATTTTAATATGGATTATTTCCTATTTAATGGAATTAATCCATATTTTTATTTCAAAATATACATCTATGTCTTTTGAAAGAATTAAAGAAAAATTAAATATTCTGGCAGATGCCGCGAAATATGATATTTCCTGCTCCAGTAGTGGGAGCAAGCGCGCTAATAAAGGTGGATTGGGAAATAGCGATGGTGTAGGAATTTGCCATAGTTATACAGAGGATGGCAGATGTGTTTCTTTGCTGAAGATTCTTTTAACCAACTATTGCATTTTTGATTGTGCCTACTGTGTAACTCGTAAGAGCAATGATATTAAAAGAGCAGCTTTTAAAATTGAAGAGGTAGTTAGCCTTACCATGAATTTTTACCGTAGAAATTATATTGAAGGCTTATTTCTTAGTTCCGGAATATTTAAAAGTCCAGATCATACGATGGAACGTTTAGTCCAAGTTGCCAAAAAATTGAGACTGGAAGAAAATTTCAATGGATATATTCATTTAAAATCCATTCCCGGAGCAAGCGACGAATTGATGCAGGAAGCCGGATTGTATGCTGACAGACTTTCTGTAAATATCGAAATCCCTACAGTTTCGGGATTAAAATTATTAGCACCAGATAAAAAGCATGAAGATTTTATAAAACCGATGGAAGCGGTTAAAAATAGTATTCAGATATACAAAAGCGAAAAGAAGCTAATAAAGAGCACCCCAAAATACGCTCCTGCAGGCCAAAGCACACAAATGATTGTTGGCGCCACAGGAGAAAGTGATCGGGATGTAATGTATTCTGCGGCCTATTATTATAAAAAATTCAAGATGAAAAGGGTATATTATTCCGGGTATATCCCTGTAGCCAATGACACCAGGCTTCCTGCCCTGGGAAGTCCTGTTCCATTACTGCGAGAAAACAGACTCTACCAAACCGATTGGTTGCTTCGGTTTTATGGATTTGACATTCGGGAGTTACTAAATAATGAAAATCAAAATTTAGATTTGGATATAGATCCAAAATTAAGTTGGGCCCTAAGAAATAGGGAACTATTTCCTCTAGATATTAATAAGGCAGATAAATTGCTTATTGCGAGAGTGCCCGGTATTGGACTCAAATCTGTTCATAAGATCGTTGAAGCAAGAAAATATAGAAAACTAAATTGGGATCATCTCAGGAAGATTGGAATCGCTTATAATCGAGCAAAATACTTTATCACCTGTGATTCTAATAGTTTTGAGAGGAGAGATCTTTCCAGCCTTCAAATAAAAGGAATGATCCTTCAGGATTCCACAAGTAAATTCAGAAAAGATTATAGCACACAATTAAGTCTTTTTAATTGATGAAAGAAGAAACAATTTTAATTTATGATGGGTCGTACAAGGGATTTCTAAGCTGTGTTTTTTCAACCTTTGAACAAAAACTCAATGTGGTTGGAATTTATACTGAATCAACTACCCAGAGAAATATGTTTGCAAAAGCTTTAAGTATACAAACAAACTTAGAGGAAGCGAAAAGGGTAGCATTAGGTTTAAAAAGAAAGGTTTCTGCAATAGGATGTAGACAAATTTTTTTTACATTTTTGAGTGAATTGGAAGGTATTGAATTGCTTTTACTTCAATATATAAAACTGGTATTTAAAGAAGAAAAATTCAGCAGAAAGGACTTTGGAAATCCCATTGTTTTAAAGATTAGTCAAACCTCAAAAATGGTGAGTAGAGAAAAACACCGTATGGAAGCTTTTGTTAGATTTCAATTAACTAAAGATGACATCTTTTTTGCTTCTATAGAACCAGATTTTAACGTTTTACCGATTATTTTAAAGCATTTTGAAAGCAGATATGCCGATCAAAAATGGATTATTTACGACTTAAAGAGAAATTTTGGCTTATTTTATAACTTACAGGAAACCAGTTATATAAATTTAAATTTTAAATCTAACGAACATTTGAATTCAGCAAACACCAGTATTTACAGCACTTCCGAAATAGATTTTCAAAAGTTATGGCAGGAATATTTTAAAAGCACTAATATTAAATCTAGAAAAAATATGAAATTACACCTTCAGCATGTACCAAAAAGATATTGGAAATATTTAACTGAAAAGAGTTCTTGGCAAAATTAAAAAATAGTTTAAATTTGCTGTTCAACTAATTAAACACATTTTACAATGAAAAAATTATCCTTATTATTATTAGCTGCTGTATTCTCTTTATCAATCTATTCTTGTAGAGAAACAACAGAAGAAAAAACAGAAGACGCTATGGAAGATGCTGCTGACGACATGGAAGATGCTGCAGATGATGTTGCTGATGACATGGACGACATGGAAAACGATGTTGAGGCTGCTGCTGAAAACGTTGAAACTGAAGTTGAAGAAGAAATTAATGGAACTGATGATGTTAACGGAGACGACGACATGTAGTCTTTTTTTACATTAATATTCTAAAGCCATCTGAATTTATTGAGATGGCTTTTTTTTAGTTTAAACCTTTAAATAATTGATATGAAAAAATTGATTTTAATTTTGATGCTTGCTACAATGGCAACAACAGTAATTTCTTGTAGAGAGACTACTCAAGAAAAAACCGAAGAGGCTTTAGAGTCTATTGGAGAAGATATTGAAACTAATACCAAAAAAGCCGCAAAGAAAATTGAAGAAGGAGCCGAAAAAGTGGTAAAAGAGATAGACGAAGAAGTTCATAAAACTGATGATGTAAACGGTGAAGAAGCCGCAGATGATCTAAACTAATTATTATTTACTACAGTACTAAAACCGCCACAGAGCGGTTTTTTTGTTTCTTAACCAAGTGTGTTTTAAAACGCTTCTCTAATTTAAGGTAGACAATAGATCTTAATCAATATGAAAAAGTTTAATTGTAAATTGAACGTTTTCATATTGCCTATCTGTAACACAAAACTCTTTAATGAACACCTATCAACTCAATACAAAACGTTTAAAATTAGCTCCATTGACAAGTGAGGAAATAAGTTTTGTCCATCGTTTACTTTCCAATCCAAAAGTGGATTTCTATAACACTCTAGGAATCCCTAAAAATATTGAGGAAACCAAAGTTATTTTGAATGAAATGGTTTCAGAAAATGAAAAAGAAGCAACCCAAAAATTCACTTTTTGTATTAAACACAATGAGCAAAACATCGGGTTGATCGCCTTGAATTTAGGCAACAAGAAATATGAGATTGGAGAGGTCTGGTATAAGTTGCTTCCCGAATTTTGGGGTCAAGGTTTTGCAACAGAGGCTCTAAATGAAGTCATTCATTTTGGATTTAATAGCTTAAAGTTACACCGAATAGAAGCAGGTTGTGCTTCAGAAAACATTGGCTCTGTTAAAGTATTGGAGAAAGCAGGAATGATTAGAGAAGGACACAAGCGGCAACACTTACCTTTGAAATCCGGGTGGGCAGATTGTTATGAGTATGGAGTTTTGCGAGAAGATTATAAAAAGTCAAAATTTTAAAAACACAAAATCCTCTAAAACCTGAGGTTAAAGAGGGTTTTTGTACTCGAAGCGGGAGACTTTCCTGTAAGCCAAATTACTTACTTATTTATGTACCAATCTCAATTTTTGAGATAGAATTCTCTATTGCTTTTAAGCAATAGAGTGTATTGGTTTTTATTTTTCATAAGCACCTGAAGAATAAGTCATTTCGTAACTATGTGTGTAAATCTCAAACACTATTCCGAATGGATCTTCAACATAACACATTTTAAAAGGTTTATCGTTAGGATAGTATTCCCGGATAGGCATTCGCTGTTTTCCTCCTAAAGAAACAATCTTATCTACTAGATCTTCAATATTTGGATCCTGAACACAAAAATGGAACAGTCCGGTATTAAATGGGTTGAATTCCGGAGCTTCTTTTACGCCATGGGGAAAAGAAAACAGTTCGATACCAATTCCATCTGAGGTAGACATATGGGCGATTTCAAATTCTTCCCAATCTTCTCCAAAAACATCAATACACATTTGTCCAATCGCAGTATCTTTTTCTTTTTTCACGGTAGAAGGTTGCATGATAATATACCATCCCATGACATCTTCATAAAACTTGACTGCCCTCTTTATATCAGGCACCGTAATTCCAATATGGGAAAATGATTTTGGGTAAGTTTCTTTCTTTTTCATAATGTTAATCTTTAGAATAAATCAGCCAGACTTATGATTACTTTTCCTTTTGCTTTTCCCGTAGCTAGATATTCATAAGCGTCAATTCCATCTTCAAAAGGATAAATTAGATCTACTATTGGTTTTATAGCTCCATCTTCAACCATAGTTTTGATCTCATTGAGTTGTTTTGCATTAGGCTGCATCCATGTAAGTTTATAAATAGCAGATTTCTCTTTGATCAATTCAGATAATTTTTCAGGCATTTTATAATCTGTCATACCCATTTGCTTTGCTGTTTCTCCGTCTGGCGGGCCAACTATCGTAGTGATTCTTCCTCCATCTTTAATAATTTCAAAAGCATCGAAGGTGTAATCCCCTCCCAACGTATCAAAAACGATATCCAGATTATTGGCAACTTCTTTATAATCCTCATTAGTATAATCAATTACTCGGTCGGCTCCCAAAGCTTTAACCCAGTCTACATTTTTAGTACTTGTAGTGGTATAAACTATAGCGCCTTTCTCTTTTGCATATTGAATAGCAAAACTCCCTACCCCGCCAGAGCCGGCATGAATAAGAATTCTATCATTTTCTCTGATTTCAACTTTTTCTAGGGCTTGGATTGCTGTAAGTCCCGTTAAGGGTAATCCGGAGGCTTGCTCAAAAGAAATATTTTCCGGTTTTTTTGCAACCAGATCACTTTGTACTGTCACAAATTCTGCTACACTACCCATTTGTTCCTGTGGTACTCTAGCGTATACCTCATCACCAATTTCAAAGTCGCTAACACCTGCACCTTTTTCAACCACCACACCACTCACATCATAACCTATGGTCACGGGTAGGTTTAACGGTACCATATCTTTTAGTTTGCCCTGTACCAATTTGTAATCGATAGGGTTTAATGAAGCTGCTTTGACCGCTACTAAAATATCCTTGTCCTTATATGTTGGCTTACTTACATCCTCAATAGCCAATCCTTCTTTAATCTCCCCGTATTTTTTTTATTTGTATAGCTTTCATATGTTTTGATTTTAAGTTCTTATTTCGACGATTCCTTTTAAATATCAATTTTGAAAATGATATTTGCTCATCCTATAAAATCTCTCCAACCCTATTGCGTCCATTAATACCAACTCTTTTGGAAATAATAATCTCAGAAAAGTTTTCGTTTCGACTTTGTCTTATTATTATTTGACACCTAAAACATCAATTTTAAACTGATACTTCCCTAGGAACTGATGTTGCCCACAATCCTTTTTCTACCTAGTTTTAAGTCGGTTTTCTGTATTGTGCCTATTGAATTCTATCAAAACTAACACATTCTATCAATCAATTATGTTAGGGGACATATAAAGTTTTGACATTGATTAATCATAAAGATTACATTCTTCGAAGGGTTCGGGAAATTTTAAGACATTATAAAGGGTTAAAAAAAGGCAATGGGAAAACTAAAATTCTGGGGAGCAAGCGGGGAAAGTGATAAAATCAAAAAACCCTCTAAATCATAAAGATAAAGAGGGTTTTTGTACTCGGAGCGGGACTTGAACCCGCACGACCGTTGCTGATCATTGGATTTTAAGTCCAACGTGTCTACCAATTCCACCATCCGAGCGTGGATTTTTATATAAAGCGATTTTTTCGCTCTATCTGAGCGAAAAACGGGATTCGAACCCGCGACCTCCACCTTGGCAAGGTGGCGCTCTACCAGCTGAGCTATTTTCGCGATTTGTAAGAACATTTCCAGTTTCCCGGAGCAGCAATAATTCCTTATTGCGGTTGCAAATTTAAAACAATTCTTATAATACCAAAGGATTTTTTAGAATATTTACCGTGTTTAAATATTCGCTTTTTGTTTCCCAGATAACATTCGCTTAATCTCGTTAAGCTTCATTAAAGCTTCAATTGGCGTAAGTGTATCAATATCAATATGCAACAACTCTTCTTTTAATTCTTGCAACAAAGGATCGTCCAAATTAAAAAAACTTAATTGCATTTCCTGTTCCGCAGAATTTTTTAAAATTTCTCCGGAATCTTCCATTTTATGGGATTTCTCTAACTTCTTTAAGATCTTATTCGCTCTACCTATCACCTGTTGTGGCATCCCTGCCATTTTTGCTACATGAATTCCAAAACTATGTGCACTTCCTCCGGGAATCAATTTCCGAAGAAATAAAACTGTATCCTTTAATTCTTTTACAGAGACATTATAATTCTTGATACGAGCAAAAGTATCGCCCATTTCGTTTAACTCATGGTAATGTGTTGCAAAAAGGGTCTTTGCATGCGTAGGGTGTTCATGTAGATATTCTGTAATGGCCCAGGCGATAGAAATTCCGTCATACGTACTTGTTCCTCTACCAATTTCATCTAATAGCACCAAACTGCGTTCAGAAAGGTTATTAAGAATACTAGCTGTCTCGTTCATTTCTACCATAAAAGTAGATTCGCCCATAGAGATGTTATCACTCGCTCCTACTCTGGTAAAAATTTTATCTACCAAACCTATTCTCGCACTTTCTGCCGGTACAAAACTTCCCATTTGTGCCAGTAGTACAATAAGCGCAGTTTGTCTTAAAATAGCCGATTTACCACTCATGTTGGGCCCTGTGATCATAATCACTTGCTGCGTTTCTCTATCTAAAAACACATCATTGGTAACATATTGTTCCCCATGTGGCAATTGCTTTTCTATAACAGGATGCCTTCCATTCTTAATATCCAGTTCGGTAGAATCATCGATTTCCGGCTTGTTGTAATTTTCCAAAATCGCTTGTTGTGCAAACGATGACAAACAATCTAACTGACCAATTAACCGCGCATTTTGCTGCACAGGGTTAATATAATCTCTTAACCAGTCTACCAAACCAGCAAACAATTCCTGTTCTAAATGCAAAATCTTCTCCTCTGCCCCAAGGATTTTACCTTCATATTCTTTTAATTCTTCAGTAATATACCGTTCGGCATTTACTAAAGTTTGCTTTCTGGTCCATTCCTCTGGCACCTTATCTTTATGGCTATTTCGAACTTCTATATAATACCCATATACATTATTGCTCCCTATTTTGAGAGATGTGATTCCTGTAGCTTTACACTCGCGATCCAACATATCATTTAAATAGCTCTTACCCGAAAAAGCTAAATTTCGAAGCTCATCTAACTCGGTATGATATCCCTTCGCGATGGTATTCCCTTTTACAATATTTACCGGAGCCTCTTCATGCAACATCGCACTGATCTTGGTTCTTAAAACCTCGCAACTTTGCAATTTATCACCAAGCACCTTTAAGGACTCTTCCTTAGAGTTCATCGCGAGCTCTTTTATAGGCAAAATGGCGTCCAGGGAATTATTTAAATGAATTACTTCCCGAGGACATATCTTACCAGTCGCAACTTTAGAAATTAGGCGTTCTAGATCGCTAATTCTTTTTATTTGTTTCTGAAGTTGTTCTAGCTCCGTTTTATTCTGAATAAAATAACTTACCACCTGATGCCTCGCTTTAATCTTTTCGGCATTTTTAAGTGGAAGCGCAAGCCAACGTTTCATCATCCTTCCGCCCATAGGAGAAATCGTCTTATCGATGATCTCCAAAAGCGTTACTGCGTTTTGAGCATTGGAATTATACAACTCGAGATTTCGAATGGTAAACCGATCCATCCACACATATTCTTCTTCAGCAATTCTATTCAAGGAAGCGATATGCTGCAATTTATGATGTTGCGTTTCCCCTAAATAATACAAGATAGCACCTGAAGCAATAATCCCTTCCTCTAAATGATCTACGCCGAAGCCTTTTAAGGACTTGGTTTTAAAATGCTCATTTAAAGATTCGTATGCATAGTCCAATTTAAAGACCCAATCTTCCAGGTAAAAACAGTGGAAACTATCTCCAAAGGTTTTGGTGAATTCCTTTTTATAATTCTTCTGAATTAACACTTCACTAGGTCCAAAATTCTGAAGTAGCTTATCTATATATTCCGCAGAACCTTGCGCAGTTAAAAATTCCCCGGTTGAAACATCCAGAAAAGAAATTCCCATAGTCTTCTTTCCGTAGTGTACCGCACATAAGAAATTATTAGTCTTACTATTTAACACCTCATCATTCATAGCAACACCCGGAGTAACTAATTCGGTAACTCCTCTCTTTACAATAGTTTTGGTGAGTTTAGGATCTTCTAATTGATCACAAATAGCAACCCGTAAACCGGCTTTCACCAATTTAGGCAAATACGTATTCAAGGCATGGTGCGGAAATCCCGCCAAAGCAGTTTCCGTTTCACTCCCATTTCCCCTTTTGGTAAGAACAATGTTTAGAATTCTCGCAGTTTTAATGGCATCTTCTCCAAAGGTTTCATAAAAATCTCCTATTCTAAATAATAATAACGCATCAGGATATTTCACCTTGATGGAGTTATATTGTTTCATTAACGGAGTGGTCTGCTTAGGTTTTTTGGCTGCCAAAAGATTTCAATTTAATTCTTGCTAAAATACTTAATCCTTAAGGCTAACTGAAATTTAAAAACAAGCATTTATCCAAAATTATCCACAACTAATTTTCAGAAAGAATTTTAGGAAAAATGCTATTTGCTACAAATTATAAGTAGGTTCAAAATGTGTTTTCACATAAAACCTCCAACTTCATATAACTGAAATTGGAGGTTTTATTGGCTAATAAACAATCTAATTCCCTTGTCTATCTGCAGATTTTATCATTCCGGATAATCCACTTAATTCCGGTTCAAAATGCCATATTTCAGAGTATTTTCCCTGGGTTACATTTTCCCAATCTTTAAGAAAGGTATCAAAACTACCTGCTCCATGAACTTCATTATATTTATCGGCAAACTTCCAGTCCTCTCCCATCCATGCCGATTTTTCGAAAAATGAAATAAAAGCGATATCATTTCCATCCTTGCTGTTTGGCAATTCATTTGTATAAATACCGAACGTTTCCTCAGGAAATTTATCTGTCATCACTTTTTTTATTTTTTCTAACAAAGCCATTGCTTTTTGTCCTTGAAATGGCTTCACATCATAATAATCTACTAACAATTTATTGATTGTAAAATCTTTCGGAAAATTCGAAAGTCCAGTCTCAAATTTCATATAAACCTGATCTGTCTCTGGAAGCATATAAGGGAGAACATTAGAGTTCCAATCTTCATCATGTCCTTCTTTTTCAGGTCTGGTATCAAATGCGCTCCAAGGCAAAGGTCCCATGACCCATTGATACTTCCCTGTATTGGCTCCGTTTCCAATCCAATAAACTCTAGCCCCATATTGTCCATCTTTATGGTATTTTTTATTGTGGGCTGCAAGACCAGATTCAAATTGAGAGATCTTATCCAACTTTGGAGACAACATCCCTAATTCAAATACCATATAGTCATTTCCATTTTGAGATATTGCTAAAAAAGGAAGTAGTAATATCCAGTAAAAAATCTTTTTCATAATTAATAGTTTGATGGTTAGTGTAGGTTATGAAATAAAGATTTGAGCAGATTTAAAAATAATTATTTGGAAGCTACATAGGATAGCTCTGGTCTCATCCATCCTCGTATCGTTTCGGTTTTTAAAAGAATTTTATTTAAGTTCCCAAATAACTCTTCTGCCTTGGAACCCATCGCTTTTCTAGCTTCTTCACTTTTACGTTCCATATCCATAGCGTCTTTTGCAGCTACAGCAACCAAAAAGTAGGTACCATCTGTTCCTAACCCACTCCTGTATAATCTATAATGCATGCCCATGTTATTATCTGAATAGAATTTCTTAAAAGCTTTAGCTACTTCCACGGCTTTATCCATATCTGCCGGAGCAAAATAATACTTGGTGTTTTCTCTATAATTCTCCCCTTCGATAATGGTTTTCATACCATCCGGCATATAGCTTAACTCCTTATCTAGCGATAATATGTAATCTGTGTGCTTTTCGTAACATTTATCAAATTCCTTAAATACTTTTCCAAATTCTTCAGCACCAACTTTATCTCTAAGCGAGGCCATTGGGTTTTCATCGAGTTCAGAAAAACTGTTTAGAGCAGAAATGTAGTGATATTCATTATTCTCTGTGGTTAAGGTCATCCAATCCTGATCGTAATCATTGTCTTTACACATTTTCACAAATTTAGCAGCAGTCTTCTCATATTCCCCTTGCATCGATGGTTTTACAGGATCCATATGAATCAAGTATCTCTGATACCTGGACTCCTCTTGAGATTGCATGTTGAAAGCAAACAAACAACAGCACATTGTTAAGGCAAAAAATTTAATGGTTTTCATAATCTCTGAATTTTAGTTGGTTAATTAATTATAATAAAATGCCGATTCAGATTTTAAAATCAAGAATCAGTGCTAATTTTTAAAACTAAAATGTGGGGATTATTCCCGTGTATCACGGAAAACAATTTTGGGATATGTGCGGGGGAAATGGAGTATAAAAAACAAAAATCTTATTTATCACTAATAAGATGCTCTAAGTTATTAAAAATATGTTAAATAACTAATGATTATCAATAAATTTTAAGTTGAAATAAAATATTTCACAACTTTCGTTTAGATAGTTTAAGAATTTATTATTGGTAGCCGGCTGCTTGAAGATTGAATAACTCAGTATATAATTTGTTGTTCTCCATTAATTCCTGATGCGTTCCAATTTCTAAAACGGTTCCATCTTTTAATACCATAATACGATCTGCAATTCGAACGGTACTAAATCTGTGCGATATGATTACCGCTGTTTTTCCTTCGGTTAATTTTATAAATCTGTCGAAAGCTTCAGTCTCTGCTCTTGCATCTAATGCTGAGGTTGGTTCATCCAGCACCAACACCTCTGCATCTTTCATATATGCTCTCGCAATAGCTATTTTTTGCCACTGTCCGCCGGAAAGGTCTTTTCCATTCTTAAATCGCTTTCCTAATTGCTGATCATAACCTCCAGGCAACTCAGATACCACCTTATTGGCAAGACTTTTATCGGCAGCCTTATCTATTCTGGACTGATTTCCAATCTCCTCTATTTCGCCCATCGCAATATTCTCACGTAAGGTTAATTCGAATTTCACAAAATCTTGAAAAATGACCCCGAAATATTGCTGATATTGAAGCTGATTATATTTCTTAATCGGAACTCCATCCAGTAATATCTCTCCTTCGGTAGGCTCGTAAAACTGAAGCAATAATTTGATAAGTGTAGTTTTTCCTGCGCCATTTTCTCCAACAAAGGCTAACTTCTCACCAGCTTTCAATTCAAAATTGACATTTCTTATCACCCAACGCTCAGATTTAGGATATTTAAATCCTACGTTTTTAAACGTGAATCCTTGTTGAATGCTTTTTGGTAAGGAAAGTCCGGTTACCTCCTCAGATCTGTCGAATTTAAGATCTAAAAATTCAAAATAGTCTTGTAGATATAAGGCACTTTCTGTAATCGCCGTAAACCTAGTAAAGAAACCTTGCAATTTTGTTTGCAATCTATTGAAGGATCCTGAAAGAAAAGTTAGATCTCCCAAACTAAATACACCAACCACGGTTCTAAAAACAATTAAAACAAAAGCGCCATAATATGCTCCCGTTCCAATCACATTAAAAAATGAGCCCCATGCAGCACGTTGTTTTGCAAGCTGTTTACTTTCTTTATAATATTTATTCGAAAGATTTTGAAATCTAGTTGCAAGATAATCTGAGAGCCCGAATAATTTCACCTCTTTAGCAGTAACATCACTAGCTCCTGCATACCTTAGATAATCTAGCTCTCTACGTTCCTGAGTCCAACTCCTAGCCAGAGAATAACTGGTACCGCTAAATTTTATTTCGTTTATAATGGTTGGAACTATGGAAACAATAAGAAGAATTATCAACCAAGGTTCAAAAGCAACCACCCCAGCCATTAATGATACAATTACAATGACATCCTGTCCTTGAGTTAAAATATTAGACATGAGACCTACCCTTCCGGTAGTTTGTTGCCTAGCTCGCTCTAGTTTGTCATAGAATTCTGAATCTTCTAATTGATCCAGATTTATTTCAGATGTTTTTTTGATGATCCTTACAGAGGTATCAATAGAATATTGATCTCCTAAAAGCGCATCGGTAAGTGCGATTGCTCTGGATAGTAGATCTGAAAGTATTGCCAGCCCAAACTCAATTCCCACAAATAACCAAAGTCGCTCATAGTCTTTAGTTTCCGCAGCAATTTGAAGCACGACCTCATCTACAATGATTTTTCCAATCCATAATAATACTACCGGTAAAATTGCATTTATAATTCTGCTAGAAACATTTGCGTAGAACAACAAGGGATTCACCCGTCGTATTTCCTTAAAAAAGCGAGGCACGAACTTTAAAGAAGCAAAACTTTCTTTAAAATTGATCTTTTGAGGTTTTAAGGTTCTTTGAGGTCTAGACAAAAGTGAGCTTTAAAGAATTTATTTTTTTTCTAATTTAAAGAGATTTCCTGACTCCCTGAAATTAAACTACCATTCTCCCCCCATCCCTTCATAGTAAAAAATAAGATTTTTGATACCTGTATTAAATATACGAAAATTGATCTTTTTATTAGCCTCTAATGTTACATCAGAATCCCAATGAATTATGCCATATTTTTTAAAGGCAGGGTTTTCAAAAACTCTATACTTAGGCGTATAAAATTTTTTAGAGGGCTCAAATCCGTTTTCAACTATATATTCTGATGATTGCTCTGGCCTACTATTTTTACTTTTATAATTATCACGTTTGGAATACAAACGGATTACTCCACCAGCTCCTCTTGTTCCTTCTGAAGCACCCGATTTTTGAAAATAATAACTTTCAAAGTCTGAAGTTGGGGCATTATAAAGTACATCAAAGTCACTCAACCTTTGATCATCTAGATAGATAATTGGTTCTGGGAAAGTTAATGCTGCATTGCCAATTAGAGACTGAACAGTTTTCACTCTAATACTTACCCTGTCAAATTGTTTAGCACCGAGTCCAACTCTCACATCGTATCCTCTAGATTTAATTATATCTGTGATAAATTGAAAATTAAAAGCAATTTCCTCTGTTATCTCTGTTACCTTATTTTTCAAATATGATGCTATATAAATATTAGATTCAGCTTTCTTCTTTCTATTACCAATTAAAAGAACCTCCCCTAGCTCTACAGCTCCTTCGTCTATAAAATCATCTACATTATAACTCACTAAATCTTCCTTAATCTTAATTGTAGTAATTGTAGAATAGTTAGTTTCCAATATGTCTTCTGCAAATTCAGCCTGTGTATTTACATACAATTTAGGTTTCAATAGTTTATTATTTTTATTTAAAAGTGAAATATTTAAACTTTCCCCCTTTGTTAGAATTAAATTAGATATTTCAAAATTGTTTTGCATTATACTCGAAATAGTTGAGGCATGATACTTAGTGGGGAAAAGAATAACTTTATCATCTATATCTACTTTCATATTAATCCTTCCTTTGACATCTAGACCTTGTTCAAATTCATATTTTTCTATTGGAGGTGAATTAAGGTTTTTCCATTCATAACGGCTCCAACCTTGAGTGAGTAGTAGTAAATCCAACTCCTTAGCTTTACTTTCATCAAAATCAGTAAAATAAAAAGCTGGATTCTCAATATTACCCTTCACATAGGGTTTCAAATTAAAGGTGCTCAGTATATTTTGATTTTGCATATATGCATAAGTCTCTGAAGGCAAAACCGAAAAACTCAAATTCATTGAACCATTAAATTTTTTCTTCAAATCAATTTCAAAAACTAAGGAATCTAATTCGTTTTTCTTGAACTCAATATTCACTTTTGGTGAAGTATGATTAATGTAATTAAAATACAATCTCTCTAATATAGGATTGTTCTTATCATCTATTAGTGTAATAATATTCATACCATCTAACAAAAAATCTTTTTTAATAACAATTGCGTAAGTAGTATCAACATTATTAAATTTTATATCTATTTTTTTTAATAATCCATCTCTATGAATAAGTAGTTCAAATTCTTTGTTTGCTAATTTATTTAAGGATTTTTTATTAGTAGTGAGAAATAAAATTATTTCTTTACTGTTTTTTTGCTCTAATCCTACGGTCACTCCTTCAAGTAAAAATTTCGGTAATTTATATTTTTCTTTAGTTCCGTTTTTGAAAAAAATTTCAGCGTAATAATTCATCCCATCTCTGGGTTTATATAAAAATTTACTTAATCCATATTTTGTTGTAGAAAATTCAGTTATTTTTTTTTCCATCTTTATCTCTAACCTCTCCCTTAATAATATTGACACCAAGACCTTTACTATTAATTACTTTAACACCAATAGTATTAATCGTGTTTACTATTATGTTTCCTCCTTCAGGTAGAAATTGAACGTCATGATCTATTGATTTATTTGGAGGTGAAACGCGAACATTACTTTTAAGCACATGAATTTCTTGGGTGAATGAATCATCCTCTTTAAAATTCTTCATCCAATTGGTGTATGCCTTTAAATAATATTTTCCCGCCCTGAATGAACTATCAATTTCAATACTGCCGGATCCATATCCATTATTTATATAAACTAATTGCTTCTCTACATGCTTTCCAAGGCTATCATACATTACAATATTTAAATTGGCTGTTTCTAGAAATGGAATATTGTTTTTTCTATCATAAACATATGCCTTAAACCAAACCTGCTCGCCTGGAATAAAAGAAGTTTTATTTAAGTGTAAATAAACTGATTCCCTTAAAGATTCAAAATAATTAATTAATTTATCATCCGCTAGATTATCAGTTGAAGTGCTTTGAGCAGAAAGATTATATGTCAAAAAGAAAAACAAAACGAAGAAAATAAAATGATATTTTTTCAAAACTTTGGAATTGAGGGTTTTATTCATCTCTTAAATATCAACTTTTTTTAACTAAATAGTAATCTAAAAAAAAAATATCATAATTGAAGAGAATAGTATGCCCAATGTTTAATTATAAATTAAACTTATAATCCTCGAGAACTGAGGCACGAACTTTAAAGAAGCAAAACTTTCTTTAAAATTGATCTTTTGAGGTTTTAATGATCTTTGAGGTCTTGGCAAAAGCTATCATTTTATAAGTAAGCAAGATAATCAGGAAATATGAAATTAAGAAGCAAACCAGCTTAAGTATTTCCTTTTAACAACTTCAAAATTGCTTGTAAAGTTTCATATTTTTGCGGCATGGTGGAGAACAGAAAATTAAAGAATAGCGAGTTAGACAGAAAGACAATTTCAGAATTTAAAGAAGCAACCAAAACGCCTCTTATCGTAATTCTGGATAATATTAGGAGCCTTAATAATATAGGCTCTGTATTTCGAACTGCCGATGCTTTTTTTAATCAAGAAGGTTTATTTATGTGGAATCACTGCTACTCCACCACATAAAGACATTCAAAAAACCGCCTTAGGCGCAACAGAAACGGTGGATTGGGAATATGCAGAAGATACTATCTCGCTTATCAACCAACTTAAAGAGAAGCAGATTGAAGTTCTAGCGATCGAGCAGGCAGAAGGCGCTATCATGCTAAATGATTTTAAACCGGACAACGATAAAACCTACGCGGTAGTTTTTGGGAATGAAGTAAAAGGGGTACAGCAAGAAGTGGTTTCTGCGAGTGATGCAATAATTGAAATCCCTCAACTAGGCAGCAAACATTCCTTAAATATCGCGGTAAGCACAGGAGTTGTTTTGTGGGATCTTTATAGTAAAATCTCTTCTGAAAAATAATTCGTTTAACCCGAAATTCCAGACACAGCTTCTTCAATCTTTTCCAAAATATACAAATAATCGCTGCGATTGTTCACAAAATCCAGCTCCGAAATATCGATGATTTTCACCTTAATATTGGACTGTGATTTAATAAAGGATAAATAGCTTTTATTGATCTCCATTAAATATTCGGGCTGAATATTCTGTTCGTAATCCCTACCCCGACTTTTAATATTTTCCAGTAAGCGCTCTGTATTCTGATATAAATAAATATAAAGATCCGGCTTGATTAATTCTTTATACATGATTCTGAAGAGCTTATCGTACAAAGCATATTCGTCTTCCTGAAGCGTAATCTTAGCGAAGATCAAGGATTTAAACACATCGTAATCTGAAACGATAAAATCTGCAAAGAGATCGTATTGGGCCAGATCATCTGAAAGTTGCTGATAACGATCGGCTAGAAAAGACATTTCCAAAGGGAAGGCGTACCTATTCTTATCTTCATAAAATTTAGGCAAAAATGGATTGTCTTTGAAACGTTCCAATATCAATTTCGCATTAAAATCCTGCGAGATCATGGTAGATAAACTTGTTTTTCCGGCTCCTATATTTCCTTCAATAGCGATATAATTGTAATTTATAAAGCTATATTTCTTGGAAGGAGAAGCTATATTCTCCGGATAAACCTCAATTGAAGAATCATCCTGTAATCGCTCTTTCAAATTAAAGACCGAAGTTTTTAAAATGGGATGTATTTCTTTCCCCGCAATATCAGCCAATGGAAATAACACAAATTTCCTGTTTTGCATCTCCGGATGCGGAACTTTTAAAGTAGCAGACTCTATAATTTCATTCTGAACAAATACAATATCCAAATCTATTTTCCTACTCGAATATCCTTCAGTATTTGTTCTAAGCCTCCCTAAACTGTTTTCGATATCCAGTAGTTTTCGCAAAACCTCTTCCGCAGAAAATCTTGAGGAGACAGATACACACGCATTCAAAAAAGCATTGCCTTGAAAACCCCAGGCAGGAGTTTCATAAACTTTAGAAATCGCGCCTACTTCACCAATTTCAGCATAAATTTTATCTACTGCTTGCTGCAATAGTTGCATTCTATTGCCAACATTGCTGCCTAACGCGATATAATATAAAGTTGGAGGATTCAAACTTAAAATTGAGGGTTTAAGAAGGGAGTTATTAAATTTCTCAGCAAATTAAGTAAAACAAATCAACATAAACTCAACTTTATGGGAGAGAGCTTAGAAAAAAAAATGCTTGTAGGTAAAACTCGGTATTCAAATCTAGATGCTAAATTCTTAGAATTTAAAAAATCTAATTGGCGTACACACTTTTCATCTTGCATTCTGGGCTATTTATGCTTAAATTTATAAAGAATTCTTATTTTCCCTACCAAGTTTTTAGTGGCGCTAGTATTGATTATATTCTGAAATAAACGATCCTACAAATTTCAAATACCATAGCGACCTAAAATCCTGTTTTAATGAATTGGAGTTATTGTACTAACCTAATTCTGCAATTATGACACCGTCCATCTTTTTCTCAATTCTATTCTTTCTTTTTTTTATTAAGTGGAATCCGGATTATTTTTGAATATAAAAGAGCCCTAAAATTTAGATTCGGGAAATATATAAAAATCCTAAGTCCGGGTTTTAAATGGATTATTCCTTTGGTTGAAACCATTCAAATAGTAGATATTCGGGTGATAACGATAAATATTCTCTCCCAAGAAGTGATGACAGAAGACAATGTACCCTGTAGTATTGACGGGGTGGTTTTCTTTAGAATTCTTGATCCAGAAAAGGCTGTCTTACAAGTAGAAGAGTACAATTATGCCATTACACAATTGTCTCAAGCTGCATTAAGAGATGTATGCGGGAAGGTTGAATTAGACACCATTCTTTCTAAACGAGAGGAAATGGGTAAGAATATCAAGGCGATTGTGGAAGAAGAAACTCGCGAGTGGGGAATTGAAATTATTGGAATGAAAATAAAAGACATCCAATTGCCAGAAAACATGAAACGAATGATGGCAGGACAAGCAGAAGCAGAGCGCTCCAGAAGGGCTCAAATAATTCTCGCTTTGGCAGAAGAGCAAGCAGCAGGTAAATTATTGGAAGCCGGAAAATTAATAGATGAATCTCCTTCTGCCATTAAATTAAGACTCTACCAAACCTTATCCAATATCGCGGCAGAGAAAAACTCAACCATAGTTTTCCCATTCCCGGAAGAAGTGCTCTCAAAAAACAATAAAAAACCCTCTAGGGATCAGGAATAATAAGAGCTCAACTCTTCGGTCTCAATTTCCTTATTCCTTCATACACCACCACACTTACCGCGTTGGCAAGATTTAAGCTTCTAATATGTTCACTGAAAATTGGAATTTTATAGAGCCTTTCACTGTTCGCTTCAGTTATCTCTGAAGACAAGCCAACAGATTCCTTTCCAAAAACCAGGAACATTTCATCTGTGAACTCTATATCGTAATACTCCTTATTCCCATGACTAGAGAAAAATACCATTTTCTTATCCTTATTCAATTCGAAGAATTCCTCCACATTCTCGTAGGTCTTTAAATTAATATGTTGCCAATAATCTAGTCCCGCACGCTTTACTCGTTTATCGTCTAGCTCGAAACCGAAAGGCTTTACCAAATGCAGAGTTGAGCCCGATGCCAAACTTAAACGCCCAATATTTCCTGTATTCATTGGTATTTCCGGCTCTATTAGTACAATATTATAACCCATTTTTCACTTCTTTGATTAAATCTGAATACCACTCTTCAACAACTACCAATACTAGGTTTCATTATTTTCACAACAAATTAAGTAAAAGGAAATTACATACTCTTAACTTTGTTAGCTGGAGTTTAAAACAAAATCGATAAATATTATATCCGCGAAAATTAAATGGCGCAAAGATTGTGTTAATTTTCAGTGATATTTTCGATTTAAAATTTCATTTAGAATTTAAAAATTATGAAAAAAGCATTTAAAATTATTGGATTCACATTGTTGGTGATAATAGTACTCCTAGTCACTGCTCCTTTTATATTTGAAGCACAATTAAAAGACATGGTTAAAAAGACCATCAATAAAAATGTGAATGCTAATGTGGAATTTAGCGATTTGAATCTTACTTTATTTAGAAGTTTTCCGCAGGCAACTTTAGTTTTAAAAGACCTTAGCATTATTAATAAAGCGCCTTTTGCCGGCGACACACTTGCTGTTTCTGAAGAATTGCTTTTAGAAATGTCCATAAAAGAACTTTTTAAAGGTAGCGATGAACCAAAAAAAATAGATGAATTAATCCTGAACAACGCGTATGTAAACATCAAGGTAGATTCCTTAGGAAATAATAATTATGACATCGCAATTATAGATTCTACTAGTACCAAACAAGATACGACTTCTAATCCTTTTAGTCTAGACCTTAAACATTACGAGATTAATAATTCCCGACTTAAGTATGTGGACGAAGGGAATAAAATGGCTTTAAGTCTAGAGAATCTTAATCATCAAGGAACTGGAGATTTTTCTTTGGCACAATCTGAATTAGATACTGAAACGAATTCCCTTATTTCATTAGATTATGACGGAACCAATTATTTAAATAAGAATAAATTGGCTCTAAGTGCAGTGATCCAAATGGACTTGGATAATATGAAATATACCTTTTTAGAAAATCAAGCTACCCTAAATCAGTTGCCCTTAACCTTTGATGGTTACGTAAAAGTGAATGAAGACAACAACGAAATAGATCTTTCCTTTAAAACTCCATCCTCATCCTTTAAAAACTTCCTGGCTGTAATTCCAGCAATCTATGCGAAGAATATTGAAGATGTAGATACCAACGGTGATTTTGTTGTTAATGGTGAAATAAAAGGGATTGTAGATGACACTTATATCCCAAAAATGGATATAAAAATAAGCTCTAATAATGCCTCTTTTAAATATCCAAACCTCCCAAAAGGAGTAGATGACATCAATTTGGATGTTGCAATTATCAACGAAACAGGTCTTTTAGATGACACTTTTCTGGATATTAATAAAATGAGTTTTAGGATAGATCAAGACTCTTTTAGTGGGAACGGAAAGATAAAAAACCTTACCGGCAACATGCTGGTAGATCTTGCCGTGAAAGGAACTATAAATTTAGCGAATCTAGAAAAAGCATATCCTTTAGAAATGCAACAGGATTTAAATGGAATTTTAACAGCCGATCTTAAAACATCTTTTGATATGAATTCTATTGAAAAAGAACAATATCAGAACGTGAATAGCAGCGGGGTGGCGAGTATTAAAAACTTCTCTTATAAAACTCCGGAAATCCCGAATGAAGTAAAAATTGCTTCAGCTAATTTTAAGTTTAACCAAGGAAATGTGCAGGTTTCAGAATTGATGCTTACAAGTGGAAAAACAGATCTCAATGCAACGGGTTCTATTCAGAACTTAATGGGATATTTATTCACAGACCAACAGCTAAAAGGAAATTTCCAGGTGAAATCCAACACTTTTTCTGTAAACGACTTTATGATCGCAGAAACTAAAACTGTCGAAAAAATAGATAAAGAAGGAGTTCCTACCGAAAAGCCTAAAGTGGTTACCACAGGGAAAGAAGCTATTAAAATCCCTTCTTTCTTAGATGCCACTTTGGTATTCAACGCAAATACGGTATTGTATGATAATTTGGAGCTAAAGAATGTGGTTGGTACGATGGTGATTAAAGATGAAACTGCAACCCTTCAAAATGTGTCAACCAATATTTTTGACGGTTCGATCGCTTTGAGCGGAAATGTTTCAACTAAAAATGCTGTCCCAACTTTTTCTATGAATATGGGGTTAAACGCATTGGATATTTCTAAATCTTTTGCTGGTTTGGAATTATTGCAAGGCCTTGCTCCTATTGCAAAGGCATTACAGGGAAAACTGCAAACAGAATTAAATCTTTCTGGAAATTTAAATGAAGATTTCACGCCACAACTTTCCAGTCTTGCCGGGCAAGCTTTGGCTCAAATATTAACTGCGAAAGTAAATCCTGAACAATTGGCATTACTTTCAAAACTAGATGAGAAATTAGGGTTTATAAATTTTAACGATATCAATCTGGATAATTTAAAAGGAAAACTGACATTTAATGATGGGAATGTAGCGGTGGCGCCATTCGATTTTGATGTAAAGGGGATAAAAGTAACAGTTGCGGGAAATCATAGTTTCGATAATATTATGGATTATAACCTTACCCTGAATGTACCTGCAAAAATGTTAGGTAGTGAGATTGGTAATACCTTATCTAAATTGAGCGCACAAGACCTTGAAAACATGACTGTCGCTTTACCTATTGGATTAAAGGGAAATTTCCAAAGTCCGCAAATCAATCTAAATATGCAACAAGCCGTTAGCGGGCTTACACAACAAATTATAGCGCAGCAAAAAAAGGAACTTACCAATAAGGGAATAGACGCTTTGGGCAATATTCTTACAGGCCAAAACAAACAAACTCCAAAAACCGTAGATTCTACAGGAACGCCGGTACTTACTCCAAAAGATACTGTGAGAACTCAGCAGCAGCAACAAGTTAAAGACGTAGCAAAAGATATTTTAGGTGGATTTTTAAATAAAAAACCTAAGAAGGTGGATACTACGAAGGTGAATTAAATTTATCCCCTCCTTAATCCTCCCCGAAGGGAGGAATTTAAGAATTAATTTTTAAAGACTATAGTATTGACAGCTCCACCACAAACCCCTCATGACTTCGAACATTAAAAACAGTTCCATCTTCAAATAATAAATATTGACCTTTGATGCCTTTTAGGACTCCTTCATAGAAAGGGGCTTTCGTAAGATTTAGACTTTTCACTTTTTTAAGATATTGTAGCACCGGGAAATGAATTTCCGTTTCTTTCTTATTTGCCAAAAAATATTGCATTGCCTCTTCCGGAATATATTGCTTCAATTTTTCGCGTTCTTCAGCTAAATCCAAATCTTTAATATCATTGGTGAGCATTTTTCGCCAATTGGTTTTATCTGCCACATACGGTTTAAGTGCTACCTCGGTTATTCCAGCCAAATACCTATTCGGCACTTCCACAATCTCAATTGCTTCATGAGCGCCTTGATCTATCCACCTTGTTGGAACTTGTGTTTTTCGGGTAACCCCTACTTTTACATTGCTGGAATTTGCAAGATATACGATATGTGGCTTTAATTGCACCTGCTTTTCATAGTCCAAGTCTCGATCTTCTTCATCCAAATGCGCTTTACTCAACTCCGGATTCATAATCCAATCTCCCGCTTGAGGGATGGATGAATAACAATCGTAACAAAATCCCTGAGCAAATACTTTTTTCTCCAAGCCACAATTCAAACATTGATATCTTAAAAAATTAATACTGATTCGCTTGTTCAAAATCTGATTAACATTCAGAAAATCAGACTCAAATACCAAGTAATATTCTACTACTTTTTCTAATTCGGTTTTCATTTTAGTTAGAACACCTTCGTATCTCATGCTATTTTGTTTTAATTTTATAGAAAATGGGTATTGTAAGCTAACAGATTAGTTTTAATTTTATCCATTATACTGTATATTACCAAGCGTTTTTAATCAGGTTTAAAGATAAAAGAATAATGCCAATTCCACTAGTAAACTCTATCGCCTCTTGGTTTTTGAAGAAGCGCATCCATCAAATGGAGTTGTTTATGAAGTATCCTAATGAAGTTCAGCAAGAACTTTTAAGATCGCTCATAAGCACGGCTAAACATACAGAAATTGGTAAAAAATACAATTTTTCAGAAATCATAAACTACCAAACTTTTGCTGAGCGAGTGCCGATTCATTCTTATGAAGAGTATGAACCCTCTATAGAACGCAGCAGAAGAGGCGAAAACAATATTTTTTGGCCTAGACCTATTAAATGGTTTGCAAAATCCAGTGGGACAACCAATGCAAAAAGCAAATTTATTCCCGTAAGTGAGGATTCTTTAGAGGATTGTCATTATGCTGCCGGGAAAGATTTATTATGCATGTACCTTAACAATAATCCGCAATCTCAATTATTTACAGGAAAAAGTTTGCGTTTAGGCGGAAGCAAAGAAATTTACAGAAATAATGGTACTTCTTATGGAGACCTTTCGGCTATTCTTATTGAAAACATGCCTTTTTGGGCGGAATTTAGCAGTACACCTAGCAGCGAAGTTTCTTTAATGAACGATTGGGAGATCAAAATGCAGGCGATCGTAAATGAAACCATCAAGGAAAAAGTAACCAGCCTTGCGGGAGTTCCCTCTTGGATGTTGGTATTATTAAACAATGTTTTGGATACTAGTAAAAAGGAAGACTTATTTCAAGTTTGGCAAAACCTGGAAGTTTATTTTCATGGAGGTGTGAATTTTCAGCCCTATGCAGACCAGTATAAAAAA
>NZ_AJLT01000020.1 GCF_000258765.1 Gillisia marina
CGGTAGTGATCAACAATGATGGAACAATCACGTATACTCCGAATGATAACTTTAATGGAACTGATAGCTTTACATATACTATTTCTGATGGAAATGGCGGAACCGATACTGCAGCGGTAATTATCATTGTGAATTCGGTAGATGATCGACCTAGCCCACCAATAATTACAGAAGTGATTCAACCCACTTGTGAGAATCCAACTGGCACAATAACTATCGAAACAGTAGAAGGTGTTACATATAGTATTAATGGAGTAGATTATCAAACTAGTGGAGTATTTAGCGATCTAGAGCCGGGAACCTATGAGGTAACAGCTCAAAGTTCTGGAGGTCTAACTTCTGAAATCACTATAATAACTCTTAATGAGCCTGAAGTGGTAGAAATACAAACCACCTCTATCGATCTTTGTATCGAGGATAGCACATATGACCTATTCAATCTATTATCTGGTGAATTTGACGAAACAGGAACTTGGGAAGGAAATACAGCAGCAGCTACTGCAGCTTTAAACGGTAGTGTTATAGATCCTGCCCTTTTAGTAGTTGGAAACTATTCATACAGCTATATTTTAACTGGAAACTGCCCATCGTCCACAAGTGTAGATGTGCGCATAAATGATGATTGTGTAGTACTTGCGTGTAACATAGACGATATAAAAAATAGTATCTCTAAAGCAGTAACGCCTAATGGAGATGGATTTAATGACTTCTTCACCATAGGTGTAGATCTTGATTGTGGATTCACATTCGATGTGAAGATCTTTAATAGATGGGGAGCAGAAATATATACCATGAGAAATTACCAAAACAATTGGGATGGATTTTCAGATAAATCATTTACAAGCTCAAATCAATTACCTTCTGGTACATACTACTACATCATAGAAATTAATGGTGCAAGTGGTTTAGAACCAATTCAGGGTTACATCTACTTAGGAACTAAATAAAGCTATAAACATGAAAAACTTCTATATCCTTATATCGATATTTTTTGTTGGTCTCTTCACATCAAATGCTCAGCAATTACCACAGTTCACGCAATATATGTATAATACTATATCTATAAATCCAGCGTATGCAGGAAGTAGAGATGGGTTTTCATTAACCGCATTGAACCGAAACCAATGGGCAGGATTAAGTGGCGGGCCGGTAACCCAGACGTTATCTATTAACACCCCCCTCAATAATGAAAAAATAGGTCTTGGATTTTCCGTGATCAACGATAAAGCGGGATATGAAAAATACACCTATTTATATGCAGATTTTTCCTATACCATAAATGTGGCCGATGATATAACTCTGGCATTTGGATTAAAAGGAGGAGCTAGTTACTATGATCTGGATGAAGATCTATTTGCAGAGCCTACTATTTTAAGTGATCCATTTTTTAATGATCAGTTTAATAAGTGGACACCAAATTTTGGAGCGGGAGTATATTTATCTGCTCAAAATTGGTATATGGGTCTGTCTGCACCAAAATTAATTAACAACGATAATAACGATTTTAGTGATTATGTAGCTCTAGAACAAGTACACTATTACCTTACTGGAGGATATGTATTTGATCTCAATTATGAATGGAAGCTTAGGCCTACAGCACTGGTTAAAGCAACTAAGGGCGCTCCCCTATCATTTGATATGTCCGCAACGGTTATCTATGATGAAAAACTATACCTGGGAGCTACTTATAGATTAGACGATGCGGTGGGTGCATTTGTAGATTTCCAGATCTTACCACCATTACGTATAGGCTATGCCTACGAATATTCAATTTCAGATCTTAGACCTTATACCTCTGGATCACATGAAATTCTATTGATCTTCGAATTAAGATCTAAGAATACTAAATACAAATCTCCTAGATTTTTCTAACCTAAATAAAACTATTATGAAGAATTTCAATTACATAATAATTCTACTATTTATTGGTAATAGTTTTATGGCTTCTGCACAAAGTGGCAAACAAAAAAAAAGCTGATAAATTATATAACGACTTGGCTTATATCGAGGCGGTAACTGTTTATAAAGAATTAATTGAGAAAGATTTTAATACAGTTTATAATCAAAGTAAACTTGGTGATGCCTATTTAAAACTTAGCAGTCCCGAAAATGCAGTTTTTTACTATGCAGAAGCTGTTAAAGATTCTAGCATATCTTCCGAATATTATTTTAAGTATGCCCGAGCTTTAAGAGGAGTTAAACGTTATGATGAATCTAAGGAATGGCTTAAAAAATATAGAACAGCTGGTAAAAATAAAGCTGAAGTAGATGAATTGCTATCTAAAGATATTGCAGATTTTAAAATACAAGCTAATTATACGTTGAGTAAAGTTGCTTTTAATTCTGAATTTAGTGATTTTGGAGCATATGAGCATAATGGGACTTTATATTATGTATCTGCAAAAAATGATGGGATGTCCAAAAAGAATAAAACATATTCTTGGAATGGAGAGCCATTTTTAGATGTATATCAGATGGATGCTAATTCAGAAATTAGTTCTTCTGTAAAAGGAGATATTAATACAGTTTTGCATGAAGGCCCATTAACCATTACAAAGGATGGAAAATACATGTATTTTACAAGAAATAATTATCTTAATAATAAAGAGGGTAAAAAACTAAAAGACCAAACCAATAATTTAAAGCTATATAGAGCAACCAATAATAATAATAATAATAATAATAATAATAATTCTTGGGGCGATGTTATAGAACTTCCATTTAATGATAATGCATACTCTGTGGGTAACCCAAGCTTATCTCCCGATGGAAAAACACTTTATTTTGTATCTGATATGCCGAATGGTTTTGGTGGAGCAGATCTATACAAAGCGGCAATTTTAGAAAATGGCGCTTTTGGAACTCCCGTAAATCTTGGGAACAAAATCAATACAAGTCTAGATGAATCTTTCCCTTTTATGGCAAAAGATTCCATTTTATACTTTTCTTCTAATGGTCATGTTGGATTTGGATTAATGGATGTTTTTAAAGTAAATCTATCTAAATCTCCTTTAGAAGTAATAAATATTGGAGAGCCGGTAAATAGCAATCTAGATGATTTTGCATATTTCCAAAAACCTGATAGCAATCTAGGGTATTTCGCATCTAACCGAGAAGGTGGGATGGGAAGTGACGATATTTATGGTTTCAACCTTTTAAAAACTCTGATATTAAAAGGTCAGGTTACAGATAATGTGAATTCCAAACCAATACCAAATGCGACTATTCGTTTAATGAATTCTGAAAATGTGCAGATTGCATTTTTGGAAACAGATAGTGACGGAAATTACGAGCAGGAAATAAATAGAAATACTACCTATCCTATTGAAGCAAAACATATAGAATATACAGAAAAGACTGGAACGGTAAATTCTAACAATACAGACGATTTAGAAGAATTGATCTATAATATCCAACTGGATCCTATTAAAGATGTAGAATACCTTGCCGAAATAAATAATATTTATTTCGATTTTGATAAGTCTAATATTAGACCAGATGCCGCAATGGAATTGGACAAACTGGTTAATTTAATGACTAACAAATATCCGGAACTTGTAATTAAGATTGGATCTCACACAGATAAGCGAGGTAGCGACCAGTATAATGAAGGTTTGGCAGAAAGAAGAGCAAAAGCTACTTATGATTATTTAGTATCGCAAGGAATTGCGGCTGAGCGAATTAATGCACATGAAGGGTTTGGAGAAAGAGAACCGGCAATACCATGTGATTCTTGTAGTAAAGAAGAACATCAGTTAAATAGAAGATCTATGTTTAGTGTAGTTAAAATGAACTAGATCCTTTACAAAAAGATTTAAACGCCCAGATACTAGTTATTATCTGGGCGTTTTCTTTTTTAATGATTCTGAACTAATGAAAAGTTATTCCATAACCTCTTTAATTATCTATAAACAATTAAATGGATGCTTCCTGTAGTGCGTTAAATACATTCAGGAAATTATCTCAGCATATCACAGAACGTCTATAACTCTTAAATATATTTAAGGTGATTGAATAGTATAATATTGGGTTGTACATAAAATGGAGTAACAAATAAATTATAAGCAACCCTACGATAAGTGTATTGTTTTATGAGCGTATTTAATCAAACAACTAAAATATTAGGAAAAGTGAGCATCCTAAAAACTAAAAAACCCACATTCAATTTTAATTGAATATGGGTTTTTCGACTAATATGCAGGGTATTAAAATTGCTGCTTTAATTAATTATTGGGGTAAATTAAAATTGTTGTTATTATCTTCTCATGAAAATATTGGTAAAATAATTTTTACCGTTTTTGTCTTTGTCTACAGAAATTCCGAAGTGTGTGTAATCCCCTTCAATATTTACTCTGTGACCATCACTTGCGATCCAAGCTTTTACAACGGCATCTGCGCTACTATAACCAAAAGCAACATTTTCTGCTACCGCTTTGGCTCCTACACCAGTTACTAAGTTGCTATAACGAACATTAAAATTATCATGGTTCACAACTTCATTGTTGGTCATATATACAGTATGGTCATCTGCTTGAAAGGTAACTTCATCTACTCTTGCAAGCTTGCTTAAGCCTTTACTTTCTCTATACTTATTCACGCCGGTAAGAATATCAGACTCTATACTAGTGTAAGCTATGGTATTTACTAAATCTGCAGTTTTAAGTTGAGTTTCATTTTCTGGAATTGAATTGTCTTTAGAGCATGATGCAAAAGCAAAAATGCATACTAAAACAATACAAAATTGTTTCGTAGAAGTTAACATAGGCAAGTAGGTTTAACGATTTGGTACTGCTAAACTACAAATAAAATCGACTAAATGCACTGAAGATGACGCAGTTAATCGATTTTACGTTAATTTTAACATGTTTTGTACGTTAAAGCCTACATTTAAAGCTATGTAAGGAGAATTGAAAGTAAGAAAATGAATGAAAAATCGTTAAAAGGTAAATATTTTACCATCATCGGCTAATTCCACCTGGTCAAATACAGTAGTTGCCTCTTCCTTAAACAATTGAATACTGGAATATCTTGTAGAATAGTGTCCAAGAATCAATTTTTGGACATTAGCTTGCTTTGCAATTTGAGCTGCCTGAATAGCTGTAGAATGTTTTGTGGGCGCTGCTAATTCTTTATTTATTTCTAAAAATGTAGATTCATGGTATAATACTGTAGTATTTAAAATCTGAGGGATTATCTCAGGATAATAAGCGGTATCACTACAAAATGCATAACTAAGAGGTTCCTCTGGAGGCCCTGTCACTAAATGATTCGGAATTATTTTTCCATCATTAGATTCTACATCTTTTCCCATCTTAACACTCTGATATAATGACACATCTATATTATACTTAACGATCTCATTAATTAAAAGCTTCCTAGGGCCCAGCTTCTCTTTAAACAAAAAGCCATTCGTATATATCCTGTGATTTAAAGGAATGGTCTCAACCGTTACCTTCTCATCCTCAAAAAGTAATTCAGGATCTTTACTGCTTAACTCATGAAAGAACAACGGATAATTTGTCCAAGATTTAGATAATTTCAGCTGTAATGTTATTATTTCCTTTATCCCCTTTGGCCCATAAACATGAAGTTCAGTTTCCCTATTCAATAATCTAAAAGTGGAAATAAGTCCAACGAGCCCAAAACAGTGGTCTCCATGTAAATGAGAAATAAAAATATGTTTAATGCGGGAAAATTTAACCTTATTTCTGCGCAATTCAACCTGAGTGCCTTCTCCACAATCTACCAAAAATAAATGATTATTAATTTCTAGTACCTGAGATGTAGGGTTTGTGAATGTTCTTGGGGTCGCTGCATAACAACCTAATATTGTTAATTTCATACTATGTCTTTATGCTCTTACGATAATAACAATGAGTGCTTAAAATCCAAGTTCTCTCTCCAAGTCTTCCATTTTTATGATATCTCCTGCTTCTAAAAGCGTTGGAACTACAATTAATTCATCTGGGATAGTATCTATGGAAATATTTGAATTAACCATTACGAAAGATTTCTTCTCTGCACGGTGGATATTGGAAATTTCAAGAAAGAGAAGTGCATCTTTCATATCGAAATTCTCATAACTTAAAAGATCTATCACCACATTATTATTTCTATAATCCGAATAGTTTTCAGTAATATTTTCTGCGAAATTTACAAGGTTGTTTTCATCATCCTGTAAAACAATAAAATCTTTCTTTCGTGTAATTTTCATATTTAATCTTTTAACCCCTTAATGAAGGTTTGTTTTCTCGAAACAAGTCTCGAATTTAAAAAAAATATTTAGCTCCTGAAAAACCGTAAAATAAAGACAGGCTTGTTTCAGTATTCTTTAAATCAGCTATAAAATTATCGATTTATTTTTGAAGCTAAAAGGTAAATTACCGCCATTCTTATTGCCACTCCGTTCTGAACCTGATCTAAAATTATAGCTTGTTTAGAATCGGCTACATCACTTGTAATCTCCACTCCCCTATTTATTGGTCCTGGATGCATTACCACAATTTGTTTATTAAGCGAATCCAATATTTCTTTATTCAAGCCAAATTGCTGCGTATATTCTCTTGTGGTTGGGAAATAGCTAATTTCCATTCGTTCGTTCTGAACCCTGAGCATGTTGGCAACATCGCACCATTCTAAGGCTTTTATTAGGTTGGTTTCCACCGTTACCCCTAAAGATTCTATATATTTTGGGATTAAAGTTTTTGGACCACATACTTTCACCTCTGCACCTTGCAATTTCAATGCAAAAATATTAGAAAGCGCAACTCTGCTATGCTTGATGTCCCCTACAATTAAAACCTTCTTACCTTTAACTTCTCCTAGTTTTTCACGAATGGAATAACTATCCAATAAGGCTTGCGTTGGGTGTTCATGGGTTCCATCCCCGGCATTTATAATACTTGCATCTACGTGCTTAGAGAGAAATATTCCTGCACCGGGATTGGGATGTCTCATCACCACCATATCCACTTTCATTGCAAGAATATTATTTACAGTATCTATAAGTGTTTCTCCTTTTTTTACTGAAGAAGAAGCTGCAGAGAAGTTTATAACGTCTGCACTCAATCTCTTTTCAGCTAACTCAAAGGATAATCTTGTACGGGTGCTATTTTCGAAGAATAAATTTGCGATGGTAATATCGCGTAAAGAAGGTACCTTTTTAATTGGTCTATTGATCACTTCCTTAAAATGATCGGCAGTTTTAAAAATCAGGTCTATATCTTCTTTTTTAAGATATTTAATTCCCAATAAGTGATTTACACTTAATTCGCTCATTTAGAATCTTTTTTCTGTGGAATTGCTTCCTGTTCTAGTTTTGGAGTTGGCAAAAGATACACTGCATCCTCTCCATGTACTTCTTTCCAATGTACTTTTACCTGCTCATCATTAATTGCATCTACTGTCTGCCATTGTAGTCCGGTTGTATCGGTAAATGCCTGCTGAATCTTCTATCTATTAATGTAAGTAATTCTATTTCTTTAGGCCTTCCAAAAGACTGAATTGCAGTTAAGGCTGAACGTATACTTCTTCCCGTATACAAAACATCGTCTATAAAGATCACTTGCTTATCTTCAACAATAAAATCGATCTTCGTTTTATTTGCTTCGAGAGGCTTCGTACTTCTTCTAAAATCGTCTCTATAAAAAGTGATATCGAGCTGTCCGGATTCAATATTCTTAATTCCATATTCTTCTTCTAGTAATTGAAGAATTCTGTCAGCCAAAAATACGCCACGAGGTTGAATTCCAATTATTACAGTATTTTCAAAATTTGGATGATTTTCTACCAACTGACAAGCCAAACGACGAAGGATAATGTTGATCTCTTTAGAATTAAGCAACATTTTTTGACTCATAATAGAAACTGATGATGTTTGTAAAGCAAAAGTAAGATTTTTTTTGATTAAAGAAAGTATAGTTTCTTATCGTTCTAGTGCTAGTAAAACAATTTGACAACTATTTTAGATTCGGTTAAGTAAGTGAAATATACTTCTACTTAAATTGATACATTTACTACAAATCTTTTTTTTGAATGAAAAAAATTAGAATCACAATTTTCATCATTGTTTTGGCTCAGTTTTGTTGTACTTCTCTTTGGTTTGCGACCAATGCCGTTTTAAACGATCTAATCTTAAACTTTCAGCTAAAAGGTAATCCTCTAGAACATCTAACCTCCGGAGTGCAATTTGGTTTTATATTAGGAACTTTACTTTTTGCACTCTTTTCAATAGCCGATAGGTTCTCCCCCTCCAAAGTTTTTTTTTGTTTGTGCATTGCTGGGAGCTGGAATTAATTTAGCAACAATATTAGATACACATAATTTTTTCAGCTTACTTTTAATCAGATTTTCAAGTGGATTTTTTCTCGCAGGAATTTATCCTGTAGGAATGAAAATAGCTTCCGATTATAGTGAAAAAGGCCTTGGCAAAGCCCTTGGTTTCCTTGTAGGAGCACTCGTTTTAGGAACTGCATTTCCTCACTTATTAAATGGAATTATTTTTAAGATTTCATGGCAAGCGGTGATAATAGCTACATCCACAATTGCATCAATCGGTGGTCTTTTAATTTTAGTATTTGTCCCTGATGGACCTCATAGAAAGAGAAATTATAAGCCCACATTCAAAACCGGGAAAGTAATTTTTAAAGACCCTAATTTAAGAACAGCAGCTTTCGGCTATTTTGGTCATATGTGGGAGCTCTATTCGTTTTGGGCTTTTGTGCCAATAATCTTAGCTACTTATTTTAGCTTGCATCAAACTTCAACGCTAAATATTTCCTTTTTCTCCTTTGTTATTATTGGAGTTGGTGGCATCGCATGTGCGCTAGCTGGTTTTTTAAGCAGTATTTATGGAGAGAAAAAAGTTGCTCGAACCGCTCTTTTCTTATCCGGCTGTTGTTGTTTAATATCTCCACTCCTATTCTTTACAAACTCAATAGTTTTATTTGTTGGGTTTCTCACATTTTGGGGAATGGTTGTAGTGGCAGATTCTCCCTTATTTTCAACCTTAGTAGCACAAAACACACCTGCGAAATATAAGGCTACTTCTTTAACATTAGTAAATTGTATCGGTTTCGCCATAACAATAATCAGCATTCAGTGCATTTCTCTTTTAAGTAATTATATAGATCCAAAATTTTTATATTTAATATTGGGAGCTGGGCCTTTGCTAGGCGTAATTGCTTTATTTCAAAAATCTAAAAAATCACAACACCATGGGAGTTAAAGGAGATAAGGAAAGTTCGAAAGGTAATAATGCCATCGAAGCTCTAATGGAAAAATTGGATTCTATAGAAGGATTAACGTATAAGAAAATGTTTGGAGGTTTTGGATTATTTCATGAAAGTAGAATGTTTGGGATTGTAAATTCTAAAGGAGACTCCTATTTTAAAGTTAATGAACAAACCAAACAATCCTATTTAAAAGCTAATTCTGAACAGCATAGTAAAATGCCCTATTTCACTATTCCTATTGTAGTTTTAAATAATCACGATTTATTAAATAAATGGGCGAAAGAATCCATAGAAATTTCAAAGAAATAATCTGAAGAAAAGATGGAAGCTTTCTACAAATTTTATGGATAAGTAGAAGAAAATTCTTCAGATTGAAGATAAATTTTAAATCTCATCTTATTTAAATTTTAAACAAATAAAGAACAACAATATATGAAGGTTGCCAGCATCAAGGAGCTAAAAGACGAACTTAAGCATCACTCTAAAGAAGAACTTCTAACTTATTGTTTACAGCTTTCAAAATTCAAAAAAGAAAATAAGGAACTGCTTACTTATGTTTTATTTGATTCTACAGATGAGGAGGAGTTCATCGCACAAATAAAAAAGGAAGTAGAAAGTCAGTTTGATACTATTAATAAAAAGAACTTTTACCTCATTAAGAAAAGTGTTCGGAAAATTTTAAAAATGATAAAAAAATACATTCGGTATTCAAAAAAGAAGGAAACCGAAGTTGAACTCTTATTATTCTTTTGCACTCAATTAGCTAATTTTTCACCTTCAATTAAAAGAAACACAACGCTACTAAATTTGTATAACAGACAGTTATTACTTGTTAAGAAAGGGATTACAATGTTACATGAGGATCTTCAGTATGACTATGAATTAGAATTACAGGAACTAACACTAAAATAGAAATGAAAAATTTTAAATTTCAATATATACTAATTTTCATATTCGGTATGCTGTCTTCACTATCATTTGGACAGGAAAAAAATGTAGCAAATTCATCCGATTCCAATATCAAATTAAGGCATTTAGAAGACACTATTGGATTTCCTCAATATAAATGGCAAATGGATAGTATTTTGTCCAGAATTGAACCGGAAGATAAACTTTCTACTTTAGAAATAAATAAAGCCACGATCTGTCCGCACGATGATTATGCATATGCAGCGGGGCTTTATAAAAAGACACTTTCCAGTATAAAAGCAAATACTATCGTTCTTGTAGGAGTTGCTCACAGAGCTAGAAATTTCAACTTAAAAGATAAGATTATTTTAGGATCCTATGACCAATGGGAAACTGCTTATGGAACTATTAAGATCTCTCCCTTAAGAGATAGATTGCTTTCAATAATTCCAGATAGTATATACATGGTTCATGACGAAATGATGCAATTAGAGCATTCGCTGGAAGCAATTACCCCTTTCCTTCAGCAGAAAAACAATAATGTAGAGATACTTCCAATGCTCGTTCCTTATAATTCATTTGAAAATATGGACGCTTTTTCTGAAGTTATTTCTATAGCACTTTCTGATCTTATGAAGGAGAAAAATATGAAATATGGAAAGGGTCTCGCAATTGTAATTTCTAGCGATGCCATACATTATGGAAATGAAGGATGGGGAAGCTCTAATTTAGCACCTTTTGGAGTGGATAGTTTAGGAACTGCTCAAGCTTATAATAAAGATCTTAAGATTATTGAAAGCTTTCTAACAAATGAAATTAGTGAAGAAGGAGTGAAAAATTTCAATAAAATTACGGTGAAAGAAGAAAATTATATGGAATATAACTGGACTTGGTGCGGTAGATATTCTATTCCCTTCGGAATTTTAATGTCGAACAAATTAAATCTCTTACTTTATAATGAACCATTAAAAGGAACTTTAGTAGATTATAGATCAAGCATTCACAATCCACATATCCAGGTAAATGATCTTGGAATGGGAACAACCGCCCCGGCAAATAGTAAACATTGGGTGGGCTATGCGGGAATTAGATATCACTAGTAATTCCCTTTAATCATGCTATGTTTAAATTATTTATTCAGTTTCACCGATTTTTTTTTTAAATTGCTAGTATAATACTATACAAAAACCAAAAAATATCGATTCTATAATCGCTCTCCCCAATTAGCGATTTAAATGTCACGTTAAATATTTCATTTATGAAAAAAAAACTAACCTGCATACTATTAGTTGATGACGATTTACCTACAAATTTTATTAACGAAAGAGTCTTAAGAAAAATTGATTGTACCGAAAAGATAATTGCAGTCCAAGGTGGATTTGAAGCCTTGGAATATTTAAAATCTACAGATAAAGAGAAGCATCCACAACCAGATTTGATTTTTCTAGACATTAATATGCCTGGCATGAATGGTTGGGAATTTCTTGAAAATTACAATCAATTAGAAGAAGATCAGAAGAGTAAAGCAATCGTAGTAATGTTAACTACCTCTCTTAATCCAGATGAAAGGGATAAAGCAAGTGAAATTCCTCAGATTTCCGCTTTTCTAAACAAGCCGCTATTCGTTGATGGTGTTAAGAAAATTTTACAAGAAAAATTTCCCGAGTATGTGTAATTAATACCAATAGCGTGCAAATAGGATATACTATCTTATTTATTATAAATGATGTTTGCAACCCCAATAAAAATGACAGTTTTAAAAAAATCCCTTTATAAAATTATTCAAAAAGAAGAGGCTGTTTTTAATTTTTTACAGGATTTTGCACTCTATGGTTATTGGTTTATAGAATTAGAAAAAACAAATGATATTTATATAGACCCGAAGCTCTTGAACTCCTTAGGCTTTGGCTCCAACTCTACTAAAAACAAACAGTTATTTACACAAGATATATTAAACAATAAAGAATTTGATAGGGTTTTGCTTGCTATAAAAAAGCACTATAAAGATCTTTCGAGTCCAGTAGACATAAAAGTTTCCTACGTGTCACAAGCAAGCCAGAACATTAGTTTTAATTGTAGTGCTATTGCCCTTAAAAATTCTGATAATATAATTTCTTCCATAATCGTTGCGAATAAATCCTTTGTTAATGGTTATGAAGCCTTACATGGAGGCCTGCAAAATGTCCAACGGCTTGAACGCATTATAGACGGTACCAACATTGGAACTTGGGAGTGGAATGTGCAAACGGGCGAAACTATTTTCAATGAAAAATGGGCAAATATTTTAGGCTATACCTTAGCAGAGCTACAACCAATCACCTCTGAAACCTGGGAGAAATTTGCACATCCAGATGATCACGAGCGTTCAAATAAGCTATTGGAAGAGCATTTTTCGGGGAAAACTGAATACTATGAAATAGAATCGAGATTTAAAAATAAGGCAGGAGAATGGATTTGGGTAAAGGATAGCGGGAAGGTAGTTAGCTGGACCGAAGATGAAAAACCTGAGTGGATGACCGGGAGCCACCAAGATATTACTGAGCGAAAGGAGCATGAGCTGCTATTGGAAAAATATCAGGATCTGTTAGATAGGTCCAACCATGCTGCAAAAATTGGTACTTGGGAAGTGGATCTTTTAAAAAATGAAGTAAACTGGAGCAGTATAACAAAAGAAATTCATGAGGTTCCAAAGGATTTTTCTCCAATATTAGCAGAAGCAATAGATTTCTATCCTAAAGGTATTCATAGAGATACTTTAGAAAATTCAGTAAAAGAAGCGATTGTAAAAGGTGAAAATTACGATATAGAAGTCCAAATTATTACCGCTAAAGGAAACTTAAAATGGGTTCGAGCAATAGGAATATCTGAATTTGAGAATGGAGAATGCAAGCGTTTATATGGTCTTTTTCAAGATATTAATAAAAGGAAAGAAGATGAAAGAATAAACCATGAACGTCAAACATTATTAGAAACTATTTTAAATAGCATAGAAGTTGGTGTGGTCTCTTGCGATCGAGAAGGAAACCTTACTCTCTTTAATAATGCAACAAAAGAATGGCATGGGCTACCAGTAGAACCTATACCACCATCAGAATTTTCAAATCATTATGGGCTTTTTCATCCAGATGGAGAAACCCCATTAAAAATGGAAGAAATTCCTCTAATACAAGCTTTATATACTGGAGAGATTACCAACAAAGAATTTATAATTTCTCCAAAAAAAGGAACTCAGCGCAATATTATTGCTACGGGCTCCCAACTTGTGGGAGAAGATGGAAATGTATTTGGTGCTGTTGTCGCAATGCAGGATGTCACCATTATTAAAAAGACGGAGAAGCAACTAAAAATTAGTGAAGCTGCATTTAGGGGTAATTTTGAAAATGCTGCCATTGGTATGGGTATTTTAAACCATAATACAGAATGGTTAGAAGTGAACGATCAGCTTAGTAATATTGTAGGATATACAAGAGAGGAATTACTTGATTTAAGTGTTTTCGATTTTACTCACAAAGATGATATAGCCAATAATATTGCATTGTTAAAAGATTTTATTTCCGGCGAGAAAAAATATTTAAATAATGAACAAAGGTTCATTCACAAAGATGGATCTATTGTATATGTTATTTTATCTGTATCTGTAGTAAAGAATGATGATGGAAGACCTTTATATTTTATTGGTCAAATTACAGACATTACTCCTCGAAAAATTGCAACACAGAAGCTTCACGAAGCGCTTGCACAACTGGAAGGGATATTGGATTCAAGTACCCACGTAAGTATTATAGGCACCGATCTAGATGGAACCATAACTACTTTTAATAGAGGTGCCGAAAATTTACTAGGATATTCCAGAGAAGAAATGATTGGTAGAGAATCTCCGGCTAAGATCCACTTAAAAAAAGAGGTCATAGAAAGAGGAGAGGAACTTTCCATCGAATTAAATAAAAAAGTAGAGAATTTCGATGTTTTTAGAGCTTTAGCCAATAATGGCAATCACGATACAAGAGAGTGGACCTACATCCGAAAAGATGGTGTTCAGTTCCCTGTACAGCTAACTGTAACCCCTGTAAAAGATGAAAACACAACAATTGGATATTTAGGTGTTGCTGCAGAGATCACTGAGATTAAGAGGGTAGAAAAAGAAATTAAATCCTTGTTAGCAGTTACGAGTGATCAAAATGAACGATTAAAGAATTTCGCACACATCGTTTCTCACAATTTGCGTTCCCATTCAGGGAATTTCGCAATGCTTTTAAACTTGTTTTTACAGGATTATCCTGATGCCAATGAGAATGAAATAATGAATATGTTGAAACTCGCTTCAGAAAATTTAAAAGAGACTATTGCTCATTTAAATGAAGTGGTTTTAATTAATACGAATATCGATGAGAGTTTAATTCCTATAAATATATACAAAACAACGGTTCAATCTATTCGTAATGTTGCGGGAATTGCTAATGAAGCAGATGTAGAAATTATTAATAACATAGACCCAAAACTTAATGTATTAGGCTTACAGGCCTATCTAGATAGTATTGTTCTAAACTTCTTGACCAACGGTATTAAATATAGGTCGTTGGAAAGAGCGTCTTTTGTAAAAATAGATTCCAAAGTAGAAGGAGAATATGTGGTTATAAGTATTGAAGATAATGGACTGGGAATAGACCTAAAAAAACATAAAGCAAAAATCTTTGGGATGTATAAAACCTTTCATAAAAATAAGGATTCTAGAGGGATTGGATTATTTATCACAAAAAATCAGGTAGAATCTATTGGCGGTAAGATTGAGTTGGAAAGTGAAGTAGATAAAGGAACAATATTTAAATTATATTTTAAGCATGAAAAAGATTGATATTGCTTGTATCATAGATGATGACCCAATTTTTGTATTTGGAGCAAAAAAAAATTATGCAATATGCAGATTTTTGTACAGCATTTATGATATTTCATAATGGAGAAGAAGCATTAATTAACCTCAAATCCATTATAAAAGCTGAAGAAAAACTTCCAGATATAATTTTACTAGATCTTAATATGCCTATTATGGACGGCTGGCAATTTTTAGATGAATTCACCAAAATTAAAACTGAAAAGAAAATTACTATTTATATAATCACATCTTCAGTAGATCCAATGGATATTGAAAAAGCCAAAGAATATAATAATGTTAATAATTATATTGTGAAGCCTATAACACTTGAAGCATTGCAAGATATATTACATGACAGCGTAGAATAATTTTTATTTAATAAACAGCAATAAAAAAGCCTCCTTAAATTAAGGAGGCTTTTTCTTTTAAGCTTAAAAACTAATGGGATGAAAGATTATCCTTTCCCTTCCATTTTGTCTTTTAATGCTTGAAGATCTGCATTTACATCACCAATAGTGGTTTTCTCGTTATTCTGAGCTGCTTTTTTAGCGGCTTGTTTAACGATTTTTTGCTCTTCTTCTTTATGTATAGCCATATGTGAAGCTACCACTCTCTTGAATTCTTTGTTGAATTCAATAATTTGGAACTCCGCAGACTCACCAGCATTCAATTTCTTACCATCTTCTTTTTCAAGATGACGTGTAGGAACAAATGCAGTAATATCCTCATTAAACTCTATGGTTGCACCTTTGTCAACTATTTCAGCTATCTCCGCAGTATGGGTTGTCCCAACAGCGAATTCAGTTTCATATTTATCCCAAGGGTTAGACTCAGTTTGTTTGTGACCTAAACTTAATTTACGTCCTTCCACATCTAATTCTAATACAACAACTTCCAACTTATCACCTACGTTAGTAAATTCAGATGGATGCTTGATCTTCTTAGTCCAAGAAAGGTCAGAAATATAAATAAGTCCGTCGATTCCTTCTTCCAATTCTACGAATACACCAAAGTTTGTAAAGTTACGTACAATCCCTGTGTGCTTAGAACCAACTGGATATTTAGAAGTAATATCTGTCCATGGATCTGCGCTTAATTGCTTAATACCAAGAGACATTTTACGATCATCACGATCTAAAGTTAAGATTTGAGCTTCAACCTCATCTCCTACTTTCACGAAATCCTGAGCTGAACGTAAATGCGTACTCCAAGACATTTCAGAAACGTGAATAAGTCCTTCAACTCCTTCAGCAACTTCAATAAATGCTCCGTAATCTGCAATTACAACTACTTTTCCTTTAACGTTGTCTCCAACTTTAAGGTTTTCATCTAAAGCTTCCCATGGATGTTTGTGTAATTGTTTTAAACCTAATTGAATTCTAGTCTTAGCTTCATCGAAGTCAAGAATAACAACATTCAATTTCTGGTCTAATTCAACTATTTCGTTTGGATGGTTAATACGAGACCAAGAAAGATCTGTAATGTGAACCAATCCATCAACTCCACCAAGATCTACGAATACACCGTAAGAAGTAATATTCTTAACAGTACCTTCTAATACTTGACCTTTTTCTAGTTGACCAATGATTTCTTTTTTCTGCTCTTCGATATCTGCTTCGATAAGCGCTTTGTGAGATACAACAACATTTTTAAATTCGTGGTTGATTTTCACAACTTTGAATTCCATTGTCTTACCTACGTAAGCATCGTAATCTCTAATTGGCTTCACGTCTATTTGAGATCCTGGCAAGAATGCCTCAATTCCAAATACATCTACGATCATACCACCTTTAGTACGACATTTAACAAAACCGTTAACGATTAATGCTTCATCATGTGCTTTGTTCACACGATCCCAAGCCATAATCACACGAGCCTTACGGTGAGAAAGGATCAATTGACCTGTAGCGTCTTCACGTACATCAATTAATACTTCAACCTCATCTCCAACTTTAAGATCTGGATTGTAACGGAATTCGTTTAAAGAGATAACTCCTTCACTTTTCGCATTGATATCGATAATCGCATCACGATCTGTGATGTTGATTACTCTACCAGTAGTTACTTCATCATCTAAAGTATCTACAAAGTTTTCAGCAACTAACTTCTCAAACTCTTCTAACTTAGTATCATCTACAGGATCGATTCCTTCTTCGTAGTTGTGCCAGTTAAAGTCTTTTAAGAATTGCTCAGGGTTTTCCTGTTGTGCAGACGGAGCCGCTTTTGTTTGAATTTCAGAGTTAGACTCCTGAACTTCTGGATTTTTTGTTTCTTCAGCCATTGCTGATGTAATATTTGTATTCTGAGTTTTTTATGGAAATTTCAGATAATTAAACACAGAAGTGATTATATATTTGATTTTCAGCCCTTTTCTATTTCCATTTCTTTATCTAAAAAGGAGTGCAAAAATACGTATTATTTTTTCTAATACAAAAGCCTGAAACCAAATAAAATAAGAAGCGAAAATTAAATTTTTTGAGCCGCAATTGTGTCCTGAGATAATTGAAGGATTTTCTGAAATTGCTCCTCGATATTCAAAGCAGAATTATCGATCTCGATAGCATCTTCTGCCTTTACCAATGGAGAGTCTTCCCTGGTAGTATCCAGATGATCCCGATCTGTTACATTCTTCAACACCTCCTCATAATTCACATCTTGCCCCTGCTCTTTCATCTCTTTATATCTGCGTCCTGCCCTTTCTTCTGCAGTAGCCGTCATAAAGATCTTGAGTTCGGCATTTGGAAAAACTACAGTTCCAATATCTCGGCCATCCATTACCACGCCTTTTTCTAAGCCCATTTCCTGCTGTTGAGCAACTAATTTTTCGCGAACTTCAGAGATCGCTGCTACCCTACTAACATATTGAGAAACTTCTAAGGTTCTTACCTCATCTTCTACATTTTCTTCATTTAAATAAATAGCTGCATATCCTAAAGATTCATCGAAAACAAATTTTAAGTTTAAGGAAGGTAAATCTTTTATCAGGCCAGGCACATCAAAAGAATCAGATTTAATATATCCTTTGCGCATTGCATAAAGAGTAATCGCTCTATACATGGCGCCAGTATCTACGTAAACATAGCTTAATTCCTTTGCTAACTGTTTAGCAACTGTACTTTTTCCTGTTGAAGAAAACCCGTCTATAGCAATAGTGATTTTATTATTTGTCAAACTAGTTGAATTTTTAAGTAGTGAGCATTTTATTGAAACGATTCCAAAGATAAATAATCCTCTTCGGAAATGATTAAAAAAATAAACCCCGAATCGCTTCGGGGTTTAAAAATTATAATTGTTTTGGGTTATTCACCTTATCGTGGGTGAGGGCAAGATCTATCACTTCTTTCATCTCTTTTACATAATGAAAAGTAAGACCCTTTAAATAATCTGCCTTGATTTCATCGATATCTCGTTTGTTATCCTCACAAAGAATAATCTCTTTTATTCGAGCTCTTTTAGCTGCAAGAATTTTCTCTTTAATCCCTCCAACAGGAAGCACTTTTCCTCTTAACGTGATCTCACCCGTCATCGCCAAACTCTTTTTGATCTTACGCTGAGTGAATAACGACACCAATGAAGTTAACATGGTAATTCCTGCACTAGGACCATCTTTTGGGGTTGCACCTTCCGGCACGTGAATATGAACATTATATTTTTCGAAGACCTCAGGATCTAAATTCAGCATTTCAGCATTAGATTTGATATATTCCATCGCGATCGTAGCAGATTCCTTCATCACTTTTCCAAGGTTACCGGTAATGTTTAAATTCCCTTTTCCTTTAGAAAGTATAGATTCTATAAATAAGATATCTCCACCCACACTTGTCCAGGCCAGTCCAGTTACAACACCGGCAACTTCGTTATTTTCATATTTATCACGTTCCATTTTAGGGCTACCTAAAATTTCAATAACATCTTCGTTACTAATCTTTATAGAATACTTCTCCTCCATCGCAATGCTTTTGGCTGCATAACGCACCATTTTTGCGATTTGCTTCTCCAATCCTCTTACTCCAGATTCTCTGGTATAGCCTTCAACTATTTTTTCTAATTGCGCTTTTCCAATCTTTATGTGTTCCTTAGAAAGTCCGTGTTCTTTTAGTTGCTTAGGCAATAAATGCTGCTTAGCGATCTCTACTTTCTCTTCTATGGTATATCCTGTTACATTAATGATCTCCATACGATCTCTAAGAGCCGGCTGAACAGTACTCAAACTATTTGCCGTAGCAATAAACATCACTTTGGAAAGGTCAAATCCCATTTCCAAGAAATTATCATGAAACTCACTATTTTGCTCGGGATCTAAAACCTCTAATAATGCTGATGACGGATCTCCATTATGCCCATTAGATAATTTATCTATTTCATCCAATACAAAAACAGGATTACTCGTTCCAGCTTTTTTAAGACTTTGAATGATTCTACCAGGCATCGCTCCAATATAAGTCTTTCTATGTCCTCTGATTTCTGCTTCATCTCTTAGTCCACCTAAGGAAATACGAACGTATTCTCTACCCAAGGCTTCAGCTATAGATCTTCCTAAAGAGGTTTTACCAACTCCCGGAGGTCCATATAAACAAAGAATTGGAGACTTCATATCATTTCTAAGCTTCAAAACTGCTAGATATTCTATGATGCGTTCTTTTACATCATCCAACCCATAATGATCTCTATCCAAGATCTTCTTAGCTCGTTTTAAATCGAATTTATCTTTACTAAATTCATCCCAAGGAAGATCAAGAAAAAGGTCTAAATAGTTTCTTTGAATAGAATACTCTGCAACTTGCGGATTCATACGTTGCATTTTGGAAAGCTCTTTTGTAAAATGCTTTTCAACCTTTTCGTCCCATTTTTTATCTTTAGCACGAACGCGCATTTCTTCCATTTCATCTTCATTGGAAGCACCACCAAGTTCTTCCTGGATAGTCTTCATTTGCTGATGTAAGAAATACTCCCGCTGCTGCTGACTCATGTCACTCTGAACCTTACTCTGAATTACATTTTTGAGCTCTAGTTTCTGATTCTCAACATTCATGTATTTTAAAGTATCCAGCGCTCTATTCTTCAAATTATTGGTCTTCAATAATTTTTGCTTTTCTTCCACACTTAAATTCATGTTAGAAGACACAAAATTTATCAAGAAAGATGGACTTTCAATATTCTTTATAGCAAAAGAGGCTTCAGATGGAATATTCGGACTTCCCTTAATGATCTGTAAAGCCAGATCTTTAATAGATTCTATAATCGCTCCAAATTCAGCATTTTTCAAATCTGGTCTAACTTCCGGCACTTCATCTACAGAAGCAGTCATATAAGGTTTTTCAGAAATAACCTCTTTTATTTTGAAACGCTTTTTACCTTGAATAATCACTGTGGTATTTCCATCGGGCATTTTAAGCACCCTAAGAATTCGAGCCACTACTCCGGTTTTATAAATATCTTTTGCTCCGGGATTCTCTACATCTTCATCCTTTTGAGCTACAACACCAATAACTTTATTACCGCTATTTGCATCATTTATAAGTTTAATAGAAGTATCCCTCCCTGCGGTAATTGGAATAACAACACCTGGAAACAACACTGTATTTCTTAATGGAAGTATTGGTAAAATATCCGGGAGTTCTTCTTTATTTATCTCCTCTTCATCTTCTGGGGTCATTAAAGGAATTAACTCTGCATCTTCATCGATTCCTTGAAATGACAAACTGTCAATATTTAATAATTTAGATTTAGCCATATCTTTATTTAGGTCAAACTGTCATTACAGTTCATTATTTATATCTACGCACAATCTGCTGCAAAGGTTTAATCCTACTGCTTCTGCACGTAGCGGGTATTATTTTAATCTGTTAATTCAATTGTTATGCCAGCTAAAAGAAATGCATATTTTTTTCAGAAACTGTAACAATTTAAAAACTAAGCTATCTTTATAGTAAAGGAGCCTAATAAAAATTTCTTGACACCAACCATTACTTATACAGACGATTTGATTGTACGTTGCCAGAAACAGGAGCAGCGAGCACAGTTAGAAGTATACAAGAAATATTATAAAGCGATGTATAATACTGCTCTTAGAATTGTGAAAGATACTGCGGAAGCAGAAGATATCATGCAAGAGGGCTTTATTAAGGCATTTTCTAAGATTGATACGTTTAAAGGGAAATCGACTTTTGGAGCTTGGATAAAGAAGATTATAGTAAACCTAAGTATCAATGCCTATAATAAGAGAATTAAATACAACCATGTATCCTATAACGATGAATTTAAAAATGAAATAATTGATGCTGATGTAGAAGGCATTTCAGAGGAAGAAGAAAACAACTGTAAAATTCAGCATATTTTAAAAAAGTTCGATTTCCTGAAAGAAAATTATAGAGTCGTTCTTACACTACATCTAATTGAAGGGTATGATTATGATGAAATATGTGAGATCCTAAAACTTAGCCCTGCAAATTGTAGAACAACCATCTCGAGAGCAAAAGAACAATTGAGAAAAATATTATCAGAAAATGAAAGATGAAGAATTATATAAACTCTTTAATACAGAGGACTGCGATCTAGAAGAGCCTAAAATCGGCCATGAGGAACGTTTTCTCACCAAATTAAATGAGTCCCGAAACATAAAAAACACAAGCAGTGAAAGTGTTGTTAGACCACTTTGGACATCTTGGATAGCTGTTGCTGCTAGTATTGTGTTCGTAATAGTAATTGCCGGAAGCTTATTAAACACAAACATCCTGGCAAAGCCCGCAGATCTTGCTGCTATTTCTCCTGAAATGAAAGAAACACAGGAGTTTTATGCAAAAGCTATTAGAGCCGAATTAGAAAAAGTAAATGAATCCAAGTCTCCGGAAACTAAAATAATTATTGATGACGCCTTAGTGCAACTGGAGCGATTAGATTTAGAATACAAAAAATTGAGAATAGATCTTTCTGAAAGCGGTAAGGACAAACGAGTAATATTTGCTATGGTATCCAACCTCCAACAGCGCATAGATTTATTAAATACAGTTTTAGCCCAAATTGAAGAAATTAAAGAACTAAAAAACAACAAAAATGAAAGCACTATTATTTAACATATTAATTCTTGCGGTTATGTATCCTGCAATTCCGTTTTGTGATGGGAATGATACTACATCAGATAAATTATCCGGGAAACACACTAAAGAGAAAAAGATCTCAAAATCTTATGAGGTGGCGGTAGATGCTTTGCTAAAGATTGATAATAGCTACGGAAATATAGATGTATCTACTTGGAACCAGAATAAAGTTCAAATTGAAGTAGTTATTAAAGTAAATGGAAACGACGAGCAAAAAGTAAAAGAAAAGCTAGATGAAATCTTTGTAAAATTCGACCAATCTTCTGCAGGTGTTAGTGCTAAGACCTACTTTGATGAAGAAAAAAGGTCCTGGTGGAATATGATCTTTGGAGAAAATAATAATTTAAATATGGAAGTTAATTATTTCATTAAAGCTCCTGTTACTAATAATGTTCATCTTCTAAATGATTACGGAAATATTTATCTAGATAAGTTAACCGGGAATGCAAAGATCAATTGCGATTATGGAAGTATTGATATTGGTGAATTGTTAGGAAATAGCAATCATATTAATATCGACTACTCAAGAAATAGTCACATTGGGGTTGTTAAAAATGCAGTTATTAACGCCGATTATTCTGAATTTGAAATAGAGGATGCAAAAACTTTAGATATCAATGCCGATTACACGAAGAGTAAAGTGAGAAAGGTGGAATATTTAAAATATAATGGTGATTATGGAAGTCTAAGTGTAGATAAGGTTAGAAAACTAGATGGTAATGGAGATTATGTGAGTACTAAAATTGGACAAGTGTATCAATCACTATATTTTGATCTTGACTATGGAGGTCTTGAGATAAATAAAATTATGAAAGGTGCCGGAGATATTAAGATCAAATCCAATTATGCAGGTGTAAAACTTGGCTATGCAATGGATCAAGCTTTTAATTTTGATATTGCATCTACCTATGGAGGCATTGATGGATTGGATGGTTTAGAGATGCAAAAGAAAAGTAATGAATCAACCAAAAAGAGTTATTCTGGCTATCATCTTAATTCTGGCAACCAAAGTAATATTGAGATAAGAAGCAACTACGCAAACATCACATTTCAAAAAAATTAACTAAACAATTAAAACAAATCGATCATGAAAAATGTAATTATTTTATTATGCCTTGTATTTATGGGCACAACCTCTATGAATGCACAATGGTGGGGCAGTAAAAAAGTGAATGGAAATGGAAATATGGTAACAGATACACGTAGTACCCCTAGCTACGATGCAATTGCCCTTGTAGGTTCTTTAGATGTACAGATCATTTCTGGAACTGAGGGAAAACTTAAAGTAGAAGCAGAAAGTAATCTACAAGAATATATTCTAACCGAAGTGAAAGATGGAAAGCTTAAAATTTCTGTTGAAAAAGATGTGTCCTTAAACCCATCTCGAAATATGAATATTCTAGTGACGGTTCCTGTAAAAACTATTAGTAGTCTTTCTGTAACCGGATCGGGGGATGTTTCCAATAGCGGAGTGCTAAAAGCAGAAGAGTTAAAAGTAGGAGTTACCGGCTCCGGGGATATTAACCTTACTGTAGAAGCAAAAGAATTATGGGGATCTATCACAGGATCTGGGGATATAAAATTAAATGGTAAAACACAAGACTTTAGCTGTAAAGTAACAGGATCCGGAGACTTTATGGCCTACAATCTAAATGCAAAAAATGTAGAAGCTGCAGTTTCAGGATCGGGAGATATCCAGGTATCAGCCTCTCAATCATTAAAAGCACGTGTTTCTGGCTCCGGAGACATAAGTTACAGAGGAAATCCAGAGAAGCAGGATTTTAAAACCTCAGGCTCTGGAGACATTTCCAAGCATTAGATTGAGATTTAAATAAATCAAACATAATAATCCCGTATGAGTCAACTAACTTTTACGGGATTACTTATTTTAGGTACTCGCAGTAACAAAAATACCCCTGCAACAAAAAACACTATTAAAAATAGAATAGCATTTCGAACACTTCCCGTTAACTGCGCTACAATGCCATACATAGACATCCCTATTACGATTCCTATCTTTTCAGAAACATCATAAAAGCTAAAATAACTTGCACTATCCAGTGTGTTCTCTGGAAGCATTTTAGAATAGGTAGAACGAGATAAAGCCTGGATACCACCCATTATAAGCCCTACAGCTGCTGCGGCGACATAAAACTCTTGCGGGGTTATTATGAAATAAGCATAAATACATATTAAGATCCAGAAGATATTTAAATAAATAAGTGTCTTAATATTCCCTATTTTAATTGCTATTCGAGATGTCAAGGTAGCACCTGCAACCGCAACAAGCTGAATTAAAAGGATACTAACTATTAATCCAGTAGTGGCATCCTGTTCTCCCCAGTCCAATTCTTCAATTCCAAAATACGTGGCAATTAACATAATTGTCTGTACAGCCATGCTGTAGGTGAAAAAAGCAACTAGATATCTACTTAGCCTCACCTGATGCTTAAGGGCGAACCAAATTTTCTTTATTTCCTTAAAACCGTTGAAAAGAACATTTCTAGTAAGCTTTTCCTTCTTATTTCCTTTTGGTAAATATTTATAGGTGTATTGGCTAAATCCAATCCACCAAACCCCTGTTAGAACAAATGACAATCTGGTAGGTAAACCTTCATCTTCAAAACCAAACCAATCATATTTCATGATCATAATCAAACAAATGATCAAGAGAATTACACTTCCAATATATCCCAAGGAAAAACCTTTGGCACTAATTTTATCCTGCTGCTCCGGAAAAGCAATATCCGGTAAGTATGAATTATAAAAAACTAGACTAGACCAAAAGCCAATTAGAGCAAAGAAGTAGCATAAAAGCCCAAACCACAGAAAATCTAGACTAAACCAAAATAGACCAATGCAAGAAATAGCTCCTAAATAGCAAAAGAACTTTAGAAAAGATTTTTTATTCCCAACATAATCTGAGATCCCGGATAGAAAGGGACTAAAAATAGAAACTACTAAAAAAGCTAAAGCAGTAACGTAACTGATTAAAGAATCGTTATTAAGATTGAATCCCATAAAATTTATGGTGTCATCTATAATTTTTCCATCGCTATCTTTAACAATTGTGATAGCACCATAAAAAATCGGGAAGATTGCTGAAGCGATTACCAAACTGTAAACTGAGTTGGCCCAATCATAAAATGCCCAAGCATTTAATAATTTCTTGCTTCCTTTAGGGGGATATTTCATTTTTTAAAAATAAAAAAAAAGCCGCTCTAAAAGAACGGCTTTCTAAAAAGTTATAATAAATATCCTATTTAAAGGTAGTTACACCATATTTTGCAGCTTCAGCTTTAGCTTGTGGTGCCCAGTTAGTAAGATTATTAATTCTAGTTTGAGAAGATGGGTGAGTACTCAAAAACTCTGGTGGAGCTTGTCCTCCACTATTTGCTGCCATTCTTCTCCAAAGATCTGCTGCTTCGTCTGGATTATATCCGGCAATAGCCATTAAAGTTAATCCAATTCTATCTGCTTCAGTTTCATGACTTCTGCTAAAAGGTAACATTACCCCCAATTGAGACCCTAATCCGTATGCTTGTGCAAAGATTTGTTGTGTTTGTTGGCTTCTTCCACTAACAGCAACACTTCCTGCCACTGCACCTAATTGTTGCAATTGGGCAGCACTCATACGTTGAGCACCGTGATCTGCAAGTGCGTGAGCTACCTCATGAGCCATCACCACAGCTAGTCCGGTTTCATCCTTAGCAATTGGTAAAATACCGGTATATGCTACTACCTTACCTCCTGGCATTGCCCAGGCATTCACTGCTTCGTCATCCACCAAGTTAAATTCCCAAGCAAAATCCTTTAAGTATCGTTGGTATCCATTCGCATTCAGGTATCTCTCCGATGCAGTAACTATTTTCTGACCTACATTTTTCACCATTCTCGCTTCAGAAGTCCCCGTAACAACTTTGTTTTCAGCTAAAAATTGATCGTACTGTGCAAAAGATGCAGGGAATATTTGATCGTTAGATACAAAGTTTAAATTCTTTTCTCCTGTAAAAGGATTGGTTTTACAACCAACCATAACAAAGACAGCAAAAACTGCTATAAATAAATTTTTAATTCTCATGATTTTTGGTTTTAGGTTGATAAAAATACAAAACAAGCGCCTTCACTAAATAAGGTTTATGTTTGCTTTAACAGTTATGGTTTTCCAAAAATGATACCATAATTAAAAACAAATCCCCTATTCATAAGAAACTAAGGATTCTTAAATTTTAATTAACTTCGCTTTTCTAATTAATTTTATGCCTCAAAAATCAGAGAAAAAGAAACCGGTTCAAGTGTTACTTGCACCAAAATATTTGTTAGTTACCGGGAAGGTGTTAACAGCAATCTCACCATTTCTTGCGAGTAGATTTGCTGCAAGACTCTTTCTTACTCCTTATAAATATAAACTTCCTGAAAGGGAAAAAGAAATGGATCTCCAGTCTCGAAAAGAAGCTATAACCGTTCCCTCAATAAATAGAGATATTGTTGTTTATCACTATGGAGAATCCAAGAAAAAAAATATTGTTGATTCACGGTTGGAGTGGTACCGGAACTCAGATGGCAGTGATTGCAAAAGAGCTTGTTCAGAAAGGATATAGTACCCTAAGTTTTGATGCTCCTGCGCATGGTAAGTCACCTGGAAAAATTAGCATGATGCCATTTTTTATTGAATCTATTCATCATTTAGAAAAACTTCATGGACCTTTTCATTCAGCCATTGGCCACTCCTTGGGAGGAATGTCTATTTTGAAGGCTGTAAAAAACGGCCTTGACCTAAATAAACTTATAATAATTGGAACCGCCAATAGCGTTACTCATATTACAAAGGACTTCGCAAAAAACATGAAGTTGAATGAAAAAGTGGCTAGAAAAATGAAAACTTATTTCGATTCAAAATTTGGAGAGGATATGGATAATTATTCTGGAGCTGTTTCTGCGAAAGCTGTAAAAATTCCCACGTTGGTAATTCATGATGAGGATGATGTAGATGTACATGTAAGCTCTGCTTATGAGATAGACAACAACCTAAGCGATAGCCAGTTATACATAACTAAGGGATTGGGACACAGAAAGATTTTAGGGGATTCTGAAGTAATTAACAAAATAACAACATTCATAGCGGTATAATCTTTGTAGTTTTAAAAATAAAAAACATGAAAAATTTATTTTTTGCATTTTTAGCAATTGTAGCCGTTAGTTGTAATAGTAGTGCTCAAAAGAGCAAATCTGAAGCAAGTTCAAAAGAAGTAGCTGCTACTTATGAAGTATCAAAAACCGATGCTGAGTGGAAAGAGATACTAACTCCAGCACAATATCAAATCCTTAGAAAGGCTGGAACAGAAAGACCTTTTTCGAGTGAACTAAATGACGTTAAAAAGCCTGGAACATTTGTATGTGCCGGTTGTGGAACCGAGTTATATAAAACAGCGCATAAATTTGATAGCGGAACGGGATGGCCGAGTTTTGATAGAGCAATCGAAGGTGGCATCGCAATGGGATCTGATTCTAAATTGGGATATACCAGAGATGAAATTCATTGCGCTACCTGTGGTGGGCATTTAGGACATTTATTTAACGATGGTCCTCGTGAAACAACCGGAGAAAGACATTGTATTAATGGAGATGCAATGAAGTTTATTCCTGAAACCAAATAAGATACTCAGAAATGAAAAAATATAATGTTGAAAAAACAGAAGAGGAATGGAAAAAATTGCTTTCCGAGGAACAATATAGAGTTCTAAGACAGAAAGGAACTGAAGCTCCAAATTCCGGGAAATATAACCTTCATTTCGATAATGGAGAATATCAATGTGCCGCCTGTAAATCAAAATTATTTGAAAGCAATAGCAAATTTGAAAGCGGTTGTGGGTGGCCGAGTTTTGATGAGGCCATAGAAGGAACTATAGAATATGTTCAGGATAAAACATTTGGAATGATTAGAACAGAAATTCTTTGTGCAAACTGCGGCAGCCATTTAGGTCATATTTTTAATGATGGCCCAACTCCTACCGGACAAAGATTTTGTGTGAACTCCGCTAGTATAGATTTCAATAAAAAACCATAACCTTTAAAATTAATATCATGAAAAAATTATCTACACTTATCATATGTGCTCTTTTTGCACTTAGCTCTTGTACTACAGATAGTGTACAAGGACCTCCAGGGCCTCCGGGACCAGAAGGACCTTCGGGAGTTAATGGCTTTATTGGAACCGCAATAGATGTAACCGGAGATTTCACTGAAGAAAACTTTTATACCCTTTCCTTATTTTTTGATGATATAGATTTAGAGGTATTTGAATCGGATGCTGTTCTAGTATATGTAAAAGCGGCTGATGGGCAAGACTCAAACGGTAATTCCATTGAAATTTTTAGAGCATTACCACAAACATACTTTTTTGGAGATTTTACCCTTCAACAAAATTTTGATTTCACTTTTGAAGATGTTTTTATCTTTCTAGACGGAGTTAATAGAGATGTACTCAATTAGATTTTGGAGCATTAGATTCAGAATTCAGATTAAACCAAAAATTCAGGGTTATTGTTTTACCGGCAGATTTCGCTCAGAATAGACAGCAATTAGATCTAAATAATATGAATGCTGTGATGAAGGCGTTGAATATTAGAGAGGCTGATGTTATTAAAAATTAGTAGACCTAATTAGATTATATTTTAATGGCTCTTTCCAACCGAAAGAGCCATTTTTTATTTGTTGCTAATTAAGGAAGTTTGGATAATTCTTATTCTTTCAATTTAGGCTTATATTCCCTAAATTCGCAACTCTAAAAATGTTTTAAAAATTCGAAATATGAGTAAATACGATATCATTGTTCTAGGAAGTGGTCCGGGAGGTTACGTTACCGCAATTCGCGCTTCACAACTTGGTTTTAAAACCGCTATCATCGAAAAGGAAAATCTTGGTGGAGTTTGTCTTAATTGGGGTTGTATTCCAACAAAAGCATTACTCAAGAGTGCTCAAGTATTCGATTATTTAAAACATGCTGAAGACTATGGACTTACCCTACAAAAACCGGATAAAGATTTTGGAGCTGTAGTAAAAAGAAGTAGAGATGTTGCAGATGGAATGAGCAAGGGTGTTCAATTCTTAATGAAAAAGAATAAGATTGATGTAATTGAAGGTTTTGGAAAGCTTAAAGGCGGAAAAAAAAGTTCAGGTTACAGATAAAGATAAGAAGACTAAAGAAGTTGAAGCAGATCATATAATTGTAGCAACCGGAGCAAGATCTAGAGAATTACCAAATCTTAAGCAAGATGGTAAAAAAGTTATTGGATATCGTGAAGCGATGACTTTAAAAACACAGCCAAAATCTATGATCGTTGTTGGTTCTGGAGCAATTGGAGTGGAGTTTGCTCATTTTTATAATGCTATGGGAACGGAGGTTACTGTGGTAGAATTCCTTCCTAATTTAGTTCCTTTAGAAGACGAAGATGTTTCTAAACAGTTTGAAAGAAGTGTGAAAAAAGCCGGAATTAAGGTGATGACCAACTCTTCTGTAGAAAGTGTAGACACTTCAGGAAAAATGATAAAAGCTAAAGTTAAAACCAAGAAAGGGGAAGAAACTCTGGAAGCAGAGATTGTTCTTTCCGCGGTTGGTATTAAAACGAATATAGAAAATATCGGTTTAGAAGAACTTGGTATTAAAACCGATAAAGATAAGATCGTTGTTAACGAATGGTACGAAACCAATGTAGCAGGAATTTATGCAATTGGAGATGTGGTAGATGGACCTGCTCTTGCTCACGTAGCTTCTGCTGAAGGTATTACTTGTGTAGAAAAAATTGCAGGAGTTCATGTTGAAGCAATCGATTATGGAAATATTCCAGGTTGTACGTATGCTACACCTGAAATTGCTTCTGTTGGAATGACAGAGAAACAAGCTAAAGAGGCGGGTTATGAGTTAAAGGTTGGTAAGTTTCCTTTCTCTGCATCTGGAAAAGCAAAAGCTGCCGGAACACCGGATGGTTTTGTAAAAGTTATTTTCGATGCTAAATATGGCGAATGGTTAGGTTGCCATATGATTGGTGCCGGAGTAACCGATATGATCGCCGAGGCAGTTCTAGGTAGAAAATTAGAAACTACAGGACATGAAGTTTTAAAAGCAATTCACCCACATCCAACTATGAGTGAGGCCGTGATGGAAGCAGTTGCTGCTGCTTATGACGAAGTGATTCATTTATAATATTTAAAATGTCACATCTCGATTACGATATCTAATTAGAGTCTATATATTGATTACAACAAAAAAAGCTTCGAAGTTTCGGAGCTTTTTTTATTTTATTTCGGGAGTAAATCGCAATACCAAAAAGCGATATCCCAAGATTGAGGTTTATCTTTAAAACAGTCATTTTCAGTTTTAGAAGGCGTATAAATTCTTTCAATAATTTCACCCAAATCAAATTTTACGGGTTCTTTAAAATTAGGCCCATCATATACAAAAGTGTGAAACTCTCCATTCTCGCCACAGGGGTCGACGTTTGAAGGTAAGCTCTCTATAAACTCCAAATCTATTTCCCTTCCACAAAAAGATTTATCTAACACTCTTGCATTTACACAAACCGTAATTGCCTTAAAGCCTTGAGCTATAAATTCAAGAATTAATTCTTTCGTATTCCTTTTCCATAATGGAAAAACTGGATTAATGCCAATTTTCTTCAACTGCGCTTCCCTATATTCCTTAAGATCTTTCAGAAATATATCACCAAAAACACTATGAGTAAAACCTTCATTTTTCAACTGAGTAACAGCTTCAGTCATTATGGAGTTATATTGCTCCATGGATACAGTCCCATTTAACTCAATCAACTGTAAAGGAATCCCGATTCTTTTTGCCTGTTGTACTAATAATTCTCTTTTCAAACCATGCATGGAAACTCTGTCTACTTCAGAATTAATCGTAGTTACGAGTTTTTCTACCTTATATTCTTTTTTCTGATGAATTAGATACAATGCAAGAGCAGCATCTTTCCCGCTACTCCAATTTAAATATGTCTTTTGCATGAGCCTCATTTCTTAATAAAGCTAGCAATTGCCAGATCGTAGCTTTGCAAGCCAAAACCTATAATTACACCTTTAGCTTGAGGTGATATAAAAGATTTATGCCGAAATTTTTCTCTGGAGAAAGTATTGGAAATATGTACTTCTACTACTGGAGTAGAAATGGCTTTAATAGCATCACCAATCCCTATGGAGGTATGCGTGTATGCCGCGGCATTCAAAATAATACCATCAAATTCCTTATCTGCTTTTTGAATTTCATCAATCAACTCCCCTTCTATGTTGCTTTGAAAGTGAGATAACTCTGCATCTCTAAATTGAAATTGAAGCTTAGAAAAATAATCTTCAAAACTCTTATCTCCATAAGTATCCGGTTCTCTAGTACCTAATAGATTCAGATTAGGGCCGTTTATTATAATTAATTTCATAATGTTAACATGTTGAAAATAAAGGAAATTTAATTTTAAAATCTATCTACAGGACTAAGTCTATACCCAATACCAATCATTATATTATTGAATTTAAAATCTTGAGAAGGCAATCCTAGAAAATCATCCACTTTCCTTCTACTTACTTCATAAGTATACCTTCCTTGGATAAATATAGATTTGGTAATATCCATTCCCAATCCAGCTCCTAATTCCCATCCAAACTGATCTTTGGTACCAGTAACATCATCACTGCCCAGTAAATAAGTTACCTGAGTTCCAGCTTGCACATTAAATCCTTTACCTCCAATTTGGTATTTGAGCATTAGCGGTAAATAGATAATATTAAAATCGTTTACATATGCAAAATTTGCTGCAGGTTGTAAATGAAACTTTTCATTGATATAAATATCAACAAAAGCCCCAGCATATACCCCGGAACCATAGTCGTTCCATTCTGCATTATCTCTTTCTCCATTTACTTCAGCATAAACATAGCCGCCAATAAAACCAACTTTTGTGTCCTTAGACCTCCTGTTTTGTGCATTTAATACTGAGGTAGAAATTAGAATAAATGATATAATTAAAGCTATTCTAGACATATCGTTGTTTTAAAATCAAAAATCTCGAGCTAAGCCACGAAATATAAATTGAAAAATACATTTTAAAATTCGGGTGCTCCCTTGAACTATCGGGATGCAACTATCATACTTCTATGAAAGAATAAAAGTAGCATAAATATCGATTTTGCACCTAATAAAATTGAAGCAATAAAAAAGCAGGTGCATAGCACCCACTTTTCATACTATTTTAAAATAATAAAAAAACTATAAGCCAAATTCTACTCCAAGGTTTATAGAAGCCACTGAGACTCCATCCATACTTACTCCGGAATAGGAAGCTACTAAGCCGAGGTTTCCAAAATTATAGCCACTTGTGGCCTGTAGTAAAACCCACCGTCGTTACCATCATCTATTCCTATTGCGTAACCTACGTCTGCCCCAACAAAGAAAGCCTCAGTAATTCCATACCTCGCCGAAGCTGCAGTAGGAAGAAATTGAATATCATCTAATTCAACTTTCCCAAAGCCGGTATCTATTTCATCTCCAAAGAAATGAGAATATCCAACCAATGGACCAACATCCAAGGCATCAGCTACCTCAAACATGTATGCCACATCAGTTCCTAACTGAAATGTAGCTAAGTCATCTATGTCGCCTACTGGTAAACCAGCATTCACACCGAATTTAAAATGACCTTGAGCAAGGGCTGTAGAGATCCCAAAAAATGCAATAAAAACTAGAATTAGTGATTTCTTCATAATTGTGATTTTTAAGATTAGTTATTTAAAGCTATCGAAAAAAATTAAACAATTTACTAACAATATCGCAATGAAGGGATTTATTTACACTGAAAATCAACATATTACGTTGTAACGCATGAAAAAGGGCGGAAGTATTAATTTCCTCCTTTCTTATTCACAAGAAAATTTAAATCTCTAAAACAAGAATCCTATCCCACCCTGTAATACAGAATGCTTCACATCGCTATTTCTAAATAAACCAGAATACGAATCATCATATACATCCGATAAACCGAAGTTATAACGAGCATTCACAAAGAATCCTCCTCTAAATTTATAAGATGCGCCTAAGGCAACACTTAAATCTACTTTGTTAAATTGGTCTTCATCTAAAGGTACATCTCCACCATCTCCGGATGGATTAGAATCAATTTCACTATTTACCAAAAATCCAACCTGTGGTCCGGCTTCCAGCGATAATCCATCTACTAAATATAATTTAGCTAAAACCGGCACGTTGATGTAATCCAACTGATACTCTACATCGTTAGCATCATTTCTACTTGCAATATCGTAACCTTGTCCAGAATAAAGTACTTCTGGCTGCACCGAAAATTTATCGGATAATGGAATTTCTGCTAAAAGACCTAAGTTAAATGAGGTTCTAGAATCTGGATTATCGAAATCTCCAAATCCATCACCACTAAAAGTGCTGGAATTTATTCCACCTTTAACACCAAACATCACATATTCCTGTGCGCTTAAATTACTTAAGCTTAAAAATGCGATTCCTATTAATAAAATTGACTTTTTCATTTGTTTCTAATTAAAGTTCACAAGCAAAATTAATCCTACATTTGTTAAAAAAGTGTTACTCAAACTTAAAGTATTACTAATTGTATTCCGCTAACAGTTCACAATCTTAAATATGACTTGGGCACAAGCTTTACTAGATTATAAAAATTATATGCTTATAGAACGTGGACTTTCCGATAATTCTGTGGCAAACTATTCCTTGGATATAGATAAGCTTATAAAATATCTTGAGGAAAATAAAATTTCCATCTCTCCTGTAAAAATTTCTGCTGAAATACTCCAACAGTTCATTTTTGAAATTGCCAAATCTTTAAACCCAAGATCACAATCTAGGGTGATTTCAGGATTAAAAAGTTTTTTCGATTATCTGGTTTTTGAAGGATATCGAGACCATAATCCGATGGAAATTATTGAATCTCCAAAAATCGGAAGAAAACTTCCAGATGTTCTTTCCTTGGCTGAAATTGATAAGATGATTCTGAATATCGATCTTACTAAAGCCCAAGGAGAAAGAAATAAGGCAATTATTGAAACCTTGTATAGCTGCGGACTTCGGGTATCTGAATTATTAGATCTTAAAATATCAGATCTTTTCTTTAAGGAAGGTTTTATAAAAGTTACCGGAAAGGGAGATAAGCAGCGCTTTGTACCGGTGAGCTCAATTACAGAAAATTATATTTCAGAATATCTTCAAAATTCTAGAAATCTGGTTCCAATAAATCCAAAAGCTTCAGATATCATATTTTTAAATAGAAGAGGTGATTCTCTTACGCGGGCTATGATTTTTACTATTGTTCGGGATCTCGCAAAGCAGGCTGGAATTCAGAAGAAAATAAGTCCGCACACCTTTAGACACTCTTTTGCAACACATTTGCTGGAGAATGGTGCCGATTTAAGAGCCATACAGCTTATGTTAGGTCATGAAAGCATAACAACTACCGAGATTTACATGCACGTAGACAAAAGTCATCTAAAACAAGTAATACATAGTTATCACCCTAGAAGTAATTCCTAATGTTTTGCTAAACCAATCCTATAATTTTTAATTGAGCTTCTTCCTGAGTAAATTCAATAAAAATTATAAAAATGAAACATTTAAAATTTAAGAACGGAGATGCAATGCCTGCCATTGGACTAGGTACTTGGAAATCTGATAAAGGAGAAGTTGGAAAAGCAGTAAAAATCGCGATAAAAAATGGCTATAGACATATAGATTGTGCAGCCACTTATGGCAATGAAGCTGAAATTGGAGAAGCACTTTCTGAAATCTTAAATGAAGGCATTGTAAAAAGAGAAGATCTCTGGATCACTTCTAAACTCTGGAATAATGCTCATAAGTCTGAAGATGTGATTCCCGCTCTAAAACAAACATTAAAAGATCTTCAATTAGATTATCTGGATCTATATCTTATTCACTGGCCGGTTGCATTTAAGCCAGGAGTTGCGTTCCCGGAAAAAGATGATGATTACTTATCTCTTGAGGAAACTCCAATTATTGAGACATGGAATAAAATGTTAGAAGCTAAAAAAGGGGGCCTTACAAAGCATGTGGGAGTTTCAAATTTTAGCGCAACCAAATTAAAAGATCTGTTATCAAAAACCGATGATGCACCGGAAGTAAATCAAGTGGAACTACATCCTTACCTGCAGCAAAACTCATTATTAGAATTTTGCAGTAAAAATAATATTCACCTTACCGCGTACTCTCCCTTGGGAAGTGGCGACAGAGTTGAAGCTATGAAAGCACCAGATGAACCTTCGCTTTTAGAAAATAATGTGATTCAAAAAATAGCAAAAAAACATGGGGCTTCACCAGCGCAGGTTATAATTAATTGGGACACCTTACGTGGCACTGCTGTAATCCCGAAATCTACAAATGAAGGTAGAATTATTGAAAATTTAGAAAGCACGGGCGTTAAACTAGATGAAGAAGATCTAAAGCAAATTGCCTCACTAGATGAACATTTTAGATATGTAACCGGTGAGTTTTTTGTTACAAAAGGAAATAGTTATAATGATCTCTACGACGAAAAATAGGATTAAATAAATGATTATATGTGTTTTTTAATGGTAATGTCTCGCCAAGCTATTTTTTACTTAATTTTCGATTTTCTAGTTAAAAAGATGATGCTGAAACAAGTTCAGCATGACGACAATACTGCAACATCACTCTGAATTTGTTTCAGGGTCTCAATAACAATTTTATTAGATTCTGAAACTCCCGAAACGTCGGGACAGAATTACGGCTTAAAAGTTTTCATGCTTTACTGATCATCTGTTATATTGTTTTTCATAATAAAAAAATCCCGCTGAGTGCGGGATTTTTTTATTATTGGAGTTTAAACTTACTTAGCAATATTCACTGCTCTTGTTTCTCTTATCACTGTTACTTTTACCTGTCCCGGATACGTCATATCCGTTTGGATTTTTTGAGAGATTTCAAAAGATAAATTTGATGCTTTATCATCTGTTACTTTTTCACTCTCCACGATAACCCTTAATTCTCTACCTGCTTGAATTGCGTAGGCTTTCTTAACTCCGCCAAATCCAAATGCGATCTCTTCAAGATCTTTTAACCTTTGGATATAAGAATCTAATACTTGTCTTCTTGCTCCTGGTCTGGCTCCGCTTATCGCATCACAAACCTGAATGATTGGTGATAGTAAAGATGTCATCTCTATTTCATCATGGTGAGCCCCAATTGCATTACACACCTCTGGCTTTTCTCCGTATTTCTCTGCCCACTGCATTCCAAGGATTGCGTGTGGTACTTCTGTCTCGGTATCCGGCACTTTACCAATATCGTGTAACAATCCGGCGCGTTTCGCTAATTTAGGATTCAATCCTAATTCTGCAGCCATCACACCACATAACTTCGCTACTTCTCTTGAGTGATGCAACAAGTTCTGGCCATAAGAAGAACGATACTTCATTCTACCAACTACTTTGATCAATTCTGGGTGTAATCCATGAATTCCAAGATCTATAACCGTGCGCTTTCCAATATCTATAATCTCTTCATCTATCTGCTTTCTGGTCTTTTTAACCACCTCTTCAATTCTGGCCGGGTGAATTCTACCGTCCGTAACCAATTTATGAAGTGATAATCGGGCAACCTCTCTGCGCACACTATCAAAACAAGAAAGTATAATTGCTTCCGGAGTATCATCTACAATAATCTCTACTCCTGTAGCTGCTTCTATTGCCCTAATGTTTCTACCTTCTCTACCAATAATTCTACCTTTAACATCATCACTCTCTAAATTGAATACAGAAACACAATTTTCAATTGCTTCTTCTGTACCAATTCGCTGAATAGTATTTATAATAATCTTCTTAGCTTCTTGCTGAGCGGTTAATTTAGCTTCTTCAATGGTATCCTGAATTAAGGCCATTGCATCTGCCTTTGCAGTATCTCTTAAAGTTTCTGTAAGCTGAGACTTGGCATCTTCAGCAGATAAACCTGAAATTACTTCCAGCTGTTGAATTTGACTGTGGTGTAGCTTATCTATTTCTTCTTTCTTCTTTTCTAAATAATCGTTTCTATGATCGTAATCTTTAATCTTGTTCTCTAAATCTTTGTTTAGATTTTTATTTTTAGCAAGTTCACTAGATACTTGAGACTCCTTGTCGCGGGTTCTCTTTTCAGCATCTTGAATCTTTTTATCTCTTGACAGAATTACTTTTTCATGCTCCGACTTTAATTCTATAAACTTCTCTTTAGCCTGAAGAATTTTATCCTTTTTGATGTTCTCGGCGTCAGCTTTTGCTTCTCGTAAAATTGCAGCTGCCGACTTTTTCGCACCTTTAGTAATTTTTGAAGCGTGATTCTTTTCTAGATATTTAGCGACTGCAAAACCAATTGCTACACCAACTATCCCGACAACTATCATAATAATTATTGATTCCATATATTTAATTTAATTGTATAAAAAAGCCTGTACTAGATCATGTTTTGTATAAACTCCTTTAAACAAGTCTAGGGCTAACAAGCTGATCAAGTATCCGCCCTCCCAAAAAATTGGGACACGGCTCGCTTTTACAACTTAAACTCACCCTTTTTAAAGAAATCGTGTTGAGTTTATCAAATTTAAATCACTAATACAGGCAGTAAACCTTAATGCTATTTAAAAGAACTAGGTAGTTAATTGCTCCTGAAGAAGATTGTTGAGCGCTTTCAACTTCTCTTCCACCAATTGCACTTCACTAGAATTATCTATAGATTTTTGCTCGGTTTGGGCTGCAAACTGCAAAGCGCACATAGCTAATACATCTTGCTTATCCCTTACGGCATAACTTTGCTCAAACTGCTTAATCATAGCTTCTATCTTTTTTGCAGCTTTACGCAATCCTTCTTCCTGTTCAGATTGAATGGTTAAAGGGTATACGCGGTCTGCAATAGATAGTTTTATTTTAAGCTTATCAGACATTTATTGTTTTATTCTGAAAGTTGAACAATACATTGATCAATTTCCCTTATTAAACCGTTTATTTTGAGCTTGGTTTCTTTCTTGTAATCATTACTGCCTAGCATCGCGTTGGCGGCTTTAAGTGTTTGAATTCTGTTCTCTGAAACCTTAAGCTCTTCAGCTAAACGTTCATTTTCAGTTTTCAAAATTGCTGATTCTTCTTGAACAGCTTTTTGAGACTGTTTCATCACTTCATACTTATGAAGCAATTTGCTAATCCTATTTTCAAGATTATCAACTATTTCTGTCAAATCACTCATAAAAGCTCAACGTGCTACTAATATTCACAAAGTTAACATACCGCTTCAAATTTCCCAATACTTTTAAAGCTATTTTCAAAATCGCTTAATTTTCCTCTAAGATACATTAAACCAAAGCTTTAAATATCTCTAAAAGTTTAATTATATTTATCGCCCCATAAATATGCTGTTTTATATGACCATGAAGAAGACTTTCGCCCTAATATTATTGCTTTTTACAGCTGCTACACAAGCGCAATCCAAAATACCTTCAGATTTCTTTCAAAACCCTCTGAATGTAGACTTAGTACTCTCGGGTACTTTTGGAGAATTACGCTCTAATCACTTCCATTCCGGAATGGATATAAAGACCCAACAGCGAGAAGGATTGCCAGTTGTAGCTGCGGCAGATGGTTTTGTTAGCCGGATTAACATTCAGCATTACGGCTACGGGAAAGCACTTTACATCCAGCATCCAAACGGTTACACAACTGTGTATGGGCATCTTCAAAAATTTTCTCCGGAAATAGAAGCTTATATCAAAAAGCAACAATACGCGAAAGAAACCTATGAAATTGAGCTTTTCCCAAAGGCAGACGAATTAAAAGTTACTGCCAGTGAACTGGTTGCGCTTAGCGGAAATACCGGCGGAAGTGGCGGTCCACATTTACATTTTGAAATAAGAGATGGGCAACAACGCCCTATGAATCCTAAATTATTCGGAATTGAAATTAAGGATACTCAAGCCCCTACCGTAAACAGCTTATATGTATATCCTTTAGGTGAGAATGCCCACGTTAATGGCTCTGGAGAGCGACAACGAGTTAAACTTACACTTCTTAAAGATGGATCTTTTAAGGCTGAACAGTTGAATGCCTGTGGCGAGATTGCATTTGGTGTGAATACGGTAGATAAGCAAGATGGGGCACCAAACAACAATGGAATTTATCAGATAGATGCAGTGTTAAATGGAGACTCCATTTTTCAGCTAAATTTCGATCGGTTTTCATTTTCAGAAACACGTCATTTAAATCAAATGATAGATTATGAGTATTTCAGCAATAATAAAAGCAGGATCACACGGCTTTACGTACAACCTAGCAATCCGCTTAGTGTTTACCGAAATGTGGTAGATAAAGGAACAATTACTATTCAAGATAGTTTAACCTATTTATACAATATTACGATTCGTGATTTTGCCGGGAACGAACGCTTGATCCGAGTACCAATCAAAGGCGAGCAACCTACCGATAAAATTTCAAAAAAAATCAATGAGACCGATTATCTTGTAAAGGCTAATGAAGCATTTAATGTTGAAGAGAATGGGATTGATGTATATATCCCAAAAGGAAGTTTATATGAAGACACCTATTTAGATATTTCATTTACAGGGGATACTATTCATTTTCATCAAGACGATACTCCCATCCACAGCAATATCACCATAGGTTTTAATGTTAGCGAGTATTCTGAAGAAAATAAGGAAAAGATGTTTATTGCCCGATTGGGATATCGTGGAAGACCAAGCTATTCTTCCACCTACAAAAAAGGAAATAGGTTCACTACGGGAGTTCGCACTTTTGGAGACTATACCTTAGTTGCCGATATTAAACCACCTTTCATCTCACCTGTGAATTTTAAAGACGGACAGTGGATTTCCAGTAACAACAATATAAAGGTTAGAATAACCGACGATCTTTCAGGAATAAAAAGCTATCGTGCTACCGTTAATGGGAAATTTATTTTAATGGAATATGAATATAAAAACAATACTTTAACTCATGACTTTAGTGATGCCGTTGTTACAGATACTGAAAATAAATTGAAAGTGATCGTAACAGATAACGTTGGTAATAGCAATACGTACGAGGCTACTTTCTTTAGGAAATAAGATTTTTTATAACGAATGTCATCCTGAGCCTGCCGAAGGATCTCAATAAAACAGCATCAATTTAGCTTGAGATCCTACTAGGGCTAAGTCAAGGTAACAATAGAAAAGAGCTGTCATTCTGAAGGGAACGCAGTGGACTAAAGAATCTCAATACAAGGGGAACAATTTTACTAGAAACCCACTCAACGCCGGGATGACATATGAATAGAATTGTCGATCATTCAAAAATCTTAACTCTCTATAAACTCTTTTAAGACAGAGATCACATAGTCCAACTCTTCTTTCGTGTTGAATCTAGAGAATGAAAACCTGAGCGAAGGCTTACTCATATCTTCTTCAGAAAGAAAAGCGCTTAAAACATGAGAGCCTTTATCACTTCCACTCTGGCAAGCAGATCCTTTAGAACATGCAATTCCCTTAAGATCTAATTGAAATAACAGCATCAACGCTTTTTCCGGTGGAATTGGCAAACAGATATTCACCAAAGTATAAGTGCTTCTAGAAAAATCTTTGCAGTTTCCGTTGAATTTCACTCCGGGAATATGTTCTTCTAATTGCTCTATAAAATAAGTTTTTAAAGAACTTACATAAGCCTTCTCTTCCTCTAAATTAGCATACGCCAATTTAAAAGCTTCTTCCAGCCCAACGATATTATGCACACTTTCTGTTCCGGCGCGATGTCCACGTTCCTGTTCCCCTCCAAAGATCAAAGGTTTAAGTCCGCTGTTTTTACGAATAAATGCAAATCCAACACCTTTTGGTCCGTGGAATTTATGAGCACTTACGGCAGTAAAATCGATCGGCGTTGCCTTCAAATCCATCGTATAATGACCAATAGATTGCACAGCGTCACAATGAAACAAAGCTTTGTGTTCTTTACATAAGGTTCCAACTTTTTGGACGTCCAGCAAGTTTCCGATCTCATTGTTCACATGCATCAAACTCACTAAAGTCTTTGCTTCAGAACCGCTTAATAATTCTTCTAAATGAGAAAGATCTACATTACCTGTAGCATCTATATTTACATAATCTACCTCGATCTCGTAACATTCTTTAAGCTGATTTACTGTGTATAAAACTGCATGATGTTCAATTTTAGAGGTGATAATTCTTTTCACTCCAAGATCCCGAACAGCAGAATTCAGCGCTAAATTATCGGCTTCAGTTCCGCCTGAAGTGAAGATAATTTCAGCCGCCGTTACGTTTAAAATATTGGCAATCGTCTTTCTAGCGTTTTCAATTAAAGATTTAGATGATCTACCATAACTATGTGTGGAAGAAGGATTTCCGTAAAAATCTTTCATTACACTTGTCATTTTATCTATAACTTCATCACGCATTTGCGTGGTCGCGGCACTATCTAAGTATACTTTTCTCATCGGGGACAAAAATAAAAGAAATAAAATTATTTTAAGGATGCTCTGCTATAAAATCCTAATGCTTTATTTTTGTTGAAAATGGAAGCTATGCGTAATTACTTTTATATCCTTTTTTTATTTGTTGGTTTCACCTCATGTGATGATGGTGATATCATAATAAATAATTTTGATTTTGAGGATGCAACTTTAACAAGTTGTAAAAAAGCAGGGAAAGCAAAAGTTCTATATATCATTAATAATGACGATATATTTGAAACAATTTCTCTTCAAGCTACGAATACGGCTTTCTCTGAGGAGGCAGATGTTCTAAGTACCAATACTTCCAGTGATATTAGATTTGATCTTTCTACTTCAAATAAGCTTACTTACCGAACTTATGATGGTACGGTGCCACCAAATTACTTTTGTTCAGATATTCCGCCAAGCAATCCTAAGGTAAATGAAGAGTTTATTAGTGTTGGTGGAACAGTTGTAATTAACACTATCGCAGAATTTAATTCCACAGATAAAGATGGAGATGGAGTACCTGATGCTGAAGAATTAGATGAAGATACTGATGGGGATGGAATTATGAATGTTGATGACAATGATGATGATGGAGATAATATACTTACGTCTACAGAAATAGCAAATTTTAATGAGGATGCTGTTAATGAAGATGGATATAGAGATACTGATGAAGATGGTACTGCAAATTATCTAGACGACGATGATGACAATGATACTGTAAAAACAAAACGTGAAGTTTCAGAGGAATCTCAAGATCCTACTGCTCCAGAAAACAGAAACGCTGATGGACTGGCGAATTATTTAAATCCACTAATTAAAGATGAATTTACAGGAGAAATAGCAATCGTACCAAATGTGATAAGTGTCACTTATAGGTCTTCTATTATCATACAAAACTTACAATTACAAAATCAAAATGGAAGCGGAGAAGTGATTTCTTTTGAAACCTATGATTTAGGAGATTTTATTTCAGCAACAACATTAATTACAAGCCCAACACCTGCTAATACCGATAATTAAGAGTTCTGATAAATATAAACCTCGGTAGCACCTAGGCCATATTTCTGAAAATTTGCATCGTAAAATTTAAGATTGTCATATCTACTTAGCAGATAATCTAGCTCTGCTTTTAATACACCCTCGCCCACTCCGTGGATAAACACGATCTTTGGAATGCGTTTAGAAATTGCAAAGTTAATTTGTCGTTTGGCGGTATCTAGCTGAATGTTTAAAATATCAAAATTGCTCATTCCTCTAAAAGAATTTACCAATTTTTCAATATGCAGATCAACTTCCATAGGTGGAGCACTACGATCTTTCGACTTCACCTTTTCAGCTTTAATCCTCTTAGTTGGCTGCTTTTCTTTGATTATTTGTGATATAGAAATATTTTCTGAAGCGATCATACTACTTTGCTCCTCCTCTATCTTAACTAATTCTGATGCATCAAATTCCATTAAAAACCCTTCAGAAGTTTCAACATAGATAATAGCTCCATCTATATTAATCACCTTTCCTTCCAAAGCGTCATCCAAAACCTCTACCTTATCGTTTACTTGAAATTTCATATTTCAGGTTTTTCTTCATTATTATCATCTTCATCATCCTTAGTTTCCACCCAAAAATTCGTTGCTCGGTACAATCCAAACATAATGATAACCAAACCTAAGATTTGCAAATACTTATTGCTATCCTCTCCGGAAATAGTATAAATCATTATTGCTCCTCCAATAACAATAAGTATTGTATTGATTATTTGACCGTATTTTTTATTCATAATCCATTGATAATTAACACTTAAAATACCAAATAGTTTATTATTCGATTAAATAAAAACCTATTTTTAATTAAAATTTTAAGGTGATGAGGCAAATATACATTTTAGTACTATTTATTGTACCATTCGTTGCACATTGTCAGCTAAGCATTCAACCTTATCAAAATTCAGATACTTACTTGTATTCTGAAGGAGCACTAGTATTTGTAGAGCAAGAACTCAATTTAATTCGTAATACTGGCGAAAATCCAAAACCAAACCTTTACTTAAGAAATGAAGCGCAGCTAATTCAAGGAAAATCCAATTCTAAAAATACTGGAGATGGAACCATTTCGTTGTATCAAGAAGGAGATGCAAGTAATTTCACTTATAATTATTGGAGCATGCCTGTTAGTAGTACTGGTTCTAATAATAGCTTCGGAAAACTATTTTTCGATCCCATTACTAAACTTGAAAGCATACCGGCGATAATTACATCAGACTACAATGGAACTTCTCAACCTTTAACCATTTCCAATAAATGGATTTATAAATTTTCCGGAACTGACTATTCAGATTGGCATTTTATTGGGAATAATTTCAGTATTCAACCGGGAGAAGGCTTTACTATGAAAGGGGTGAGCGGAACAAATACCGCTGTAAACATTTACAATATCTATAACAATCCTGGGAATAAGCAACGTTATGACTTTCAAGGAAGACCAAATTCCGGTGTTTATGAGTTAAATATTAACGAAGGCGACAGTAAACTTATAGGAAATCCATATCCTTCTGCATTAGATCTTAATGCTTTTCTTCAGGACAACACCAGCACTACAGGAATTGCCTATTTCTGGGATTCAAAAAATGTAGCCTCACATTATTTAAAAGAATACGAAGGAGGATATGGAGTTTACTCTCCCGGTGCAGGGATTTACGGCTACGTCCCGGCGATCTTCAACAAATTTGGAGGCAATGGTGACATACTATCTGAAACAGGGATAATAGGAGCTTATTACGCTAGAAGATTCTCTCCGGTAGGTCAAGGCTTCATCGTTATTGGAAGTCAGGATGGAAAAATAACATTCGATAATAAATATCGGAGCTTTATTAAAGAAGATCAGCTGTTATCTGAATTCAAATCTAAAAAATTGAGTTCAAAAAAACGTCGAAACGGAAGAGTTTCCAATGCTAAGGCTGAATATTGAATTGCAGAATAACTATATCAGACAACTCCTTTTAGTCCTACGCGATAATGCTACTAAATTTGCAGACCACGCCATGGACGCGATTAACCCCGAATTTTTAAGCTCAGATGCAGGCTGGTTGATAAATGATGACAATTACCTTATCAATATACAGCCATTGGATGAGCTGGAAGAAATTCCACTTTTTGTAGTCCTCGCAGAAGCTTCCGATTTGGTTTTTAGTATTGTTGAAATAAAAGGAATTAAATCTGATGTATTTCTACTAGACACTTCAAACAATAAGTACTACAATCTAAACAGCGGCTTAATTAAAATCTCTTTAGATGCAGGTGATTATTCAGAAAGATTTAAACTCACCTATACAAACAAAGAGCAAGTCTATATAAATTGGGAGGTTGTAAAAGACATCAATAATTTCAGCATTTTTCAAAACAATCCCGAATCGAGATTAGAAATAAGAATTCCCGAAAAATCGATTCCAAGAGATATTGTGCTTTATGACAGCTTAGGCAAGAAGATTCTAGAGAAAAAAGGGATCACTCATGAGAATTATCATGAATTTTCAACCAGAAAATTAAGCAAAGGCTTATATATTCTTAAAATAACGAATAAAGATGCTACGATAATTTCCAAAAAAGTGATAATTTCAAATTGATTTAAAGATCTCGGGAAATCCCACGAGTTCTGTTCCTTCATATAGGAACGAGAATATAAACTCTGAATGAGGGAAATTGAAATTATGGAAGAGCTATTACTTCCCTGTCTAAACAAACAACTTTTTGACATCGACTGTTATGGCTGCGGTGGGCAGCGTTCTATTCTATTATTATTGAAAGGTGATTTTCATGGAGCATTTTTTTATGTTTCCGGCTATCTATCCCATAATAATTCTTTTCGGTTTTATTATTTTCAACCTTTTCTATAGATTTCAAAAAGATTACTTCATCAAAATAACACTTATACTTATCACTGCAATTACGTTAGCTGTGAGCTATATAATTAAAATGTATTATTTTTTCAACTAAAACCAACTAATAAACGAATTCAACTTATGGAATTAAACAAACAAGAATTACCTAACGCTACGCTTATATTAATTTTAGGAATACTATCTATTTTAGGATGCTGCTGCTATGGGGTTGTAGGTGTAATATTTGGAATTATAACATTAGTCTTAGCTAAAAAAGCTATGGAAATTTATAATGCTAATCCGGAAATGTATTTGGGATATCAAAATGTAAAAATAGGACGAATTCTAGCAATCATTGGACTGGTGTTGAGCGCACTATTTTTATTAGCATGTATTGCGATGCTGATATTTTTTGGTGGTATGGAAGGTTTGGAGGAATTTCAGCGTGAAATGATAGAGAAACAAGGAATGTAATTTTAAAACATAAAAAAAAGCCCTGAAAATATAATATTTCCAGGGCTTTCTATTTGTATTAAGATTTATAGAGGTCAGTAGATAACTACATACGATTTTTATTAATTATTTTGTTGATTTTTAAATAGTTAAAACAATTCGTATTGTCCGTTTGAGGGCAGTCGAGAACTTTTCAGTTTAAAAAGGAGGTTTCGACTCCGCTCAACCTGACATCCCAACTACACATTATAATTTTGATATGAAAATAAATACTGACATCTAAAGATTTATTTCAATCGTTCTATCATTGCGTCTAAAGCTATTTTTTCCTGATCTCCGGAAACCATGTCTTTAAGTCCGTAAACTTGATTATTTATCTCTTCTTCTCCTGCAAGCACTACAAATGGAATTTCCCGCCTATTAGCATAATTCATTTGTTTCTTCATCTTGGCTGCATCCGGATAAATTTCCGCAGCGATTCCTGCATCCCTTAATTTTTGAACGGCCTTTAATCCATAAAGAGCTTCCTTTTCTCCGAAATTGATAAATAACACTTTTGTATTAGCAGTAACGGTATCAGGGAAAAGATCGAGTTCTTCCAAGACAAGATAAATTCTATCCAATCCGAATGAAATTCCGACTCCGCTCATATCTTTTAATCCGAAGATACCCGTAAGATCATCATATCGTCCACCTCCACCAATAGAACCCATCTTGACAGTTGCAGGTGGTGCAACTTCAAAAATAGCTCCTGTGTAATAGTTTAAACCTCGCGCTAAAGTGACATCCAAATCAAGAATGGCAGATTTTAAAGGCATTTCAGAAATCACATTCTGAATAAATTCCAATTCCTCCACACCTTTCATTCCTATTTCTGAGTTGGAAAGAATTCCCTTCAACACTGCTACTTTTTCTCCAAAGCTACCTTTCAGTCCAAAAATTGGTTGAATATTCTTTAATGCTTCCAAAGAAATTCCTTTTTCCAGCATCTCTTTTTTTACACCTTCTTCTCCTATTTTATCGAGCTTATCTAATGCTACCGTAAAATCAATTAATTTGTCTTGCTCCCCAATTACTTCAGCAAAACCAGATAATACCTTTCTATTATTAAGTTTTATAGTAACCCCTTTCAGATTAAGCCCAGTAAATACTTCATCATACAACTGAATAAATTCTACTTCTTGCCATAAGCTGTTACTACCTACAACATCTGCATCACACTGAAAAAACTCTCTAAACCTTCCTCTCTGTGGTCTATCTGCTCTCCATACCGGCTGTATCTGGTAGCGCTTAAACGGGAACTCCACCTCACTTTGATGTTGTACCACATATCTTGCAAAAGGGACCGTAAGATCGTACCTCAATGCCTTTTCACTAATAGAAGGCGTAAGTTTTAAACTGTCAGAATTTTTATAAGCTTCTTGGTCAGCTTTTTTAAGAAAATCACCTGAATTCAAAATTTTAAAAATCAGTCGATCTCCTTCTTCCCCATACTTTCCCATTAAAGTATCTGAATTTTCAAAACTTGGAGTCTCAATAGGCTGAAATCCGAATTTTTCGAATTGTGCTTTAATGGTATTCATTATATAAGTACGTTTTGAAACTTCTATTGGAGAAAAATCTCTGGTACCTTTAGGGATCGATGGTTTTTGTGCCATAATTTTATTTTGTGATAGTCTAGTGACCTATATTTTAAATACTGTTGAATTTTCAATAATGAAATAGAAAATAGAAATCCTTTTTCTTATTAGTAATCTTCCTAAAAATCACATCAAGCGTCCCGATAGCGATCTGGATCGAGATGTTATAATGACCCTTCAACTTCGTTCAGGGGGACAAAAAAATCAAACCAATAAAATTCCAGCATATTGCTTAAAAAGCGATGTTTTCAACAGTACTTTTCAAATTTATTAATGCTGCAAATATCTTAATTTTTAACCGAATCGAAACAAATTTCAAATTTTAAGTAACATATAGGTATCTTGATAGTCTAATCTTATTGTTAGACCGGATATATTATGTTTCAACTTTTTAAGGAAAATGTAAGAATAGCTTTTGAATCTATTAGAAGTCAGATTCTTAGAACCATTCTCACCGTATTAATTATAGCAATTGGAATTACTGCATTAGTGGGAATTCTTAGTGCCGTTAGTGCTTTGGAAAATACTATTAGTAGTGATTTTGCTTCGATGGGTTCCAATACTTTTAATTTACAACGTTATGAATTCACCACTCAGAGACGCGGCGGAGACGAAAAAGAAAAAGTAAATCCGATTCTATCTTACCGCGAAGTGCGAACTTTTAAAGAGAGTTTTGTATTTCCTAAAACTCAAACCTCCCTATCTTTTAATGGAACTGGAAATGCTGAAGTAAAATACGAAAATGAAAAAACAGATCCTGAAGTATCTGTTTTAGGAGTAAACGAAAATTACCTTACCAACTCCGGGCTAAAACTAGAAAATGGCCGGGAATTCAACTATTTCGATATTCAGAACAACAATAAGGTTGCCATTGTAGGAGCCGATTTTGCCGATGGTCTTTTCAAGAATACCAATCCCATTAACAAAACCATAAGTTTACGCGGAGTGAAGTTCCAAGTAATCGGAATTTTGGAATCTAAGGGTTCTACCTTCGGAAATAATCAAGATTTGCGGGTTTTAATTCCTATAGAAACAGCGAGATCTATTTTTACCCAACCAAATATCAATTACAATATTAGTGTAAAGGTGGATGATAAAGAGTTTATGGAAGCTGCACAAAGTGAAGCAATTATTACCTTTAGAAATATTCGCGGACTAAATCCTGTAGAAGACAATAATTTTGGGATAGAAAAGAGTGACGATCTTATAAACAGAATCCTTTCTATTACCGGCTATTTAAATATTGCAGCTTGGATAATCTCTATAATAACCATTTTTGGATCTTCAATTGCCTTAATGAATATCATGTTGGTTTCTGTGGCAGAAAGAACTCGAGAAATTGGAATCCGAAAAGCCTTGGGTGCAAAGAAAAGCACAATAGCCACTCAATTCTTCATGGAAACCCTAATAATTGGACAATTAGGAGGAATTCTAGGGATTATTTTAGGGATTTTAATTGGATATGCCGTAGCCTCTGTAGCCGACTTTGATTTTGTTACTCCATGGAAAGCCATGTTGTGGGCAACAGGGATTACCATTTTAGTAGCAATACTTGCAGGAAGTTACCCTGCCAATAAAGCGGCTAAACAAGATCCTATAGAATCCTTGAGGTACGAATAATTAATTATTCTCTACCATATCGTTAAAATACTCGAACAACTTCCCTTTGGTAATAACAGCTCCTTGTTTTATCAATGCAAATATGTCTTTATTTCTGTCCTCGCTTATCGCTTTGGTAGACGTATAAAGATTTACAGCATCGTCTAATAAGTTAGTCTGCAACCATTGGTATCCTTCTCTGGTAGTAATATCTATTGCTTCGTTCTCTACTTTTACAGCGACAAGTTTAATTTCTGCCATTGTAATATGAAACAGGTACATTTGATGCTTAGAAAAATGCTCTAGGTAGGTAACTTTCTCTAAAACACCTTCCCAAATGAGATCACTAAAAACATCCAATTCATCTTCTGCAACTTCCGGCTTTTCCTTTTTAATCTTTTCCCACTCATCTGCAGTGATAGATTGAGAGGCCAGAAAGTTTATAAATTCCTGATGTAATTCTTCAAATTGTTCTTTGGATAGTCTATTATATTTCATCTTTGAAATCCTGAAAAGTTAAAATGCATATTTCTTATTCATATAATGTCTGAAGAAATAGCACATTTTTAATTTGTACTCTTTAAAATAAGCATAAAAAAAAAGCTGCTCAAAAAATATCGTGGATATTCTTTAAGCAGCTCTAATAAATTATTCGATTAAGCCTCAGCTACGACGTCAAAAGTAAAGGTAGAGATCATTTCACGGTGAAAACGCAAAGTTGCCTCATATTGTCCTAAACGCTTGATGTTCCCACCTGCGATCGAAATAAATTTCTTTTCCAATTCTACACCTTCTTTTGCTAATGCATCAGATAAGTCTCCATTGGTAATAGATCCAAACATCTTGTCTCCACCACCTGCTTTTGCAGTAAGTTTCAATTCCAATCCGTTTAGTTTAGCAGCTTGTTTTTTAGCTGCATCTATGTTCTTTTGTTCTTTAAAAGCTTGTTGCTTAATAGTTTCAGCTAATACCTTCTTTGCTGAAGGAGTTGCTAAATCTGCAAAACCTTGAGGAATTAGAAAATTTCTACCATAACCATGCTTTACAGTTACCATATCATTCTTAAAACCCAAGTTTTCTACGTCTTTTTTAAGTATTAATTCCATAATTGCCTCTTTCTTATTTTAATAAATCCGCAACATACGGCATTAGTGCTAAATGACGAGAACGTTTAACCGCTACAGCCACTTTACGTTGATATTTTAAAGAAGTTCCAGTTAAACGACGAGGTAACAATTTACCTTGCTCATTTACGAAGCCCAATAACCAATCTGCATCTTTATAGTCGATATATTTAATACCGGATCTTTTAAACCTACAATACTTTTTAGCCTTGTTGGTTTCTATATTCAACGGAGTTAAATACCTGATTTCTCCGTCTTTCTTTCCTTTTGCTTGTTGTTCAATAGATGACATAACTACGCTTTTTCTTTGTTTCTATTTCTTCTTTTTTCAGCCCAAGCAATTGCATGCTTATCTAAACGTACAGTTAGATAACGCATCATACGCTCTTCTCTTCTGAATTCAACTTCTAAAGGGTTAATAACCTCTCCTGGAGCTTGAAATTCGAATAAGTGGTAAAATCCACTTTTTTTGTGTTGGATTGCATAAGCTAATTTTTTTAGCCCCCAATCTTCTTTGGATACCATCTTGGCGCCGTTAGAAACAAGAAAATCTTCGTATTTCTTAACTGTCTCCTTTATCTGTTCATCAGATAAAACGGGATTCAAGATGAAAACAGTTTCATAATGATTCATACTAATATGATTTAAATTAATTGGCTGCAAAAGTAACACTATTTTTATTATCCACAAAGCCTTTCCTATTACCTATTATAGATTTTGCAATCCCAAAATGGTATTTCATCGAAACCTATTTCCATTTATCTTGCTTTAATAGAATTTTATGAGTAATATTGTTTATACTTAACCTTACCAAGACGTGGACGAAATTTTACTTAAATGTGCGGTTGTGGATGATTCCAGCTTACAACGGTTATCGATTGTAAAGCTAATAATGGATCACCCTAACTTAAAGGTGGTTGCACAATACAATAATGCTATAGAGACTAAGAATGGTTTGCTGGATACAGAGGTAGATCTTATATTTTTAGATATTGAAATGCCGATCCTTACAGGATTCGAACTTCTAGATGACCTTCCAAATAAACCTCAAATTATATTCGTAACTGGTAAAACTAAATATGCATTTAAAGCATTCGATTACGATGCTGTAGATTATATACATAAGCCTGTTAATAAGGAGCGTTTTAATAATGCAGTTGCAAAGGCGATCAATCTTTACCAGTTAAAGACGAATGGTGTTCCCGTAGAAGACGAGAATTTCATTTTTGTGAAAAGTAATCTTAAGAACAGAAAAGTATTTCTAAGTAAGTTAAAATATATTGAAGCTCTTGGGGATTATGTAAAGTTTGTAACCGAAAAAGATACGTTCGTGGTTCTTGCTACTATGAAATCTTTTGAACAACAATTACCTTCAGATAAGTTTTTAAGAATTCATAAATCCTATATCGTGAATCTTGAAAAGGTAGAGCGTTATAACAGTAAGAATATCGAGATCGATAAACAACAACTTCCCTTAAGTAGACATAAGAAAGCAAATCTTATTGAAGCATTAAGCGCGATGCAATAATTTTCAAGCTTTTAAAAGACCCCTATTAAACCTTTATTTTTTATTAAATATAAATGAAGGCTGATTCCTATTAGGAAGGATCTACATTAGAGATTACTCGTACACTTCTCCACATTCCAATAGCTTTAAAACTGGTTAAGATTTTCTGAATATACTTTTTTGTTTTTCCCAATGATTGGTTAGGCGGAATCTTTAAAAGAATATTTTTATAATATTCACTCCTTATTCGTGCCACCGGCGGAAATTCCGGCCCTAATACATTTTCCTTAAATACATTTGTCAGAGACTTTGCAATCCAGTCGGCTGCATCGTTGGTTTTAGAGTAATCCTTACTTTTAATTGTAAATTTAATAAGCTTATAATATGGAGGATATTGGTATTGGTAGCGGTCTTCTAACTGCTCCTTATACATTTCCAGATAGTTATTTTCTGAAACCTGCTTTACAATTTGATGATGCGGATTGTAGGTTTGAATAATCACATTCCCCCTATTCTTAGTCCTTCCCGATCTCCCGGCCACTTGAAGCATTAGCTGAAAACTACGTTCGTGTGCTCTAAAATCCGGAAAATTTAATAAGTTATCGGCGTTCATAATACCTACCAATCTTACTTTTCTGAAATCTAATCCTTTACTTAGCATTTGTGTCCCTACTAAAACATCGATACTCTCCTGCTCAAAAGCACTTATTATTTTTTGGTGTCCATGCTTGCCACGAGTAGTATCTAGATCCATACGGCCAATTCTTGCTTCCGGAAGTAAAGACTTTAATTCTGTTTCAATTTGCTCGGTTCCAAATCCTTTAGTTGTTAATTCTACGCTTTCGCAAGCCATACATTGCTTTTGCATTGCCATATGGTAGCCGCAATAGTGACAACGTAATTGATTGTTATTATTGTGGTATGTAAGACTAACATCACAGTTAGGACATTGCGGTGAGTGCCCACATGTAAGACATTCTAATATTGGGGAATAACCTCTTCTATTCTGAAATAAAATCACCTGCTCTCCTTCTTCCAGAGTTATTTTGATCTCTTCCAATAACCTATCAGAAAAATGCCCTGTCATTCGCTTCTTTTTGTATTTCTCCTTGAGATCTACAATTTCGATTTCAGGAGGCAAGACATTCCCATACCTCCGATCTAATGAAACAAGCTTATATTTATTATGAGTAGCATTATAATAAGATTCTAAAGAAGGGGTAGCCGAACCCATTAGCACTTTTGCATCATGAAACTTTGCCAGAACTACCGAAGCATCCCTTGCATTGTATCTTGGCGCAGGATCAAATTGTTTAAAGGTAGTCTCATGCTCCTCATCTACTACAATAAGACCCAAATCCTTAAATGGAAGAAATATCGCTGAACGTGCTCCTAAAATGATCTTTGCTTTCTCATTATCATTTAAAACATGATTATACACTTCCATACGTTCATTCACGGAATATTTACTGTGATATACCAACACCTGCTCTCCAAAAAAAGATTGTAATCTGGAAACCAATTGCGCTGTTAAGGCTATCTCCGGAAGCAAATAAAGAACCTGCTTTCCTTCCTTGATCACTTGCTCAATAAGTTTTATATAGATCTCCGTCTTTCCGGAAGAGGTAATTCCATGCAGCAAGCAAACATCTGTATCCTGGTAAGCTTCTGTAATTTCATTAAATGCAGTTTGTTGCCATTCATTTAATTTCATTTTTTGATTCACCTCATCGATATCGAACTGAATTCGATCTTTTTGCAAATGATATTCTATTAAAATATTCTTATTTATAAGACTCTTAATTACAGCCGTAGAAGTGCCACTGGCTTTGGAAAGTGCTTTTAACTCAAGAGGTTTCTTGGATTTAGCCTGAAGCTGAAAAAAAAGTTAGTATTACTGCCTTTTGCTTGGGAGCCTTAGTTAGCCCATCCAGCAACAAATGCATTTCCTTTTCTTCTAAAAACTTTTCATTCAATTTCACATAGCGTATCAACTTTGGTTTGTACTGCTCGAAAATTTCCTGATTTACAATCACAACTCCTTTAGACACCAACCTATTGATAACAGGTAAGACTGTTTTCTTATCCAACAGCTGTATGATCTCTTGAATTTTAAGGGACGATTGCCGTTGCAAAGCTTCATAAATCAGGTATTCCTGATCATCCATTTCTACCTCTTCACCATTCCCAGATGGCAACAACTGAATTAAACTTTCACTTTCCAATAAGAATCCTCCGGGGAGCGCCGCTTTTAGCACTTCCCCTTCGGCACACATGTAGTAAGAAGAAATCCATTTCCAGAATTTTAATTGATTTTCTGTAATTATTGCGGTATCATCGAGAATTTGCTCAATCTCTTTGGCTTCATATTTTTCCGGAGCTGTTGTATGAATAGAGGCAACTATTGCTGTATAGATTTTAGATTTCCCAAAAGGAACCGCGACCCGCATTCCGGGAGTAAGAATTTCAGACTCAGCTTGAGACACTTCATAGGTAAATTGCATTTCTAATGGTAGCGGTAGAATTACATTTATATAAAAACCCATGCAGTATCTTTAAGTTGATTAACAAATTTAATGTATAACCTCTTTTTGTCCTAATAGCTCTCTTCTCTCGTCACCCTGCATTTATTTCAGGGTCTAAATATTATATTGATTCACATTGAAAAGAGATCCTAAAACTCTTAAACGGTCGAGATAAATTGTAGTCGAAGGGACTTAAAAACATCTCGATCCCGATAACCATCGGGACGCTCGATGTGACACTATGAAGCAATAGAGTTTGAAAAAAGTATTTCAACAAATTTAAACTTCTTTTTAAATCAAATAAAAAATCCACTCCTTAAAAGAGTGGATTTTTTTAACAATTCAACATTCAATAATTTAATTGGCTCGCAACCAAGTTTGAGTTCGGTAGAAAAAGGATATATATCCTCTTACTTTCAATTTCTCAGGATTGTCCTCATCCAACCAGATCTTACATCTATAAACCTTTCCGGTCTTTGGATCTGTCACCGTTCCACCTTCATATTCATCACCTGTTTTTTCCAATCCTGTCATTACTACCATGCCTTCAATAGGCTTGTCCTTCAATTCGCCTTCACACTTAGTGCATACTCTGTCCCTATCGTCTTCATTTAAAATCCTAACCACCTTGCCGTTAAGCTCATCACCTACTTTGTAGATCTCTATGATCGAGGTAGATAAGCCAGTTTCTTCATTTACAGTCTTCCATTTCCCCAACACAGATTGTGCTTGAGAATTAAAGCTCATACAAAGAAGTAGGAGGCATATTAAAGTAGGATTTTTCATTTTCATATCTGGAAAGCAATTATATATTCTAAAGAAGGTCGTAAGATTGGAGATTATCCCTTAACAAAAGGTTTAATTAGCTTTTACCTAACATTGCCTGCTTAAGATCCTTATCTGCCGGTTTCTTAGATAACCATATTCCAAATAATGCTCTCTTAAACTCCATACCTTCAATGGTTCCTAACAATTTATTGTTCTTGTAAACTTTCACACCTTCTTTAGGCAAATATACCATATCAAAAATGTCGTTTTTCTTTATTTCTTCTGAAAAATAACTCTTGAATTGAAATATCTCTTTAGAAATTCCTGAAGTCTTTCCGCCTGTAGCATTTTCAAAACCTTCATTTACAGCATCGATCATTTTATCACTAGTGATTAATTTTGAAACAATGTGTAATTTAATAGCCATTGGCTGATTCCCATTTACAATTCCATTAGCATCAGCATTCTTTTTGTCCAAGTATAAAGCTCCGGCGTACATATCCATCCAAAACTTTTCTCTAACCCCTACTCCATTCAGCGCTAATTTTTCGCCATCGAAAGTAACAGAATTTGGCAAAGTAACTCCGGCAGCTTCAGTTTGTGCAGATGTGGAAGTAATAGTTACCATTGCAAACAATAACAATAAAACATTTTTCATTTTAATTTGAGTTTAGTTAATTTAATTTAGTTTTCTTTTTCATTTTAAGTAACGAGGCATTCAATTCAAATCCGAGTAACAATATATTAGAATTTAACCATATATAGACCATAAGTACTAAAAGTGCTCCTATAGACCCATATAATTCGTTGTATCTACTAAAATTTTCGATATACAAACCAAATAGATAGGTGTTTAGCAAGATTAAAATAGTAGTAAATAATGCTCCTACCGAGAAAAATCGTGCCTGCCTGCCTTCTCGCGTTCCTGAATAATACAAGGTTGCCACAGCTGTATAAATCAATAATATAAAGGCGGTGTATTTTACTAATTTTGGTGACAAACTTTTATCTCCAAAAATCCCTAATTGACTGATGTCATCTACTGCATATGTTAGATAAACCGCTAATATTACTGTAATTAGCAACAACAATGCCATGATTATTGAAATCCCTATTGCCACAAAATATTGACGAAAGACAGATCTATTGGTGCTAGTATGATAGGAATATTCGAAGCCCGTGAAAATAGAATTCACTCCATTGGTCATTAAAAATACAGACAGAATAAATGTTACAGATAATAAACCTCCTCTAGGAGTGCTGGCAATATCATAAAATACTTCATCAAAAAATTCTGAAGTTGTTGGCGGTAAAAGAGAGTCCATAAATACCAAAAACTGCAACTGAAAATCGTCTATAAATTGGATATATGGTATAAGATTCAAAATGAATAGCAAAAAAGGAAACAGCGCCATAAAAAAACTAAAAGCAATAGCACTTGCCCTGGTAGAAAATGTACCATGAATTATCCCTCCGGTATAGATAACCCATAGATCATGAAAGGTAAGTCCATCCAGCCCTGGTAAAATTATTTTACGGGTTCTATACTCCCAAGCATCAGATATTCTAACTAATAATGATTTGGAAGATTTTTTTCGCTCGCATGCACTACACTGCTTTTAAACTAAGATCCATATTATAAATTGAATGCGTTAAAGCCCCACTAGAGACATAATCTACTCCACATTCTGCATATTTTCTAACAGTATCCAATGTAATTCCCCCACTAGATTCTGTTAAGCATTTTTTTATTTATAAGTTGCACAGCCTTTTTTGTCTCTTCGTAATTAAAGTTATCTATAAGAATTCTATAAACACCATCACTTTCTAATATCTCTTGGATCTCCTCCATATCCCTTGCTTCCACAATGATTTTGAGATCTAGCTCATTATTCTTAAGGTAAGTTTTAGTTTTATCTATTGCTTGCGTAATCCCTCCGGCAAAATCTATATGATTATCCTTTAGCATGATCATATCGTAAAGGGCAAATCTATGATTCTCACCTCCGCCTATTTTAACCGCCCACTTTTCTAAAGCTCTAATGCCGGGAGTCGTCTTTCTGGTATCTAAAATTTGAGTATTAGTGCCTTCTAGCTTTTTTACAAATTCGTTTGTTTTAGTAGCAATAGCACTCATTCTCTGCATCGCATTTAATACTAATCGTTCTGCTTTTAAAATAGATTGCGAAGAACCTTCCACATAAAAAACAATATCCCTTTTCTGAACTCTTTCTCCATCCTCAATTAAAGTTTCCACTTTAAGTTCCGGGTCTATATAATTAAAAACCTGCTTAGCAAACTCCACTCCGGCGATAATACCGTTATCCTTTACGAGCAGTTTAGCTTTACCTTTTGCTTCCTTTGGAATACAGGCCAAAGAACTGTGGTCTCCGTCTCCAACATCCTCTCGTATAGCATTAGAAATAATTAATTCAATTTCCTTTTGAAATTGTACCTGTGAAATCATCGCAATAGTTATTTTTGTAAATGTAGCAAAGTCTTAGTAAAATGACCATAAAATTACTTGGTATAGGTAAAACAGATGATAAAACCCTTCAAAATTTAACGGATGTTTATGTGAAACGGCTTCAGTTTTATAACAAATTTGAAATTGAACTGATTCCCGACCTGAAGAAAGTCAAAAACCTGAATGAAAATCAGCAGAAACAAAAAGAAGGGGAACTTATTCTGAATAAAATCGACCCTTCAGATTTTGTCGTGCTATTAGATGAAAATGGGAAATTGCTTAGCTCTGTTGGTTTTTCTGAATTTATTCAGAAGCGCTTCAACAGCGGATTAAAACAGGTAATCTTTGTAATTGGAGGGCCTTATGGTTTTTCTGAAGAAGTTTACAACAGAGCCGACAGTAAAGTGTCCCTTTCAAAAATGACCTTTTCTCACCAGATGGTTCGACTTTTTTTTTACAGAACAATTATATCGAGCCTTTACTATTTTAAGGAACGAACCTTACCATCATCGCTAAAAAATTATTATGAAACTTGTATTTGCTACTCACAATAAAAACAAACTAAAGGAAGTACAGGCGCTATTTCCTAAAGACATCACTCTGCTTTCTTTAGACGATATAGGGTGCTTTGAAGAAATTCCTGAAACAGCCGATACTATTGATGGAAACGCCATCTTAAAAGCAAATTTTGTTAAAGAGCATTACCAAATGGATTGTTTTGCAGATGATACCGGATTGGAAGTAAAAGCGCTCAATGGAGAGCCGGGAGTTTTTTCAGCAAGGTATGCGGGAGAGCAAAAAGACAACGAAGCAAACATAAATAAGGTACTCAAAAACCTTCAAGATAAAGAAAACAGATCTGCAAGATTTAAAACTGTGATCGCATTAAATCTTAATGATCATCAATTATTATTCACCGGAATTTGCGAAGGAATAATATTAAAAGAGCGAAAGGGAGAACACGGTTTTGGATACGATCCTGTTTTTCAGCCAAATAATTTCGATAAATCATTCGCCGAAATGGAACTAATTGAAAAATCTAAGTTGAGTCATCGCGGAAAAGCGCTTCAAAATCTCATAGAATATCTAGCTAAATAGTTGGTTAATATTCATTTAAGAATTTTAGTGTAAGCTGTAAAGGAAATCGTACCTTTGCCGCTTATTAAAATTTTATATGAATAAATTTGAACAATTAGGATTAAATCCTGCCATACTTAAAGCTGTTGAGGAAATGGGCTTTACAGAGCCGAGTGAGGTACAGGAAAAAGCGATTCCAATTTTATTGCAAGAAGACACCGATATGGTAGCACTTGCCCAAACAGGTACCGGAAAAACCGCCGCTTTTGGTTTTCCACTTATCCACAAGATCAACGCACAAAGTAAGCATACACAAGGATTAATTCTTTCCCCTACCAGGGAATTGTGTCTACAAATTACAAATGAGCTTAAAAATTACGGGAAGTTTACGCCAGGATTAAATACAGTTGCTATTTATGGTGGAGCAAGCATTACAGATCAAGCCCAGCAAATTCGACGTGGAGCACAAATTATTGTTGCTACTCCGGGAAGAATGCAAGATATGATCAAGCGTAAGTTGGTTAATATTTCTCAACTTGAGTATTGCATCTTGGATGAAGCAGATGAAATGTTGAATATGGGATTCTTTGAAGATATCACCAATATTCTATCTCATACGCCTCAAGAGAAGAGCACTTGGTTATTCTCTGCTACAATGCCTAGAGAAGTAGCTACCATCGCTAAAAAGTTCATGCATGACCCGGTAGAAATTACTGTGGGAAACAAGAACGAGAGTACTACGAATGTTTCTCATGAGTACTATTTAGTAAACACTCGCGATAGATATGCCGCTTTGAGAAGGTTAGCCGATGCTAATCCAGATATTTTCTCTGTGATCTTTTGTAGAACAAAGAGAGATACTCAAAAAGTTGCCGAAAACTTAGTAGAAGATGGCTATAGTGCCGCAGCTATACACGGAGATCTAAGTCAGAATCAACGTGATATGGTGATGAAGAGTTTTAGAAATCGCCAGATCCAAATGTTGGTTGCAACAGATGTTGCTGCCCGTGGAATTGATGTAGATGATATTACACACGTAATAAACTACCAATTACCCGATGAGCCGGAGATCTACACCCACAGAAGTGGTAGAACTGGTAGAGCAGGAAAAACTGGTATCTCTATGGTGATTGTTTCTAAGAGTGAACTTAGAAAGATTAAGAGTATCGAGCGCATAATAAAAAGAAACTTTGAACAAAAAGAAATTCCAGACGGAATGAAAATTTGTGAAGTTCAGCTTTTTCACCTTGCTAACGACATAAAGAATACTACAATAAATCACGATATAGATCCTTACTTACCAAGTATAGAGGCTGTTTTGGAAGGTTTTACAAAAGAAGAAATCATTAAAAAGGTGTTTTCTGTAGAATTTACAAGATTCTTTAACCATTATAAGAACGCAAAAGATCTTAATTCTAAAGTATCAAATTCTCGTGATAGAGATTCTGGTTCTAACGGGGATAGCACACGTTATTTCATTAATGTTGGAGCAAAGGACGATTTCGATTGGATGTCACTTAAGGATTACCTTAAAGAAACATTGGATCTTGGAAGAGATGACGTTTCTAGAGTAGATGTAAAAGAGAGTTTTTCTTTCTTCAACACTAGTTCTGAAATGGCTGAAAAAGTGATCGCTACTTTCGAAAATGTACAACATCAAGGAAGAAGTGTAAATGTTGAAGTTTCTCAAGACACCGGTCGCGGTGGCGGAAGAAGATCTTCAGGAGGCGGAGATCGCAATAGAAGTCGCGGTAAAAGCGGTGGAGACTTTAAATCTAGAAGAAGCGATAGTTCTTCAGAATCTAGAGGAAGAAGATCAGATAGATCAGACAAACCATCTTTTTCTAGAAACGGAGGTAGCTCATCTTCAGAAGGTTCAAGCCGAAGAAGATCACCAGGTTCTGAAAATTCAGGTGAATCATCTGGAAGAAGTGGCGGAAGCAGAAAAAAGAACATTTCTAGTTCTGTAAATCGCAGAAAATCTAAAAGATCATAAATTAATACCCATTGGGAGGAGTTTGGTATAGTTATTACTATATTTCTCCCAATGTATTTTACTTTTATGAGGTTACTACCTATCCTTTCATTTTTTATAATTCTTTTCACTACAAGTGCGCTAAAAGCACAGGATATTGTTAGTGGAAAAGTTTTAAATGCTTCCAATGATCTTCCTTTGGAAAATGTGAATATCGTAAACCTAAATCAGGTAAAGGGTACCACAACCACTGAAGAAGGAGATTTTGAGATTCAGGCAACCGTAAATGACACCCTCTATTTTTCTTATTTGGGATTTAGAACCATTCAGGTTCGGGTTACTAATGACTGGTTAAAATATGGGAGTGTAAAGGTGAAAATGACCGAGTTGGGAATTGCTTTAGAAGAAGTAGTTGTTAGCCCGATCACACTTACAGGCTATCTTGAAATAGACGTTAAGAATATTCCAATTTATGAGAATAGCAGATATAGTATTTCCGGGCTAAATTCCGGGTATGAAGGCGGAAGTTATTCCCCCGGTGCTGCAGCCAAAGCTTTAGGCGCTATTTTTAACCCTGCAGATGCGCTTTATAATCTCTTCGGAAATAAACCCCGGCAGATGAAAAAGTTACGTAAAATGAAGGAAGATGATGAAATACGAAAACTACTTCAGAATAAATTCGATAGGCAAACTTTAGCAGCGGTTTTACAAATTAGTGCTGTAGAGATCGAAGAGATCCTTGCTCGTTGTAATTATTCTAAAGATTTCATGAATTCAGCAAACGATCTACAGATCTTAGATGCAATTAGTGGATGTTATGAAGAGTATAAGGTATTGAAGAGATAAGTAATTAAGAGAATAAAAATATTATAACCGAAGTTGATACTTAATTGACTTCGGTTTTTTCATGCTTATATTCAAGCATTGCTTTAAGGTTTTTTAGTCCCAGTTCCAGATCTTCCCCATGCATTTTATCTACTGGCTGAAAAAGAGCAATTACCGAAAAAGGGAAATTCAGACCTCCTCTAATGCCCCAAACCATTTTTGTTTTATTTTCTTCGAGCTCTTTAAGACCCTTGTATTCCAAACATATTAATTTTGCTGGTCTTAAAACAAGAACTCTTGTTTCCATGATGCGACCTTGATTAAGCTTCACAATCTTTTGGGTACCTTCAAAAAGTCTATTATTTTTTCTCCAATATAAGAGCGCGCCTTGCTTTCCATCATCACCATTAAATCTTAAGATCCCTTTATAATCTTTTTTAAACCAAGGCATCCAGTGATGTTGTTTTTTTAGTTGTCGCACTAAATTATACACATCCTCTTTAGAACGATTAATTACCAGAGTTCTACTAATATCAAATTCCTTTTTTGCCCAAGCATGTAGGAATGCTATAAAAGTTATGATGGCAATAAGAATATAAAAAAATAGAGTCATGTAGGTTTTCTGTTATTATCTATAAAATTAAAAAATATTAGCTATTCTCAAACCTTTTAACCAATTGATCGAAATTTTTGAAACTTTTTCTCAACCATTCAAATTTAACTTCATTTTTATCATAATCACTCAATTCCCAAGAAATTTTACTTTTTCTTAATCTCGATGTAAGTTCTTGTAGGATAATTGCTGCCGAAACTGAGATGTTTAAACTTTCTGTAAATCCAACCATCGGGATTTTTATACACTGGTCTGCATTGGATAATACTTCTTGGGACAGCCCATCCTTTTCTGTTCCTAAAAAAAGTGCGGCAGGTTTGTCTATATCAAAATCCGATAACTCAATAGCTTCAGCATTAGGCGAAGTGGCAATAATCTGGTAGCCTTCCTCTCTTAGTTTTTGTATACATTTTAAGCTGTCGTCGTGCCTGTTAAGAGTCACCCATTTTTGTGCTCCCATAGCAATTTCACGATCTATCTTCTTAACTTTCTGCTCTTCGATCACATGTACATTTTGTATCCCAAATACATCGCAGCTTCTAATCACTGCACTTGTGTTATGTAATTGATAAACGTCTTCTGAAACCACCGTAAAATGATTGGTTCGCTGCGCGATCACCTTATTAAATAAAGCTTTTCGCTCCGGAGTGAGCAACTCTTCTAAAAATGCCAAAAACTCTTTACTGGCCATTTAATTTGATGTTTGGTACGTTTTTATTCGAAGATATTAAAAAAGACCGATCTAAAAATCAATTCAGATCGGTCTATGTTATTTAAAAAAGTATGCTATTCTTATTTTTCAAACTGCTTCAAAGTCTTAATAATAATAGATACACAGTCTAATATTTCATCCTCTGTCATCACCAATGGTGGTGCAAATCGAATGATATTACCATGAGTTGGTTTTGCTAAAAGACCATTGTCTCTAAGAGCCATACAAATATCCCAAGCAGTAGAACTTTCTTCAGAATCGTTGATTACAATTGCATTAAGCAACCCTTTTCCTCTTACTAAACTTACTAAATCACTAGATTCAATATATTTATTCATTTCACTTCGGAAAAGATTCCCAAGTTTTCTGGCATTCTGAATAAGGTTTTCATCTTTCACCACATCTAATGCAGCAATAGCAACTGCTCCTGCAACCGGATTTCCACCAAAGGTAGAACCATGTTGTCCAGGTTGGATCACATTCATCACCTCATCATCTGCTAAAACTGCAGAAACCGGATAATTTCCTCCGGAAAGTGCTTTTCCTAAGATTAACATGTCAGGTCTAACATAGGTTTCTTGTCGTTCACAATGTGCCTCACAGTTACAATTTCCACAAACCGCTAATAAACCACCGGTACGCGCAATCCCTGTTTGGATCTCATCTGCAATAAAAAGTGCGTTATGCTTATTACACAATTCTTTTGCTTGCTTCATATAATCATCTGCCGGTGTGTAAACTCCAGCTTCTCCCTGGATTGGCTCTACTAAGAACCCTGCAATATTATCGTTACTCTGCAAAGCGACTTTTAATGCGTTGATGTTATTATATGGAATCTTAATAAATCCAGGTGTATAAGGTCCGAAGTTCTTACGAGCATTCTCATCGTTAGAAAAAGAGATCACGGTAGTTGTTCTTCCGTGGAAATTATTTTCGCAAACAATTATCTGTGCTTGGTGCTCCTCTACCCCTTTCTTCTCATAAGCCCATTTCCTAGCGATTTTTATTGCTGTCTCAACCGCTTCGGCTCCCGTATTCATTGGAAGCACTTTATCGAATTTAAAATATTCTGTGATGTATTTCTCGTAAGGCCCTAAGATGTCATTATGAAAAGCTCTTGAGGTAAGGGACAAGGTAGAAGCCTGATCGTGCATCGCTTTTACAATCTTTGGATGACAATGACCTTGATTCACTGCAGAATACGCCGAAAGAAAATCATAATATTGTTTGCCTTCTACATCCCAAACATGAACTCCCTTTCCTTTACTCAACACTACCGGTAATGGATGGTAGTTATGAGCTCCGTGTTTGTCTTCCATTTCTATTGCCTGGTCTGAAGCTGTTACTTTTTCTAATTGCATATTCTGTATTTTAAATAATTATTCTAACAATTCCTTCTTTTGTGTAGTCTGTAAGTGTTAAATTGGAGAGAAATCACCCAAAAATTCAACAAGCGCAAATTACTAAATGTTATCTGAAATTTATAATGGGAGCACTATAAAATCTTCACAAATATCCTATTTTTGCGCTATGGGAAGAAAGAAAAGAAATCTGGTTTTTGAAGAATTAGAAATTATAGATGCCGGTGCCAAAGGAAAAAGTATCGCAAAGGCTCCGGATGGAAAAGTGGTTTTTATAAACAATGCTGTTCCTGGAGATGTCGCAGATATTCGAACTACCAAAAAGAAAAAATCTTTTTACGAAGGAACTGCCACAAAGTTCCATAAACTTTCAGATAAGCGTGTAGAGCCTGTTTGCCAACATTTTGGAACCTGTGGAGGTTGTAAATGGCAACATATGGGCTACGAGCACCAGTTATTTTACAAACAGCAAGAGGTAACCAATAACTTAACTAGGTTAGGTAAAATAGAACTGCCAGAGATAGAACCAATTTTGGGAAGCCAGGAGATCTATTTTTATAGAAATAAAATGGAATTCTCTTTTAGTGATAGCAGGTGGTTAACGCTGAACGAAATTAATAGCGATCAGGATTTCGACGATAAAAATGCCTTAGGGTTTCATATTCCCGGCATGTGGGATAAGATCCTAGATATTAAAAAGTGTCATTTACAAGAGGATCCCAGTAATGCTATTAGAAATCATGTGAAGGAATTTGCTATTGCAAATGACATCCCATTTTTTAATACCAGAAATCAGCATGGTTTATTGCGAACCCTAATGATTCGTACTTCCTCTACCGGGGAGATCATGGTAGTGCTTCAATTATTTGCTGAAGACAAAGAAAAAAGAATGTTACTTTTAGATAGTTTAGCTGAAAAATTTCCGGAGATCACTTCGCTTCAATATGTGATTAATGGCAAAGGAAACGATACTATTTACGATCAGGAAGTGATTTGTTATAAAGGAGAAGACTATATATTTGAAGAAATGGAAGGTTTGAAGTTCAAGATAAACGCCAAATCTTTCTACCAAACCAATTCTGCGCAAGCTTACGAATTATACAAAGTAACCAGAGATTTCGCCGGACTTACAGGAAACGAATTGGTGTATGACCTTTACACAGGAACAGGAACCATCGCACAATTTGTTGCTAAAGAAGCGAAGAAAGTTGTCGGGATAGAAGCTGTGCCGGTAGCAATTGAAGATGCAAAAGAGAACGCCACACGAAATAATATAGAAAATACCGAGTTCTATGCAGGAGACATGAGAAAGGTATTCACTCAAGACTTTATTAACGCACATGGGCATCCGGATATTATAATTACCGATCCTCCTAGGGATGGAATGCACAAGGATGTAGTTGCTCAAATAATTGGTATCTTGCCTCAACGAATTGTATACGTTAGTTGTAATTCGGCTACACAGGCCCGAGATTTGGCTCTTTTAGATGAACATTATAAAGTAACCAGAGTTCGACCTGTAGATATGTTTCCACAAACCTTTCATGTAGAAAACGTAGTATGTTTGGAAAAAAGATAAAGTTACTCAGGGCTTCCGGGATATTTTTACTGCTCGTTTTACTTGTTAATTTAAGCTGTCAAAAAGATGATATCTGCGCAGAATCTACTGTGATTACTCCGCTTTTAAAAATCTCATTTTTTGATGCTGAAGCAGATAGTGACACCATCCCTAAACCAGTTGCTAATTTAACTATTAGGCTGAAGGTGGAGATGGTAATTTTCCAATTTCTGCTAATCCCTCAGAAATAAATATTGCTTTAAAGACCGATGTAGATTTAACTACGTACGAATTTATCTTGAATGAAAGTGATAATGATGACACTTCAGAAGAAAATATCGATGTTATTGATTTCACCTATGCTCGAAATCGAGAATATATTAATAGAGCCTGTAGTTTTAGGGTGACTTATGTAGATCTAGATGCTAAAAGGCAAATTGAAACACCGGAAATTAATAATTGGATTAAAAGAATTGTAGTAGAACAACCCACTGTAGAAGATGAAACATCAACACATATTTCTATTTTTCATTAGCATTTTTTGCCTGTTGGGAATAGAAAGTTCCAATGCGCAAACTGCTACAGATACTGTTAATTATAAAGAACGTTATGGGCTTCGCGTTGGTGTAGACCTTAGCAAGCCATTACGAACTTTATTGCAGGATGAATATAGCGGATTAGAACTTTTAGGGGATTATAGAATTTATAAGGATTATTATTTAGCTGGCGAACTTGGAAATGAGCAAATGGATTTATTCGAAGAAAATCTAAGTGTGAGTGCCAAAGGAAGCTATATAAAACTAGGTGCCGATTATAATGCATATGAAAACTGGGCAGGAATGGAAAATGCCATTACTATAGGCCTCCGATATGGCTTCTCCACTTTTTCTCAGACTTTAGAAAGCTATGCAATTGCTACTCAAGAACCCTATTTTCCTGCAGATATCATCGATACTCCCGAAGAAACAAAAGGACTTACTGCAAGTTGGGCAGAGCTTATCGTGGGGATTAAAGTAGAGTTGTTTCAGAATTTATACCTTGGAGCAAATGTGCAACTTAAAAGGCAAGTTACTCAAACCACTCCGTCCAACATGGATAATCTATACATCCCCGGCTTTGGAACTACTAACGATTTTAGTCAGTTTGGTGTGGGTTATAGTTATAATATCTCTTACCTCATCCCGCTTTATAAGAAAGCGAGGAAGTAAATTGAGATCCCTCCTTCGTCGGGATGACAAAATTGGGTTGTCACATTGAGCGGAGTCGAAATGTTTATCAAACTGAGTGTCTTCTTGAAGAAAACATGGTGTACTTAAGATTAAATATGGAAAAAAATCTTCTTAAATAGAGATCCCTCTTTCATCGGGATGACAATTAAATAAATGTGTCATTCTGAAAGGAGTGAAACGCATTGAAGAATCTCAATGGAACAAAATCATATCAATGAGCCTCCTCCTAGGTTATGAAAATAATTTAGAACGTCAAGCTGAACTTGTTTCAGCTTCTGTAATGTCTTAAACTTCAGTATTCTATTAGACCCTGAATCAAGTTCAGGGTGACCAAATTATTAGAAATATTATCCATAGAATAATCCCTTTACAACTAAAATTTCTCGACTCCGCTCGAAAGGACAATACAATTGTCACATTGAGATTGTCAAAATGTGTATAAAACTGAATGTCTTTCTGAAGGAAACTCAATAGAATCAAGAAAAGTAAGGAACCAATTCAATCGATATGGCTAGGTTTAGGACGCTTTCCTTTCATTAAATTAATTCGATATTTATTCGGGGGCATACCATATCTTCTTTTAAAGGCTATTGAAAAATTGTTGGGATGCTTATACCCAACCCGTTCAGCAATATCGCTCATAGTAAGACCGGAATCTGACAAAAGCCGTAAGGAATATTCAAGTCTGGTTTGATTAAGGAAGTTTATAACCGGAGTTCCGAACAATGCCTTGAAACCTATTTTCACCTTGAAGTCATTGATGCCGAATTGCCGAGCAAGACCACTTATGGAAATCTCCTCTTCAAAATGCTTTTCAATATGGTCCTTGATAGAATAAATAGCAAAAATATCCTCGGCACTAAGCTTATCAAGCCTTTTGTCTCTTACTACATTACCATCTAAAAGGAAAGTCTGCAGGGATATCAATTCTTCTCTATTGATCCCAAACCAAGGTAAATGATCTGCTCCGCTAGTAAGCAACAGTTTTGATCCGGCTATGTTTTGCTGTAAAAATTTACTATGACCGCATTCCACCAGTTTATCATCTTCCCGATGAATAAGTAGAACTGGATGTTTCACCTTTTCTAGACAGTGTCTAACATCGATATCGAGGTTCATTTTGTACAAGGCAATTGCTGCAGAAGGACTGGCACTATGTCTCAAATAAGAAGCCCAATAATCTTGTGCTTCAGGATCTTTCATTACACTGGGAGCCATAAGTTGCAATCCTACCGGGCCGCTCCAGTTATCTGCCATATATTTAATGGTCTTTAAATGACCTTGCTCAGTAAGGCCGTATGGATAATCATCAGTTCTTACCCATTTCGCGAATGATCCAAAAAGTATGAGTTTGGTAACCTTTTCGGGATAGGTCGTGGTAAAATGTATGCTGAGAGGGCCACCTTCAGAAAGGCCGCATAGTGCTGCTTTTTCAATATTGGCATGTTTCATAACCGCCAAAAGATCTTCAGCACGCTGGTCCATATTCGGGAGTTGATTTTCATTTATCCTATCAGAAAGTCCTGTCCCGCGTTTATCAAATAGAACTAACTTGCAAAAACCTGTGAGATAACTTACCCAAGCCGCTAATGGCGGAATGTTAGTAAACTGCTCCACATTCGAGATCCAGCCTGGCACTACGATCAAACAAATGTCCCCGCTACCAAACTCTTGGTAGGCAATATTCACCCCACCCGAACGTGCATACTTAGTTCTTGCGGTCTGCATCTTATAAAGTTAAGCCTTTCCTTTCTTCATTAAAAATACTTTTCGCATAGATGCTAATCCTGATCTCATATACCTAAATATCAGTCTCATACCTACTTTTATATAACAAAAATTAATAATAAAAATAGAGTATTATGAAAGTTTTAGTTAACACATTCTCAGCAGTACTTAGTTCAACTATTGAAATGAGTTTATCCATAATAGACAAGATGCCATTTAACAATTCAGAATCCGAGAAGACTACACATCAATTGGGAGATTTTGAAAAAGGTCTTAAGGCAGAAATAGAATTTGATCTATTTAACCGAGGAGATCGTTAGAATAGCTCAAAATTCAAGAGAGTTCACGGGGACTATACTAGAAAACACCTGATAGAATAAAAGTCCTTCGACAAGCTCAGGATGACAAAATTGAATTGTCACATTGAGCTTGTCGAAATGTGTATAAAAAGATTATCATTCTGAAGGAAACCCAGTGGACTGAAGAATCTAAGTGGAACAGAAGAATCCTCTTACCACTAAGATTTCTCGACTCCGCTCGAAAGGACAATACAGTTGTCACATTGAGCTTGTCGAAATGTGAATACGAAGTAACGCTTCTTTACTGCAATAGATTACAAACATAGGATGACAATACAATTGTCACATTGAGCGAAGTCGAAATGTGTATAAAAAAAATTATTATTCTGAAGGAAACATGGTGTACTTAAGAATCTAAATGGAACAAAATCTCCTTAAATAGAGATCCCTCTTTCATCGGGATGACAATTAAATAAATGTGTTATTCTGAAAGGAGTGAAACGCATTGAAGAATCTCAATAGAACATAATAATCTCATTACCACTAAGATTTCTCGACTTCGCTCGAAAGGACAATACAGTTGTCACATTGAGCGGAGTCGAAATGTGCATGAAATTTACTACTCCTCTTCTTGGTCCCTTAGTTTATGCAGTTTCTTGGTACCCGCATAAATATCGTATTTCAGCAACTTAGATTCCAAGGCTCCGTTAAAAAGTTTGATCTTTCTAGAAGGTCTTAATCCAACGTGCTTGATTGCTTCTAAATTTGAGGTGATAAACCACGCTGCGGTATCCGGGTAACTTTGTTTTAAGGTATCCCCTATTTCTTTGTAGAAAGCAGGCATATCGATGTCTAATCGTTCCCCGTATGGCGGATTGAAAACCATATGCAAATGTCGTTCACTCGTTTTAGCACTTTCAAAGAAGTTTTGTTTCTTCACTTTAATGAACTCTCCAAGATTTGCATTCTCCACATTATCTATTGCCTTGTTGATTGCTGAAGGTGCTTTATCGTAACCTGTAATTGTAAAATGAAAATCCCTAACTTTTTTAAGTACAGATTCTTCGATTTTTTCAAAAAGATCTACATCCCAATCTTTCCATTTTTCGAAAGCAAATTCTTTTCTATTAAGATTTGGTGGAATATTACAAGCTATCATTGCAGCTTCTATCAAAATAGTTCCACTCCCACACATAGGATCCATAAAATCACTTTGCCCATCCCAACCAGAAAACAACAACATTCCGGCTGCCAATACCTCATTTATTGGAGCGATGTTCGTTGCGGTTTTATACCCACGCTTATGTAACGATTGTCCCGAGCTGTCTAAAGATACATTACAGTAATTATGCTCTATATGTATATTTATCCTTAAGGTTGGAAAATCCAGATCTACATCTGGCCTGCTTCCAAATTTCTCTCTAAATCTATCCACAACAGCATCTTTTGTTTTCTGCGCGATATATTTAGAATGCGTAAATTGTTCAGAATGGACAGTGGCATCTATCGCCAAAGTATCTTTTACATCCATAAAATCTTCCCAGGCGATCTTTTTGATCTCATTGTAAAGATCCTCTTCAGAATTAATTCTGAAAGACTTAAAAGGTTTTAAAATTTTAATGGCGGTACGCAAACAAAGGTTTGCTTTGTACATAAAACCTTTGTCCCCAGTAAATTGCACATTTCGTACACCTTCTTTGATATTCATTGCGCCAAGATTTCGCAATTCCTTTGCCAATATAGGTTCGAAGCCAAAAAGTGTTTTGGCAACCATTTCAAAATTATTATCCATTCCCATCATTTCTTAAACGGCAAAAATACATTATTTTTGTGCGATATGATAATTACATACTGGTGAGAATACCCATATTTAAAGGAATATTTACGATCCATAACAGTTAACTTAGAAAGACAAATCTAGAGAACGTACTTTAATAAATGATTTATATTCTGCCACTTTTATCGGTTCTTATTGGGTTTCTAATCGCCTTATTTTTAAAACCGAATTCATCTTTAGCATTTAAATTACTGCTTTCCTTTAGTGGAGCCTATTTATTGTCAGTGACAGTTTTTGAATTGCTTCCGGAAGTTTATAATACCGGGGATGCACAAATTGGGATTTTCATAATGCTGGGATTATTGCTTCAAATAGTTTTGGAGTTTTTATCTAAAGGTGCAGAACACGGCCATATTCATCATGATGAAAATACTTCTAACTTCCCGATTTTACTATTGATAAGTCTTGGAATTCATTCTCTGTTAGAAGGATTCCCGCTGAGTACTACAGAACATTTATTGTATGGCGTGGTGATTCATAAAATTCCTGTAGCCGCAATTTTAGCTGCTTTTTTACTTCAGTCTAAAATCAAAAAATATAAAGTTGCCTTGTTTTTAATACTCTTTGCCCTCATGACGCCCTTAGGAAGTTGGATGGCTGCGAATTTTGAAATATTAAACAAATATACCTCCTACATAAGTGCATTGGTTATTGGAATCTTTTTGCATGTATCAACAACCATTATCTTTGAAGCTTCCAAAAATCATACTTTTAACGCTTCAAAATTAGCGGTAATTGTTGCCGGGATATTATTAGCATATTTACTCTAAGATGTTTAGTAAAGAAGATTCCAAAAAGATTCGAGAAGAATTCTGGACCAGCTTCGGAAAAAAGTATCCTCATAAATGGGTATTGTATAATACCGGAATTAAAGAAGTGCAATTAAAATTCACTTTTAACAACGACTTCGCACAAGTTTCCTTAGATGTTTCCAGTGCAGATGAGGTGATTCAGGAATATTATTTTGAAAAAATATACGCTTTAAGGACCATTTTAAAAGATGAATATATCCCTGATTTGAAAATAGAAAAACATTATTTACTCCCTGAAGGAAAGGAAGTTTCCAGATTTTATGCGCAGCTGGATTCGGTGAATATCCATAATAAAAATCATTGGCTAGAAGTTTATGAATTTTTGAGCTCTAATATGAAAAATTTGCAAGCATTTTTTATAGAGTATAAAGAATTTATCGAGGCTTAATTCTAATACTTTAAGCTCACTTTTTAAGCTATCTTTGCCGGCATTATTTAGCCTATGAGTTTTACCTTACTATCTTCTCCCTTACAAGGATTTACAGATTTTCGTTTTCGGAATGCTTTTCACCATTATTTCGGCGGAATTGATACGTTTTATGCTCCTTACATTAGGTTAGATGGGAAAATGGTAGTAAAAAATTCCTATCAGCGGGATCTTCTGCCGGAGCATAATAATACTTTAGATGTAATTCCGCAGGTAATTACCAATGATGCCGAAGAATTTTTGTTTGTAGCGAAGTATGTGCAGGAATTGGGATATAAAGAACTAAACTGGAATTTAGGTTGCCCCTACCCGATGGTCACCAAACGTGGAATGGGGTCTGGATTGATTTGTGATCCCGCAAAAATTGACCACATTTTAGATCGGGCACATTCTGAAACCGATATTCTGGTTTCTATGAAAATGCGAATGGGTTATGAAAATAGCAATGAAATCTTGGAGGCATTCCCAATTCTGGATAAATATCCGCTGAAAAATATTGCAATTCATGCTCGTATTGGGAAGCAACTCTATAAAGGCGGTGTAGATCTGGATGCATTTGAGCGCTGTGTGAGCAGTACCAAACACAAATTATACTACAATGGGGATGTTACCACTGTGGCGGCATTTAAGCAGATGCAAGAGCGTTTCCCTAGTATCGATCATTTTATGATTGGTCGCGGACTTATTGCAGATCCATTTTTACCGAGTATGATTAAAAATAATACCACAGCATATCCTAAAGACCGCTGGAAGATCTTCAGCGAATTTCACGATACTATTTATGAGCAATACGATGCAGCCCTTTCCGGTCCTACTCCTATCAAGATGAAAATGCAAGGATTTTGGAGCTATTTTTCTCAGTCTTTTTCGAATCCGCAGAAGAGTTTCAAAAAGATTAAAAAAGCGAATAATCCGAAGGCTTATAAACAAGCTGTGTCAGAAATTTTAAAAAGCGAACAATAAACTACCTTTGTAGGCATCTATTTAATATGCTATTTTGAAAGACCTTTTACTTCTTACGCCACCCTTTACCCAATTAAATACGCCATACCCGGCAACGGCTTATTTAAAAGGATTTCTGAACACCAAAAACATTTCAGCATATCAGATAGATCTGGGGATAGAAGTGATTTTAGAGCTTTTTTCTGAAGAAGTCTTTAGAGAACTTTTTAAGATCGCTTTTGAAACAGACAGTATTCAATCTGAAAATTGCGAACGCATTTATGCTTTAAAAGAAGTTTATTTACAGCCTTTAGATGAAGTGGTTCGGTTTCTTCAAGGTAAGAATCACACCTTGGCAAGACAAATTTGCACCGATACCTTTCTGCCTCGTGCATCTAGATTCGATCAGTTAGACGATATGGATTGGGCTTTTGGATCTATGGGAATGCAAGATAAAGCCAAGCATTTGGCCACTTTATATCTGGAAGATTTATCAGATTTTATTATCGAATGTATCGATGATAATTTTGGATTTAGCAGGTATGCCGAACGTCTTGGACAAAGCGCCAATTCTTTCGATGAACTTTATGAGGAACTGCAAGAAGAAACCACATTAATAGATGCCATCACGCTGCAAATTCTTGAGGAATATTTACAAAAGATTCATCCTAAACTGGTGTGTCTTTCTGTTCCCTTTCCGGGGAATTTATACAGTGCCTTTAGATGCGGGCAATATATAAAGGCTAATTACCCGCATATTAAGATCGCGATGGGTGGCGGATTTCCGAATACTGAATTACGATCCATTTCAGATGAGCGGGTTTTCGAGTTTTTAGATTACATCACTTTAGACGATGGAGAATTACCTATAGAATTATTGGTAGAAGCTGTTTGCAATCCAACTTCAGAAAAACCGACATTTAAAAGAACTTTTTTATTGGAAAATGAAAAAGTGGTTTATAAAGATGATACGCCAAGATCAGATTATAAACAGAGTGATTTGGGCACTCCGGATTATTCAGATCTTTTATTAGAGGATTATATCTCGGTGATTGAAATTGCAAACCCAATGCACAGTTTATGGAGCGATGGACGTTGGAATAAGCTTACCATGGCGCATGGTTGTTATTGGGGAAAATGTACATTTTGTGATATCTCCTTAGATTATATTAAAATTTATGAGCCCATTGCTGCCAAAATATTGGTAGATAGAATGGAGCAGCTCATAGCTCAAACAGGCGAAAATGGATTTCATTTTGTAGATGAAGCTGCGCCTCCGGCCTTGATGAAATCTCTGGCTTTAGAAATTATCAAGCGAAAACTCACAGTAACTTGGTGGACCAATATTAGGTTTGAAAAGAACTTCACTAAAGATCTCTGTGTTTTGCTAAAGGCTTCCGGATGTATTGCAATTTCCGGCGGACTCGAAGTAGCTTCAGATAGGTTATTGAAATTGATAGATAAAGGTGTAACGGTAGCTCAAGTGGCACAGGTAACCCGAAATTTAACCGAAGCCAACATCATGGTGCATTCCTATTTAATGTACGGCTACCCAACACAAACGGTGCAAGAAACTGTGGACAGTTTAGAAATGGTGCGGCAGTTGTTCGAGCTTGGCATTATTCAGTCCGGATTTTGGCATCAGTTCGCTTTAACAGCTCATAGTCCGGTAGGCTTAAATCCTTCGGAATATGGAATAACACCAAACTATCAAAACATCACTTTTGCCAACAACGATGTAAATTTTAAGGACCATACGGGCATAGATCATTCAAAATTCAGTTTCGGACTTAAAAAATCGCTTTTCAATTTCATGCACGGAATCGGATTTGAACTACCGCTTCAAGAATGGTTCGACTTTAAAATTCCGAAGACTCAAATTAGTCCCGACTTCATCAATAAGAGTTTAGATATTCAGCCTAATTTCAGCATAAAACCAACAGCTAAAATTGTATGGTTAGGTGGAATGCCACTGGTTGCTGAACAAGTAAAGACGAAAAGAGGAGTTACTAGGCATCAACTGGAAATGACTTTTCATACCGCCACAGAAACTTTTCAGCTTACTTTTGAAAAAGAAATAGGAGATTGGCTATTGGAAATATTAGATCAACTGATGCCTACAAATGAAAAGCAGGTTTCATTTTCCCAGCTCAAACAGAATTTTGAAACCGATTTTGAAGACTTCGAACTTTTTTGGTTCTCTAAACCTATCGAAGTTTTAAAATCCAATGGCTTGTTGACATTATAATAATCTTCTGATCAGGTAACATTTCAGCATTTAATTCGCAAAGTGACGAAGTTTTATTAATTGTATGTATTGAAATAATTCTTGCAAAATCGATAAAAGATTAACTTCTCCTTTATTCATAAATCACTTATTTATAGTATTTTAACTCTATAATTAAAAAGATTATGGAGCAGGTTAAACTTTTTCCCTTAGAACACAAAGGTGTTTTACAAATTGGCATCGCTTTTAGATATAATGCTGCACTAAAAATTCATATAAAAGAACTGGAAGAAGTTAAATGGACCAAAACTCATTCCTGTTTCTATGTGGAATTCACTCAGCAGAATAAAGGAAAACTCTACCGCCACCTTAAGAAATTTGAATGTAGCATCGATTATTCAGCTTTGCAATCATTTACCATTAGTCCAGAAATTGAAGAAGAGTTAAAAATTTTTAGCTCTTATTTGGAAGGCAAACGCTATAGTAAAAGCACTATTAGAACCTATAACACCTTTATATTGAAATTATTAAAATTTCAGAACAAAGCAATTTCAACCTATACCACGAGGGATTTAGAATTATTTATTGAAAAAGAGATCGCACAAAAATCTTATGCCATTAGCACGCATAGGCAATGTATAAGTGCTTTGAAGCAATTTGAAAAACTGCATAAACTAGAGGCTTTAAATGTAGATGAAATAGACAGGCCTAATAAAAGCAAGTATTTACCGGTGGTGCTTTCCAAAGAGGAAGTGATTGACATTTTTAGAGCAACCCGAAATTTGAAGCATCGTACCCTTCTAATTTTAATTTATTCTTCGGGCTTGCGAATTGGAGAGGCTTTAAGTTTGAGGCTGCAAGATATAGATGTGGATCGTCGGCAGATTTATGTACGAAATGCAAAAGGAAGAAAAGATAGGCATGTGGTGATGGCCGAGTCTTTTATTCCGTTGCTCTATAATTATTTAACAAGTTATAAGCCTGAGAAGTTATTTATTGAAGGTAAAGATGGAGAGGAATATAGTTCATCTTCTGTGAGGAGTGTTTTGAAATTAGCATGTAGCCGAGCGAAGATTAAGAAACATGTAACTCCACATACCTTACGACATTCATATGCAACCCATATGTTAGAAAATGGGATCGATTTAAGGCACATTCAGGCATTGTTAGGGCATTCCCGCCCGGAAACCACGATGATCTACACCCATGTGAGTCAGCATGATTTACTGAAGATTAAGAGTCCGTTGGATGTAGCCTTAAAGCATGTACTTTCCTGAAATAGGTTGACTAAAAATTAAACCTTTTAGTACTATACCTATGAAAGAACAAAATGAACACTGTCGAAAAA
>NZ_AJLT01000021.1 GCF_000258765.1 Gillisia marina
TTTTTTATTTTACTTATGTTTGGGCGAGAAGCCTGTCTCGAGCGAAGTCGAAGGAAGTCAGTCTATCGGCTCTAAAGTAAAAAAAACCTCCAACTAAGAGAGTTTTTTTTTGTTTAAGGATTTATGAGATTCTTACTTAACTACATTAGTTTGTAAGTGTTCTTAGCACTTCAATTTTAGTGCTTGAAACAATAAGAATTTGAAAGTTATACTCCGGATACTATTTGTTTTAGTTTACTTGTAGAACTTGAATGGGAGTAAGGCAATTAATAAGAATAGAAATAAAAAAAGGCTCCACTTTTTAAGTGGAGCCTTTTACTTTAAGAAAATTGAGTTTTACTGAGCTTCTACTTTTTCTTCAAGCTTTTCATTTTTTCTTCGAACCTTTAAGAAAGATTTTAATTCTTTTCCGTATTTAGATTTTCTAACTTCTGGAGTAAGAGAAGTATAAATAGTATCTAGATATTTAATGTTTGCATCAAACACTTCAGATAATGCTAGATAAGGAGCAATCTCCAAATCTTTGTTATTCATAGCGTAATTAACAGTGTATAAATATTTTCTAGTTAAAAGTTTATCGAAATCTTGATTGGTAGAAAGAATCAATTCTTCATTTTCATCACGTTGCGCTTCAAAATTCTTTTGAATTAATTCTAAATTCTTGTCATTAAAGCGCTGCATCATCTTTCGGTATTCCATCAATTTTTCCTGATTTGCAGAACCTACTACCTTCGCATCGACTTCAAAATTCTTTAAGGTAGTATTAATCGTCACTTCGCCTTCTTCAGCAAAAAACTCGATACGATCATTATAAACTGTGTTGTCTACCTTATCTAAAAATAGATACATAATTTGAGGACTTTTTAAATAATCGCTTAATTCAAAATTTGCATCCCCATCTATCTTTACAGAATCTACGTTGATCAATAAGGTATCTTCAATTTTTTGTAAATAAATGGTTCCCTTTTTTAATCCTTTTACTTGGCCTTTAACAAGTAGGTTATTTTCTTTATCGGAACATGCGGCAATACTCAGGATAATGAGTAATAAAAAGCTAATCTTTTTCATCAATTTCTGTTGGAATGTTGGTGGGCAAATATCTTATTAATTTTCATTTTATACTAACTCCCGGCAGCCATTTGCATAAGAATTGTACACAAAATTGCACCATAGGTTCCAACCACATATCCAAATACAGCCAATAGCACTCCTACAGTAGCTAACGAGGGATGAAACGCAGCAGCAACTACCGGTGCACTTGCCGCACCACCAACGTTCGCCTGGCTTCCAACCGCCAAGAAGAAATATGGAGCTTTTATCAATTTTGCAACTAATATTAATAATCCCGCATGAATTGTCATCCATACCAAACCTATCGCTATTAAACCGGGATTTTCAAAAACCATCTTTAGATCCATTTTCATTCCAATGGTCGCTACAAGTATATATATAAATACGCTTCCTATCTTACTTGCTCCGGCACCTTCATAAGACTTAAATTTCGTGAATGAAAGTAGTATCCCAATTGCAGTTGCAATAGAAATCATCCAGAAAAAAGAGGAGGAAAAGGAGGATAAGGCACTTTTATTATCTGTAAAAACTTCAAAGTTGGCTGATAGATAAGCTGAAATTCCATCTGCTCCCCAATGGGCAATCCCCACCGCTCCAAAGGCGAGTGCTAAGAGGATCATGATATCTGCAAGCGATGGATTTCTGGTAACTCCTTCGGCATAAGCGGCCACTTTATTTTTAAGATTTACAATGGCAGAATCATCTGCACCAAGCCATTTATCGATTTTTTCATTTCTACCAATTCCAAATAAGATAATTGCCATCCAAAGATTTGCTACTACAATATCCACCAAAACCATCCCGCCGTAAAGATCTGGATTGTATTCGTAGATTTCTAGCATCGCTGCTTGGTTGGCTCCACCGCCTATCCAGCTTCCAGCCAGGTAGATAGTCCTCTCCAAACTGCATCTGGCCCAATGCCTCCAACAGTTTCCGGAGATACAATGGAGATTAGAAGGATTGCTATAGGTCCACCTATGATTATTCCAATAGTCCCGGTAAAGAACATGATTAATGCCTTAGGTCCTAAATTAAAAATAGCTTTTAAGTCTATACTTAAGGTCATTAATACCAAAGAAGCCGGTAACAAATACCTACTGGCTATATAGTAGAGTTGTGAGGTTTCATCTGAAATTATATTCAAAGAATTGAATATTGCCGGAATTAAGTAGCACATTAAAAGTGCAGGAACTATAGAATAGAATTTTTTCCAAAACCCTTCTTCCTTTGATGATGTTAAAAAGACAAAGCCTAAGGAGACCATTAATATTCCTAATACAATGGCATCGTTAGTAAATAGGGGAGCATTTTCCATGAATTATTTTATTTGCCCGCCAAAATACAATTTTTATCCCTCATTGAGGGGTAAAATATTTAAGTCTATTGTTGAAGATCTAAATGGTTTTTCCTCCCAATAATAATCGGGAGATACCTCATTAGTATGTATTGAGATTCTTAATTTTGGACAAGAGAATAAAGTTTACCAACTCTCTAACGGGATTAATTGTTTTAAGCTTTGAGCCACACCATCTTCAATACTTAATGCTGTGATATGATTTGCAACAAGTTTAGCCTCTTCTCTCGCATTTCCAACGGCAACACCAAAGCCAACATGGTTTAGCATTTCTACATCATTATAATTATCCCCATAAGCGATTACATCACTAAGGTCAAGATTAAAATGATGATTCAATAGAAATTTAATTGCTGTAAGTTTTGAAATGCTTTTTGGAGAAATTTCCAAATAGGTGTTTTTGGATCGGTATAAATGAAGCTCATTAGAATGCTCTTTGGAAAGAAAATCTACAATTTGATCTATTTGATCCTCTTCGCCCATGGCCATGATTTTATGAGCGCCTTTGTTCTCAGCACTCCATTTTGTAATAACCTCGTCACCTATTTTTACTACTGGTGAAATCTTGGTGTTATTCTCTTCCCGTTTAGCCCAAAAATCCATGGAGGGAACATACCATTCGTCGTTGTGATATAAGCTTAAATGACAGTTTAAGCTAGCATTCCAATCTGTCAAGTTTTTAATAATAGAAACTGGAATCTCCGTGGTACTTACAACTTGATCGTTTACTAGTATTAATCCGCCATTATAACTTATAATGGGAAGCTCTTCTATCGCTAATTCTTTCTGAAGATGCCGCATGGCTGCCGGCATTCTAGCTGAAATGAGAATAAAAGGAATTTTATTTTTTAATTTTTTTATTTCTGAAATTGTTGAAGGAGATAACTGGCGTTCTTTATTTAGTAAAGTGCCATCTATATCTGAAAAAACTATTTTGTACTTCATTTAATTTTCTTCTTTCTTTTTGGGTTGCCTTTTGGCTTCCTTTAATGCTTTAGAAAGCATCCATTCTATCTGTCCATTAGTACTTCGGAAATCATCCGAAGCCCATTTCTCGATAGCTTTTAGCATATCTTCATTTAGCCGTAAGGCAAATGCTTTCTTTTTACTCATTTTATTTAACGGACTTTATAAAATCGACCAAATTCGGAATTAATTCGGGGTGCAATGGTCTGTTAGGTTCGTTGTAAGCCTTTGTGTTCTCTAAGTCGTCTCCTTCAATTTTTCTGAAGATATGATTCATCTTATCCAAAATCACTAGTTCAGCTTTCGGATTAGCTTCTGTCAATAAATTGGCTTCAGTAGTGTCTACTTGAATATCGAAACTTCCATTTATAATAAGAATAGGCATATCTAATTTTGCAATTTCTTCCCTAGGATCATATTTCATCCAGGATTTTAAAAATGGCTGCACACTTGGTCTAAATATAGATTGAAGCAGGGGGCTGTAATTTGAGGTTTTTCCTCGTTCTTGAATTTCTTGAAAGGCATCTTTTGCATTTTCAGATAATTCCGGAGATTGCTTTGCTAATTGATCGATTACAATTTTATCTATACTTCTTCCGGGACCGGCAAGAGAAATAAATGCATCGGCTTTATTGGCTGCAGCAATCATTCCTATTAAAGATCCTTCGCTATGACCGGCAATAATAATATTTTCGAAGCTGTCTTGTGCTTTAAAATGATCTAAAATAGCACTAACATCTTCTATAAAATCTTCAAAGCTGAGCTCTTCTTCACGAATTTTATATTTATTCATTTTAAAGATGCGTTTGTCGAACCTATATGAAGCAATACCATTTTTCGCAAGTTCTCTTGCAATAATCTTGGAGCCATCGTTTTTCATCATAAAGCCATTCCCATTTCTATCTGTAGGGCCCGAACCTTGAATTAAAATAACAAGGTCTGGATGCTCGGTACTTGCGGGGGTGGTTAAAGTACCATCAATAAACTTATTGACGGACACTTCACTTTCCATAATGGAATCATTTTGAGAAAACCCAAAACTGAAGGTCAATACTGTTAATATTATTAAATAGTTTTTCATGATTTTAGTGAGGGTTTATTGCCTAATTTTTTCTGCATATCTTTTTAAAACTCGTTCTACATCTTGAGGTTTTTGAGTTCCAATTAAAAATTTCTTTTTCTCTTTGGTTACAATTTGGATGCCATATTTGCCTGATACATTATAGGCTTTCGCTTCACCCAAGCCTCTAACTCCCCAACCGCCATATTCTGTTAATGGGGAATATTTTCTAACATATACTTTTTCTATCTGAGACCATAAATACTTTTTTCTAAAAAAAGGGAACGGATAAAAATAAGCCTAATTCCTATGGCATCTATATTTGTTCTTAATTCTAATATAAAAATGCAGCCTAAAATTAGTATCACTATTAAAACCGTAAGAATTGAGGAAGTGTTAGTTGCAATATAGCTAAAGCCATCTGTTTCATAGTAGGCATTTATACTAACTCCTATTAAAGGAATAGCCATAATAGCGATTAACCACCACTGGCTGAATTTTTGTTTTTCCTCAAAAATTCTCATACTAATGATTCAAAGTTCCTGCGTTAACAATTGGGGATGCATCTTTATCTCCACAAAGGATAACCATTAAATTACTAACCATAGCGGCTCTGCGCTCATCGTCCAAGTGCACAATGTTTTTCTTGCCTAATTCATCCAAAGCCATTTCCACCATACTTACGGCTCCCTCAACAATTTTATGTCTGGCAGCAACAATGGCAGTTGCTTGTTGACGTTTTAGCATAGCACTCGCAATTTCGTGAGCATAAGCTAGATAACCAATTCGTGCTTCTAAAACTTCGATACCTGCAATATCTAAGCGTTCTTCCAATTCTTTCTCCAATGCTATACTTACTTCATTTACGCTAGAGCGAAGTGTAATATCTTCTTCCAGACCTTCATCTGCAAAATTATCATAAGGATACATACTTGCAAGTTTTCTTACCGCTGCATCTGTTTGTACCACCACAAAATTTTCAAAATTATCTACATCAAACGAAGCTTTAAAAGTATCCTTTACCCTCCATACAAGAATAGTACTAATCATGATTGGGTTTCCAAGCTTATCATTTACTTTTAATCGTTCACTGTCAAAATTTCTTGCTCTAAGTGAGATCTTAGTTTTGGTAAAAAAAGGATTAACCCAAAAAAGGCCGTTATTTTTTACGGTGCCTTTATATTTTCCAAAAAGTAATAATACTCTGGATTCATTTGGATTTACTAAAATTAATCCCGGAATAAGAGAAAGAGTTATCAGAATCAATAAAATGAATAAGGGCATCTTCATCATAATAAGGCCCGTAACACCTATAATTAAGAAAAGAACTATAAGCGAGAGCATTACATAGCCATTGGAAGGAGTGGTGATTTTTTCGTTGGTATCCATATTAGTATAATTAAAAGTGATATTAAAATGATATCATAAATGTATTGTATTAAATTGTAATATCCTAATCAAATATTAACAATTGGATTATTCTAGGATGTATATATTTGTAAAAAATGATTTTATGAAACAATTATTAGTGTTTGCCTGTTTTTTATTTATTATTTCAACCGGATTTGCAGGAGAAAATGATTGGGGCCAAACTGGGCACAGAGCCACAGCAGAAATCGCACAATCTCACCTTAGTAAGAGTGCCAAAAAAGAGATCGCCAAATTATTAAATGGCAGAAGCCTTGCATTTGTATCTACTTTTGGCGATGAGATTAAAAGTGACTCTAAATATAGAAAATACAGTCCTTGGCATTATGTGAATTTGCCTGAAGGTGCGACTAAATATATGGCTGAAGATGCTAATCCCGACGGAGATTTACTAATGGCATTAAGAAAATGCGTGGAAGTATTAAAGGATAAGAATTCACCTAATGAAGAAAAAGAATTTTACTTAAAAATGTTGGTTCATTTTATGGGAGACCTACACCAGCCATTACATGCTGGTAGAGGTGAAGACAAAGGAGGGAACGATATACAGGTAGGGTGGTTTGGCGATGGTACGAATCTTCATAGAGTTTGGGATAGCGAAATGATCGATTCTTATGATATGAGTTATTCAGAAATGGCAGATAATACCTATAATCTTTCAAAAGAAGCTAGACAAAATATTGCTGCCGGAACTTTTGAGGATTGGATGTACGAATCCAAGGCATTAAGCACAAGAGTTTATGCTTCTGCGGAAGTTGGTGAAAAACTAAGTTATAGATATATGTACGATTGGTTTCCAGTGGTTGGAGAACAACTTCAAAAAGGAGGAATTAGACTTGCTCAGGTATTAAATGAGATTTTCGATTAGGCTAATCTTTTTGAAACTTTATTATTAGAAATATTTTCAGAGTCGGCTGCTTTTAAAGCGGCCGATTTTGTTTCTGCTTAATTATTGATGGTAGATAAATGAGTTAATAAATAGTTCTAAAAGTAAGGTTAATTCGTGGTTCGATATTCTTTTTTGTTTTTGGTAACTGATGTTTCCAGAATTCCTGAGTTTGGCCTTTCATAATTAGTAAACTTCCGTGGGCTAGCTGGATTGTCTGTTTTAACGTCGGATTTTTTTTATGCTTAAGCTGAAAATTTCTGATTGCACCGAGACTTAATGAGGCAATTATTGGATTCGTACCTAATTCTTTTTCATCATCTGCATGCCAGCCCATACTGTCATTTCCATCTCTGTAAAGATTTGCTAAACAATGAGTAAAAGTGTTCCCGGTAAGTTTTGCAATTTCAGCATGTATAATTTCGAGCTCATTAGTAAAGATTGTTGGTTTCAATTTAAGCCCTGAATAGGAGTAAGTCTCAGAATTTAAAGCATATAATGCTGTTAATCGAGGTTGCGGAATTGTTTTTCCAAATAATTTAATTGAATATTGTTCCCATTTTAAGGTATTTAAAAGTTTTTTTAAGTAGTAATCAGCTAATTCAGCATCTAAAAAATTTGGATAATATTCCAGATTCGCATTTGGAAGAGTGATTTCTTCGTGAATAAAACTTGAATTCATTTTAAAGATAGAAATAGGCCCACCATATTAAAACAAATTGTAATGGTAAGCGAAGGATTAATGCCCAAACAGGTATTCCTGCAGCTGCTTTTTTGGAGCTTAGCATATAAAAATGGACTAGTAAGAAAATTAGCAACATTAATATTATTCCGTAAATAGCCAGCGTTTTAGTTGCTGTAATAACTAGCCCGATGCCTAATAAGATTTCGGCAGCCCCACTTAAATACACTAATAATTTATGTTGAGGCAAATACCTAGGCATAATTCGCAGATAAGCTTTAGGTTTTAGGAAATGAAAGATTCCGGCTAGAATGTACATTCCAGCCATGAGTAAAAAATGCCAAGGATAAATCATTAATTATAGATTTGAATCATTATAATATTATTCTCAAATTAAATAAAATGTTGATTAAAACCAGTTGCTTTTAAGAAATTCATTTTTAAATCATAATTTTTTTTCAATTTTTTTGCCTAATTAATTAGAATAGAGTAACTTCCCGCCCCTGTTTCGTTTCACTTAACCGTCGTTATATTTGAAAAAAAATTACTTTTTTCTATTATTTTTTGTCTTTATCGCTGGAAATTTGCTTTCTCAGGAGAAATCCTATGAAGATAAATATCTGGATTCTCTTCGCAATGTAACCTCAGACCATTTAGATAAATATGAATATAAGGAATCTATAGAAGTAGCCATGCTATTGCTTGAAGAGTCCAAAAAAAAGTGAGAATGATTATTATAAGTATCATTCTAATAATATTTTAGGCATGAGCTATGCGACTTACAAGATACTATTCATTCAAGAAAATATTATGAGAACGCCTTAAATATAGCTTTAAAATTAAAGAATGATACGCTGCTGTTGACGTCTTATAACAATCTAGGTAATATCTATTCTGAAGATCAGAACACTACGCAGATTGGAATAGATTATTATAATAAGACAATTGCTTTAGCTAAAAAAATGAAACTTGATGCTAGGCTTTTAGCTCCCACAGCTAATATTGCTTGGACTTATTTAGATAATGGGTTGTATAATAAAGCTCTCCCTTATTTAAATAAGACTTGGAAATTGATGGGTGATAGGGATGATAATTTTACTAGAGCTCAACTCCTTACTTTAATGGGTCGCTATTATATGGGAGTAAATGAATTGGAAGAAGCACAATCTCATTTTGAAGAAGCAATTCAGATGGTTGAAAAAGACACCTTGATCCTTGAGGCTACCTTAGTTTATAAGGAATATGCTCAACTGCTTTCAAAACAAGGAAATTACAAGGAGGGCTTTAATGCTTTAGAGAAATTCCAAAAATATAATTCTCAAATTTTTGAAAGACAAAGATTGTCAGATATTGCATCAGCTAACGTCAAATTTGATGTAATCCAATATCAAAAAGATCTGGAAATTGCTAGGAAAGAGCAGTTATACAAAGATGGCTTGATAGAGAAGTCTCAGGAGCGTATGTATGTTATGATTATTGCTTCGATTGTTCTAATTGTTATTATAATTCTAGTTTACCGTATAAATCTTTCCAGAAGAACCTTGATTAATGAATTAAGTGAAAAGAATAAAGAGTTAATAGCAGCAAAAGAAGAAGCCGAAAGGCTTACAATGCTCAAAACAAAGTTCTTTTCTACTATAAGTCATGAGTTGAGAACTCCGCTTTATGGTGTAATTGGACTTACCTCCATATTAATGGATGATGAGTCGCTGCATAAACATGAAGATGATCTTAAATCCCTAAAATTTTCGGCGGATTATTTATTAGCACTAATCAATGATGTGCTTCAAATGAATAAGATGGAATCTAATTTGTTGGATCTAGAGCCAATGCCATTTAATTTGAATGAGTTAATGAGAAGTATTGTGAAATCCTTCGAATTTACCAGACTTCAAAATAAAAATTCTATTCATTTAGAATTATGCAAGGATGCAAATGCTAATTTGGTAGGAGATAAGGTGAGGCTTTCACAAATTTTGATGAACCTTGTGGGGAATGCCATGAAATTCACGGAGCGTGGAGATATTTGGATTAAAACTCAACTTATTGAAAGCTCAGAGAAACGTTCTAAAATCTATTTTGAAATTAAGGATAATGGCTCGGGGATTTCTAAGCATAATCAAGAACTAATTTTCGAAGAATTTTCTCAATTACAATCTTCTAACTATAATTACCAGGGAACAGGTCTCGGTTTGCCTATTGTTAAAAAGCTATTGATCTTATTTAATTCTGAAGTCAACTTAGTTAGTGAAGAAGGAGAAGGTTCTACGTTTAGCTTTACGATTGAATTTGATAATGGAGAAGTTCCTAAAGATAATTTAGAAGTGGAATTACAAAATCAGGCCTTGAGTTTGCAATCTCTCATGGCCTCAGGAGAAAAGCGAATTTTAGTAGTGGATGATAATAGAATTAATCAAGTTGTTACTAAAAGAATACTGGAACAGCAGCAATTCGTAGTAGATATTTGCGATAATGGGATAGATGCTATAGAAAGGGTAAAACTACATCCTTTTGAATTGGTATTAATGGATGTAAATATGCCTGGGATCTCAGGTTTGGAAGCAACAAAAAGGATACGTGAGTTTAATAAAAACCTTCCAATTATAGCATTAACAGCTATGGAAATAGATGAAATAAGAGAGGAGATCTTCGAAGCTGGACTAAATGATATTATTGTTAAACCATATGATACAGCTAGATTTTATCAAGTAATCTTCAAAAATCTCCCTTCTCAAATTTTAAATTAAATTACTCTTTCTCTATAACCTTAGAGTCTTCTGGTTTTTCGAAAAGTTTATCTTCAGCATTAAAAAATACAATATTGCTTAATGTGGCTTCTCCTAACTTATCTCCAAAGCCATCTTTTAAATTCCAATCATGGAAAGACCACTTTGTGGCAACAGGAACTCCATCTATAACTTTATAATCTGAATATACAATGGCGTGCGGATTTTCTTCTGCTTTCTTCTGATCTCCGCTACCATAGGTAACAATATAACCCGCGGCATGTAATAAACCCGTTTCTCTTTCTTGATACACTACATACCAATCATCTGGCGCATCTCCAATGTTTTCCCCAAAGGTTAGTTTTCCAACATCGTAGGTGTTGTTATCCATTTCTACAGATTCTAATTGTTCCCAATTTGTTCCAGGATCTGTTAATTTAAAAGGTAGCGCAAAGAAATACTGCCATGTAAACATATCGAATCTAGCACCTTTAGCATCAGCATTTGCAGGGCATAGAAACACTTGTTCTCCATCATAGATCAACTGCGTATTATTGTTTTTATCTACGCGAACTTTTGAAGAATTTGTAAGGCTAGTAACTTTTCCATTCAATCTTTCCTGTCCGCCAAAGCTTAGGGAAATATCAAAAGAAACAGCCTTTTTGGCATTCCAGTCTTCTTTATTATGAGCACTTTCTATTCCTTGTGCAAATGCCACCTCGGGAGAAACAGCTCCATTGCCAATTCCGCCATCTGGTTCGGTCATTATAATTTCCTCGTTATTTTTTTCGCTCTTTTGTTCCTCTTTACAGCTTATTATTGTGAGGATAGAGAGTAGCAGAATTAGATTTTTCATAATTAGTTTTTTGTTTAGGTCTATAAAATTACGAAAGCTTTCATTAAAGCGTAAAAAAAAACCGTCTAGTCGTAATTATACGAACTAAACGGTTCCATTCTAACAAAGTTGAAAAAGTGCTTATTTCACCATTTCAAAACTTCTTTTTATAAATGCCGTTAACTCTTCACCTTTTAATAGGTTTTGGGATAATCTGGCTAAGTCTAAAGACTGCTTAATTAAACGCTCTTGTTTCTTCTCTGTTTTCGTGTTTAATATTTCAGAAATTAACTCATGGTTGGTATTTACCACCAAATTGTACATTTCTGGCATATTGCCCATTCCAAACATTCCACCGCCACCGGTTTGCTGCATCTCCTTCATTCTTCTCATGAATTCAGGTTGCGTGATGATTAGCGGAGAAGCATTGCTATCCATAGATTCTAACTGAACAGTATATTTTCCTTGTGGAATCACCTTTTCGAAATCTGCTTTTAATTTCTCCTTTTCTTCTTCAGAAAGTTTAGAGATTTTATCGTCTTCTTTCTTGATTAAATTATCAATCTGATCTCCATCTACACGAACAAAAGAAATCTTCTCTTTACTTGTTTCTAATTTCTGAATTAAATGCGAAACAATTGGAGAATCTAATAATAGCACTTGGTAACCTTTTTCTTTTGCAGCTTCAATATAACTGTGCTGCGCATCGGTATTAGATGCATAAAGAATAATTAGATTTCCATCCTTATCTGTTTGAGAATCTTTAATTTTCTCCTGAAGCTCTTCAAAAGTGAAATAAGTATTATCTACAGTTGGGTATAGTGCAAATTTATCAGCTTTTTCAAAGAATTTATCTTCAGAAAGCATTCCGTATTCAATCACAATTTTGATATCGTTCCATTTCTTTTCGAAATCTTCACGATTATTATTGAAAAGAGATTTCAACTTATCGGCAACCTTACGAGTAATGTAACTGGAGATTTTCTTTACAGCACCATCTGCTTGAAGATAAGATCTGGAAACATTCAACGGAATATCCGGAGAATCTATTACCCCACGTAACATTGTTAAGAATTCCGGTACGATCCCTTCAACATTGTCTGTTACATACACTTGATTTTGATACAATTGGATCTTATCCTTTTGCATATTCATATCCTGACCCATTTTTGGGAAATATAAAATCCCGGTAAGGTTAAAAGGATAATCTACATTAAGGTGAATATGGAACAACGGATCTTCAAATTGCATTGGGTATAATTCCCTGTAAAATCCTTTATAATCTTCATCTTCCAAATCGGCTGGTTGCTTTGTCCAAGCCGGAGTTGGATTGTTGATAATGTTATCTACTTCTTTAGTCTCTGGCTTTGCATCTTTCTCTGCATCCTCCGGAAGTGGTAATTCTTCTTCTTTTGTACCGAATTTAATTGGCACAGGCATAAACTTATTATACTTAACTAAAAGTTCTTGAATTCTTCCTTCTTCCAAAAATTGTTTATCCTCATCATTTATATGAAGAATGATCTCTGTTCCTCGTTCAGTTTTATCTGAAGCTTCTAAAGTGAATTCCGTAGTCCCTTCACAAATCCAGTGAGCAGCAGGCTCGTCTTTATAAGACTTAGTGATGATCTCTACTTTATTTGCAACCATAAAGGCAGAATAGAAACCAAGACCAAAATGTCCTATAATTCCGCTATCCTTAGCAGAATCTTTATATTTTTCAAGAAATTCTTCAGCACCAGAAAAGGCAACTTCGTTTATGTATTTTTCAACCTCATCTTTGGTCATCCCAATTCCTTGGTCAATTACATGAAGCGTATTGTTTTCCTTGTTTATTTTAACCTCGATCTTCGGGTCTCCGTAAGCAACATCTATCTCACCAATACTAGTAAGATGCTTCAATTTTAATGTAGCATCTGTTGCGTTAGAAATTAATTCTCTTAAAAAGATCTCATGATCACTGTATAAAAACTTCTTTATTAACGGAAAAATGTTTTCTACAGATACATTAATGTTTCCTTTAGCCATATATCAAAAATTTATTGAATTATTACTTTCCACTTTACAGTCAAAAAAAATACCAAGACCGATGCGCTGACAAACTGACACTTGTAATGAGTATTTTCCAATTACGTCTAAAGATTATTGGCAATTTGATGACAATGAAGATTTAACAAATATTTCTGTTTAATATTTGAGCGTAAAGATTAAACAATTTGTATCTTTGGAAAAGAAAGAAAGAATTATGGCAACGAAAAAGCAACCACAAGAAAAGAAGTTTAGTAAAGAGATCTTAATTGGGCTTTATATGAATTACGTTTTAGAGCATGAACAAATGCCTAAAAGTGTTTATAAGTTCGCAAAAGAGCATAAGATCACAGAAGATCAGTTCTACGAATATTTTGGAAGTTTTGAAGGATTGAGAAAAGGAGTCTGGAATCAGTTTTTCGTAAATACTATGGAAGTAATGCATAAAAGTCTCGAGTTCGAAGCTTTTAGTCCTAGAGAAAAATTACTCACTTTTTATTATACCTTTTTTGAATTATTAACTGCCAATAGAAGTTATGTGCTGTTAACTCTAAATGAACATCCAGATAAATTTAAAAATTTAGAGCAGTTAAAAGAATTGCGAAAAGATATTAAAGGCTACGCAAAGGAATTGATTTCTGAAGGGAATGAATCTAAAAACGTAGAAATCCTTAAACAATCTGAGACAATCTTTTCTGAAGCAACTTGGGTTCAGTTTTTATTTATTTTGAAATTTTGGTTGGATGACAATTCTGCAAAATTTGAAAGTACCGATGTTGCAATAGAAAAATCTGTAAATACTATATTTGACCTTTTTGATAGTACTCCACTAGAGCGGGTAATAGATCTTGGAAAATTTCTATGGAAAGAAAAAATGAACTAAATAGTTTTTAATAATCATTCAGGTGTGGTACCCTACAATTGTATTCCCTATAATTAATTTCTATACCTGAGTGGTTTTAAAAACATTCCAATAATATGAAGACAATAGATAGCATACCCACTGGAAAACTTGGAAGAACGAGTAAAATGGTTCAAACAGGAGTTAAGATTGGTGGGAATTATATAAAATATTACAGTAAAAAGGCTTTCGATAAAAATTTAAATCGAGATGAGTTAAATGAAGATAATGCATCAGATATTTATGATGGATTAAAAAGTTTAAAAGGAAGCGCACTTAAAGTAGCACAAATGCTTTCTATGGAAAAAAGCTTGATGCCCAGCGCGTATGTAGAGAAGTTTTCTTTGGCACAATTTAGTGTGCCACCATTATCTGCCCCCTTAGTTAGAAAGACATTTAAAAAATATAATGGAAGCTACCCCGAGCAACTTTATGATACGTTTGCAACGCAGTCGGTAAATGCAGCTAGCATTGGACAAGTGCATAAGGCTACAAAGAATGGGAAAAAACTTGCTGTGAAAATCCAATATCCGGGCGTTGCAGATAGTATCAGTTCAGACTTAGCAATGGTGAAACCTATTGCAACACGAATGTTCAACCTGCAAGGGAAAGATTCAGAAAAGTATTTTAAAGAAGTAGAAAGTAAACTATTAGAAGAAACAGATTATTTGTTGGAAGTGCAGCAGAGTAAAGAGATTTCTTCGGCTTGTTCACATATTCCAAATCTAAAATTTCCAAAGTATTACGAAGAGCTTTCCAGTGAACGTATTATCACAATGGACTGGATGGATGGCGAACATTTAAGTGAGTTTTATAATCGAAATTCTAATCAGGAATTAGCTAATAAAATTGGGCAGGCTTTGTGGAATTTTTATATGTTCCAGATGCACGGACTAAAAGCTGTTCATGCCGATCCGCATCCGGGTAATTTTTTAGTAGATAAAGACCACCACTTAATAGCAATCGATTTTGGTTGTATTAAAAGAATACCGGAAGATTTTTATACTCCTTACTTTCAGTTAGCCGAAAGAAAAAACTTAGATGATAAAAAGTTTTTCAATGAGAAGTTATTTGAGCTAGAGATTTTACGTGAAAGCGATTCAAAAAAAGAAAGAGTTTTCTTTTCAGAAATGTTTTATGAAATGTTCAATATGTTCTCAACTCCGTTTCAATCGGAAACTTTCGATTTTACCGATGAGGCTTTTTGGAATAATCTCACAGATTTGAGCGAGCGATATAGCAAGGATCCGGAATTACGAAAAATGAATGGTTCTCGGGGAAGTCAGCATTTTTTATACATGAGTAGAACTTTCTTCGGACTATATAATTTATTGCACGATTTAAAAGCTACCATACAAGTAAATGACTATAAGAAAATGATTTAAAGATTAATATTGGTTAGGTTGAATAGAAGAGCATCACTATTGCGAGTGGTGCTTTTCTTATATAATTCTTATGTATATCCATTTTCTGTCCTAAGAGTTCTCTCGTCACCCTGAATTTATTTCAGGGTCTCAATGTTTTATTGATTTACATTGAAATGAGATTCTGAAACAAGTTCAGAATGACGTCATTTTTCAGTTTAGGATAATTTAAGGACAAATATATATTTTTTTGCTATTCAATAAAAATGTCAGAATTAAGTGAGAAATTTTTTCTTTAATCTTTAACCGTACACTAATATCTAAAAAGTCATAAAAATCAATAGGCTGTCTAAATTAGACAGCCTATTGATAATAGTATATCAGATTTCTTAATCTTGCATCATCTCTTCTTTTTTACTTATTTCGGTTTTTACTCTATTTTTCACATAGGTCTCCAACCATTGGTCTTGTTCCCAAAGCACATGCAGTACAGATTCTTTTGCGCTATACCCATGACTTTCTTTAGGAAGAATTACTAATCTGGCAGTTGCTCCAAGCCCCTTTAAAGCATTAAAGTAACGTTCGCTTTGCATAGGATAAGTTCCAGAATTATTATCGGCCTCCCCATGAATTAATAACAATGGCGTTTTCATTTTATCGGCATGCATAAAAGGAGACATGGTATTATAGACATCTGGTGCTTCCCAATAGCTACGCTCTTCGCTTTGAAATCCAAATGGTGTTAAGGTTCTATTGTATGCACCACTTCTTGCAATTCCGGCAGCAAAAAGATTAGAGTGAGATAATAAGTTAGCTGTCATAAATGCACCATAACTATGGCCACCCACAGCCACTCTATTTCTATCTACATATCCCATTTCGTCTACCGCATCAATCGCAGCTTTTCCATTAGCCACCAATTGTTTTCTAAAACTATCATTAGGTTCTTCGTCTCCTTCCCCAATTATAGGAAATGAAGCATCATCTAAAACTACATACCCAAGATTAACCCAGTAAATTGGGGATCCATAGTACGGATATGTAAAATCGTTTGCATTTGAAGTATTTTGAGAAGCTGAATTCTTGTCCTTGAATTCTCTTGGATACGCCCAAAGGATCATTGGTAATTTTTCTTTTGCGTCCTTATTGTAGTTGGCAGGAAGATATAAGGTTCCGTTTAATTCCAGTCCATCATCTCTTTTATAGGTGATCACTTCTTTGTGAACATCCTGTAAACTTTTAAAAGGATTTTCGAAGTTGGTGATTTGATCTAAAGCATCTTTCTTATTGATATCTCTCATATAATAATTAGGATATTCTGTAGAAGATTCTATTCTCACTAAAATTTTACCCTTAGCAATATCTATAGCTTCCACTAAAGTTTCCTTTTTCTTATTGTAGTTGGAGCGATATAAATTAATAGTTTTTGCAGATTTAAGATCTATCTGATCTACAAAGGGGAATTGCCCTTTTTCAGTAAAACCTCGACCTAATAAATAAGCATTTCCATCTTTAAGGTCCAAAGTACTCAGTCCGAATTGATTCTTCTTAGTCACAAAACTTCCAGGATCGCTGTATTGATCTTGATAATTTCTATTAAATAAAACCTTAGGCTCTTTCTTGTTATCTGAAGGATCAAAAACATAGGTTCTGGTATTTCTATTATTCCACCAGTAATCGTAAGCAATGGCTGTGTTATTTGTTCCCCAAGTAATTCCCGAGAATCTGTCTTTAGTTTTTAAAATAGATTTTCCTTCCCCGGTGAATGGCGCATCTAATAAAAAAACTTCGTCTCTAAATGCTACATCGTTTTCTGGATCTCCACCATCTAATACTTTTGCATATACCAAAGTGGCCGGTGCATCACTTCTCCAGTTCATATCTCTTCTTCCTTCTCTTTCGGCCATAAATCCAATTGGCAATACTTCAGAAAGAGGAACATCATTCACTTTGCTTACTTCCTTTCCGGTTTTATCATAGATCACCGTTTCAAAAGGAAACCTATAATAAGGCACTAAATAGGAAAATGGCTTTTTAATACTAGAGACCATTACATAATTTCCATCTGGAGAAAAAGAAATGTTACTATACATTTTAGAGCTTTTCCATTCTGTAGCCGTACCATTTAAATCTACTTTTACTAGAGAAGCATGAGCTAATTGCTCAAAATTAAATTCATCATTAGGAGTTTGAAGCAAATCTTGATAGGTTCTGTTTTGTGCTTTTTGCCCATCGCTGGTAGAAATAGTTGGTCCTGTTGGTACTGCTGTATTCGTATTAATTAAGTCTTTTCTATTCTCTGGCAACATTTTTACTAATATGGAAGAGCCGTCTTTAAACCAATTTATAACATCTCTCATATTGGCATTAAGTGTTCCTTCAGTTAATTTCTTAGCCGTAGCAGTTTTAAAATCTGCAACCCATAATTCTACACCGGTAGCAGTAGTATGCGTCATAGCCATCTTAGTTTCATCTGGAGACCAAGAAAAATTAGCCAAGCGTGGATTTTCCGGTAATCCGGCAATAGCTTTTGCTTCTTTATCTTTTATAGATTTTACTTCCAGATTATTATAATAGGTTGTTCTACTATTTATATTAGTAACAGGATTAATTCGGAGTCCGCCTAATCTTAATTCCTGCTCGCTTAATTCAGCTATAGATTTATATTGATCTCTGTATATAAAAACCATCATTTCCCCTTTACTATCTACAAGAGTTGCAGGTGCTAAGGTACATCTACCAATTCCATTATTTCCTGTGGTGGTTTTTGGTAGGTTAAATTTTCTTGAGCCTGAATGCTTGTAAACAGAAAACTCGCTAAAATGCATAAAAGGATTTTTTTCATAAGTTGTTTTTTAAATATTTCACTAAGCCTTGCTAATATTAGAGTTTCAAAAAATTAATGTTTCTTATATTGCGCTGCCAAAAATTATTAATTGCTTAAATTTAAGGAGAATAAATATTAATACCATAATTATAAACGTATGTATCAATCTAAAATAGCAGGATTGGGAAGTTATGTTCCTGAAAATGTAGTAACAAATGACGATCTCTCTAAATTGATGGATACCAACGACGAATGGATTCAGGAGAGAACAGGAATTCAGGAACGTAGACATATTAAAAAAGGAGATGGCAATTCTACTGCTGTCATGGGTGTAAAAGCAGCTAAAATTGCTTTAGAGCGCGCAAAAATTTCTAAGGATGATATAGATCTAATAGTATTTGCCACTTTGAGTCCAGATTATTATTTCCCAGGATGTGGGGTGCAGGTTCAAGAAATGTTAGATATTCACACTTGTCCGGCTTTAGATGTTCGCAATCAGTGTAGCGGATTTATATATGCACTTTCTGTGGCAGACCAGTTTATAAAGACCGGGATGTATAAAAATGTACTGGTTATAGGAAGTGAAAATCATAGTGGAGGTTTGGATTTTACAACTCGTGGCAGATCTGTATCTGTGATTTTTGGGGATGGGGCAGGAGCTGCAGTATTAACCAGAAGTAACCATATTGGGCAAGGAATTCTTTCTACTCATTTACATTCTGAAGGAAAACATGCTATGGAACTTTCTTTAAAAGGGCCAAGTACAATGCACTGGGTGCCGGAGATAATTGCTGAAAATCCACAAGGGGAGGATATTCCTTATTATCCGTATATGAATGGACAATTCGTTTTCAAAAATGCTATTGGTCGATTTTCTGAAGTGATCCATGAAGGGCTAAAAGCGAATGGACTGGAAGTAAAAGATATAAATTTGCTTATTCCTCATCAGGCAAACTTGAGAATCTCTCAGTTTATTCAGAAGAAAATGCAATTAAGTGACGATCAAGTGTTTAATAATATTCAGAAGTATGGAAATACTACTGCGGCGTCAATTCCTATTGCGCTTACTGAAGCTTGGGAACAAGGAAAAATAAAAGACGGAGATGTTGTTGTATTAGCTGCTTTCGGTAGCGGCTTTACCTGGGGTAGTGCTATTATAGAGTGGTAATAGTTACCATTATTTCAATATTCAGAAAATAAATAAAACCCGCGTAGGTGATGCTTCGCGGGTTTTTTGGCTAAAGAAATAAACGACTATTAAAATAATCCACCACCATCTTTCTCGTTGTCATCTCGATTTTTACGTCTCAATGCTTTATTTTTTCCGCCTCCAAATCTATAAGAGAAGCCTACAAACACGGTCTGGCTGTCCGGGTTAAATTTCCCTTCCTGTCGTGAAGGACGATCTGCTGTAAAAGAGAATTGTTGCGTATTAAGTATATCGGTAAAATTTAAACTTAAGGTTGCCTTGTCTTTTAAGAAATTATAGCGTGCGCCGGTATTTACAAAATAGAAGGCATCAGATCTAAATTGAAGATTTTTTTCTGGAGCACGGTAATATCCAAATAACTGAAAGGTTAGATCTTTGGTTGCCTTAAAGCTGTTATTAATTCTGAAGTTAAAACTGGTATTTTCAACCTCTACCTGCTCATCTCCTAAAACGCCTCTACTGTTACTATTATATACTTCAAAACTAGTATTGATGCTCCACCACTTAGCAGGCTTGTAGCTTCCGGATAATTCAATTCCAAAAGCGTTGTTATCGTTCCCATTTATATGGGTTAAAAGTAATTTTGATGGATCTTCCGGGTCTTCTAAAAATGTCTGTTGGATCTCATTCTGAATAAATCTATAGAACGTCCCTGCGGTTAAACTTCCTTTTTCGAAATTTTGAGTGTAGTTTAATTCAACCGAATTTGTGAATTGAGGGTCTAATTGAGGGTTTCCAACACCGGTAATTCTTGGAGAACTAAATTCTCTAACAGGATTCACTTGGCTTAAACTAGGTCTATCCACACGTCTTCCATAATTAATTTGAAGAGTTTTCATTTCAGATAGCGTATAGCTCAAAAAAGCTGTAGGGTACAAAGTGATATAGTCATCTTCAAAAACCTTTGTGCCGTTCAAGACTGCTTCAACATCGTACTGCTCTAATCTGGCTCCTAATTGATAAGACCATTTTTCAAAACTTTGCCCATAGGTGCTGTATAGAGAATAGATTGTATTGTCGTAAGTATATTCAGAATCATTTAAATTAGAATTTGTGGTTTTGTAGCTGTTATTGCTTTCACGTAGACGAACTTCAGCCCCTAACTCTAATTTGGTTTTTTCATTTAACGGATTTATGTAGTCTAAGTTTGCAGTCGTATTGGAATTATTATCCGTAACATCATCCCGATAAGAAACAAAATTGGTTCCGCCTCCAACAAAATCGAAGACAGCAATTTCCGTATTGTCACTTTCATTATAATTTAACTCTAGCTCTATATTATGTCCTTCTTTTTCAAAATCCCTTTTATAATCAAAATTATAAGTGCTCGAAACTCCATCATTATCTAAATCAAATTTTTGGGAGATATTGGAATCTGGATCATCAAAATAAGTCAGTGAGATTTCTGCATTGGGGTTGCCGTTAGAATTGTTCTGATTTGTATAGAAAGAGAAGGTGTTCTTTTCGTTCAAATAAAAATCTACTCCCACTTTATATAGGTAAGAATTATTATCGTTTACAAAATCAATATTCTCTTCCAGATTAATATCCGGACTAAAGATCCTTCCTACCATTCTACGTTTCCCGGTATTTCCTCCAAGATTGGCGAAGAAGTTAAATTTCCCGGTGCGGTAATTCATATCTACTGAACCATTAAGTCGGGTATCTTTAGCAAATGTGATTCCTGTATTTAAGTTTCCATTAAAACCTAAATTGGAATTTTTGTGTAAAATTATATTGATGATTCCACTCATTCCTTCAGGATTATATTTAGCTGAAGGATTTGTGATGAGTTCCACACTTTTGATAGAGGTGCTTGGAATTTGTTTTAATAATTGTGCAGCAGAGATGCTGGTAGGTTTTCCGTCTACTAAGATTCGAACATTAGCATTACCTCGCATGGCGATATTTCCATCCTGATCTACGGTAAGTGTTGGAAGGTTCCCCATGATATCTGAAGCAGAAGCCCCGCTGGTTGTAAGATCTTTCCCAATATTTATAACTTTTCTGTCTATTTTTTGTTCAATGGTAGAACGTTCAGCAACAATAGTAACATCGTCTAAACTTGCAATATCTGATTCCAAGGGAATTGTACCCAAATTAACCATTTTATTACCAGAATCAATTTCTATGGATTTGGAATATGTTTTATACCCAATAAACTGGACTTGTAAAGTATATGTGCCTTCGGGAATATCTTTAATGATAAAGCTTCCGTCATCCAAAGAACTATTTCCTGAAACCAATTTTCCTTCAGAATCATTAATTAATACGGTGGCATAGGGGATAGGATCCCCAAGTTCTTTGTCTAAAACGGTGCCTGAAATTTGACCTAATACGCTTCCTTTTGCTGCTTGAAAAGCATTCGCTTGCAGAAGACTGAACAAGCTTAAAATTAAAATTAACTGTTTCATTTTTGATTGATGTTGATGATTGATGATAATTAATTATGCAAGGTAGCTTGCAATGCATAATAAATTGAACTAAAAAAAAGCCTTCCGGCGATTCTCTATATCTAATAGACGATTCATTTTTAAAAATGTTACACTATTATTTTAAAAAAAACCCATCTTCCCCTGCGAAGATGGGTTTAAAACCGCAAACTTATAAAACACTACCATCAAAGTGTTTCGTTTACAGATGTCCTTATATATAAAAGACGACCATAATTTTAATTTGTTACACTTAATCCTAAATATTAACTTTGATGTATATGAAAAAGAAAACCCTAGTCCTTGGAGCCTCGTTAAATCCTGCTCGTTATTCTAATCTTGCTATCGAACGTCTTGTAAGAAAAAATATAGCAACAGAAGCTGTTGGTTTAAAAGAAGGCACCGTTAATGGAGTTACTATTAATTCAGAAATGATAGATTTTGAAGGTATAGATACTATAACACTTTATCTTAACGCAAAAAGACAAGAAGCATTCTACGATTACATCATCGACTTGCAACCGAAAAGGGTGATTTTTAATCCGGGAACGGAAAATCCTGTGTTGTATGACTTATTGCGTAAAAACAATATAGATTTTCAGAATGCATGCACTTTAGTCATGCTTTCTACGAATCATTATTAATCCCAAAAAGGTTAAGGCTCCATTTAAAATAAGTACAAAGAAACCAAACTCAAAGCCAAACCAAACTTCACTATTCATACTTATTAAATAGCACACAATTGGAGATAAAATGGCGATCATTGGTACTAATTTATCTTTTACCATCCATTTGGTAAAAAGTCCAAAACTATAAAGACCTAATAGAGGGCCGTAGGTATATCCGGCAAATACAAAGAGTTTAGCGATTACACTTTCGTCCTTAATTATATACTTAAAACTTACGATCACAAGAATTAGCACGATAGAAACTGCAACATGAATTCGTTTTCTAACAATTTCCTGTTTAGCTGCTTCATATCTTTTTTCAATATCTAAAATATCAATGCTAAAAGATGTTGTTAATGAAGTAAGGGCGCTATCTGCACTACTATAGGCAGCCGCGATGAGACCTAATATAAAGAAAGTTGCGATTCCTATACCTAAACCACTTTGTGTAGCAATCACCGGAAAAAGATCATCTTTAAAAGCGTCTATCCCGTTTAATCGAGCATATTCTGTTAGCAACAAACCAAGTGCTAAAAACACTAAATTCACAAAAGTAAGTACGATGGTAAACCAAAACATGTTCTTTTGTGCATCTTTTAAATTTCTACACGTAAGGTTCTTTTGCATCATATCTTGATCTAAACCAGTCATAACAATCGCTATAAATGCACCGGAAATAAATTGCTTCCAGAAGTAATTAGCACTTTTAAAATCATCGAAAAAGAACATTTTTGAGAAGTCGCTATCCGCAACATGTCCAATTAAATTACTTCCTTGGATTCCTAGACTATCAGACACATAATAAATGCTAACTCCCACAGCAATAAGCATACAAAGGGTTTGTAGTGTATCTGTATAAACGATAGTTTTTATTCCAGATTTAAAAGTATATAACCAAATTAAAGCAATGGTCATAACCACGGTGGCCCAAAAGGGAATTCCTAAGGCATCAAAAAGAATTATCTGTAAAACATTGGCTACAAGAAAGAGCCTAAAACTTGCGCCTACAACTCGGGATAAAAGAAAGAATGAAGCTCCTGTTTTATAGGAATACCTGCCAAACCTGCTTTCCAAATAAGTATAGATGGATGTGAGGTTCATTTTATAATAAAGCGGGAGTAGCACCAATCCAATAACTGCGTATCCTACAATATATCCCAGAACTACCTGCATATAGCTAAACTGGCTGGCTTCTACCCAACCAGGAACCGAGATGAAGGTAACGCCACTCAGCGATGCGCCAATCATTCCAAAAGCAACCACATACCAAGGCGATTGTCTGTTTGCCTTGAAAAAAGCATCGTTGTTAGAGTTTTTACCGGTAAAGTAGGAAATGATTAATAATGCTCCAAAATAGGAAGCAATAAGTAGTAGGATGAAAACTGGTTGCATAAAATTTTAATTTCGCAGCCAAAATACAAATTAATGGGATAAGTTCTTGATTAGTATGCGGTACTAAAATTTAAATGTAACCTATAAAAAATGTAATTTTGAACTATGGATTTTTCTTCTAAATTATTGGAACAAGCCGTGACAGAAATGTCACAATTGCCGGGGATTGGTAAAAGAACTGCCTTAAGGTTGGTATTGCACTTGCTAAAACAACCGGCTGCACAAACAACACAACTTGCGGAAGCTCTTTTAGATCTAAAGGCAAATATCAAATTATGCAAAAACTGTCATAATATTAGTGATACCGAAGTTTGTGAAATCTGTGCTAATCCTAATAGAACAAGAGAATTTGTGTGTGTGGTAGAAGATATTAGGGATGTCATGGCTATAGAAAATACAGGTCAATATCGTGGATTATATCATGTCCTTGGAGGTAAAATAAGTCCTATGGATGGGATTGGCCCTTCGCAGTTAACCATAAAATCTTTGGTAGATAAGGTGAAAGAAGGCGAGGTTAAAGAAATTATTTTTGCGCTTAGTAGTACTTTAGAGGGGGATACTACCAACTTTTATATTTTTAGGCAGTTGGAAGGCATGGAAATAAAAACTTCTACCATTGCAAGAGGAATATCTGTAGGAGACGAATTGGAGTATGCAGATGAGGTTACTTTAGGTAGAAGTATTACAAATAGAATTCCTTTTGAGAGTTCCTTAAAAAGTTGATAGGTTAAGAAGATCTTACTTAATTTTTCTTGAAATGAATACAATCCCTTTAATTTAAAGGATCATAATTGTAATTTTACCGGCATTGGAACGGATTGTTTTAAGGCTGAATTCAACTTTTAAAATAATTTTATTACATATTTAATACTTATGAAGTGTTAAATTGAGTAATTTCGCAATCAGAATTATAAAAATCATCGTTGAGATAATAATATGGCAAAGTTTGAACTTAAGTTACCCAAAATGGGGGAAAGCGTCGCAGAAGCAACTATCACTAGCTGGTTAAAAGAAGTTGGAGATACTATTGAGGCAGATGAGGCAGTACTGGAAATAGCAACAGATAAAGTTGATAGTGAAGTACCAAGTGAGGTGGATGGCGTGCTTATTGAAAAACTTTTTGAGCCGGATGATGTTGTACAAGTTGGACAAACCATCGCTATTATTGAAATAGCAGGAGGGGACGATTCCAAAGCTCAGGTCACTGAAGCTAAGAAACCGGAAGGAGCATTAGTGGAAGAAGCTGAAAAAATGGTGACTTCAGCTAAGCAATCTTCAGAGCCTACTACCACAGATTTTTCTGACTCTACAAAATTCTATTCTCCGTTAGTGAAGAATATCGCTAAGAAGGAAGGTGTTTCACTTCAGGAATTAGAAAAACTGGAAGGAACAGGAAAAGACGGAAGGGTTACTAAAAATGATATTTTAAGATATTTAGAAGATAGATCAGCACAACCAAAATCTACGGCAGGAGTTTCTGCTCCAGCTCAAGCTGCACCTGCGTCTAAAAAGCCTGCTGCACCGGTAAGTTTAAACGGCGGGGATGAGATTGTGGAAATGACAAGAATGGGTAAAATGATCGCTCACCATATGGTGGAAAGCGTTCAAACCTCGGCTCATGTACAATCTTTTATAGAAGTAGATGTTACCAATATTTGGAATTGGAGAAGCAAGAATAAAGTTTCTTTTGAAAAAAGAGAAGGAGAGAAGTTGACTTTTACTCCAATTTTTATGGAAGCTGTTGCAAAGGCAATCAAAGATTTCCCAATGATCAATATCGCATTAGACGGAGATAAAATCATTAAAAGAAAGAATATTAACTTAGGAATGGCTGCGGCTCTTGGAAATGGCGATTTAATTGTGCCGGTTATCAAAAATGCCGATAGATTAAACCTTGTGGGAATGGCGAAAGCTGTGAACGATCTCGCAAACAGAGCTCGCGAAAATAAATTGAAACCAGACGATATTCAAGGTGGTACATATACAGTAACTAATGTTGGAACTTTTGGAAGTATCATGGGAACTCCAATTATCAATCAGCCGCAAGTGGCTATTCTAGCTCTTGGAGCGATAAGAAAAGTTCCTGCAGTTATAGAGACTCCAGAAGGAGACTTTATCGGGATTCGTTACAAGATGTTCTTATCTCATAGTTACGATCATCGTGTTGTTAACGGAGCTTTGGGAGGACAATTTGTGCAACGTGTTGCACAGTACCTGGAATCTTTCGACAAGAATAGAGAAGTTTAACTCAAAGCATTTAATATAAGCTTAATAGCCACGAATACTACACGAAAAATGTGGTATTGGTGGCTTTTAATTTTTCTGAAAAATCAATTTACATTGATAAGGGATATGAATGTTTAGAACATTCAAAATATAGTATCTTTACAAAAACCAACTATTTTTATGGAGTTAAAACTCACAAAACCAATTTGCTTTTTCGACCTTGAAACCACCGGTACCAATGTCGCTAAGGATCGAATTGTTGAAATTTCTATTTTAAAAGTATTTCCCAATGGGAATAAAGAAAGTAAAACCTGGTTGGTGAATCCTGAAATGAATATTCCCACAGAGGTAATTGCTATTCATGGAATTTCTAATGAAAAAGTAGCAAATGAGCCAACTTTTAAAACGTTGGCACCAAAGATCTATGAAATGATTAAAGGTTGCGATTTGGGAGGTTATAATTCCAACAGATTTGATATTCCTTTACTTGCTGAAGAGTTACTACGTGCAGATATAGACTTTGATATGAAAAGTCAGGCTTCTGTAGATGTACAAACGATCTTTCATAAAATGGAACAGCGAACATTATCTGCGGCTTATAAATTCTACTGCGATAAAGAACTAGAAGGAGCGCATGGTGCTGAAGCAGATACTAATGCTACTTACGAAGTGTTGAAATCTCAGCTAGACAAATATGAAGATCTAGAGAACGATATGTCTTGGTTATCTAAATATAGTGAAAGAAGAAAATTTGCAGACTTTGCAGGGTTTATCGCATTCGATAAAAAAGGGGAAGAAGTTTTTGCTTTTGGGAAATACAAAGGGAAACATGTAGAAAAAGTGTTGGAGGAAGAACCAGGATATTTCGGATGGATTCAAAACGCCGATTTTCCATTGTACACAAAGAAAGTTTTAACTGGTATCAAATTAAGAAAGCTCAATACCAAAGTGAAATAGTAGGGATTATATGAAAATTATTTGCATTGGGAGGAATTATAGTGCCCACATTTCAGAATTAAAGAATGAAAAGCCAACAGATCCAGTTATATTTTTAAAGCCGGATACTGCCATCCTTTTAAAAAAACAGCCTTTTTTCATACCAGATTTCAGCAATGATGTGCATTACGAGGTGGAAGTATTGGTGAAAATAAATAGGGTAGGAAAATATATTGAAGTGCAATATGCTCATAAATATTATAATGAAATTGGTTTAGGGATAGATTTTACGGCCAGAGATCTTCAGCAGAGGTTGAAAGATAAAGGCTTACCATGGGAAAAAGCGAAAGGTTTTGACGGGGCAGCGGTGATTGGCGAAAAATGGATTGATAAAAATTCTTTTTCCAACCTAAATAATATTAACTTTAGCTTGATTAAAAATAACGAGCCGGTGCAAACTGGGAATACCAGCGATATGTTGTGGAAAATTGATGAGCTTATTTCTTATGTCTCACAGTATTTCACTTTAAAAATCGGGGATATTATTTTTACAGGAACTCCAGAAGGAGTTGGCAAGGTGGAGGCAAACGATGTCTTAACCGGACTATTAGAAGGAAAGCAACTATTTTCAATACAGGTAAAATAAATGAAGAACTACAACTTAGACGACGTAATTGAGATGGCCGGTGGTGACGAGGATTTTGTGAAGGTAATTGTACAAACATTTTTAGAAGAAATCCCACCCGATGTAGTTTCAATGTCAGAGGCTATTTCTAATAGTAATCCTGCATTAGCGTATCAATTTGCGCATAAAATGAAGCCCAATCTTGCACTTTTTGGCTTAAATCAAATGGATAATATATTAATGATTGAAGCTTGGTCTAAAGGAAAGGAACGGGAAACAAATGCTCGGGAAGCAGGTGAAAAGATAGCCGCTAAGGTTAGATTGGTAGAAAGAGAGTTGAAGAATGATTTTGTACTCTAAATGATTGCAGAAATTATTACGATTGGAGATGAGATTCTTATTGGTCAGATTGTAGATACCAATTCTGCTCATATTGCCCAAGAACTTAATAAAATTGGCATATCTGTTCATCAAATCACTTCTATAGAAGATGAGCATGATCATATACTTACCACTCTTAAACAAGCTTATTCCAGAGCTGATGTCATCCTCATTACCGGTGGCTTAGGTCCTACAAAGGACGATATTACAAAAAAAAGTCTTATGTGAATTTTTTGAAGATACTCTTATAAGAGATGATGATGTGCTAAGTCATATAGAATCTATTTTCGCTAAATATGTTAGCACCCCGATTTCAGATTTAAATAGAGAGCAAGCACTAATGCCTTCAAAAGCAATTGCGATGCATAATGAGTATGGAACAGCTCCTGGGTTGTGGATGAAAAAGGGTAAAAAGGTTTTTATTGCAATGCCTGGCGTGCCATTCGAGATGAAATCTTTGATGAAGCGGGAAGTATTACCGAGATTAATTAAGGAATTTAAAAGGCCATATATCTATCATAAGACAATTAGAACTTATGGCTTGGGAGAAAGTGCGATTGCTCAAAGAATAGAAGATTGGGAAAACAATTTACCTGCTCATATAAAATTAGCCTATTTACCGAGTTTTGGAACAGTGAGGCTCAGACTTTCTGGGAAAGGGCATAATGAAGAGGCGCTAAGATCTTCTATTGAAAAGGAATTTGAGAAAATTTATCCAATTTTACAGGATATCATTGCTGATGTTAATGGTGAAAATGAGGATATCACTATCACTATTAGACAATTATTGAATTTAAAAAAACAATTTTTGTCTGTTGCTGAAAGCTGTACAGGTGGCGAGCTGGCTACAGAATTCACTAAAAATCCCGGAGCATCTACATTTTTTAAAGGTGGGATTGTTACTTATGCTACGGAAGCTAAGGAAGATATTTTAAATATCCCACATACTGTTATCGAGAAGGATACTGTGGTGAGTGCTGAGGTAGCAGAAGAAATGGCTAAAAATTCTAAGCGTATTTTTAAATCTGATTATGCTATTGCAACTACAGGAAATGCGGGCCCGGATAAAGGCGATAGTGATAAGGATGTTGGAACGGTTTTTATTGGAATAGCTACTCCGGAAAAAACTTTTTCCGAAGAATTTAAATTTGGAAGAAGCAGGGAGCAAGTAGTGAAAAAAACAGTTAATAAAGCCCTGGAAATGTTGCTTAGAGAGCTACTTTCAAATTAAATTTTCACTGCGAAGTATTTGATTGCAAAACAACTAGAATGCATCCTAATGAAAAACAGGATATAGGCTAGAAAATATTTTTATTTTTATGTTGGCAGTTACTTAAAAAAATCGTTAATTTGCAGCCTGTTTTGAAATAACAAGATAAAGATTAGAGCAATGTCAAGAGTTTGTGAACTTACAGGTAAAAAAGCAATGGTTGGGAACAATGTTTCTCACGCCATGAATAAAACCAAACGTAAATTTAATATCAATTTATTAAAGAAACGTTTTTATATTCCTGAAGAAGATAAGTGGGTAACCCTAAAAATATCTGCTTCTGCATTAAAGAACATCAATAAAAAAGGGATCTCTGCTGTCATGAAAGAAGCTAGAGAAAAAGGGTTTTTAAACAAATAATCCTAAACCATAAAGACACGAGAAAATGGCAAAGAAAGGCAATAGAATACAGGTTATCTTAGAATGTACAGAGCATAAAGAATCCGGAAAACCGGGTACTTCAAGATATATATCAACAAAAAATAAAAAGAACACGCCAGATAGATTGGAGTTAAAGAAATTTAACCCTATCCTTAAGAAAATGACGGTTCATAAAGAAATTAAATAAGTATAAGTCATGGCAAAAAAAATCAGTAGCATCGTTACAAACAGGATCTAAGAGATTATCGAAAGCCATTAAAATGGTAAAATCTCCAAAAACTGGCTCTTATACTTTTGTTGAAAGTATCATGATTCCAGAACAAGTAAATGACTTTTTAGCTAAAAAATAAGTCGTTTTAAAATATTTTAAAAGCCGTCCTGAGCCATCTGGACGGCTTTTTCTTTTTATGTATATTTACGTATGAATTTTTGCTGAATTCTTGGTTTAATTTTCAGCAAAAAAAACCAGCCAATCGAAATGAGTTTATTTAAAAAAATATTTTCCAAGGAGAAAAAAGAAACCTTGGACAAAGGACTTGAGAAATCCAAGACCACTTTTCTTTCTAAAATGAGTAAAGCCGTTGCCGGTAAATCTACGGTAGACGAGGATGTTTTAGATGATCTTGAAGATGTATTGGTAAGCAGCGATGTAGGTGTTGCTACCACGATCAAGATAATTAAGAGAATAGAAGAACGTGTAGAGCGTGATAAATATTTAGGAACTGCCGAGCTTAATGAAATTTTAAGGGAAGAAATCGCCGGTTTGCTTTCTGAAACAGAAACAGGTTCCGGGAATGGATTCGATTTTGATACGTCTAGCAAACCCTATGTAATAATGGTAGTCGGTGTGAACGGAGTTGGTAAAACTACTACCATCGGGAAACTAGCTCATCAGTTTAAGAAGGATGGTAAAAAAGTGCTTTTAGGTGCGGCAGATACCTTTAGGGCAGCGGCAATAGACCAACTTCAAGTTTGGGCAGATAGAACAGGAGTGCCAATCGTAAAACAACAAATGGGGAGCGACCCTGCATCTGTTGCTTTCGATGCGGTAGAAAGCGCAGTGAAACAGGATGTAGATGTTGTAATTATAGATACCGCCGGAAGGTTGCATAATAAAGTGAATTTGATGAATGAGCTTACCAAAGTGAAAAGGGTAATGCAAAAAGTGATTCCCAATGCACCTCATGAAGTTTTGTTAGTACTGGATGGCTCAACAGGTCAGAATGCATTTGAGCAGGCTAAACAATTTACAGCAGCAACTGAAGTGACTTCGCTTGCTGTTACTAAATTGGACGGTACTGCTAAAGGTGGTGTGGTTATTGGCATTAGCGATCAGTTTAAAATTCCTGTAAAATATATTGGCGTTGGAGAAGGACTAGAAGATTTACAAACCTTCAATAAATTTGAATTTGTTGATTCGTTCTTTAAGAAACAATAATTCAAATATTTAGTCAATTTTAATTCCAAATTAAATACATCCTAAATTTCAAATATTTATTGAATAAAAAATCAATTTAATCTCATTGTTTATGAAACAGCTTTTATTCTCCCTTTCTTTATTTGTGCTCATAGGTTGTAAAGAAGAATCGAAAACACAAAAAATGGATCTTGCGGTTCAGGATACTACAAAAGTGGCTGATTTCAGAGAGTTTAAAGTCTTGGATTCAAAATATATCGAATCAGATTCTATTTGGGCACCATTCAATAAGGAATTAGAAGCTTTTTCTGAAAACAGATATGAGCAATTACTACCACTTATCTTAGATCAAGATATTCCTAGCTTACAAAAAGCTATTCGTTTAGGAAATTTCAGTTACGAGGAAATGGTGTTATTTTACCTGAAGCGTATTCAGAAATACGATAGAGATAATGATTTGAGTTTAAATTCTGTTATTTCCTTAAACCCTCATGTTTTGGAAGAAGCAAAAATGAAAGATCAAGGACTTAAAAATAAAATGATGAAGCATCCAATCTTTGGAATCCCCGTGCTTCTAAAAGATAATATAAATACTGCAAACATGCCTACTACGGCGGGTGCTATTGCCTTAGCCAATAATACAACAGAAGATGCTTTTATAGTAAAGCGTCTAAAAGATAACGGGGCTCTTATTTTAGGAAAAGCAAACTTGAGCGAATGGGCTTATTTCTTTTGTGGAGATTGCCCAAGTGGATATTCTGCAGTTGGAGGTCAAACGCTTAACCCATATGGAAGAAGAATTTTAGATACAGGTGGTTCCAGTTCAGGAAGCGCGGTTTCTATCGCTGCAAATTTTGCTGCAGCTGCTGTAGGATCTGAGACTGCAGGTTCTATCCTGTCTCCTGCTAGTCAGAATTCTTTGGTAGGATTAAAGCCAACTATTGGAGTTTTAAGTAGAGGAGGGATTGTTCCAATTTCCAGTTATTTGGATACTCCGGGACCAATCACTAAAAATGTAAGAGATAATGCGATCTTGTTTTCAGCTATGTCTGGGAGAGATTCACAAGATCCTGCCTCGGTAGCGAATAAAAACAACACTTCTAATTATTATGAAACTTTAGCTGAAGTATCTTTAAAAGGAAAACGTTTTGGTGCACTAAAATCTTTGATGGAAGATAGCTTATACGTTGCTGCACTAAATGATCTTAAGTCTGCTGGAGCTGAAATTGTAGAATTTGTAGGAGAGGATCTAGACCTTCCAAGTTTTACGCGTTTCCTTAATATAGAGATGAAAAGAGATCTTCCTGTGTATTTCAAAAGGTATGCAAATAAGGATTTATCCTTTAAGAACGTGAAAGATGTAGTTTCTTATAATAACACCGATTCTTTGATGCGTTCACCTTATGGACAGAAATTATTTGATGGAATTGTAGCCGACTCTGCTACTCCCGAAGAATTTGCAGCGATTAAAGATACTTTAACTACCAATGGGAAACGCTTCTTCGAGGAGCCGATGACTACCTATAATTTAGATGGGATTCTCTCTATAAATAACTATCATGCAGGATATGCTGCGGTTGCTAAATATCCGGCACTCACGGTTCCTATGGGATATGCTGATAATAATGCTCCAAAAGGTTTAACCTTTATAGCTAGACCTTATCAGGAAGCAGCACTTTTTAGCTGGGCTTTAGCTTATGAAAAAGCTTCAGGTAAAAGAGTTTCACCTTCAAATTATAAGAATTAGAATGCCTAAAACCAATTTCAAAGCAATTATTAGTAAGATCATTGTTTTTTACAGTGTATTCTATGTGGTAATGAAGCTGATTGCAATACTTTTTGAAGATGCATGGGCGCTCCCAAATCTAATTTTGGCTTTACCATTTCTCGTATTTGCAATTGTAGGCGGACTATTAATGAAAAAGGAACAATTCTCATGGATCTATGTGATCGTCGGAGTACTTGTAATAAGCGTGATTAGATTTTATGAAGTAAGGTGGGTAATCGCTTTGCATGAATATTTTAGCTAAGACCTCATTGAGATTTTTTAAATCTCTGGTTTGGTTATAATTTTGAAGCGTGGTTTCCTCCTTACAATAATCCCTACATATCAAGCGAGCTTCACTTAAAGCTCTAGATTTTATAGAAAACCTTTAATCTTCTTTTAATCAATTTTTAGGTTGTATCTTTGCAGCCGTTTTCGGCTATCACTATTTTGTAATATTCGGAAATCCAAAAAGGTATTAGGTTATGAGAACAAAGTCCAGAAGAAAGAACAAAATTAATGTAGTAACACTTGGTTGTAGTAAGAATGTTTACGACAGTGAGGTGTTAATGGGGCAGTTGAAGGCAAACGATAAGGATGTTGTTCACGAAGAAGAAGGGAATATTGTTGTAATTAACACGTGTGGATTTATAGATAATGCCAAGGAAGAGTCTGTTAATACTATTCTGGAATATGTTGGAAAGAAGCAAGAAGGAGAAGTAGATAAGGTGTTTGTAACAGGTTGTTTGAGTGAAAGATATAAGCCAGATCTTCAGAAAGAAATTCCGGATGTAGATCAATATTTTGGAACTACAGAATTACCTGAATTATTAGCTGCTTTAGAAGCAGATTATAAACACGAACTTTTAGGAGATCGATTAACTACAACTCCAAAAAATTACGCCTATTTAAAAATTGCTGAAGGTTGTGACCGTCCTTGTTCCTTTTGTGCAATCCCATTGATGCGTGGAAAGCATAGATCTACTCCAATAGAACAATTGGTTAAGGAAGCAAAAGGTTTGGCTGCAAATGGCGTAAAAGAATTAATATTGATTGCTCAAGATCTTACCTATTATGGTCTTGACCTTTATAAGAAAAGAAACCTTGCAGAACTGTTAGAAAATCTTGTACAGGTGGAAGGAATAGAATGGATCAGGCTGCATTATGCATTTCCAACAGGCTTCCCGATGGATGTATTGGACGTTATGAATAGAGAGCCTAAGATCTGTAATTATTTAGATATTCCGCTTCAGCATATTTCAGATTCAATTTTGAAATCTATGCGAAGAGGAACTACAGAAGTGAAAACTACAAAATTACTTCAGGAGTTTAGAAAGGCTGTTCCGGATATGACCATAAGAACCACTTTAATTGTTGGGTATCCCGGAGAAACTGAAGAAGATTATCAAACATTGAAGAATTGGGTGATTAAAATGCGTTTTGAGCGTTTAGGATGCTTCACTTATTCTCATGAGGAAAATACGCATGCTTTCAATTTGGTTGATGATGTTCCGCAGGAAGTGAAGCAACAGCGAGCTAATGAAATCATGGAAATTCAATCTCAAATCTCTTGGGAATTGAATCAGCAGAAAATTGGTCAAACTTTTAAGGTAATCATCGATAGAAAAGACGGGAATTATTTTATTGGTAGAACAGAATTTGACTCTCCAGATGTAGATAATGAGGTTTTGATTGATGCTACAGAGATCTATCTGAAAACAGGTGAATTCTATGATGTGAAAATTCACGAAGCAGCAGATTTCGATCTTTACGGTACTCCCGTAAATGCTAATGTTGCAAAGCCTGTAAGAAAAGAATTAAAAGTGAAAAATATTCTTTAACGGTAGTGAAATAAAATTCCATCTGCAAAGGGTGTCCAGAGGCAGGCTTTTAATCCTGATGTTTTCAAGGCATTATTCACCCAAGTATTGCAGGTGTTAAATAGATTTAAGGATCCTTTAGACCTATAAAAAACATCAGAATTATTATAATGCAAATTTGGGATGGGCTGCGTATTTCCCATTGTATCGTATTCAAAACTAGTCTGAATATAGTTTACTAAATCTCGATACTGCTCTCTGCTTACTTTTAGCGAAATAACATTTTCTTTCTGTGAGATGTCCTCAATAAAAGTAACATGCAAAGCCGCCGGAGATTTCAAAAATAATGCATTAATGGCTGAATAAAAGCTGAGATCTTTCCATTCCGGGGTGTTTTTGTAAAATTCCAGATCGCCCCACCCGAAACTTATATAATTAGTATTCTTTTTTGATACCGTGTGTTCAGGTTTCACTATTTCGCTCCAATCTATAATATCGGTTTTCGTGGGTAGTACAATATCGGTATGAATTCCATTTGACATTAGAAAAATTTTATATTCCTCTTCACTAATACCCTCATCTTTATTAATACGAACTAAAGAACCAATAAAGGCTGCCAAAAAATAAAGTAGCAACAGCATAAGCAAAGTAGCCGACCCTTTTCTAAAATATTTGACTAGTGACTTCATAGGTGACTATGCTAGTTTTAAAGATATCATAACATTAAAATTACCTAAGAATTTTAAATAAACTGCATATTTGACTCATCTTAAGAGATTAAGATGATTTCATAAAATCTTTAGTTTTTGTCGACATCGATTTATGAAAAAGCCGTCCAATGGGCGGCTTTTATTTTAAATCATTAATTTTGACTTAAGCATAACTTCCAAGTAACATTAACTTAACATTGGAATCGCACATTTGCACCGACAAAAACAAACAAAAGGTTATGAAATTAAAATGGACTATGTTACTTCTCTTCGGAATGGTAACATCTTATTTTACACAAGCGCAAGATATTACCAATAACAAATTTGGTAAAGGTTTAGTAAACATTGTAGCAAAAGATAGCTCATATAGCTTAAAGTTTGCAGCTCGTTTTCAGTCTTTATACACTGGTTCTTGGGATTTTCCTAACAATGATAATTTGGAAAATGGGGAAGGGAATTTTTTGATTAGAAGATCTAGATTAAAATTTGAAGGATTTGCATACTCTCCAAAATTAGAATATAAAATCGAATTAGGACTTTCTAACAGAGATATTGGTGGAGCTTCAGCATTTACAAATAATGCTCCTAGATACATCTTAGATGCGGTACTTAAATGGAATTTTTACGAAAATTTTGTTTTATGGGCAGGACAAACTAAACTTCCGGGGAACAGGGAGCGAGTAATCTCTTCTGCAAATATGCAAACTGTAGACCGTTCTCTTGTAAATAGCAAATTCAATGTAGATCGTGATATGGGAATGCAATTACATCACCATTTTAACCTAGGGAATAACGTAATCGTTAAGGAAGCATTTGCATTTTCTCAAGGGGAAGGTAGAAATGTAACATCTGGAAACCTTGGTGGTTACCAATATACCGGTAGGATAGAGGTTCTTCCATTTGGAGATTTCGATGATTACACAGGAGCAGATTTAAAAAGAGAGCAAACGCCAAAATTAGGTGTTGGTGTAAGTTACGATCATAATAGCAATGCTGTGAAAACTCGTTCTAATGGAGGAAGTTACATGACAACAGATACCGGTTTTTTTGAAACAGATATAAATACATTCTTTGTAGATGGAATTTTTAAATACCAAGGATTCTCTGCAATGGCTGAATATGCAAAAAGAACTGCCGATAATGCTGTAGCTGTAAATTCTGATGGAACTCCAACAGGTAGAGTAGTAGAAGTGGGTGATGGGTTTAATATGCAAGCGGGTTATGTGTTCAAGAACAACTATGAAGTAGTTGGTAGATACACGCAGGTTTCCTTGGATGAATCTATCACCGGTCAAGGTGTAGAGAATCAATATACCTTAGGGCTTTCAAAATATATTGTTGGTCATAAATTAAAAGTACAAACAGATGTTAGTTGGAACGATTACGAGAACAACTTAGACAATAGCTTGGCATATAGATTACAAATAGACATTCATTTTTAAATAACTAAACCATGAAAAAAGTATTATTAATTGCAATTTTATCTTTCGCAGTTATTTCTTGCGGAAATAATAAAGGTCAGGATAAAGATAACGAAGGATCTGGAACAATATCCATAGACGGTTCTAGTACCGTGTATCCTATTACAGAAGCTGTTGCTGAAGAATTTAGAGCAGAGCAACCTAGAGTAGATGTTACTATTGGTGTTTCCGGAACTGGTGGAGGTTTCAAAAAATTTGGAAGAGGAGAAATTAATATTTCTGATGCCTCTAGACCAATCAAAGAAGCTGAAGCTGCAATTGCAAGAGAGAACAACATTACTTATGTAGAATTGGAAGTCGCTTATGATGGACTTGCAGTGGTAATTAATCCGGAAAACGACTGGGCGACTTCTTTTACAGTAGAAGAATTGAAAAAGATTTGGGAGCCGGCGGCACAAGGGAAAATTATGAAATGGAATCAGATAAACCCGGCTTGGCCAGATGAAGAAATTCATTTATTCGGACCTGGGGTTGCTTCTGGAACTTTCGATTATTTCACCGAAGCTATCGTTGGAGAAAGCGGATCTAGTAGAGGTGACTTTACCGCCAGTGAAGATGATAACGTGTTAGTTCAAGGGGTTTCCGGAGATAAATACGGATTAGGGTTTTTTGGAATAGCGTACTATGAAGCTAATGCCGACAAATTAGCCTTAGCATCTGTAGATGGAGGAAATGGTCCTGTAAGACCTTCAACTGAAACTGTGAAAAATGGAACATATGCTCCATTGTCTAGACCGTTGTATATTTATGTAAATAGTTCATCTTTAAAAGATAAACAAGTTATAGATTTCGTGAGATTTTACTTAGATGAAGCTGGTGCACTAGCTAAAGATGTTGGATATATTGCAATGACAGAAGAAGAGTATGCAGCTCAAAAAGAAAAATTCAATAAGTTTGTGAAAGAAAATCAATAGTTAGATATTGAATGAATTCTGAATTTGAAAAAGTATCATTATAATAAGGACTGAAATCACCTGCCCATTGTATGGGTGGGTTTTCGGTTTATTTTAGCCTTTTACCCTAATTTTAATTTTATAAATGCGAAAAATTAAGGAATTAGTAATTGAAAGGGGACTTTTATTGAGTGCCCTCATTACTATTGCCGTAACCGTTGGAATTGTTTTGGTACTCTCTATAGAGGCCGTAAATTTTTTCAGTGAGGTTTCGATAATAGACTTTCTTACAGATCCGGAATGGACTCCGTTATTTACCGATAAACATTTTGGAATTCTACCATTGCTTTCCGGAACCCTATTAACTTCGTTTATTGCAATTGCATTTGCAGTACCGGTAGGTTTATCCATAAGTATCTATCTTAGTGAATATGCGCCAAAAAGTTTTAGAAGGACCATTAAGCCCCTTTTAGAATTGCTGGCTGCAGTTCCTACTGTAGTTTACGGATTCTTTGCTTTAATGGTGGTAACTCCATTTTTGCAATCCTTCATTCCTGGAATGTCCAGTTTTAACTCGTTATCTGCGGGATTGGTTATGGGAATCATGATTATTCCTTATATCTCCTCCTTGAGTGAAGATGCGCTTCATGCGGTACCAAACTCATTAAGAGAAGCCGCTTATGGGATGGGTTCTACAAGATTACAAAATTCATTTAAGGTAATGGTACCGGCTGCATCATCCGGGATTATAGTTTCTATAATTTTAGCAATTTCAAGAGCCATAGGAGAAACCATGATTGTTGCTATTGCGGCAGGACAGCAGCCAAGATTAACTTTTGATCCTACGGTTCCTGTAGAAACAATTACAGCATATATCGTTCAGGTGAGTTTGGGAGATGTGCAACATGATTCTTTGGAGTACAAAACTATTTTTGCTGCCGGGATCACGTTGTTTATATTCACTTTTCTACTGAATACAATTAGTTATAGAATTAGAAAAAAATTCCAGGAGAAATATGAATAATATTAGAAAGAACAGGCTGAAAGATCAGGCTTTCAAAATATGGGGAATTTTCTGTACGTTGTTAGGTCTTGTACTGCTTGCAGTCTTTATAGGAAATATTCTCGTAGATGGAATTATGAGAATAGATTGGGAATTTGTGATGAATCTTCCATCGAGAAAACCTGAAAAAGCAGGAATATATACTGCCCTAATGGGAAGTATTTGGGTTTTATTACTTACTACGATAATTGCATTGCCCGTTGGTATTGCAGCGGCTATTTATTTAGAAGAATATTCTAAAAAGAATAAATTGGCTACTATCTTAGAAGTGAATATTTCGAACCTTGCCGGAGTACCATCTATTATTTATGGATTATTAGGATTGGAAGTTTTTGTAAGGATTATGGAGATGGGTGCTAGTGTACTAGCAGGGAGTTTTACTTTAGCATTGTTAATATTACCTATAGTTATAGTCTCCACACGTGAAGCATTAAAAGCAGTGCCTAAATCTATTAGAGATGCATCTTTTGCAATGGGAGCATCTAAATGGCAAACGGTTTATCATCAATTATTACCTGCTTCCTTTGGAGGGATCTTAACAGGGATTATTCTAGCATTGTCCAGAGCGGTAGGAGAGACAGCACCCTTAATTGTAATTGGAGCTTTGGCATATGTACCATTTGCACCATCCTCTGTAATGGATGAGTTTTCGGTATTACCAATTCAAATATTTAACTGGATTACACGACCGCAACACGGATTTGTGGAAAATGCGGCCGCAGCTATAATTATTTTATTGTTGATTACTTTTGTAATGAACGGGATTGCAGTTTATTTCAGAAATAAATGGCAGAAAAAATTTAAATAACAGAAGTGTTATACTATGAGTAAAGATAAAAAGGAAAGCGTGATAGAAAGTAGCATTAAACGCAAGTATAAGTTACAGGCGAAAGATGTAAAAGTGTGGTACGGTGATTTCATGGCGATTAAAGGGATTAGCATGGATATTAAACCTAATAAGGTTACTGCGTTTATTGGTCCTTCTGGTTGTGGGAAATCTACGTTTTTAAGATTGTTCAATAGAATGAACGATTATGTAGATGGATTTAAGATGGGTGGAGAAATCAATATTGATGGGAGCAACATAAACGCGAAAGATATAAATGTTGAATTGCTTAGAAAGCAAGTGGGGATGGTGTTTCAAAAACCTAACCCGTTTCCAAAATCTATATTTGAAAATGTAGCTTACGGATTGAAAATTCAAGGCTTAAAGGATAAGGCATTTTTGGAAGAACGAGTGGAGAGTTCTTTAAAACAAGTGGCACTTTGGGATGAGGTTAAGAACGATCTTAACAAATCGGCTTTGGCGCTTTCCGGGGGACAGCAACAACGTTTATGCATCGCCAGAACATTGGCAGTAGAACCATCTATTATTTTAATGGATGAGCCTACTTCGGCTTTGGATCCTATCTCTACCGCTAAAATTGAAGAACTTATTTATAAGTTAAAAGATAAGTATACCATCGTAATTGTTACGCATAATATGCAACAAGCAAGTAGGATTAGTGATAATACGGCATTTTTCTATTTAGGAGAACTAATAGAATATGATAAAACCAACAAGATTTTTACCAACCCTGAAAAAGAACAAACCGAAAATTACATTACAGGTCGTTTCGGATAAAACTTAAACATTATGTTGAATTTAGAAGATCACAGAGAAATTTTGAATCAGTCAGGTTTGGAAATGTTCCAACTTGTGAGAAAACAATTCATAAAATCTAAAGACGCATTTCTCAATCACGATAGCGATCTGGCAGAAGAAGTTTTGCATACAGAAAATCGTGTAAATGGAATGGATTTGAAGTTAGATAGGGAATGTGAGCGTTTTATAGCTTTGCATAATCCTGTAGCGGGAGATCTTAGGTTTGTGCTGGCTTTGCGTAAAATCAATTTTGATTTGGAGCGTATTGGTGACCATGCTTATGGAATTTCTAGTTATATAGTAGAAGTAGATACTCCGGTTAACAAGGAAGTATTGGAAAAGTTGGATTTCGAGGAAATGTACAAAGCAGCCTTATCTATGCTAGATGATATTCGGGATGCTTATAAATCTGGAAACACCAAAAAGGCCAGAAAAGTATTTAAGAAAGATAAAATCTTGAATAAAATAAACTTGAATTCTTTTGGTGTTATATCTGAAGAAGTTCAAAAAGATCCAAAATTGATAGATCAATATTTATTGCTTTTTTCAGTAATAAAGAAGATTGAAAGAGTTGGAGATCTTATTACGAATATAGGTGAAGAGATTATATTTTATCTTGAAGCAGAAGTATTGAAGCACAGAAAAAAGAAAGGTCCATCTAAGCCTAGTAAATAAAGGTTTAGATAATTTTTTCGGACAAGCGGAAGATTGATCATCTCATCATGCTGAACGGTCTTGTTTAATGCAAGTGGCGTAGAGTAGGGACGCGTCCTTGTCGGCTTAGTTGTTTTTTACTTGGTGTCTAAAATAACACTTTTCACCACCATACCCGCTATTTGCTGGTAACCGATGTTTGGCGGAGTTATTTTGTTTTGGTACTCTGCAAATATTCCTCGGCAGTCATTACTGGCAATAAAGACTTTTTAAAATCTTTTCCATTTCTGGTTATTATAATCTCGCATTCAGAATCTACCGCGCTAAAATATTGAAGTCCATCTTCGAAATCTGAAAAGGAAGAATTTAATCCCTTTTCAATTATATGTTCATCCAATTTACAAATCTCACATATGATTTTAAATTTTCTGAGTTTTTCCTGTGCAATTTGGGCTGATTCAAATTTTGAAAGGAAATAGTTTAGAGTTGCAAATGATATAGGTGACACCACGATCGTTATAATTTCTTTATCAGCTAATGTTGCTAATTTTGCAATTGAGTCATAAAATGGATCTCTTTCACCGAGTAAATCAAGAATCACGTTCGTATCTAGAAATAATCTTTTTCTCATTTATATTTTTCTAATAATTGATCAGAATATTCTTTTTTATAATCCAAATCAGTTGGGATTTTTATTCCGGTTGCCAAGCTTCTAACAAATGGAGAAATCGAAAAATCTGAATCTTTCTTGTCCATTGTTAAAGATTGAAGATAAGATTCTACAATTCGGGACAAACTCATTTTTTTTGTCTGATGCATATACTTTCGCTCTTTCAATTATTTCTTGATTAAGCTTTAAAGTCAGTTTTGTATCCATGATAAAATATTTATACGTATAAAATTAATTAAAATATCCGTATAACATAAGTTTTTGCAGAATTTTTCTGAATAGTTACGCCCAATTTGTTTCAGCATCTCAATAAATCGGGAGTAGTCCCTGAAACAATTCCGATACTTATCGGAAAAGGGTGACGAAAAACTTTAATGTAGCAATTAAATATAATATCTAGAAAAAGAAAATTACGGCTAGATAGAAATTACAAATATTGAGAATGCAGCTTTAAATAATAGTTTAGGGCTGCTTTTTTATTTTTACTAAGTTCCATATCGCATATTAATTGCTTTCTGGGATATTTTGAGGGTTGAAAAATTGAAGTTTCTGAGGCTTGTAATTTTTCAAATTGATCTAGACATACATACACTCGAGAAAGCCCAAAAAGAACAATTCTTGTAAAGGTTTTTTGTTGTTTTCTTGGATACTTACATTCTCGTAATAATTCTATTGTTTTATCTAATTCTGAAGTAAAAGAATTTCGCAGTAGATGTATTGAAGAAGTTTTGGTCGCAAGGGTTTCTATTCCCTGCTGCACATCTTCCCAAACATCAAAAATATCGTTTCCCAATTGCATTAATCCACCTAGATGATAGATCATTTTTCTTTCAGTATCTTCTAAAGTGTTATTTAAACACAGTCTGTAAAATAAAAAAGAATGTCCTCCTTTTAAAAAAGTGAGTTTTCTAATTTCTTTTTCAGATAACGTGGTGTTATGCTGAAGTTTGCTGTCTGCTTCTGTCCTAAAAACTTCTTTCGCTTGTTGTTTTAAAGCTTGTGGGTTTTCTGAATAACTCAAACCTTTGCTATAGCAATGTTTCAACAGGCCTTCGTAACTGTTACTAGGAATTAGATTTTCTGGAGTACTTATAAAACTTTCTAGATGCTGTACCTCTTTGTGAGGTTCGTCAAAAAGATCGTCTAAAAGTCCGGAGATTCCGCCTAAATAAGTGATGCAGGATCTTTCTTTTATATTCAAAAGAGCTCCTCTTAAAGTACTAAATCCATAGCCAAGGATTACGGGAACACCAAACCCGTAGTAATTTGTAATCTTTTTAAAATCGGCCTCTTTCAAGGAACCGTCATTATTATCTTTAAAAGTCTTCAAATCTGGTAGCAAATGTGCCTTAATAAACCGCTTCTGCTTTCGTACACTTTTAAACAAAAAAAAATGCAACTGAAGGAAGTTTTAAAATCCCGACAGTTGCATTCAAAAAAGAATTTCGATTATTTTTCATTTAAAAGAATTGGTTTCCCAAATTCAAGTTGCTCTAATTTTTCTAATTGTGTAGCGGCATCTCCAACTATGAGATAGTACATTTTAAAAGGATTCACATATTCTGCAGCCAATGCTTTCAATTCTATTAAACTCAAATCATTTACAATAACTTCCTGTTGTTTAATAAAATCGTCTTCGTAATCGAAGTTTGCGATATCACTTAGCATGTTTAGTTTTGCTCCCAAAGTTTCGAATTTTCTCGCATTACTTTTAATCATGAAGCTCTTAGTGACCTCAAGATCTTCAGGTTCTAAACTTTCAGAATAGTTGATTAAAATATCCTTGATCAAGGCTACAGCTTCATAAGTGATGTTGGATCGTACTCCGCTTGAGATCTCGAAAGATCCTACAGTATTACTGCCATCAAAACGGGATCTAATTCCGTAGGTATAACCTTTTCCTTCTCTTAGCTGCTGTGTAAGTTGCGATGCAAAACTTCCGCCACCGAGGCGATAATTCGTTACTTCTGCTTTATAAAAATCCTCGTCTGTTGCTTTTAAAGCTGGGGCACCAATTTTAACAACAGATTGCTTTGCGCCAGGTACATCGTAAAAATATACCGTAGATTTTTCTGGTTCAGTAGGCGTAGGGAAACTCGGTATCTTTACAGACACAGGTTTCCAATTTGCGGAGATCGCTTTTAAGGATTCTTTTGCCATTTCTTGATCCAGATCTCCCACGGCCATAAATTTCGCTCTCATAGGAGAAAGCTTGTTTTTATAATAGTCTTTAAGATCTTGTAATGAAATTGCTTCTACGGTTTCCGGTGTTCCTAGAATGTTCTTGGATAGAATATGATTTTCACCATAAATCAGTTTGTTGAATTCTAAAGCCGCTATACTGTTTGGATTTGCCTGCTGTTGTTGCAACTGACTAAGAACTTGCTGTTTTGCCAATTTAAATTCAGCTTCATCCCATCTAGGTTCTAGTAGAATTTCCTCTACCAATTTCATGGTTTTAGCAAAATTACGAGTCAAACTACTCCCGGAAAGAACTATTTTTTCATCTTCAGCATTTACGTAGATCGTAGAACCTAAAAGTTCTATAGCTTCTTCTAGCTCTTGCGGAGTTTTCTTTGCAGTACCTTTTGTAAGTAAGGTTGCTAATAAATTTGAAATGCCTGTTTTATTTATGTTTTCTAAAAGTAAGCCGCCTTCCATTTCCAGACTAAACTGAATAATTGGCACTTCTCTTGATGTAATTCCGGAAACACTTAAACCGGAAGGCAAATTGAATTTCCATATTTCAGGAACTACGATCTCCGGATTTCCCCAATAAGGTGGTTCGCTGCTTCTATCAAAACTACTAGGAGTTTTTTCGTAGGAAACGCTTGTTGTGAAATCAAATTCTTCTTCGGCGCCTTCCACGATTTTTTCTTCAGTAACTCTTGCTAATATTGAATTTTCTAAAGCGAGTTCTTTTTGCCCTTTCGGAACAAAACTAGTTGCAACATATGGCTTTCCTTTAATGTATTTAGTATATACTCGCATCACATCTTTCGCAGAAACATTCAAAATTTTCTCTACATTTTTATTGATCTCATTTGGGTCGTTTGCGAAGATCTGATATTGTGCCAGTTGAAATCCTTTACCTAAAACGCTGGAAATACTATTATAAAAATCTGTTTCCTGCCCGGCTTTAATTCTTTTTAAATCTTTTTCTGAAATTCCATTCTTTTCGAACTCTTTAAAAGTTTCATTAATAGCTTTGTGAACTTCATCTAGATCTTTCCCATCATAGGCTCGTACCTGAAGCATTAATTGTCCGGCCAATTCTGAAGTATAATCGAACATTCTAACTCTATCTGTAAACTCTTTTTCTACAACCAACTTCTTATAAAGCGGCGCATTTTTGCCATCTGCCAAATATTTAGCCAGGATTTCCAAGGCATAAGAATCTTCGTGATACGAATATTGTGATGGCCAGGTTAGGGTTAACTCGGGAAGGTTCGCAAAATTATCCTCATAATAAAGGTTTTTGGTTTCTTTTAGATTAGCCGGTCTTTTTGCTTGTCTGGCGATATCTGTTCCTGCAGGAATCTCATCGAAATATTTATGAACCCATTCTTTAGCTTGTTCCTTATCAAAATTTCCTGCGATAGTCAAGGTTACATTATTTGGAACATACCATTTGTTGTAAAAATCTTTTACATCTTGTAACGTGGCATTTTGAAGGTCTTCCAAAGAACCAATCACCTGCCAATGGTAAGGATGATCGCTCGGATATAAATTCTGATCTATTACTGCAAACGTATGCCCGTAAGGTCTGTTATCAACTCCTTGTCTTTTTTCATTCTTTACAACTTGCTTCTCCTTAGCTAACACGGGCTCTGTCACCGTATTGATGAAATATCCTAATTTATCGGCTTCTGCCCAAATCATTTTTTCTAAAGCGTCACTAGGAACGGTCTGGAAATAGTTGGTTCTATCTCTACTCGTAGAACCATTAGCGCCGGAACCACCAATGCGGGCACTCATTTTATCTAAGCCGCCTTTTCCAAGATTTTCAGACTCCAAAAACAATAAATGCTCAAAAAGATGCGCAAAACCTGTCCTGCCTTCAATTTCTCGTGCAGAACCAACATGGCTGGTAAGTGCTACCGCAACAACAGGATCCGACTTGTCCTCATGTAGGATCACTCTTAATCCATTTTTCAAGGTAAAAGTCTCAAAATCTACATTGATTTTGCTGCCTTTTTCTTGAGCTATTATTGAAATTGGAATCGCTAAGAAAAGGAGTAATAATGCTGAAAAAGTATTTCTCATGTGTTTTATTTCTAAGTGTTTTTTAAATTTTTAATAACCCGTTTTTCTTTGAACGGGAGATCTAACCATCTCGTAACCCTGTTCCGATCCATCAGGAGGTTTAGGTTCTCTACTTTTATAGGGATGCTGAACTGAGTTCAGCATGACGAAAAAAAAATATGTCGAGTTAAATCTTCAATCTATATGTATCGTTGTTCACAAAGAACAATGAATTCACAAAAAACAATTTTCCGTTTTCCCAGAAAGCTCTAAATAATGGATTATCCACCATATAAATAATACTTCCTTGTCCAATGCGTTCTTCCCCGAAAATCATTGAATTTTTCATATTTTTTGCTGCCTCGCTTCCCGCGAATCCAGATACTACTTCCGGAGAATCCTTTAAATAGGCCACATTATAGCCTTTAGATAAATAACTGTAACTATCGCTACTTAATTTTAAACTGAAATAGGTGTCCCCATATCCAAATGCCATTGGATGTGTTTTATCTAGGCTAGTTTTTACAATGCTCCCGGTAATTAATTCTTTTATATTTTCTCGTTCTCGGCTGCTGTAAGGAATAAGGTTTACTGTCGCTGTTGTGTCTTTTTCAGTTTCAGGTTTATTCTCTTTTAAATTGAACCCGGCTTCTCCTGCAAAATTACCTACTGCATTTCCTATAGCGATTACTTTTCCACCTCCCTGAATCCAAGATTTAAGTTTTTCTAAGGCTTTTTTGTCTAATAAACTGCTATATCTTCCAGATGGAATTACTAATATATCAATTAACGAGAAGTCTATATTCTTAAAATAATCGGTATCAATTGGCGTGATTGGATAGTGCAAATCTTTTTCAAAAAAGTGCCAAATCTCCCCAAAATTTAAAGAGGACACACCGTCTCCTCGCAGTACCCCAACTCTTGGTTGATTAATAATTTTTATTTCTGAAGAACCGAAATCGGGTCCGCTTTTGGAAAAACCTGAATTTGCTGCGGTAAGTTGGCGGCCATGGTTGTTGGCGATTTCAATTAGTTTAGTGTTGAAATCTTTAAAAGTTCTATTATCACTTTTAGTAATAACTAGGCTACCGGGATTAAATTTCTGATCTCCATTTTCAAATTCCAAAGTACTAAAGCGAACTTTAATGCCTTCTTTTAATAAAGCCGATAGAAAACGGGCGTCTTCCATACTATCCCATTTAGAGATATATCCACTTGCATTAGTTGATGTATTTACAACAGAATTGGCTGAAGCAATTTGAGAACTATTTAATAGTTTGTTACTGGCTACGGCTTCTAATCCATAAGCATAAGGCAAACTCCAAGCAGTAATATCGTAAGTCAAAGAATCGCTTAATTTTGCATTTGGCTCGAATAAAACCTTTACCATTTTTCCCTTAGGCTGATTGGTATTAATGAGCAAGGTGTTTTCATTAGCAGTAAAATCTGCCTGTTTATTTGCGGTATAATTGAAACCTTTTATTTTTCCGGAATTGGTAGAACCATATTTTATTTCATGCAGATCCATTAGATTTTTTAGAGCTGCAATTTTATCTGGACTCCCATTTAAAGCATAACTTTTATAGGATAACTGATCGTTATTATAGAATTTATTGAATTCCGCATTCAATTTTTCAACATTTTGTGATGCAATTTCAACCGTAGATAATCCTGTGGTGAGATGATGCGCTACGCGATCTACAAGAGTTAATTCATAACCTTCGGTGGTTTGAATTCCAAGACCAGCTTGGCCATTTCCCGCTTGTTCGTAGGTCATTCCAATAGCGCCCATATAGGTTGGGTACGTATCGCCATAGCTAGGGTATAATAAATCGAAACGTTCTTTTGTAAAATATAACCAGCCATTTTCATCGAAATATTTAGCATGATTTTTACCTATTTCGCTTTGAAAATCTCGCTGAAATGGAGTGATGATCTCATGAAAAGGTTCTGCCGCAGGTGCGAAATAATAAGGATCGTTGATGCCTTGCTCATGAAAATCTACATGAATATGTGGCAACCACGTATTGTATATTTTAAGTCGGTTTTTGGTTTCCACCTGTGTAGCCCAAGCCCAATCTCTGTTTAGATCGAAAAGATAGTGATTTGGTCTTCCTCCCGGCCAAGGTTCATGATGTTCTGCCGCTAAAGGCGACGCATTGTAAGGAGTAGCTTTCACTTGATTGTACCAGTTGGCATATCGATCTCTTCCATCGGGATTAATGCAGGGATCCAAAATAACCACAGTATTCTTCAGCCATTCCTTATTGTTGGTAACCAAATCATACACTGTTTGCATCGCAGCTTCGGTACTGGAGGCTTCATTACCGTGCACGTTATAACTTAACCATACAATTGCTTTATCAGCTTTTTTAGATGAGTTAGAGGAAAGAACGCCCGTATTGCTTAAATGATTCGCTCGAATCTCTTCAATATTTTTCAAGTTTTCTTCTGAAGAAATTACTGCATACGTAAGCGGTCTATTTTCATTCGTTTTTCCGTAGGTAGTATATTCAACTGAAGTAGAATTTTCAGCAACGTGCTTGAAATAATTTACCACATCTGCATGCCGCGTAAATTGAGTACCGATTTCATAGCCTAAAAATTGCTCTGGAGATTGAAGGTTTTGTGAGAAGATTGAAGCTGTTATTAAACAATTGAATAGGAGGAATAAGATTGTTTTTTTCATTTATATGGGATATTGTTGAAATTTGCGTAGTAAAGATAGCATACAGCGCGGAATTAACTAAAAATTAGGGCATAAAATGCTTATCTTCGATATCTTTGATATTTAAAATTTATTTATGCCTTCAGACTGTCTTTCCTACCGGGAAACCAATTATTACTCCAAGCTTATTTCAGATTATCTGGACCAAAAAGAGGAACTTAAACCATTCTATCATAGATTCCCAAGCATAGAAAATTTTGAGGCCCAATTGCAGGATAAAAAAAGCTTTTTTCTGAAGAGAGACGCAAGGTATTGGTGAAGGTTTTAGAGCAACAATATGCAAAACTTGAACATGGAGAAGAGGTTTCGGCTAATATTGAGGCTTTATTAGATGAAAATACATTTACGGTTACTACAGGGCATCAATTAAATCTTTTTACCGGTCCGCTTTACTTTTTATATAAAATTGTTTCTACCATTAATTTGGCTTCGGCATTAAAAAAGCAATATCCTAAAAATAGTTTTGTGCCAATTTATTGGATGGCTACAGAAGACCATGATTTTGAAGAGATCAATTTTTTCAATCTAAACGGTAAGAAATTCAAATGGAATAGCCTTGAAAAAGTAGCGGGAGCTACTGCGGTTGGAGAATTACATACCGAAGGTCTGGATGAAGTTTTTAATCTTTTTTCAGCAGAACTAGGAGGAGGGAAGAATGCTGAAGATCTTAAAGGTCTCTTTAAATCGGCATATTTGGAGCATTCCAATTTAACCGACGCTACCCGGTATCTGGCTCATCAACTTTTTAATGAATATGGACTTGTAATCCTCGATGCTCATAATAAGGAGCTAAAGACAGAATTTATTCCCTATCTCAAAAAAGAGCTATTTGAAAAAGTGTCTTATGCTTCAACTACCCTAACAGCTCAAAAACTGGAGGATTTAGGTTATGGGGTGCAAGTAAACCCTAGGGAGATCAATTTATTTTATTTACACAATGGCCTGCGAGAAAGAATTATTGAAAGGGAAGGTGATTTTTATGTAAATGAAACCGAAATTAAATGGAGTAAAGCTGAAATGCGGAAAGAAGTTCAGGAGTTTCCTAAACGGTTTAGTCCTAATGTGATGCTAAGGCCATTATATCAAGAAGTAATCTTGCCAAATCTCTGCTATATAGGTGGAGGAGGAGAACTCGCTTATTGGTTTGAGCTGAAGGATATGTTTGATAAATTAGAGGTTCCATTTCCAATACTTTTACTTCGGAATTCTGCCTTGATAGAAACAAGCAAGCAAAACGAAAAGCGTAGAAAATTAGACATTTCTCAGTCTGAATTATTTTTGAAGCAACACGAACTCATTAATAGAAAAGTGAGAAAAATATCCAATATCGATATTGATTTTTCAACTCAAAAAGAACATTTGGTTAAGCAATTTCAAGAAATGTACGATTTAGCCGAGCAAACCGATGCTACTTTTCTAGGAGCAGTAAAAGCTCAGGAAGTAAAACAACTGAAAGGTCTAGATCATTTGGAGAACAGATTGTTAAAGGCTCAAAAACGAAAATTGAAAGATGAGGTTTCCAGAATTGCAAGGCTTCAAAATGAATTATTTCCGAATAAGAGTTTACAAGAACGCCAAACCAATTTTTCTGAAATGTATTTAGAATTTGGACAATCCCTGATTCCGCAGTTAATCGAAAATTTAGATCCCTTAGAATTAAAATTTAAAATCCTTACTCTTGGAGAAAAATAAAATGCACACCATAGATATGGAACTGGTGGAAATGACGCTAGATGTCATGAAATATACTATAGACCGTATTTCTAATATCACTCCAGAACTTGGAGCGCCTAAAAAAGAAGAAGAATTATTCGAAATGGTTGGAGAAACCATTACTCCTAAAGGGATTGGGGGAGAGAATGCCTTTAAACTTTTTAAAGATGTGCTGGTCAAAGCAACCGTTCCCATAGATCACCCGAGGCATTTGGCTTTTGTACCCGCAGCGCCTACCAGAGCAGCAATTATGTTCGATTTGGTGACATCGGCTTCTAGTATTCATGGCGCTTATTGGATGGAAGGAGCAGGAGGGATTTTTTGTGAAAATGAGGCGATGAAATGGTTAGTGTCCTTAACAGGATTGCCTAAAGATGCATTTGGTGTTTTTACCAGTGGAGGTACAGCAGCGAATTTATCGGCACTTGTTGCAGCACGTGAGGAATGGCGAAATAGAGATGAAAATAATAAGACTGTAAAAGGGCTTTTATTGACTTCAAATGGAGCGCATAGTTCTATTCAGGCAATGGCAAAAGTGATGGATGCAGACCTAGAAATGATCGTCTGTGAAGGAGAGAACCTTACCGGTATTGAATTACATTCTGCTATTGAGAATTTGAATCAAGAAGATCGTAAAAGATTATTTGCAGTAGTTGCAACTGGTGGAACAACCAATGCGGGAATTATAGATGAATTGGATACCATTGCTGAGGTTTGTGAAAAACAGCAAGTTTGGTTTCATGTAGATTGCGCTTATGGAGGTGGAGCTTTGGCTGCGCCGTCGGTACGACATTTGTTCAACGGAATTGAAAAAGCAGATAGTATTACGATAGACCCTCATAAATGGCTTTTTTCACCCTACGATTGTGGAGCAGTGATTTATAAAGATTTGGAATTGGCTAAAAATGCGCATTCTCAAAAAGGTTCTTATCTGGAGATTTTTAAAGATGAAGGAGCACACGGATTTAATCCAGCAGATTACCAGATTCAGTTAACCAGAAGGTTACGAGGAATGCCTTTGTGGTTTTCTTTAGCGATGCACGGCACCGAGAAATACAGAGATTCTATAGAACGCGGAATTGAACTTGCCAAAATTGCTGCAGAAAAGATTGAAAAAAGAGATTATTTAGAATTGGTAAGACCTGCAAGTCTTTCGGTGGTCTTGTATAGAAGAAGAGGTTGGACTCCAGATCAATATAGAGATTGGACGTACAGAAACCATAGGGAAGGTATTGCTTTGGTAACACCTACAAAATGGAAAACAAACGGGGAGGAAGAAACCATTTCAAGATTTTGTTTTATTAATCCGGATACTACAGAAGCAGACATCGATTTGATTTTAGATACGATGGAGTAAGAATCTAAATTCTTACTTCGAAGCACTCTTCGACAAGCTCAGAGTGACACAGTGAACTAAGAGTAACGTTAAAAAACCAACTGTCAGACTGAGCCTGTCGAAGTCTCTTTTGTATTCCAAAGCACTCTTTGACAAGCTCAGAGTGACACAGTGAATTAAGAGTAGCATTAAAAAAAAACCAATTGTCAGGCTGAGCCTGTCGAAGTCTCTGAAGAGCCCATCAAAGAGTAATTTTAAATCGAATTTGTATCAGGTTTTCCGAAATCTGTGTGATTCTTGGAATATAGAATTAATCGCCCCCAATCCTCTTCTATCAGTGCGATCTTTTTAGCTCTGCTCCAACCTTTAAGTTGCTTTTCAAATTTAATTGCTTCTGCTGGGTTTGTGAAATTCTGAAACCATTTTAAAATTAAAGGTCTTCTTTTATTGGTGTACGAAGACGTATTATTTCCATTCTTATGTTGTTCTAATCTTAAATCCAAGTTGGAAGTTATTCCAACATAAAAGGTGTTGTCACTACATTCTAGAATATAGACTGTATAGAATTTCATACTTAAAATTAATAATAAATAAGCACCCTTCGACAGGCTCAGGATGACATTGAGAAAATAACGTTGAAAACGTTGTGTCAGGCTGAGCTTGTCGAAGCCCGATTGTAGTTCTCGAGTACCTTTCGACAGGCTCAGGGTGACAAAAGACAAAAATGTAAGCCCTTCGGCAAGCTCAGGAGGGCCTATCGAAGCCGCAGGGTGACAGTGTAGGTTTGTCCTTATTTGCATAAAATGACCTCTCGAATCCGCTCGAGGTGACAAATAAGTCTTGAAAATAAAAAAAAATCCTGAA
>NZ_AJLT01000022.1 GCF_000258765.1 Gillisia marina
ACCACATACTCCGGCATCTGTATCAACTTCGATATCCTTCATTTCTGAAAGCTTTGGATCTTCCGTATCTGGAATGGCAATTAATTCAATTTCTATAGGAGATGAAATACAGTCACCATTAATATACCTTGCATAAATAAAATATTTTTTTGGAGCTAAGTTGTTGAAATTAGCACTTGTTTGATAATTAACTCCATCAATACTGAATTCTACTCCTTCAGTTATAACTAATGAAATAGATCCATTTCGAAGACTACAAGAAGTATTTATAGAAGAGTCTAATATAGGAGCTTCTGGAGTTGGGTTGATAGTTAAATTAAGTGCTGCAGTATTTGTACAACCTGCTTTATTCTTACTTTCAAAAGTATAGATACCGGTTTCGGTGTATTCTTTTCCGTTCCAAGTGAAGCTATCGCATGCAGTTTTACTTTCTTGAGATGTAGTACTGTTATTGATTGTTAAATTAAGTGTTGCAGTATTTGTACAACCCGCATCATTCTCACTTTTAAAAGTATAGATACCGGTTTCGGTGTATTCTTTTCCGTTCCAGGTGAAGCTATCACAAGCAGTTTTACTTTCTTGAGATGTAGTGCTTTTGGTGATAGTTACAATAAATGAATTCTGAGCATCTTCACAAGAACCAGAGCCTTTTGTAAATACATATATTGTTTGAGTTTCTGTGATCTCTGTTCCTACAGCGATTGGATCTACTCCGCCAGTTTTTGCAAAATAAGCTCCATTGGTAAGAGAAGGAAGTGTGTATGAATCACAACGTTCTACATTTGCAGGTCCATCTGCTATAGGATTAGGATTAACTTTAACTTTAACCGCAACTTTATTGGTGCTAATACAACTTGCTGAGGGTCCTTCAGCAACATAATAAGTAAATTCGCCTGCTATCTCTGTACTTGGAGTTAAAGAAGGAGTAGGTGTTGTAGAGTCATTTGTGGTATAATAAAATAATTTGTACCCTATTTTACTTGCTGTGGCAACTAATGGCACTGCTTCATCATTTATACAATATTCCAAGTTTGTAGTTATAGGAACAGAAGTAATGTTATCCACTATTATATCAAAAGCTATATAACAATCTTGAGAACCTGGAACAATTGCAAAGTAATTGCTCGTACCAGCTGTCTTAGGAAAAGGGTTATTGATAGTATATTCTATAGAGTTTTCCTCTATAGGATAACTGTTATAGAATCTAGTTCCAGAAGGAAATGCTGAATTTATCTCGGTAACTGCAATTGGATTTGATCTATTGCAATAATTGAAAACTCGCTTATCTGGAGTATTCTGGCAATTATTTTCAATAAATATTTTAGCATTTATAGTGGTCTTTAGAGGTGCGGTGATAGGTTTACCATCACAGGTTTCATCATCTGAATAACCTTGAATAAGGTCTTTATCATTTACTGAGATATTTGTTATCTCACCTATTCCACTCAAATTTCCTCTGAAAGTTATGTTGTTACCATCCCCGCAAATTGAATTCTTTAAAATTGTACAATCTTCGGTAACTTTAAATTTAAGTTTTAGATCGCCCAATACAGCATTTGTATTAGCACCAACTGGTAGGGTGCCAATATTCCAAATAATAGAACCAGTTGCACCTAAGGATGGATCATAGGAAATAGAATTTGGGGTAGGATTTGGACTAAAATAAATATTTCTTGTAGCGCTATTCTCTACATACGAAACGTTATAAGGAAGAGGAATTACAAGCTTCGCATTCTTAATTGGCTCATTACCTTTATTTTTAATTTCAACTTTATAGGTAATTTCATCCCCTGGAAGTGCCTCGGAGGAGGCGTTAGGAGAATTATTTCCATTAATACTTGTAATAGAACTAACACCCTCTATATTTGGCTTATAGGCATTTACAGACATAACCATGTTAAAGATCACATAGGTATCCTGAGTAGAACCATATCTAAATTTTGTTTTAGTTTGTTTATTTGCGATTATAGAATTATCCGGATTCGGAATGTTTAGAACGTTAATATCTAAACCTGTATTATTTACTAATGAAGGCCAACGAGTCCCTGTAGTGGAAATGGAAGAATTGAAAAAGTTACTTTTGGTAGTATTGCTATGGCTAAGGCGTTCCCAAGACGATCCGTTCAATTTTTGAATCTCAAAATAGTCACCAGAAATACCTCTGTCTCCTTCACCAGCCATTAAACCTAATTTCATATTTATGGGGCCAGATTGAGCTGTATTAAACCCATCAACATCAATCACGTAACTTTCTGTTACTTGACCTTTAACATATGCATATCCATCATAAACACTAATATCTCTAAGATTCATTTGGGGGTTACTATAAATTACGACCATTCCCCAACCACCGTAATAACCGGTAGAACCTCCATTACCTTCTGAAGTTTCAATATCTGCTACCCAATATTCCCCAGAACCACTATTATTAACAAGATCTGTTACTTCGGCATATCCTACATACATATTATTATCACCTGGAAATTTAATATCTGTAGCTGTAGCAGTGAATTCCTGATAAGCTGTATTTTTTGGTCCTTTTAATTTAATTTTTCGCTTTGAACTTGTGTTATCACTATCTTTTGTTCTTGCTGTCCAATAAAGGCCGGCGTAAATTATTTCAGAACAATTTGTAGAAGCATTGTTCTCTGTAGAGAATAATAACTGCGCAGATGAAGAATTGGTTGTATTAAGATCGTCATCTTCATCAACTCTACGCATTAAGTTGTTACTATTATTTTTATCATCATCATAGGCAATTAAGGTCATATTAGTATTTCCAATCATCGCAAAATCTCCATTAACACTATAGATCTTTTTTTCAGGAGAAGTGATAGAAGTTCTTTGATTAAAGTCTGTTCTAACCTGAGCCTTAGTGTTTGAGATAGTTCCAAAGATTATGAAGAGCATAATTACATATGCTCTCACCATCATTATTTCAGCATTTATAGAGTAATTTTTTTTCATAAGTAGCAGTATTATAGTAAAATGTTTATTCGTAATTATTCAGGAATGGAAGCAGAATAAAGAAGTGTGGTTCCTAAAGGCATGCCTTGTGATATATTCTCAATTTTAGACTTAGAACAATTAAAAGGACATAAGAAATAAACATATTTAAGATTATTGAAGCCTTGTATTTTTGAAAAATCAAGCGAAGTATTCAATTGATCCTCAGAATCCAGTTTTATTACAAGCAATTCAACTTTATTAAATTGTGCATTTGATGTTGAAAGTATATTAAAAGAGTTATATAATAATTCAGCTTTTAAGGGAGGTTGCTCACCAAAAACTTTTATCTCACTATTTTCTATAACTACGGTAGAAACAAGATTATAGGCCAAAACCTGTAATGGTGTGGAAAGTGGCTGGCTACTCTTTGTTTTTAGAGAGGATTTATTATTTGAAGTCTGGGAGATATATTCATCTAATTCAAAAGCAGTGGTATTTTGAGCATCTACAGCACAAAAACTTAATAATGAAATAAATAATGCGAGAGTAATTTTCTTAATCATAGTATACACTTTTAAATGAGTAATAATTTTTTATGAGATATACCATTTTTTATATAAGAAATGGATGATCAAAACGATAAATTAAATTTTGTAACTCTTAAAGTGATTTTGCTTGGGGCTTAATCACAATTAGTTCTTAGGGCTGAACAAATAGTAATTAATACTGAAGATTTTGTTGGGGGAATCTTTTTAAACAAATTGATTTGAGGCAACTTGTGTAGGTATTAATTATGAAGTAAATTTATCACATTAGTGTATTAAAAAAAGAAATCGACAATTTTTTAGATAAAATACCTTTTTTAAGGTATTAAATACATATAAGGCTTGTGTGAAATACTAGTTTTCACCTATTTTAAATCAATTTTTTGTAGTAATTAGAGACGAAATTTTTAAAATCAATGGGGGGTTTACCCTATTTTTGAACTTAATTCAACTAATAAATGCTATCCAGGCTGGATAGCATTTATTAGTATTTTAGACGCTATTATCTTCTTTCGTACATCAATAATCTATGGTTATTTCCCTCAATTAAAGGGAATTTTTTTAAGTCTATTTCGTAAATCCAGCCATCATCTACAATATTAAAAACATCATACTCAGAATCTACAGTATATCCCAAATATTTTCTTGCATAATTTAACCAGGTTTGATAGGTTGGAACATCCATTACCTTATCATTAGCCTGGACAATTAAGAAATCCCCTTCTATCGTAATTTGAAATTTCGCATTTGTATTGTTTTTAATTTTTCCAATATCTAACCAATTACCTTCGTCCATCTCGAATAAGGTTATACTGTTAAGATCTTTTGGATTGAAATCCACAGCATAAACATTATGATTACGACTATAATTATCCCTGTCTAATAAACCAGGTACTGAGCAACTAGTTAAAGAAGTAATAAAAAAAGTAATCAGTATAAATTTTATGAGAGAAAAACTAGTCAATTTAGATGAGACTAAACTAATATTACTAATGTTGATCATGAGTAGCTACTTTAAAATAATTGCTTAATAAAAATTCTAAGAGTAGGTTAAAGATTAAAGACTTTGGGATAAACTTTAATCTACGGTAAACATAGGTATATGAATACTGAGACCCTAATTTAATAGATGTAAGTGCAAATATATTAGCTGAAATGCAAGTCGTTAAGTGGTGTTAGAGATTTTTGTTTTAGTTATTAACATTTTGGGATAAGCTTAAGACTTAATTAAACTTTATTTTAAAGTTTTAATTGGAGGTGAAGGTATTATCTGCAAATCTTGTAAATTGCATAAAAGCGCATAGAATGAGTAAAAATTTAGCCGATTACCGCAGGAATTATAGTAAAGGGGAGTTGTTAGAAGGGTCCATCTCGAAAGATCCTTTTTTTCAATTTAAAACCTGGTTTGAAGAGATGGAGGCAGCAAAATTTTCTTCAGAAGTGAATGCTATGGGCGTTTCCAGTATTGGTTTGGACGGGTTTCCGAAGAATAGAATCGTGCTTTTAAAAGAATACACCGAGGAGGGTTTTATTTTCTATACAAATTACGGTTCAGAAAAGGCACAAGCACTTGTTGAAAATTCAAATACTTGCTTGTCATTTTTTTGGCCGGAATTGGAAAGGCAGGTTATAATAAAAGGAGTTGCTGAGAAATCTTCAGAAGAAAAAGCACATACTTATTTTAATTCCCGGCCAAGAGAAAGCCAATTGGGAGCCTGGGCATCGCATCAAAGCTCGGAAATTGCATCAAGGGAAGTTTTGGATAAAACTCTGAGAGAATTAACTTTAGAATTTCAAGGTAAACCCGTTCCAAAACCCGATTTTTGGGGTGGATTTCTTGTAAAGCCTATAAGCTTTGAATTTTGGCAAGGAAGACCTAATAGATTGCATGACCGTATTTTATATACGAAAGTAGGAAAAAACTGGAGTTTTAAACGTTTAGCACCATAATTATGAAAAGGCTCATATTAATTAGACACGGGAAATCTGCGTGGGATCAAAATTTGCCAGACGAAAAGAGGCCTCTTAAGAAAAGAGGTGAGAGAGATGGTTCGTTAGTAGCTAAATCTTTTTCGGCAACTTTTCAGAAACCTGTAACGGTTTGGTCTAGCCCAGCAGTTAGGGCTTTAACGACAGCAAAAATTTTTAAAAAAGAACTAGATATTGAAGATCAAGATTTCAACGTGAAATCTTCCCTTTATACTTTTAATAGTGGAGATCTGTATTCGCAAATTCAAAATTGTGATCCGGAAATAGATACTTTAATGGTCTTCGGGCATAATCCTGCAATGACCAATCTTGTAAATAATCTTGGCGATTCTCATGTAGATAATGTACCTACAACAGGATTAACAGTAATAGATTTTACAACGAATAGCTGGGAAAACCTCAAAAACGGAAAAACTATTTTAAGTTTATTCCCTAAAAATTTACGATAAAATTAATGGGTAACAACCAATATATTAATAGGGAGCTAAGTTGGCTTCAGTTTAATGCACGTGTACTTCAAGAAGCGGAAGATGAATCTGTCCCTCTTATTGAAAGGCTAAGATTTCTTGGGATTTTTTCAAATAATCTGGATGAATTCTTTAAAGTACGCTATGCTACAATTAAGCGAATAGATCTTGCAGGGAAAAGTGCGAAAAGTATTTTAGGTGGAATAAAAGCTAGTAAACTGCTAGAGGAAATCACTCAGATTGTTATAGAACAACAGTCAGAAAGTTTGCAGGTACTTCATAGCATTCAGGAACAACTGAAGGATCATAATATTTATATTATTAATGAAAATCAGGTTTCAGAATCCCAGGAAGCCTTTATAAAAAACTATTTTCTTTCAAAAGTTAGCCCCGCATTAGTTACCATCATATTGAACGACTTGGTGGATATCCCTAGTTTAAAGGATAGTGCAGCTTATTTGGCAGTTAAAATGGTAATGAAAGAGGAAATCCCTCAGCAAGGAATTTCAAAATTATTAAATAGGCATATCCATGACAAGAAATATGTTCTAATCGAAATTCCTAGAAGCATAGATCGCTTTGTTGTACTGCCCAAAGAAGATGGAAAGCAATATATTATTCTGTTAGACGATCTTATAAGATTTAATCTGAAAACTATCTTTAACATTTTTGAATATGAAAGCGTTACTGCGCATATGATTAAGATTACTAGAGATGCTGAACTGGATATAGACAGTGACCTAAGTAAAAGTTTTATTGAAAAAATCACTTTAAGTGTACAAGACAGATTGAAGGGAGATCCCGTTCGATTTGTATATGATATGAATATTGGAGAAGATACCCTTGCATTTTTAATGGGTAAAATGGGAATTGACTCTACAGATAGTATTATTCCGGGAGGTAGATATCATAATAGAAGGGATTATATGAATTTCCCAAACCTAGGAAACGACAAATTGCTTTATCCGGCCATAGAACCATTGCCAATAAAAGGATTGGTGCTTCAAGGAAGTTTGCTAGGGATGATCGCAAAAAAGGATTATCTGCTTTATGCACCTTATCAAACCTTCGCTTACGTTGTGAAATTTTTACGTGAGGCTGCTTTAGATCCTATAGTAAGAAGCATTAAAATCACCATATATAGGCTTGCAAAGATTTCACATATTGCCAGTTCTCTTATAAATGCAGTGAAAAATGGAAAAAAAAGTAACTGTACAAATCGAGCTTAGAGCTAGATTCGATGAAGTTGCAAATATTAAGTATGCCGAGCAAATGCAAAAGGAAGGGGTGAATTTAATTTTTGGAGTTACAGGATTAAAGGTTCACTGCAAAACGTGCATTATTGAACGTGAGGAAAACCGAAAGCTTATTAAGTATGGTTTTATAAGTACCGGGAATTTCAATGAATCTACGTCTAAAATATATACAGATTATACCCTATTTACAGGGAATCAAGAAATATTGAAAGAAATAAATAAGGTATTCGATTTCTTTGAAATCAACTATAAGGTGAGTAGATATAAGCATTTATTGGTTTCGCCACATTATACTAAACTGGCTTTAATCAAGCTTATCACTACAGAAATCGAGAATGCTCAAAAAGGGAAAAAATCAGGAATTAAATTGAAACTCAACAGTCTGAGTGATTATACCTTGATAGATAAGCTGTATGATGCCAGTAGGGCTGGAGTGAAAATCCAATTAATTATACGTGGAATATGTTCCTTGATTCCGGGTGTGCCGGGAATGAGTGATAATATTGAAGCAATTAGTATTGTCGATAAATTCTTGGAGCACCCGAGAGTTTTTATTTTTGAGAATGACGGCAATCCAAAGGTCTATATTTCATCTGCAGATTGGATGTCTAGAAATATGGATTATAGAGTAGAAGTGTCTTGTCCTATTTATGATGAGGATATAAAAAAGGAGATCTTAGATACCTTTATGATTAGTTGGAATGATAATGTAAAAGCTCGGATTTTAAGTGCAAATCAGGATAATGCTTACAGGAAGAAAGAATTTCCTGCAGTACGTTCCCAATATGCACTCTACGAGTATTATGAACAAAAATTAGAAGAAGTAAAAGTTTGATTACACAACATAAATATGCAGCAATAGATATAGGGTCTAATGCGGTTAGGTTATTAATTTCAACAATAACAGAGCAGGAGGGAAGAGAACCTATATTCAAAAAGACATCCTTAGTAAGGGTGCCTATACGGTTGGGAGCAGATGTCTTTATGACTAAAATGATCTCTGAAGAAAATCAGTTGAGAATGATAGATACCATGAAGGCCTTTCATTTATTGATGAAATCTCATAAAATTGAAAAATATAAAGCCTGTGCGACCTCTGCAATGCGAGAGGCAGAAAATGGAGTTCAAATTGTTAATGAAGTTTTAGATAAAACCGGAGTAGAGATAGAAATTATAGATGGTAGCCACGAGGCAGCAATAATCGCGACTACAGATCTTAATTTGCTTATCCAGAGTGATAAAACCTATTTGTATGTGGATGTTGGAGGTGGTAGTACAGAATTCACGTTGTATTCCAACGGGGAAACCATTACATCTAGATCTTTTAAATTAGGAACAGTTAGATTGTTAAAAAATATTGTTGAACCAGACATCTGGGAAGAAGTCGAAACATGGGTAAAAACAGCAACTAAAGATTACAGTAGAATAGACTTAGTAGGATCTGGTGGAAACATTAATAATATTTTTAAAAGTAGTGGCAAAGCATTGGGTAAGCCGCTTAGTTTTCTATACCTGAGTTCTTATTATCAACTTTTGAATTCATTTACTTATGAAGAGCGGATTACAGAGTTGAATCTTAATGATGACCGCGCCGATGTAATTATCCCGGCAACTCGTATTTATTTATCTGCTATGAAATGGACGAAAGCAAGACGCATATATGTGCCTAAGATTGGATTGGCAGATGGGATTATAAAATCCTTATATCAAGAGAAAATATAAGCTTTATTAAGGTTTTAATTCATGAATAAATTTAATCTCTTAACCGTGAATGCTTTGATTCTTGCTCAAGCCTTTCATCACTTCCGCTTCGAACTCTAGTAAATCTTGCCATTTTTGGTCAACTTCTTTTCGGTCACCATATTGTCTGGCGAAGTTGAGAAAAAGTGTGTAATGATTTGCTTCGCTAACCATTAGGTTTCTGTAGAAATCTCTTAGCTCTTCTTCCTGTAATTTTTCTGAAAGCAATCTAAAACGTTCACAGCTTCTGGCTTCAATTAAAGCAGCAATTAAAAGTCTATGGACCAATTGTGTTACACGAGAACCACCTTTAGGGAAAAATTTAAGCAACTGTAAAACATATTCATCTTTACGATCTCGACCCATGATATAGCCTCTCTTCATCAATTTATCATGAACCATTTTAAAATGGCCCATTTCTTCTCTTGCTAAAGCTGTCATTTCTGAAACCAGATCGGAATATTCAGGGAAAGAAACGATTAAAGAAATTGCCGTAGAAGCTGCTTTTTGCTCGCAATAAGCATGATCTGTTAGAATTTCTTCTAAATTTTTCTCTGCGATAGATGCCCAACGGGGATCTGTAGGTAATTTTAAACCAAGCATACTTATATATCTAGATCAAATGTTTTGCGGAGCTTTTCCAATAATGGATTTTGCTCTTTCAACTTGTTAAATTTTTCCATGTCGGTAAATGCATACTTCTTTGCAACCTGCTCATTCACCTGAATCTCAAGCGTAATCAGTGTGTTTTGAAGTTTCTTTTTCAGAAAGCTCATTAAAGGATGCATATGTCTTTCTAGTTCATTTTTCATGGTATCTGCCGGTAACTCGATAGATATTACTTTCTCGCTTAGCTTCGGCATATCTGTTTCCATGATAGAAGCTAGAATTTTTTCACCTTTATTTTTTAGCCTGTGTATGTATTCATCCCAAGCTGCATGTAATTGTGTTTCATTGATAGGTTCATCTAAAACTTCACTTACAATAGCCTTTTCTCCATGTTTTTTGGCTAGAATTTCTTTTTTTCTGCCTGATACTTTTAATAGAAAGCCCGGAGACTTTTTTAGGCATTTCCTGTGTAGAAGTCGGACTTACTACTGCAGCCTGATTTTCTTTACTTTTCTCTTCAGATTTCGGAATGTCTGAAATAGCTTCAGTTGAAGAAGTGTCAATTTTGGAATCTGTTTCTTCAGATTCACTTGAAGGCACATCTATAATTGAAGTTTGTGTTGTATGTTCTTCTGAAGGAAGTGTCGCCGGTGCTCGGTGATTTCAGCATTTTTAGAAAATTCATTTTCTGAGATCACTTTTTTTGCTTCCGAAGGAATTGAAACAGGAGCAACTTTGTTATTTTTAAAATGTTCAGGAGCAATTATGAAGGGCTCAGACTTTTTTTTTTCTCCATCAAAATTGATAGAGGCAAGCTGCATAAGGCATAATTCAACCAATAACCGCTGATTCCGACTTGCTTTGTATTTAAGATCACAATCGTTAGCCAGTTCTATTCCCTTCAGTAAAAAAGAATGAGAGGTTTGCTGAGATTGCTTAAAATAATTGGCTTTTGCAGTTTCTCCTACTTCTAGAAGATCTATGGTTCTTTGGTCTTTACAAACTAAGAGATCTCTAAAATGTGAGGCTATTCCAGAAATAAAGTGATGTCCATCGAAACCGTGAGATAATATGGAATTAAAATCTACCAATAACTGCGGGATGTTATTATCTAAAATGAGCTGCGTAATATTTAGATAGGTCTCATAATCCAGCACATTAAGATTTTCTGTAACCGCTTGTCTGGTTAATTTTTTACCGGTAAAACTTACAACTCTATCATATATGGAAAGCGCATCACGCATAGCGCCATCTGCTTTTTGAGCAATAATATGTAAAGCTTCCTCCTCTGCTTCAACTCCTTGTTGTTCTGCAATATACCCAAGATAGTGTCTTGCGTCCTTTACAGTAATTCGCTTAAAATCGAATATCTGACAACGAGAAAGAATCGTAGGAATTATTTTATGCTTTTCTGTTGTGGCTAAGATGAAAATTGCATGCTTAGGCGGTTCTTCTAATGTCTTCAAAAAAGCATTAAAAGCAGAGGCAGATAACATATGCACCTCATCTATAATATACACTTTGTATTTTCCAACTTGCGGTGGAATCCTAACCTGATCTATCAGATTCCGAATATCATCTACAGAGTTATTGGAAGCAGCATCGAGCTCAAAAATATTAAAAGCAAAATCTTCATCTGGTTTTTGCGTGCCGTCATGATTAATCATTTTGGCAAGGATACGCGCACAGGTAGTTTTACCTACGCCTCGTGGTCCCGTAAAAAGTAAAGCTTGCGCTAAGTGATTGTGTTCTATGGCATTTAAAAGAGTGTTAGTAATGGCTTGTTGTCCCACAACATCCTTAAATGTTTGAGGGCGATATTTACGTGCCGATACAACAAAATGCTCCATAGATAAATTTTGAAAAACAAATATAGAAATACCATCCCGAAGATGTAAACCTATTGCTAGTTTTTTATCAAGAATATTAACTCATTTTTTCTAAAATTCTGCAGTGCTTTAATAATGCTAAATTTAAAATGCTACAGTATCTTTGCTGGAAAGTAGGCCACCTTATCGCTACACCCCCGGTGTAGAGGAAAGTCCGGACACCATAGAGCAGCATAGTGGATAACATCCACCGGTCGTGAGATTAGGACAAGTGCAACAGAAAGTATGTACAGGTAATGCTGTAGTGAAAACAGGTAAACTCTATGCGGTGCAATGCCATGTATACCGGCATTTAAGGGTTGCTCGCCCGTTGCTGGAGGGTAGGCAGCTAGAGATTTTTGGCAACAAAAATTGGAGATAAATGATAAGGATCCCTAGGGAGACAGAATCCGGCTTATCGGCCTACTTTTTTTTATAAAATCTTCGTTTTTGCCCACTTAACGGCATCTTTTAATTCTAGGAAAATCTCAAATGGAATTTTTGAAAATTGCTTTTCAAATTGGGCCATATTAAGGGAAGATGCTTTATCGCTTACAATTGCAATCCCTTTTAGATTTGGCACTTTTACAAGTTGAAGATAAATTGTTGGATTTACATTATAATTATGGATGCGTCTGGAAATATAAACAAAGGGTTTATCCAGAAAATATTCAGAGCAAACAGCTATTAGATTATCTATTTGTTCTAAACTAAAAACAGTTCCTTCTTTCATTTTAGATTCTACAAAATTTTCATGAAAATCTAAGGTCGTGTAATCTAAATCTATAGTTTTTAAGATTAGGCTCATTCTACAGGAGTGGTTTTAAAAAAGCTAAAAACGGAATTTCCATATCTTCTGTCTACATCAAAATTTTGAAAGCCAGAGAGTTTTGAATATTTGGAATGCTCCACTATAAGTACGCCATCTTTATTCAAGAGTTCTTTTTCGAAAACAAGATCTACGATATTTTGAAACTGATTATCATCGAAATTGTAAGGAGGATCGGCAAATATAATATCCGCCTTTATGGGAGCTCTCTCTAAGTACTTAAAAACATCACTTTTAATTGGAGTAATATCCAGCTCCAATTCCAAACTTGTCTTTTTAATGAATTTAATACAATCCATATTTTCATCTACAGAAGTTACAGATATAGCACCTCTGGAAGCAAATTCGTATGAAATATTTCCGGAACCGGAAAATAATTCCAAAACGTGTAATTGCTTAAAATGAAAGCTATTGTTTAAAATATTAAACAAGCCTTCTTTAGCCATATCGGTAGTTGGTCTTACAGGTAATTTTTTAGGAGCCGTAATTCTTCTTCCTTTATGTTGGCCAGATATTATTCGCATTTAAGGGTTTTTAAAAGAGAAAAAGCTTCTCTATGAAATGTTTCAGATTGTTCCAAGTCGGATGTTAAATCAAAGGCAGGGATCAAGAAATCGATATTTTTCACATAGGTATAGACTATGTTGAAGTTATCTGAATCTTTTGAAATATCTCCTAAAAGCCAAAGATTGAATACTGAAGGATCTATTTTTAATTGCTCAGCAGTAAACAGCAGGTAATAGATAAAATCTTCTTTCGTTTCGTACTGAAAAGTATTTGCAAGCAGCAGCTTGTTATTCTTCACGATAACAAGGTCATAATAACCAGAATAGTCATTTAAATAAACTTGTGCATTTTTACTGTCGTTGCTCTTTGCCAACACTGCTTCAATTAGAACAGTGATATTATGTTTAAACTCGAATTCCCCATACTTATCAAAGAAAAAATTATTGATATTGGTGTATGGAATATAAACATTCACGAGATCGTGAGATATTATATCATGTGCCACGACATCGGTTTTTAAAATCTTGGTGTTGAATTTTAAATAGGTGGAAGCTTCTTCTTCAATAAAAAATGGTTCAGGAACTAGTGTAAATAAGTTATTCGAAAAAAGAACTAATACTTCTTGAAACTCATTTTGAAGATTAGGCTCTTCAGAATACCATTTTTCAATTTCTTTTAAGATCTTAACAGGGCTTTGCTCTTTCCCGAGATCGATTTTTTTATACCAAGTTATTTTATTGTGTGTACAATTTAGAACGCAAAAAGAAAATCCATTCAGGCGAACCTGAATGGACATCTTAAATATATCTTTTGTTTCGTTCTTATTAATTGTCATAAGCTGTTGGCCAGTTCCCTTCAGTCTTAATCTCTGTCATGGAACCAACTGTAATAAATGGTCCGTTTACACCATCTACGGAAACAACTTGGTTCTCTGCCATTATAAGATCTTTATCTTGGTCATGTAAAATCACCTTTTTAGCAACTTTTGCTTCGAATACAGGAATTTTATTATCATTCTTAAGAATTGTTCCTGCATCCATTGTAAACTTAGCGTCTACATCTTCAATTGGAACTATCATCATATCTTTATATCTGGTAGAATTTTTGAATAAAGAATCTTTAACTGAAGCCGTCCCTAAGGTGTCTACAAGTATGATATCTTTATATTGATCTACTCCATATGCTTTTTTTGTATTCTTCATCTAAAACGGTAGAATCTCTTCTTTGAGTTAAAGTGAATTCAGCAGTATCAATAAATCGTATTAATTTATCAAAATCTTTCTCAAAAGTTCCGGTAATTTCTTGATGCGCTAATTGTGCAGTACGAATGTCTTTAAGTCGATCAATTACTTTGGCGTAACGTTTCTCTTTAACTTTATTAAATTGAATTGGCTCATACACTGCGTTAAACACCATGTATCCCAAGAAGATGATCACAATCCAAAGGACTAATTGAATGACAAGTTTCATGCGGTTGACTTTTTTAAGTTATTAGAGTTCCTCGCAAATCTACAATTTTTTTTTTATTCGTAAAAGTTTCTGCCCTAAAAATCCATTGTTATCTTTGAGAATTGCAAGATAGCCTATGGAAACGATTACACCCGATAAATTTTATAAACTGTTAATCAACGAGTTAGGGTTTTCGGCAAAATTTAAACAAGATATAGCATTACAACAATTAGCTGCTTATGTGGTAAATCCAACGCCAAATTCGTTGTTTTTACTGAAAGGATTTGCCGGAACTGGTAAAACTACCATCATAAGTTCCCTTGTAAAAAACCTCTGGAAGATAAAAAGAGCGGGTATTTTGTTAGCGCCAACAGGAAGAGCTGCAAAAGTGATTTCCTTATACTCTAATCAAGAAGCACAGACAATTCATAAAAAGATCTATTTTCCTAAGAAAACAGGTGGAGCAGGAGTACAGTTTGTTTTACAACCAAATAAGCATAAGAATGCGGTATTTATAGTAGATGAAGCCTCTATGATTCCAGATGAAGATCAGGATTCCAAACTATTCGAAAATAAAGGATTACTCTCAGATCTTATACAATATGTAGACTCGGGCAAGAATTGCCAGTTGATCTTTATTGGGGATACTGCGCAATTACCTCCAGTAAAGTTGGATTTAAGCCCTGCCCTGATGGAACAGTCTTTAGGTTTAGATTACGATAAAGAAGTAATTCATATAGAATTAGATGAAGTAGTAAGGCAGAGTGAAGAAAGTGATATTCTTTTGAATGCCACAAGAATTCGGGAAGCTTTGGCTGAAGAATTTTATGAATTCTTCAAGTTTAAACTAACTTCAAAGGCAGATCTGGTAAGACTAATGGATGGCGATGAGATTTTGGATGCCATTCAGGATTCGTATGATAATCTTGGTCATGAAGACACCAGCATTATTGTTCGTTCTAATAAACGCGCCAATCAATACAATCAACAAATTCGATCTAGGATTCTGTTTCAGGAAGAAGAAATCTCTTCAGGAGATTATTTAATGGTGGTTAAGAATAACTATTTTTGGATTAAACCTACTTCCGAAGCTGGTTTTATAGCAAATGGGGATATTGTGAAGGTGTTGGAGATCTTTGCTATTAAAGAGTTGTACGGATTTCGTTTTGCTGAAGTAAAAGTGCAAATGGTAGATTACCCAAAAATGGCTCCTTTTGAAACTGTCGTAATTTTAGATACCTTAGAAAGCAACACGCCTTCGTTAACGTATGATGACAGTAATAGACTTTATCAAGAAGTGATGAAAGATTACGAAGACGAAACTTCTAAATACAAGAAGTTTTTGAAGGTTAAGAATAACAAGTTTTTTAATGCGCTTCAAATTAAATTCTCTTATGCGATGACTTGTCATAAATCTCAAGGTGGGCAATGGCATACAGTTTTTATTGAGCAGCCATACTTGCCTAATGGGGTGGATAAAGATTATCTTAGATGGCTGTATACTGCCGTAACTCGAGCAAGTGATAAGCTTTATTTAATAGGTTTTAAAGACGATTTTTTTACTGAAAATTAGAATTGAAAAGCGTTATTGTAGACTTTCTCGTTACAACGAATTAATTATAATATCGAGCGTCCCGATATTTATCGGGATCGAGATGCTAATCGAAGTTTTATTATATAATTGAATAAATAGATATTGAAATTTTAGAGAATGAAAAACAATGACTCATTACGAATAATAGCAATGATTCCTGCAAGATTCGAAGCATCACGATTTCCAGGAAAATTAATGGAAGATCTTAATGGAAAAACTGTGATAAGAAGAACCTATGAAGCAGCACTAAATACCAATTTATTTGATGAAGTTTATGTGGTGACCGATAGTGATCTGATTCACGATGAAATTATAAGTCATGGTGGAAAAAGTATAAAAAGCACCAAAGAGCATGAATGTGGAAGCGATAGAATTGCTGAAGCTGTAATGAATATGCAGGTGGATATTGTTGTAAATGTGCAAGGAGACGAGCCTCTTATAGATGAAGAAAGTCTACGCAAACTTTTAGAAGTGTTTAGTAATGACCCAGAAAAGACTATCGATTTAGCCTCTTTGAAAACTCAGATGATGGATAGCGAGGAGATTTCTAATCCAAATAATGTAAAAGTGATCACCAATAAAGATAATCTTGCACTTTACTTTTCTAGATTTCCGTTGCCCTATCCTCGAGAAACAAACTCAGGAGTTACTTATTTTAAACATATTGGAGTTTATGCCTTCAGAAAAGAAGCCCTTATGGATTTTTATAGTTTGCCAATGCTGGAATTAGAAGCTACTGAAAAAATAGAATGCATACGATATCTGGAATATGGGAAAAACATTAAAATGGTAGAAACTAATTTTAAAGGTATTGGGATAGATACTCCGGAAGACCTTGAAAAGGCTCGAAAATTATTTAAAGCTGAATAATTTTGGGTTAAATTAGGTCTTGCTGCTAAACGATATTTGGCTTAGAAGTTAAAAAAAAAGATTAAAATATTACCGTCATGCTGAACCAAGTTCAGCATGACGGTAATATTATATGGTCACCCTGTACTTGTTTCAGGGTCTTATTTCAAAGTTTCGGGGATGTCATAATCAATTTATAACTATCAAAATCTGAATATGTTTTACCTTTCTTAACTTCAATTTTTTCTAAGAAATAATCGGAAAACTCAATTCAATATTTATAGTAACTAAGAAAATTATTTTTAAACCACCTTTTTATAAGCACTTAACGCTCTTTCACGAGCTTCTTTATGATCTACCATTTCTTTCGGGTAATCATCTGTGCCGTACTCGGGGATCCATTTTTTTATGTATTCCAAATCTTTATCGTAATCTTTTGCTTGAGTTGTAGGATTAAAAATCCTAAAATACGGTGCCGCATCTACGCCGCTACCGGCTACCCATTGCCAATTTCCTACATTAGAAGCCATTTCATAATCCAATAATTTTTCAGCAAAATAAGCTTCACCCCAACGCCAATCTATCAAGAGATGTTTGCATAAAAAACTACCTACCAACATTCTCACTCGGTTATGCATAAAACCAGATTCATTTAACTGTCGCATTCCTGCATCTACCATTGGATAACCGGTAGTTCCCGATTTCCACTTTTCAAATTCTTCTTTATTATTTCTCCAAGAAATACGATCGTATTTCTTTTTAAAGGCATCTGTTGCGGTGTTTGGAAAGTGATATAAAATCTGCATAAAAAATTCCCTCCAAATGAGTTCCTGCCAAAATACTTCGTTCTTTTCAGCAATGGCCTTTTTCATAATTTTCCGGATTCCCACCGTTCCAAATCTCAAATGCGGACCAATATGAGAAGTAGCATCTTTAGCGGGATAATTTCTCTTGGCTTCGTAATCTTGTATCAGGCTAGGAGTGACATCATAATCCGGCACTTTTTGGCTGGAAGATTCAAAACCTATGTCGCTTAGACTTAAATTCGGCAGTCTTGAATTTTGTAAGAACTTATCTAAATATTGAGAAGTATATTGAACTTTAAGATCTATCTTCTTGAATTCTTCTTTCCATAATTTCATATAGGGAGTATAAACCACATATGGATCTCCATCACTTTTAACAACCTCATCCTTTTCAAAGATCACTTGATCTTTAAAAGTGAGGAATTCTGAATTATTGTCGCTTGCTAATTTCTCTATTTTTTCATCGCGTTGTTTTGCGTAAGGTTCATAATCTCTATTGGTGAAGATTTTCTGAACATCATATTGATCGAATAAATCTTTAAAAATTGCTGCTGGTTTTCCAAAAAACATCGCAAGAGAACTGCCTGAGCTTTGAAGCTCTTTTCGAATATTTTGAAGTGTATCGAATATGAAACTAAGTCGGGCATCATTTTTTGGAAGATCATCTAAGATCTCAGAATCGAATATAAAAATTGGTAGCACTGGAAAATCTCCTTTTAAGGCCTCTAATAATCCAACATTATCATCTAAACGGAGGTCTCTTCGAAACCAAAATATTGATACTTTTTTATTCATTAATTAATATTTAAAGAAGATAATCCGCCATCTACACCAATTATTTGTCCGGTCATCCAGCTGCTTTTATCTGAAAGTAAGAAATATACAGCATTTGCAACGTCTTTTGGAGTACCAACTCTTTTTAAAGGATGTCTTTCTCCCATTTTTTCGCGTTTTGTATCGTTAGACAGCAATTTTTTTTGATAATTGGGTGTCGGTTAATGAAGGAGCAATTACATTAACTCTCAACGATGGAGCATACTCTGCAGCCAAAGATTTTGCAAAACCTTCTATTGCGCCCTTAGCTGCAGAAATACTAGTATGAAATGGCATTCCAACCTTTGCTGCTACTGTACTAAAAAAGACTAAACTCGCCTGATCAGAATTCTTCAATTTTGGTAATAAGCCTTGCACGACTTTCACTAATGAGAAAAAATTTAAATTCATTTCATCTTCAAAACTTTCTATAGAAAGTATTTTAAAAGGCTTTAGATTAATACTTCCGGGGAAATAGACCAATCCGTCTAATGTGTCCGGTAAATCCAATTGTGTAATATCACCTTTTAAAGCATCAAAGGCTATATGTTTTACATCTAAATTCTCCAATTCTTCTGAAGTTCTTGAAGCGATTATAAGATTAGTATCTTTTGCTAATAATTTGGCGACCTCAAGTCCAATTCCGTAGGAGCCTCCTATAAATAGTATATTTTTCATCATTATTTTTAATTTAAGATATCTTGCTTAAGTGTTCCATTAGTATTTGTAGGAACTTTATATTCTCCAAATAATTCGATTAACTTCTTCTTTCTATAATCAAATATTTCTTTCAATTTTGGAGCAACAAGAAAAGGTTGTACTAACTCTCCCAAAAAGCCCATGGGTAATTTGTAATCTATAATATCTTCCATTTCTACACCGCCTTCAATTTCCTTAATGAAGTGCTTATGATGCCATAATGAGTATGGTCCAAATCTTTGCTCGTCAACGAAATAATTTTTGTCGCTAACATGAGTTATTTCTGTAACCCATTTTGTCTTTATCCCAGCAATAGGTGTAACTATATATTGGATTATTTGCCCCGGAAACATGGGTCTGTCTGTTCCAGAGAGAATATTAAAGCCCATATAATCCGGAGTGATCACTTTCAAATTTTTAGGGTCAGATAGAAATTCCCAAGCTTCATTTACTGAAATTGGCAACGTCTGTTTAGAGTGTAAGGTGTAAATTTTCATGGTTTTTAATTTCAGGATAAAATTACGCTATTAAATGTTTAACTTAAAATGATTATTGTTAAACAAAATTTAATTTTGATCTTTGTGTAGGTATTCTGCTAAATACGTAGGAATACGTATCTTTGAAAAAATCAACAAACTAAATATTATGAAAAAAGTTTTTTTATTTATGTGCGCAGGTCTATTGTCTTTAGGAGCCTCAGCACAAATTGATGCCCCTCAACCAAGTCCTTCGGCAAAAGTTGAACAAAAAGTGGGTCTTACAGATGTAACTTTAGAATACTCTCGTCCGGCAGTTAGAGATCGTGAGATCTTTGGAGGATTAGTTCCTTTTGGGGAAGTTTGGAGAACAGGAGCAAATGCAAACACCAAGATTACCTTTAGTGACGATGTTGAAATAGAAGGAAAAAAGTTAGCGAAAGGAACCTATGCAATTTACACCGTGCCTAATAAAGATTCTTGGGAAGTGATGTTTTATAGCGATGCTAATAACTGGGGAAATCCACAAGAATGGGACGATGCTAAAGTTGCATTAAAAGCTACGGCGAAGGTAGAAACGATGCCTTTCTCTATGGAGTCTTTCGGGATCTTTGTAAATGAAATTAAAAATGATGGTGCGGTTCTGGATTTTGTATGGTCTAATACAGCAGCATCTTTACCGTTTACAGTTCCAACAGACACTAAAACTATGGCTAGCATAGAAAGAGTAATGAATGGTCCTGGTGCTAACGATTACTATGCAGCAGCTAGTTATTACCATGAAAGCGGAAAAGATCTTAAAAAAGCCCATGAGTGGATTAAAAAAAGCAACTGCAATGCAGGAAGGTGCTTTTTGGATGTGGAGAAAAAGATCTCTTATCGAAGCTGAATTAGGTATGAAAAAAGAAGCGATTGCTAGTGCGCAACAATCTTTAGCGATAGCTGAGAAAGCTAAAAATGCAGATTACGTTAAAATGAATAAAGCCTCTCTTAAAGAATGGGGAGCTATGTAATTTTAATTATAATATAGAAAAAACCTGCTGAGAAGCAGGTTTTTTTTGCTTTAAAAGCAATTGTCATCCTGAGACCTGAGATATGATACCTGGGGTAAAAGAATTATTTCGCGTAGGAAATATAAATATTTAAAATCACCTCGAATTAAGACTATTGGAACATCTCAGAGCAGATCCTACTAGGTCAAATCAACTATAAAAAGAGATGTCATTCTGAAGGGAATGTAGTGGACTGAAGAATCTCAATACAAGAAGCAGAATTTAACTAGGGATCCCTCCTCACGTTGGGATGACATAAGCAATTGCAACTTATTTCAAGATCAAATTTTTAAGTAGCTGAAACAAGTTCAAATTAATCATAAAGAATTTTTTAGACTTTTTTTATCTAATAAACTAAACCTACCTTTTTTCTAATTGCATCTAATAGTTCAATAAGATCAAGGCTCTTTGTATAAGTCATTTTATCACTTTCTGTATTTCCATTGGCCAGCATGGATTGAACATGTGCTGCCTCAAAACTATAGCCATTCGTTGTTACAGGGAATTCGATAGTCTCTTCTTTCCCATCATTTTGGATTGTAATAGAGGAAGGCTCATGAAACCGACTATTTAAAACTACCACTGCTTCTTCAAACCTTAATGTAGCTGTGGTTGGAGTAGTTTCATCTATAGCACTATAAAGATTAGCCTTTACATCATTGGCGTAAAAAAAAGCAATTTTGCAGTTTTCATCAACACCTGTTTTCCCGATTTTTGCTGTCGCTTCTATCTTTTGTGGTTTTCCCAATAAGGTCAAGGCTAAGAATACAGGATATATCCCAACATCCATCAAGCTGCCACCGCCAAGTTTTTTATTGTAAATGCGTTTTTCTGCATCGAAAGGAGCATCAAATCCGAAATCTGCCTCGAGACCTAGTAATTCACCATATTTTTTTGAATCTCTTAGCTCTAGAACAAACTGGAAGTGAGGAAGAAATTGCGTCCATAATGCTTCCATTAAAAACACATTCTCATTTTGAGCCTGAGTAATCATGGTTTGAACTTGTTGCTTGTTCATTCCCAAAGGTTTTTCGCAAAGCACTGGTTTTTTATGCTGAAGGCATAACATGGAATGCTCGAAATGAAACACATGCGGAGTAGCTATATAGATGATATCTACTTTTTCGTCCTCAACTAATTCTAAATAACTGCCGTAGGAAACTTCAATATTTAAATTTTCAGCAAATTGCTGAGCTTTATCCAAGGATCTGCTTGCTACCGCATAAAGATTTGCATCTGGAACCAACAAAAGATCTTTGGAAAATTTTTTAGCGATTTTCCCTGCTCCTAATATGCCCCAATTATATGTTTTAGTTTGCATTGTTGATGGGTTTATCTGGGGAGTGTATTACACTCTGTAGGATAAGCGCCAAAACCATTACCAAGAAACATCCTACAAGATTTAACCATAAGTATGGTAATACCTCGAGATGCCAAATGAGGATTACTAAAGCTTGTGTTATAAGCGCTGCAATAAATACTGCATTGCTATTTACATGTTTAATGAAGAATGCCAATAAGAATATTCCCAAAACATTTCCGTAGAAAATAGAGCCAATAATATTCACTAGCTGAATTAAATTATCGAATAAACTGGCAAAACTGGCAAAAAGAATTGCTAATAATCCCCATCCTAATGTGAACCATTTAGACATTTTTACATAGTGTTCATCAGATTTTTCTTTAGAGACATTTCTTTTATAAAGATCTATGGTCGTCGTGGATGCCAATGCATTTAATTCTGAAGCGGTGGAAGACATCGCTGCAGAAAGGATTACAGCTAGCAACAGCCCTATAAGGCCTCTTGGAAGGTTATTGAGTATAAAATGAATAAACACATAATCTTTATCATTTGTTTCTAAACCTTCGTTTACAGCGCTTATTAGAGTTTTTGCTTCCTCTCGATTTGCCTCTTCTAAAGAGTTGAGTTTTATGAGTTCATTTTCATATTGAGTGATTTCCCCAGATGAAGCCGTTTCCAGTCCATTGCCGAATCGAATACTAGTTTCCTTTCGCTTCTGCTGAATTTCTTCATTTTTCACCATTAATTGCTGATAATCTTCAGAATATTCAGACTCCAATACTGCTTTTTGTGCCGCAGGATTAAAATTTAATGGTGCCAGATTAAATTGATAGAATACAAATACCATCACTCCCACAAGAAGTATAAAGAATTGCATAGGTACTTTTAATATCCCATTGAAGATAAGCCCCAGTTGCATCTCCCGTACCGACCTTCCGGTTAAATAGCGCTGCACTTGGCTTTGATCTGTTCCAAAGTAGGATAATGCTAAGAAGCTTCCACCAATTACCCCGCTCCAAACGGTATATCTATTATCCAAATCGAATGAGAAATCTAAAATATCCAGCTTTCCGCTAGCTCCGGCAATATCTAAGGCATTAGAAAAACTTATATCTGCAGGGAGGTATTGAATAATAAGAAAAAATGCGGCGAACATTCCGGCAAAGATCACAGCCATCTGTTGCTTTTGAGTGACATTTACGGCTTTGGTTCCACCGGAAACTGTATAAATAATTACCAACACCCCAATAATAATGTTAAGTGTGGTAAGGTTCCATCCCAAAACCGCGGATAAAATAATAGCTGGAGCAAAAATGGTAATCCCTGCAGATAGTCCTCGCTGAATTAAAAATAACAATGCAGTTAAAGTTCTGGTTTTAAGATCGAATCTAGACTCTAAAAACTCATAAGCCGTGTAGACCTTTAGTCTGTGATAAATTGGGATAAACACCATACATATAACCACCATGGCAATTGGTAATCCAAAATAGAATTGCACGAAGCCCATTCCGTCGTGATACGCTTGACCGGGTGTAGATAAAAAAGTAATTGCGCTGGCCTGAGTTGCCATCACAGATAAGCCTATTGTCCACCATTGGGAATCTTGCCCACCACCAATGTAATCTTTTACGCTATTGCTCCCTCTAGTTTTGTAAACGCCGTAAATAACAATAAAGGCCAAAGTTCCTATTAAAATGATCCAGTCTATTAATTGCATATTAAGAGAATAGGTTCATTAAAAAATAGAATAAGATGATGTATGCTAAATTCGCTAGAAGGACTAGGGAATAAGACTTTTTCCAGATGTACTTTTTTGGGGTCTGCATTATTCTCCAACTGAAATTAGGTTAGTAAATAATCTAAACGCTCCGGGTACAGCATCTGGAAACTGTCTAAAAAAGCTTAATCCGGTATAGATATAATGTCCTTTGCCGTATTTGGCAATAAGTAAGCTTCCTTTGCTGCTAGCTTCATTAGAGTCATTCATTTCTAGGATTGGAGTGAACTCTGGAGCCCATGAGTCTGAAAAATACAAACCTCTTTCTTGTACCCAATTTTCAAAATCTTTTTGAGTGATCTTATTCGGGCTATTTAAAACAGGATGTTGTGGATTCAAAAATTCGACTTTTGCATCCTCTTCAGTCACTCTATCTCTGGAAAGTTCTAATTTATATGGCGCAATATTATCTAATACCAATCCGCGGTTTGTGTTATACTGGGAGATCAGTGTTCCGCCATTTTCAACATATTTTAATAATTCAGCTTGCTTGAATTTTAAAATATCTAAAGTATTATAAGCACGAATCCCCAATACGATTGCATCAAATTTTGCAAGAGAAGCGGCGTTTAATTCATTTGGATCTATTCTAATTACTTTATATCCAATTTGTTCTAAACTTTCAGGAATTACATCCCCGGCACCATCGATATATCCTACTAATTCTCCTTTTTTCTGAATATCTAACTTCACCAACTTGGTTTTGGCAGGTAAGACTAAGGATTGCAAAGGAATATGTTCGTAATCTATTTTTAGAACCTCATTAGAATATACAGCATCCTCAAAAATGATTTCCGGGATTAAGTTGGCTTCGCTTTGTTCTGCTGGCGGCGTTACAGTGAATATAAGATTCGCAGTGCTCCATTGTTTTGAATATCGAAATTTGACTCTTTAGGTTCTATCTTCCAGCTTGTAGGTGCTTTTAGACGAACTTTTCCTTTTGCATTTTCTTTTTGGGCAGTTACGGTTAATTGTATTTGCTTGGCTGCTCCATTTGTGTAAATAAGCACCTTATCGTTAAAAGAAGCAGATACAGGCGGAACTATTTCAAAAGGCTGATAAACTTCCCCTTTTACAGGATCTGTAGATTTGTATACAAGTTCCTTTTCAAAAGGAATAGTTTCTCCATAAAATTTGAGATTAAAAATTGCTTTCGTCAATCTTGGGGTTTCCGGTAAACCAATCATTTTTGGATCTTCTACAACATAAGTTCCTAAATTCGGATTCTTATTTAACCAATAGGGAGACGTATATTTTGCATCCTTGGGGATGGTGTATATCAGTTTTTCTCTCCAATTCTCATTATTGCTTAAAACTCTATTGGGCGTTGCAGAAGGACTGCCCGGTAAGACAGTTACAGAGGAGAGCTCTACAGGAATATCACTTCTATTAATCGCTTCTAAATTTACTTCAATAAATTGATTTGGTGTTGAATATGGGTTGTTACTTAAAGCTTCTAAATAAATACCGCTACATGCCAATATGATCTCTTTTATTTCTGAAATTTTTAAAGTTTTCCAATATTCATCTTCAAGCTTATTAATTAATTTGTAGGCTTCAATTAGTTTTGGAAGACTTTCTGAAGGATCTCTAAAATTATAATTTTCTTCAACTTCATTTAAAATTTTCCCAATCGCTGCGCCGCCATCAATACGATTCCATGAAGTATCAATCCCTGCAAAAAGATCTCCTTTAGTTTCCGGTATCTCTCCATCAATTAATTCTACATATTCTATTTGGCTACCGCGGCTTCCGCTACTACCAAAACCTTGTGATCTATGTTGACTTCTGCTTAATGCAGCGATTTCAGGATTCGACAATCCATTCCAAGGGAAATAAATCCCGGTATCAAATTGAATGAAATTAGATTTATCGGCTTTATCAAATGCTTCCTGACTTCCGTAGAACCATGGCGAGGTATTAAAATAGAGTCGGGTAGGGGAAAAAGCTTCTGTATAGTTTAATTGCTCTGGATAGGAATTTTTGTCTTGAGCTAATTTGAAAGCTTCTACACTCAACAAAGCCGAAGCTGTATGTTGCCCATGAGTTTCCCCTGACGTACGGTGATTGAATCTATTGATGATTACATCTGGTTTAAAGGTTCGAATTGCCCAAACGACATCCCCCAAAACCACTTCTTTGTCCCATATTTTCATGGACTCTTCCGGAGTCTTTGTATATCCAAAATCGATTGCTCGGGTAAAACGTTGTTCTCCACCATCTATTCTCCTAGCGGCCAATAGCTCCTGAGTTCTAATAACTCCCAATAGTTCCTTTAATTCCGGTCCAATAAGATTTTGACCTCCATCTCCTCGAGTGATAGATAAGTAGCCCGTTCTTGCATTTATTTCGTTAGATAAATAAGAGATTAATCGGGTGTTTTCATCATCTGGATGTGCAGCAATATATAAGACAGAGCCTAAAAAGTTCAACTTTTTAAGAGCTTGATCTATTTCTGCTGAATTTAATTTTTTGGGAGTTTGTCCTTGAACAGAAATAATTGACAGGAACATTAATAATGGGAGAATTTTACGCATCTGAAAATATTAGATTCAATAATTTCAAATATATAAATTTCTAAGGGGTTCTTCCCTCATTGAGGGTTTAATTCCCCGTGGCCTGATTCAAGTTTTTTAAATGTATTTTCCTTCCGATAATTTGGGACTTGCCTAAAAGTTTTTGAATCAAGGGTAATCTATAGGCTGTCTTTCCCTTCATCCAGATAGACATCCTTCTTGATAAGGGATACCGCTTTTTGTAAAATTAGATTATTTGGGTAGGTTATTAATTCTCCTTCATCATTAATTAGATGAATATGAAATGCTTTTATATCATCTATAATTCCCTCAATAGGAGCATCTTTATCATGAATCTTGATTTTATCCCCAATTTTATAGGGAAAGGAGAAGAATAGAATTATTCCGGAAGTGATATTGCTAAGAATAGACCAAATAGCAAACAATGCAACCCCAATTACAGCAAAAACAGATGAAAAAATAAGGGAAAGATCCTTATAACCAACTCCCCAAGCAAAAGCCAATGCAAAAACAGCAACTAAGGAAACCAAAATATTAATGTATTTAAACATTAAGCGTGTTCTGGTAATATGAATCTCGCTTTGTTTCCCAACCCTATGTGCAGCTTTTTTCATTGTAAACTGAATGATAAGCAGCGAAACCACAATTATGGTGGTATATATTATTTCATTTTGATATGTGTAGAAGATCTCTGTCATTAATTTAAATTCAGTTGCTCCCGCAAATGTAAATCTTTATTGGAATTTTTATTCCAGTAAGCAGATTTTATCTCATTCATTTTTGTAGCAGTTGTATTTTGTGTTTTTCCATTTGTTTGAGTTTCTTCTTGCCATTTTTCAATTTTAAAAGGAGCTATATTGAAATAATAGATTTTTAAATCCCTTTGCAGTTCGGGGTAACTTATTTTATAAACGCTATAGTCTCCATCTTGATAAAACTCGGCTAGTGTCTGATAAGCTTTTATTTCTTTGTGCCCCAGTCTTAAATACTCGAAAGAAGGAATCATGTTAATCTTTCCCGTTGGTAAGAGGTTGGGGTTTATTCTTAACTGAGTCCAAACTTCATTTTCCAAATAGGTTTTGTTTAATTTCAAATCTTTGTCTGCTTCCCCTTCAAAATAAGAGTGCGAATCTATTTCGAAATCCTTCCTGTTATTAAGTTGAATATATACGTGACCGCACCATTCCTGAATAGAAGCCGAAACTTTTAATGCATGCGAATGTCCTTCTAGGGGATAAAAAGTGCTCTGCATAATAGAATAGGGATAAATCCCTGTATTGAATTTCTTAGTAGCATTTAGCTTAAGGATAGGGAGGGTTTTGTCAGTTTTCTCGTTTGCCTTTACCTGAGCATCCGGTAGGAATTCTTCAGTAACAAAAATAAGAACTGCAGTTCCTTCTCTCGATTCTCCATATCTAGACTGTTCTAATTTGTACGAAGTAAGCTCTGCTTCTCCATTAAACCAATAAGATTTGAATTCTTCAGAAAGTTTGCGCTCGGGAAGTAAGGCTTCATCTGAAGAAGAAGTCTCTTTACAACCCGATAGAAGGATCAACATGAAAATTCCGTACAAGAGATGGTGATAATTAACTTTCATCAAATAATATTTAAATATCTATTGTTCTATGACTATTCCTTATAAAGCTAACCAATTCTTTTATAGTAAATAGGCTATTATCCATTTGTCAGTTCGAGCGCAGTCGAGAACTATTGCTGTATAATGATTAGATTTTCACTTAAGCCTGTATTGAGCGAAGTCGAAATGCTCAACCTGACATTATTTAAAATTATATTTTTCAATTAAAAACATATAGTTAGTTTATTAGCTAGCGATTTCTAACAAAGTATCATAAACCAAATGCGTAGGAAGTCCAACCACATTAAAATAACTTCCTTCAATTTTTGTTATTCCTATCAACCCAATCCATTCCTGAATTCCATAAGCGCCTGCCTTGTCTAAAGGATGATAATTTAAAATATAGTAATCTATTTCCTCTTCAGTTAAATCTTTAAAAGTAACTAAGGTAGATGCGTTTACAGTTTTTTGTTTTTCAGAAGTTGTAAAAGTAACAGAGGTAATAACCTCATGAGTTTTACCGGACATGGATTGCAACATCTCCTTTGCTTGTGTAGTGGTTTCGGGCTTACCTAGAGCTTCATTTTCATGCCAGACAATGGTGTCACTGGTAATTAAAATATCTTCTTTCCTAAGTTCGTGAATAAAAACCTCTGCTTTAAGTTCAGATAGGTAATCAGTTATATCTGAAGACTTTAGATTCTCGGGATAAATCTCATTTATTTTCTTAACATCTATGATAAATGGAATTTTTAGGTCCTTTAAAAACTGATGCCTTCTTGGGGATCCGGATGCTAATATAATTCGGTGATTTTTTAATTTTTCCTTCAGCATAATTTATAGTAATATGAATTTGTAAAGTCCAAGGGATATAATCCCAAGGAACATAATTAGTTTAAGCAGAAAACTTAGTTTGGAATAATCCTTTTTAGTTTCTGCAGTCCAGATATTTATCAAAAAATAGAGTAAAGGAGCTACAATAAAGAATAGCACATATAAAACCGCCACTAAATTCTCGAAAAGATAATTGTATAGGTAATAAATAATTGCTGCAAGAGGTAATAAACCTATAATAAAAATCACCAAATTAGCTCGTTTTGCTCCTAGTGCTATCGGGAGTGTATTTCTTCCTGCGTTATAATCTCCTTTAATATCCTCTTGGTCTTTTACCATTTCACGAAGCCAATTCAGCAAAAAAGCGAACAGGGCATAATCCAAAACTATAGAAAAGAAGGTAGATTGGGTTTGTTGATTTTCCGGGGTAATAGCCGGTAATAGATCATACAATCCTACAATAATAATACTGAAACCTACTAATGCACTAACTACCAAATTTCCTACAAGCATTATGTGTTTTAGGTAGGTGGCATACAAATAAAGCAGCGCAGAGATAATAATAAATATTGCTGAAAAACCCGGTTTTCCAATAATGTTAGATAGATAAAAGCCGATCCCAACACCTATAATACTTAATATAATATAAAGGGTATATGCTGAATTGATAGAGACTTTAGTGCCTATCAGCACTTTTTCAGGCTTATTAATCCTATCTGTTTCCAGATCATGGATGTCGTTAATTACATTTCCTGCAGCGGCAATACAAATGCTTGCTATTACAAGCAGAGAAAAACCTAATCCGCTTAAGGTGATGCTAATTCCGAAACTATCAAACAAGCCATATTTAATTAAGACTTGTGTGAGAAGGATCATTAATAAATTTGGAAATCTCACCAATTTCAAAATGGATAAAAGCATAAATTACTTTTGATTAAATCAGTTTCTAGATGGAAATTTTAAATCATTTAGCTTTTTGAAGCGTCATGATTTTGAAGCCATTTCCCTTGTACTTTTAAAACCTGCTCGATCACATCCCGTACACAGCCTTTTCCGCCTTTTTTATGAGAAACATAACGGCTAATATCCTTGATCTCTGCGGCAGCATCTTGAGGACAGCAAGGCATTCCTACTAGTTTCATCACATAAAGATCCGGGATATCATCACCCATGTAAAGAACATGTTCCGGATTAATATCGTAGATGTCCATAAACTCTTTTAACTGCTCCACTTTATCGGATACTCCCAGAAAAATATTGGTAATTCCAAGATCTCGTAAACGTTTTCTAACTCCTTCATTTTTCCCGCCCGAAATAATACACACATTGTACCCAGCCATTTCTGCGGTTTTTAGTGCGTAGCCATCTTTAATATTCATGGTGCGTAATAATTCGCCTGCCGTATTTATTTGAATGGTTCCATCGGTAAGTACACCATCGACATCAAATATTAATGTATTAACGTGATTTAAGTATTCTTTATAATTCTTTTCCATGGAGATTTTGAATAGATAGGGTTAAAAGTGAGTATATTTTTTGTTGTTCCTCATTCAGTAATTCTAAGTGGGAACTAATAACTTCTTGATCTTTTCTTTTTGCTGGCCCGGTTTGCGCCTCTTTCGGACTCATGTTGATCGCTTTTGAAGCCGTTTCCAGAATTAAGGGGTGCAAGATTTCAAAAGGAACCTGATTGTCCTTACAGATTTTTTCTCCTTCGGTATATAAGAAGTTTACAAAATTGCTCACAAAGACGGCGGCTACATGCAGCGATTTCCTTTGCGCTGAAGAGATCTCAAACACTTTTTCTGAAATTCCCGAAGCTAACTTCTTTAATGTTTTAGTACTGGTCTTTGTATTTGATTCAACACAAATTGGGATTCCGGAAAAATCAACTTTTTTATTTTTAGAAAAAGTTTGAAGCGGATAAAACACGCCTTGATTCTCAAATTTATTAAGCACGTTTATAGAAACAGCACCAGAGGTATGTACACTAAGGCATCGGTATTTTGCATTTTTTGAATTACTTCAGCTAAAACATCATCCTTCAGCGCAAGAATATAGATATCGGCAGGAAGAATCTTATTAAGATCTGTGGTAGTAGCAACCCGATCTTTAAAAATTTCAAGGCTCTTTGAAGCATGGTTATAAACCTGAATGATCTTAAAATCAGCGGAATTTTTATAAGCCTCAAATAAATGAGTGGCTACATTTCCGGTTCCAAAAAGTACAATACGCTTCATTCGGCTAAAATACCAAAATTTCCGGGTTTAAAATTAACATTTGATGATAGGAATTGCTTGTTTTTAAAGGCTGCTAACTGTTTAAATTTAGTTAAATTTGCAGCGTTTTAAAGTAGTCTTAAATGCAAAATAAAATCGCGTCTGTCTTATTCTCTACCCGAATAATGGCAGTCTTGTTCATTGTCTTCGCCATATCAATGGCTCTGGGAACATTCATAGAAAGTTGGTACACCATAGAAACCGCTCGCATATTAATCTATAATACGTGGTGGTTCGAGGGTATAATGCTATTTTTTGTTATCAATTTCTGCGGAAATATCATTCGTTATGGGATGCATAAGCGCGAAAAATGGTCTTCCCTTTTAATTCACTTATCATTCATTTTAATTTTAGTTGGTGCTTTTGTAACTAGATATATAAGTTACGAAGGGATTATGCCAATTCGTGAAGGAGAAACCACGAGTTCATTTCTCTCTGAAAGAACCTATTTAACTGCCTATTTAGATGGGGAGATAGATGGAGAACCTCGTAGAAGAGTAGTAGAGGAAGCAGTCCTATTAGCCCCAGAAACAGATAATGATATCGCTATTAATACCGACTATAACGGTCAGAAAGTAGATATCGAGGTAATTAACTTCATTCATGGCGCAGAAGAAGGTTTGATTCTGGCAGAGAACGGAGACAATTATCTAAAAATTGTGGAAGCCGGCGACGGAGCCAGACACGATCATTATTTAAAAGAAGGAGAAATAGCAAATATTCATAATACCTTATTTACTTTAAATAAGCCAACAGACGGCGCCATTAATATTGAAGTAGATGAAGAGGAGGGAACTTATAAAATAAGATCTCCATTTGAAGGTGACTTCATGCGAATGGCCGATCAGTTTAAGGGAGAAGTCGTAGCAGATAGTACACAAACTTTAATGTTGAGGTCCTTGTACAATGTTGGAGGAATGCAGTTTGTAATCCCGGAACCAATGGCAAGAGGGAATTATGATATTGTACCTACTGAAGTAAAAGCGAAAAATCAGCTGAATGCAGTAACCCTAAAAGTGACTTCTGGAGGGGAATCTAAGACTATTAGCATGCTAGGTGGAAAAGGAGTAGTAAATCCTCCAAAAAACTTAAAAGTTGGTGGATTGGATATCTACCTAAATTATGGCTCTAAGGAAATGGAATTGCCATTTTCTATTAAGTTAAATGATTTTATAGCCGATAAATATCCCGGAACCGAGAACAATCCAACTCCGAGTTACGCTGCGTTTAAAAGTAAGGTTGAAGTGATTGATGATAATGGATCTGAACCTTATGAGATTTTTATGAATCACGTATTGGATAAAGAGGGTTACAGATTCTTTCAAGCCTCTTTCGATCCGGATGAAAAAGGAACTGTGCTTTCTGTAAATCATGATTTTTGGGGCACTTGGATCACATATATTGGCTATTTCTTATTGTATTTAGGTCTTATGCTGATTTTATTCGATAAAGGAAGTAGGTTCGGAAAATTGAAGGAAATGCTAGATAAAGTGAAAGAAAAGAAAGCGGCACTTACCTTAGTAGCTGCATTATTTTTGAGTTTTAGTTCTGGATTTGCTCAGAATGAATCTTCGGAAGATAATCATGCACATGTTACTTCTAATAAGGCACGAGTAGACTCGATGCTTCAATCTTCTGCTGTGAAGGCAGAACACGCGGCAAAGTTCGGGAAATTGGTTATTCAGGATGCTGGGGGAAGAATGAAGCCGGCAAATACTTTTTCTTCAGAATTATTAAGGAAATTAAGTAAGAAAGATTCTTACGAAGGGCTAAATGCAGATCAGATCTTGATCTCCATGACAGAGAATCCTGCACTTTGGTATAACGTGCCATTAATCTATGTTAAACCCAACAACGATAGCATCAGGCGCATTGCAGGTGTAGATGAGGATGATGAATTCTTAGCTTTAACCAATTTCTTTGATACTTCAGGAAGCTATAAACTTTCTCCTTACTTGGAAGGTGCTTATAAAGCAAGTGTCCCAAATCAGTTTCAGAAAGATTTTATAGAGACCGATAGAAAAGTGAATTTACTTTACAATGCTTTACAAGGTAAGGTATTGCGAATTTTTCCAATTCCGGGTGATGAAAATAACAAATGGATCTCTTTTCCTGAAGTACCGGAATCTAATTTGACAGGAATGGATTCGGTTTATGCACGACAGATTTTACCAATTTATATGAATGCGCTTAGGGAATCTAAAGCATCGGGAGATTACACAAAGTCTGATGAGTTGCTTGAAAGTATTACAGGTTATCAGAAAAAGTTTGGTGCCGAGGTAATACCTTCAGAAGAAAAGATAAATGCAGAAGTGCTTTATAATAAATACGATATTTTCCGTAGCCTCTTTATGTGGTATATGTTTGCAGGTTTGATCATGCTTATTTTGGTTGTTGCACAAATTTTTAAAGATTCTAAAATTATAAGAACCTTAATCAAGACCAGTGCGATTGTGATTTTGATCCTCTTTATCGTACATACATTAGGACTTGCTGCAAGATGGTATATTTCTGGTCATGCACCGTGGAGTGATGCGTATGAATCTATGATTTATGTTGCGTGGGCCACCATGTTCTTTGGTTTGGCCTTCGGAAGAAAAAGTTTTTTAACGATTGCATCTACTTCTTTTGTAGCCTCGATGATCTTAATGATCGCTCACTGGAACTGGATGGATCCTGCAATCGCCAATTTACAGCCTGTATTGGATTCTTATTGGTTGATGATCCATGTATCAGTCATTGTTGGTAGTTATGGTCCTTTTACCTTAGGAATGATCTTAGGAGCGGTTTCGCTGATACTTATGATCCTTACCACCGAAGAAAATAAGGCAAAAATGAAATTGAATATCCAGGAGATAACCATTATTACTGAAATGGCGCTGACAGTTGGATTGGTTATGCTAACCATTGGAAACTTCTTAGGAGGACAATGGGCTAATGAAAGCTGGGGAAGATATTGGGGTTGGGATCCAAAAGAGACTTGGGCATTAGTAAGTATTATGGTTTATGCCTTTGTAATACACATGCGATTGGTACCGGGATTACGTAGCAGATGGTTCTTCAATTTAATGGCAATTGTAGCTTTCGCAAGTATTATGATGACCTATTTTGGAGTGAATTTCTATCTGGCAGGACTACATTCTTATGCTAGTGGAGATAAAGTGATTACGCCAACCTTTATTTATTATGCAGTGGCAGTTGTTGCTCTTTTAGGAGCAGTTTCTTTCTGGAAGTATAAAAAACACTACGCGAAGTAGTTTTTGAGAATTAAATTATATCAATATTTGTTCAAATATTTATGTCGTCACCCTGAATCTATTTCAGGGTTTCAATTTGTTGTCATGAATTACAATGTTGTAAGATTCTGACCGTAATTAAGAATCTAAATGAAGTATAATACTTTATGAGATGCCCTTCTAACCGGGATGACATGCTAAGAATTTAAGCCTGAGTTTATCGAAGGGTCTCAAAAAAATTGAAGTTTTCTATTTAAAATTTTTACTTCCATCAAGAGGATATTTATATTAAAAAAACCCTCAATGAGGGCAAAACGAAAATCCCCACGACATCTTTCAATATTCGTAGAGATTTTCTAACTAACCAACCAAAAATTTAAACTTATCTTTTTCTTACAGAACTTCTAGCATCATCTCGGGAAGAAGATGTTCTCCCTGATCTTGAATTTTGTGTGTTTTTACTCGTTCTAACACTTTCTTTTCTGTTATTATTTTGTGTTCTCTGTACTGTTGCATTTCTTGGAGAACTGCTCTCAGTTCTTCCTCGTTGAGCTGTAGCTGTTCTTTTAGGAGAACTTGTTCGCGTAGCTACAGAACTACTTTTTCTAGTTTGAGGAGTTCTTCTACTTACAGTCCGTGGTTCTTGTTTTCTACTGTTAACAACATTAACACGTTCATTAGAACTTCTATCTCTAGTAATTGTTCTTCGATCATTATTCGACCTTGTGGGTTTCGTTGCCACACTAGAAGAGTTTCTATTAGATCTCACTGCAGCTTCATGTCTTTCGTTATTAGAAATTTCTTTTCTGGAAATCCCTCTAGAATTAGAACTTCTTTCTGATAATTGATTTCTACTTACATCTCTATTACTTCTTGTTCTTGTTGAAACTATACCAGAAGAAATATTATTAGTTCTCCTACTTATATCTGCTGAAGATCTTGAAGACCTACCGGAAATGGCGTCCAAATTTCTTTTTTGTGAAGTTCTTCTTCCGTGATTATATGCTATGTTTTTATTACTTCGTCCTGGTCTATAGTAATCATTTCTCTTTTTAAGATGATACTTTTTACTCTGATAGTAATTAAAATGTTGATGATAATTTATTCTGATAGGCTCATAATATGCTCTATACGGCTGATAGTAAACTATCCTATAAGAATTATGAGGTCTTGCATAATACTTGTGCCATGGTCTATAAACATATCTTGAATTATAAGCATTTATAGATCCCGAATAATGTATAGGCCTATGGAAACTGTTATATTGAATATGTAATCCTCCAAGCCTTGAAACATTTCCATATCTATTATAATCTATAAAGATATTTCCAGCCTGAATTATTCTTCCGTAATAGTCATAATAAACAGGTACATTTTCAATTTGAATTACAGCACCAAAATCATCATATTGTACAAACGGATCGTAATTGTATCCTGAATTATAACTGATATTTACTCTTGGGGTAGAGATTTGAACTGAATTTCTTGAAAATTGCGGGTCGTAATAAAAGTCGAATTCTCCGTTAGGATAAACCGCGAATTCTACGCCGCCTTCAATAAAAATGAAAGATTCCCCATAATTATTAAATGGAAAAGAACTAGAATTATCAGTAGAACCGGCAGAAGCCGACCATCCAACGAAGAGCAGTGTAAATAAGAGTGCTAAATTTTTCATAGGGGTGATTTTAGGTTAAACAGATTAATTTTAGTTGGATGTTATTGACTCAACTAATACAAAGTGCGTGCCAAAATCTGGGGGTTTTCCCTTATGTTAGTGCTTAAACTTATATATTATTTAGAATAAAGGTTTTTAAATCGCTAATTGTCAGTCAGATAAAAGAACATATTTTATAATTTCTCTTTTAGGAAAGGGGCGGTATAGGATTTCTTATTTTTTGAAATCTCTTCCGGCGTACCTTCAGCAATTAGATAACCTCCATTTTCTCCTCCGTCTAAACCGAGATCTATAATGTGATCGGCACATTTTACAAGATCCATATTGTGTTCTATCACGATCACAGAATGGCCTTTTTCAATAAGTGCAGTAAACGATTTTAGTAATTTTTGAATATCATGAAAATGCAATCCTGTTGTAGGTTCATCAAAAATGAAGAGCGCTTTATCTTTAGTTGTCCCTTTAACTAGAAATGATGCTAGTTTTATTCTTTGAGCTTCCCCACCGGAAAGGGTAGAACTACTTTGTCCCAATTGAACGTACCCTAAGCCCACATCCTGTAATGGCTGAAGCTTCTTAGTGATCTTGTGAATATCATTGGTGTCAAAGAACTCAATAGCTTCATCGATGGTCATTGTAAGAATATCATCTATATTCTTATCGGCAAACTGAACTTCTAATACTTCTTTTTTAAACCTTTTTCCTTTACAGGTTTCGCATTCCAAGTGAACATCGGCCATAAACTGCATTTCTATGGTCACTTCTCCTTCTCCTTTACAGGTTTCACATCTTCCGCCATCGACGTTAAAGGAAAAGTGTTTGGCCTTAAAGCCTCTAATCACAGACAACTTCTGGTTTGCAAAAAGATTTCTAATATCATCGTAAGCTTTAATGTATGTAACAGGATTAGATCTGGAAGATCTTCCAATAGGGTTTTGATCTACAAATTCTATAGATTTCGTGTTTTTATATTCCCCTTCAATGGCTGTAAATTGTCCTGCTTTTTCTCCATATCCACCGATGCTTTTTTGCAATGCAGGATATAGAATTTTTTTCACCAAGGTACTTTTACCACTTCCGGACACTCCTGTTACAGCGGTAAATACTCCTAGAGGAAATATAACATCTATATTTTTTAGATTGTTTTCTCTTGCTCCTATAATTTTCACGAATTGCTTTGAGGCTCTCCTTTTTTTAGGAACTTCAATCCGCATGGTATCATTTAAGTATTTAGAAGTTAACGAGTCGGCTTTTAGAATTTCCTTAAAAGTTCCTGTTGCAACAACTTCTCCGCCATGAGTTCCGGCTTCAGGGCCAATATCGATGATTTCATCTGCTTCTCGCATAATATCTTCATCATGCTCCACAACAATTACCGTATTTCCAAGATCTCGAAGATTTTTAAGTACTTCAATCAATTTCTTGGTATCTCTGGGGTGTAAACCGATTGAAGGTTCATCTAAAATATACATGGAACCCACCAAACTACTCCCAAGTGAAGTTGCTAAGTTGATACGTTGAGATTCTCCTCCGGAAAGGGTATTGGATTTCCTGTTTAATGTGAGATAATCTAATCCAACATTAGAAAGGAATTGTAAGCGATTATTAATTTCAGCTAAAAGACGTTTTGCAATTTGGGTATCGGTTTCGTTAAGTTGAAGGTTTTTGAAAAACTCACGAACTTTATCAATAGGTTTTTCAACAAGATCAGTTATGTTAGCTCCACTAACTTTCACATAATTGGTCTCTGGTCGCAGTCTTTTTCCTTTACAAAGGGTGCATTTAGTCTTTCCTCTGTATCTAGATAACATTACTCTATTCTGAATTTTATAGGCCTTGGATTCCAGAAATTCAAAAAACGTATTTAGTCCCTCGAAATGAGAATTTCCATTCCAGATAAGATCTTTTTGGTCTTGATTAAGCTCAAAATAGGGTTTATGTATTGGGAAATTGAATTTATGGGAATTGTTCACCATTTGATCTCGATACCAACTCATACTTTCGCCTCTCCAAGGAAAAATGGCATTTTCGTAAACCGATAATGCGGTGTTGGGAATAACAAGATCTTCGTCTATTCCAATAACATCGCCGTAGCCTTCACACTTAGGACAAGCTCCGTAAGGATTATTAAAACTGAAAAGATGCACGTTAGGTTCTAGAAAGGTAATTCCATCGAGTTCAAATTTATTGCTGAAATGCCTTAATTTGTTATCAGATAAGCTTTGAAGATAGATTTCCCCTTTTCCTTCAAAAAATGCAGCCTGAGTGGCATCTGCTAGTCTATTAAGGAAATCTTCATCATCTTTAGTTACAACTCGGTCTACGACTAAAGAAACTTCTTCAGCCTTTAATTTATCCAAAGAAGCTTCATCTATCCTTACAACATCCCCATTCACTTTTATTCTACTATATCCTTGTTGTAAAAGTACTTTCAATTTCTCCTTCAAAATTCTTCCATTTTCCAAATGAATAGGGGAGAGAAGTAACATTTTTTCACCTTCCGGAAAAGACCTTACATAATTTATAACATCTGTTACGGTATCTTTTTTTACTTCATCTCCAGAAACAGGAGAAAAGGTTTTACCAATTCGAGCAAACAAAAGTTTTAAATAATCATAGATTTCAGTAGAAGTACCCACAGTAGAACGAGGATTCGTAGAATTCACTTTTTGCTCTATAGCGATCGCTGGAGCAATTCCTTTTATATAATCTACTTTTGGTTTATTTAGTCTGCCTAGAAATTGTCTTGCATACGAAGATAAACTTTCTACATAGCGGCGCTGACCTTCGGCATAAAGTGTATCGAAAGCCAAACTTGATTTTCCGGAACCAGATAATCCGGTAATTACTACCAGCTTATTTCTTGGAATTACAACATCAATATTCTTTAGATTATGAAGTTTTGCACCTTTAATTATAATGTTTTCTTTGGGGTTAACCTTTGAAATATCTATAGCCATGAAATTATTTTGTAGAAATAAAACGCAAAGGTACTCAATAAGAATCAGTGTAAAAAGTGAACAAAATCTATATGATTTGTTAAAAAAACGAAATTAAGTTTGCTAAAGTAAAATATATGTTGCTATATTTGGAGCATCAACGCACATCTTAAAAATCTATTGCCTATTGCATAAAGTTACTTTTGTAAGTTAAAAATCTAACCTGACGGTATTCTTATATACCCGATAATAAAGTAACTATTATGGATTACATAAAGGCAACTGACGCTGCACTAGTGCAAGAGTTTATTCAAGGGAATGAAAATGCACTTTCTACTTTAATAAATAGACATCAACAACGTATATACAGCTTCATCTATTCAAAAGTTTTTGATAAAGATGTTTCTGAAGATGTATTTCAGGATACTTTTATAAAAGTTATAAATACTCTTAAAAGAGGAAAGTATAACGAAGAGGGTAAGTTTTTGCCTTGGGTAATGCGAATTGCGCATAATTTGGTGATAGACCATTTCAGAAAAAATAAAAGAATGCCTAAGTTTCAGAACACCGGAGATTTTAATATTTTTTCTGTATTAAGTGACGGGGATTTGAATATTGAAAAGCAAATAATTAAAGATCAAATTGAATGTGATGTTCAAGAATTAATTAAAGAATTACCCGAAGATCAGTTAGAAGTTTTAACGATGAGAATTTATAAGGATATGAGTTTTAAAGAGATCTCAGAGAGTACCGGAGTTAGCATAAATACCGCTTTAGGAAGAATGCGTTATGCATTAATTAATTTGAGAAAATTAATTGAAAAACATAACCTAATTTTAACAAATTAATTTACAATAAGAGTACTATAAATACGTTCTTCATTTAAACTAACTTAAAGTTAACCAAATGGAGCACCTTTACACTAAACCTTCGATAGGAGAACAATTGAACAAATTAAACCCTAAAAAGGAAACCCTTCAGTTCCTTTTAAATTATTCTAAAGCCCTGCGTATTAATAAATACAAGCAGTTGAGCTTCGAAATGATCTTAAATTAATAATAAAAAAGACCTGTTTAAAACAGGTCTTTTTTATTTGTTCCTTGAGTATTTATAAAACTTTTCCTGATTGACTAGTTTTGTGCCAGTGATTACTTTTATCTCGTATCGTTCAGGTTTTATGTCATGCTGAACTTGGTTCAGCATCTAAATAAGTCAGATGGAGACCCTAAAACTCCCGATGCTTCGGGACTGGGTTACGAGGTAGCCAAGGCTTTGTTGGGCGCTAAACGGATACACATATTTCCCTTTTATTTCTTTTTGTAATATTCATCAAGAACCAGTTTTCTACCAATAGTCCTAGTAATAATATCTCTCTCTAAATCCCAGCCTCTAGCAGGAGAATATTGACGGCCATAAAAAATTATTTGGAGATGCAGCTTATTCCAATGTTCCCTTGGAAACAATCGCTTAGCATCTTTTTCAGTTTGAACCACATTCTTACCGTTGGTTAAATTCCATCTGTACATCAATCTATGAATATGAGTATCTACCGGAAATGCCGGAATTCCGAAGGCTTGAGACATCACAACACTAGCTGTCTTATGACCTACGGCTGGAAGCGACTCTAAAGCTTCAAAGCTTTCTGGCACTTCTCCATTATATTTATCTATTAAGATGTGCGAAAGCCCATGAATACCTTTTGCCTTCATCGGCGATAAACCAACTGGCTTAATAATTTCCCTTATCTCTTCTACAGAAAGTTTAATCATTTCATAAGGATTGTCGGCTCTTTCAAACAATAAAGGAGTTATCTGATTTACTTTAACGTCTGTAGATTGTGCAGACATGAGTACGGCGATCAATAAGGTATAAGGATCCTTATGATCCAAGGGAATAGGAACTTCAGTATAAATATCATTTAACGTATCTATAACGAACTGAACCTTTTCCTGTTTATTCATAATGCTTAATTTTATGGCTAAAATAAGAATAATGATAAAATTAAAAGTAGGAGATACTGCTCCGGGATTTTCAGTTAAAGATCAGGATGGAAATGTTATAAATCTGAAGGATTTTAAAGGCAAAAAGGTTGTTCTGTTCTTCTACCCTAAAGCTAGCACTCCCGGCTGTACCGCAGAGGCTTGTAATTTAAGAGATAACTGGGAGCAGTTTCAAGAAAAAGGATATCAAATACTTGGTGTAAGTGCTGATAGTGAAAAAAGACAATCCAATTTTAAAAATAAATACGAGTTGCCATTTCCATTACTTGCAGATGAGACTAAAGAAGTGATCGAAGCCTATGGCGTTTGGGGACCAAAGAAATTTATGGGAAAAGAATACGATGGGATTCATAGAACCACTTTTGTAATTGATGAAAAGGGGATGATTGAAGATATTATTACCAAGGTTAAAACCAAAGATCACACAGCGCAGATCTTGTAGTCAGTTTGTTTTAGTTATACATATTTAAGATAGATTTTTTAATAAAAAAATCTATTCCATTGAGATTTCTCGACTTCGCTCGAAATAACATTTTAGTTAGATTGTTATCTCGACTTCCCGATTGCTATCGAGAGAGGAATCTCTAAGACAAAAAAATGAACTTTATTGAAACCCTTTGACAAACTCAGGGTGACTTTTGGGATGTGCTAGTTTACTTTCTGAACAGATTTTATCACCGCCTTATCACGGCAGTTTTCAATTTCAATTTCCAATTCGCCAGATTCTAACTCTTCAGAAATAAAATAAATTTTGCAAGGCTCTTTTTTAGTATCACTTTTACTGAAATCTACGTTTCCACTTTTAAGAATTGTAGTAACAACAGCGGTATCAAGACTATTAGAAGAGAAAAAATTCAATGCATTTTCAGAAAATACACGATCTTTATTTCTAATATTTTTAAGGGTTCTGGCATTTGGAGAGTAATCGCAAGAAGCTTTTTTTCCTCCCAAAAAGAACATTAGTATTCCAATTCCCATAATAAGACCTACAGAGAAGAATCCAAGTCTTTGAATAAAATTCATAAATTAAAATATAAGTAAATTGATATCTCGATAAGAAAGATCAAACCAGTCTGCAATAGATTTGTTGGTTAAAATTCCGTGGTAAAAGTACAATCCATTTCGCAAACCTTTATCATATCTCAAGGTATTTTCAAATCCACCTTGTTCTGCAATATGTAAAAGGTATGGGGTGAAAATATTACTAATTGAAACTGAAGCAGTTCTAGCATACCTCGATGGGATATTTGGAACACAATAGTGAATTACTCCATGTTTTTTAAAAATCGGTTTATCATGACTGGTAATCTCACTGGTCTCTACGCAACCGCCCATATCTATACTCACATCTATAATTACAGAACCGTTTTTCATGCTCTGCACCATTTCATCTGAGATTAATATCGGGGAACGATTCTTTCCTCTTACGGCGCCAATAAGCACATCACATCTCCTTAAGGCTTTAGTTAGGTTTTTAGGCTGAATTGTAGAAGTGTAAAGCGTTCGTCCTACATTGGTTTGGATATTTCGTAATCTGGTTAGGCTGCTATCAAAAACTTTGACGTTTGCTCCCAATCCAACTGCAGAGCGTGCAGCGAATTCCCCAACGGTACCGGCTCCTATAATTACAACTTCTACTGGCGGAACTCCACTAATATTTCCAAACATTAATCCATTTCCTTCGGTATAGTTGCTCATTATTTCTGAAGCAATTAATACCGAAGCAGTGCCGGCAATTTCGCTTAAGGCCCTTACTGCAGGATACGATCCATCTTCATCTCTAATAAATTCGAAGCCAAGCGCAGTTATACGCTTAGTTGCTAGTTTTTGAAAATATTCTTTGCACTGAGTTTTTAATTGCAATGCTGAAATGATCGTTGTTTGAGGATTAATCATTTTTAACTCCTCACTAGAAGGTGGCTCTACTTTAAGAATAGTAGGGCAGGAGAATACTTTTTTGGTGTCCTTTGTAACTTCTGCGCCGGCATCGGAGTAGTCTTTATCACTAAATCTAGCCCATTTTCCGGCTTTAGATTCTATAATAACTCTATGCCCGTGAGCAGTAATGGCAGCAACGGCATCCGGAGTTAAGCAAACCCGTTTTTCTTGAAAGGAAGTTTCTTTTGGGATACCAATAAATAGCTCGCCTTTATTCTTGTAGATTTCCAAAGTTTCTTCCTGTGGAAGTAATTGTTCTTTGGTAAATGGAGATGGTTTTTCTATCATGCCTAAACTTGTACAAAAGATTCAAATTACAACATTTTTAGGCAATTTAATCCCACATCGAGGGTTTAATTTTATTGATATGTACAATAAATGCAACTGGGCTTACCTCAAGATTTTAAAATTGTTTTCCAACTTTTAACTCGTGAGATTGACCTGAGATAGTTATCTTAAAGTTTACGGTAATAATCTTCGGTTGGTTCCGGTCTAAAATTAAATCCTTGATTACGTACCTCGTCAACTTCTTTTTGCTCATTTGTAGACATAGCTTTAGAAAATACGGTAACATCGGTTTCGTTTAATTCACTTAAATCGATACCGTAGATTCTATCAAATATTTGAACTCGAACTAAATAAACAATTACTAATATGCATATAAAAAATGGTGCTAGATAGATTAACTGATTTGTATCCATAGGATCAACCATTCTATAAACATCTTCATAAAAAGTACTTAAGATCTGATAGGTATACATTCCAATAGGAACCAAGATTACATGGTACCACCAATGCTTACATGTAAAGAACCAAATAAGTAATAAAAATAAAGGGGTGATTTTTCCGAGATAGGTCCAGGCTGCGGCCAAAACGCTTTGATAATAAAGACTTTCGTATGTAAAAAAAGAATTTTCCCAAACAGGACCGTCTGGGAAAATTTCATATAAATAAAATAAATAAGGTGAAAATGCGATTAGAAAAGCAAGAATACTACCCGTTAGTAGGTACCCTGATGGCTGATCTATCAATCGCTTGTTTTTTGATTGCGTCATTATTATCGTTTTCTGTAGATGAAGTTACAAAAAAAAGTTGCACCAAAAATGGCTGCGGCGAATAAGATAGCTTTGATTTTCATAATTATAGGTTTTTATGTTACGTTTCGTATTGATTTCTGAAACAAACCTATAATTTTATAATATGCTAATAATTACTATGTTAATCGTACCTTTGCGCCCTTTTTTGAGGCAAAAATAGCCTGTATTTTCGACCATTTTACTTGTCAAAAATAAGCTAAAAATCATCATCTTTCGCTGAATTACAAAATTATTAAAATCCCACCTTTCATATGGGCTCATTTTGTATTATTTTTCTTACACCAGTGTTTACGCAGGAATCCGACGCTTTGTTGAAATCATTAACAAAACTTTAACATTCGGGTTCCCTCATTTACTATCAAAACTTCCAATTTTTGAACGTCCTCATCTAATAATTTTTCAATTTTTATAGGCCATTCAATAAATTTCCAAGTATCGAGATTTAAATAATCCTCGATTCCCATGTCCAGAGCTTCCATTTCGTCTTCAATTCTATAAAAATCGAAATGAAAAATCTTTCCTTGATCTGTTTGATATTCATTAACGAGTGAGAAAGTAGGGCTAGACGCCAAGTCTGGCGCGCCAAGAGCTTTTACAAGCGCTTTAATAAGAGTGGTTTTACCCGCTCCCATATCCCCATAAAATAATAGCGTTTTGCTTTTAACTTCGGAAAGTATTTGCATAGCTATTCTATCAATTTCTGATAGCTCGTAGGTTAACGTCATTCAAAATTAGATTTAAGGCTCTGTAAAGATATGTAATTTATTCTTACCTAGCAATAAGACCACGAACGGGATGATCATTTCCTCCATAGAAACCCCTCCATGTTGGTAGGTATTTCGAAAATAGTTCACATAATAATTGTAATTATTTGGGTAAGCAAAAAATGAGTCTCCTTTGGCAAAAATGAAAGAACTACTCATATTAATTGTAGGTAAGTGAATTTTCTTTGGATCTTTTGCCGCTAAAACGTCTTTATTATCATAAGTGAGACTTTTTCCTGTCTTATATCTAAGATTCAAACTGGTGTTTTTGTCCCCGATTACCTTAGAAGGTGTTTTAACATTAATAGTACCGTGGTCTGTGGTTAAGATTAATTTGAAGCCTAATTGTTGCGCCTGTTGTATAATTTCTAATAATGGTGAGTTCTTAAACCAACTTTGCGTGAGTGATCTATAAGATTTATCGTTAGAAGCCAATTCCTTAATTACTTCCATTTCGGTTTTGGAATGCGACAGCATATCCACAAAATTATAAACTACGACGGTTAGATCGTTATCTTTCTGAGTTTTAAAATTATCTACCAAGCGTTTTCCTGCCTTAAGACTGGAAATTTTATGATATTCCGTTTTAATATCTAGCCTCAATCTCTTTAACTGAGCATCCAAAAACTCTGCTTCAAACATATTTTTCCCGCCATCTTCTGTATCATTTAACCAATACTGTGGAAATTGTTTTTCCATCTCACTTGGCATTAACCCACTAAAAATGGCATTTCTGGCGTATTGAGTAGCGGTAGGCAGTATACTATAAAAGGCTGATTCCTGATCTTTTTTATAATAGTTATTAATGGTTGGTTCGAAAGCTTTCCATTGATCGTACCTCATATTATCTATAACGACAAGTAAGGTTGGTTGCGTGCTACTGATCTCTGGAACTACTTTCTCCTTAAATAATTTATGAGACATGATTGGCGCATCTGCATTTTCTTCAAACCAATTCGGGTAATTTTTATCTACAAACTTGCAAAACTGATTATTAGCTTCCAGCTTTTGAGACTCGAAGATCTCAAACATTCCACTGTCTTCAATTGTTTCTAATTCCAATTCCCAATAAATTAAGCGCTGGTATAACTCTGCCCATCCTTCAAATGAATTTATATCATTCATATCCATAGAAATTTTTCGGAATTCCTGCTGATAGTTAGAAGTTGTTTTTTCAGTAATTAATCTGGAATGGTCCAAATTCTTCTTTAAGCTTAGTAAAATCTGATTTGGATTTACGGGTTTTATGAGGTAGTCGGCTATTTTAGATCCAATAGCTTCTTCCATAATATATTCCTCTTCACTTTTAGTGATCATCACAATTGGCACATCGGCTCGTTTTTCTTTAATTTCAGATAAAGTCTCCAATCCGGTTAATCCAGGCATGTTTTCATCTAGAAAAACAATATCGAAATTTTGCTCTTCTATTTGTTCTATTGCTTCGGTACCGCTTTTGCAGGTGATAACTTCATAGTTTTTAGCTTCTAAAAAGATAATATGTGGCTTAAGCATATCGATTTCATCGTCTGCCCAAAGTATTTTTATTTTATTCATTTAATTTAAATTTACTAGTAAAACCGGCTTTCAAAATCTTGCCAATTTCTTGCTATTAGTGAGCATGTGTCCATTTTGGACATCATATATGTATATTTGTTATAATTCTAAAGAATTTTAAGTTTGGCGAAAAGAACAAAGCTCAAAATATTTAACGATCCAATTTACGGTTTTATTACTATTCCATCGGAACGTATCTTCAAAATTATTGCCCATCCATACTTTCAAAGATTACGCCGTATTTCACAAATGGGGATGTCCTATTTAGTATATCCGGGAGCACATCATACCCGTTTTCATCATGCATTAGGCGGTTTGCATTTAATGCAGCAAGCAATAGAGATTCTTCGTTTTAAAGGGGTTGAGATTAGTATTGAAGAAGAGGAAGGCTTGCAAATAGCAATTTTGTTACATGATATTGGGCATGGTCCATTCTCTCATGCTATGGAGCATAGTATTGTAGAAGGGGTCTCTCATGAGTGCATTTCTCTCCTATTTATGGAAGAAATGAATGCTGAATTTAACCAAAGTTTAACGTTGGCTATTGCCATTTTCAAAGGTAGTTATTCCAGAAAATTCATGAATCAATTGGTATCTAGTCAATTAGATATGGATAGGTTGGATTATCTAAAAAGGGATAGTTTTTACACGGGTGTTCCGGAAGGGAATATAAATAGTGAACGTATTATTACAATGCTAAATGTTGTAGATGATCATTTGGTGATTGAAGAAAAGGGAATTTATTCCGTAGAGAAATTTTTGGTTGCAAGGAGGTTAATGTATTGGCAGGTGTATCTACATAAAACAGGAGTTGCAGCAGAGCAACTACTTATTAGAGTGCTAAAAAGAGCAAAAGAATTGATTGAGCGCGGTGAAAACCTCTCCTGCAGCCCAACTTTATCTTATTTCTTACATAATAAAGTAACTCTAGATAAGTTTGATTCAGATGTTTTAGGAACTTTTGCGAAGTTGGATGATTACGATATTATTTCGGCGATGAAACTATGGACGGAGTATGACGATTTTGTGCTGAGTAATTTATGTAAGATGTTGTTGCATCGGGATTTGCTGAAAGTGAAGTTGAAGAAGAAAAAGATAAATCCGGAGAAACTTAAAAAATATGCTTTACCACTTCAGAAAAAATATAACATAACCGAAGAGGAAGCAAATTATTTCGTGTTTAGTGGCGAGATTTCGAACGTAGCATATTCAAGTTTAAACGATAGAATTCAGATACTCCATAGAAATGGAAAAATTAGTGATGTGGCTAAAGCATCAGATCAATTAAATCTGGTTGCACTATCTACAGAGGTCACGAAATATTATATATGTTATCCTAAGACCATACGTTAACAATTTTTTTTTACTTTTGCCAGAATGAAATTTACTGCTGCACAAATAGCCGAGTTATTAAATGGTACTGTTGATGGGAATCCCGAAACAGAAGTTGATAAGTTGGCAAAAATAGAAGAAGGAACACAAGGTTCGCTAACTTTTTTAAGTAACCCAAAGTATACTTCTTTTATATACTCTACTAATGCTTCTATAGCAATAGTTAGTGATGACTTTAGTATAGATCAAAAAATTGAGACTACTTTAATAAGAGTTAAAGACCCATATAAAGCTTTTTCAACCTTGCTTGAATATTATAATCAGGTGAAATTGAATAAAGTAGGGGTAGAGCAGCCTAATTTTATTGCTGATTCTGCAACATATGGTGAGAATATTTATTTGGGAGCATTTGCATATATCGGAGAGAATGTTAGAATTGGAGATGATGTAAAAATATATCCAAATACCTACATAGGTGATAATGTTTCAATTGGAAATAATACAATCATTTTTCCGGGAGTTAAGATCTATTCAGAAACTATCATCGGGAAATTTTGTGTAATTCATGCAGGAGTTGTCGTGGGTGCCGATGGTTTCGGGTTTAGCCCAAGTGATGATGGGGCATATCAAAAAGTGCCTCAAATAGGTAATGTTATTATTGAAGATAATGTAGATATTGGAGCTGGAACTACTATAGATAGAGCTACTTTGGGTTCTACTGTAATAAAAAGTGGTGTAAAACTGGATAATCAAATTCAGATTGCACATAACGTAGAAATAGGTGAAAATACTGCAATTGCTGCTCAAACGGGGATTGCCGGTTCAACAAAAATTGGTAAAAATTGTTTGATTGGTGGGCAAGTTGGTTTTGCAGGACACTTAACAATAGGTAATAGAGTTAAAATCCAGGCTCAGTCTGGAATTGGAAGAAATATAGCAGATGATGAAGTGATTCAAGGATCACCTGCCTTTGGATATGGAGATTTCAATAAATCTTATGTTCATTTTAAGAACCTTCCTAAAATAGTTAATAGATTAAATAAAATAGAAAAAAAGATATAGAATGGCTGAAATCCTTTCAAAACAGCAAACTATAGAGAATGAGATCTCTTTAAAAGGAGTTGGACTTCATACTGGAAAAGAAGTAACTCTTACTTTTAAACCTGCTGCTGAAAATACAGGGTATGTTTTTAGAAGGACAGATCTAGAAAATCAACCTACGATAGAAGCAGATGTTACCTATGTGGTTAACACGCAACGTGGAACTAATCTTGAAAAAGATGGAGTTACAATCCAAACCTCCGAACATGTACTTGCAGCTTGTGTAGGTCTGGAAATAGATAACCTTATTATAGAGCTTGATGCATCTGAGCCACCAATCATGGATGGATCTTCCAAATTTTTTGTGGAAGCTTTGGAGAAAGCAGGAATCGTTAGCCAAGAGGCAGATCGAGATGAATTTATAGTAAACGAAGTTATTTCTTTTAAGGATGAAGCTACTGGAAGTGAATTGATTGTGATGCCTTCGGACACATATCAAGTAACTGCAATGGTAGATTTTGGGACTAAAGTATTAGGAACTCAAAATGCTTCTTTAGAGAAATTATCCGACTTTAAATCTGAAATAGCTGATTCTCGTACTTTTAGTTTTCTGCATGAAATTGAAACATTATTGGAGCACGGCCTTATTAAGGGAGGAGATCTAAACAACGCAATCGTATATGTAGACAAGGAGTTGAGCCCTGAAACGATGGCTAAATTGAGAACTGCCTTTAAAAAGGATAATATTGCAGTAAAGCCAAACGGAATTCTGGATAACCTTACGTTACATTATCCAAATGAAGCTGCAAGACATAAATTGCTTGATGTTCTTGGAGATTTAGCTTTAATTGGAACTCGCATTCGAGGAAAGGTGATAGCTACTAAGCCAGGTCATGAAGTAAATACTCAATTTGCAAAGAAATTAGCGAAGATCATAAAGACAGAGCGCAGGAATAATGTTCCAAAAATAGATTTCGATAAGCCACCTTTGATGGATGTTAACGATATCATGAATATTCTGCCTCATCGTTCGCCATTTTTATTAGTAGATAAAATTTATTCTCTTACACCAACGTGTGTAATAGGGATGAAAAATGTTACAATGAACGAGCCATTTTTTGTTGGGCATTTTCCAGGAAAACCCGTGATGCCAGGAGTTTTACAAGTTGAGGCTATGGCACAAACAGGAGGAATTCTAGCTTTAAAATCTGTTCCAGATCCGGAAAACTACCTTACATTTTTTATGAAAATAGATAATGTAAAATTTAAGCAACAGGTTGTACCCGGAGATACTTTGATCTTTAAATTAGAATTATTGGCTCCAATTAGACGAGGAATTTGCCAAATGCAAGGCTACGCCTATGTAAATGGAAAATTAGTAACAGAAGCTATTTTGATGGCTCAGATAGTAAAAAATAAATAAGTTCTTATGAATCAGCCTTTAGCTTACGTACATCCTGGAGCAAAAATTGCAAAAAATGTTGTTATTGAGCCTTTTACCACGATTCATAATAATGTGGTAATTGGGGAAGGAACCTGGATAGGTTCTAATGTAACTATTATGGAAGGTGCTAGAATCGGAAAAAATTGTAGTATTTTCCCGGGAGCAGTTATTTCTGCAGTACCTCAGGACAAGAAATTTAATGATGAGGAAACCACTACAGAAATAGGAGATAACACAACTATTCGGGAATGTGTGACAATTAATCGCGGGACTACAGATAGGATGAAGACTGTGATTGGAAAGAATTGTTGGATCATGGCTTATTGCCATATTGCACACGATTGTGTAGTTGGAGATAACTGTATTTTTTCTAATAACAGTACTTTAGCGGGGCATATTAATGTTGGAGATTATGTGATTTTAGCCGGAATGGCTGCAATTCAACAATTTTGTAGCATTGGAAATCATGCGTTCGTAACAGGAGGTTCTATGGTAAGAAAAGATGTGCCACCATTTGTAAAAGCAGGTCGTGAGCCACTTTCTTATGTAGGAATAAATTCTATTGGTCTTCGTAGACGTGGTTTTAATGTCGAAAAAATTAGAGAGATTCAGGATATTTACAGGATCTTATATCAAAAAAATTATAATAATTCCCAGGCGGTTGCTATAATTGAAGCAGAGATGCAAGCAACAGCGGAGAGGGATGAGATCTTAGAATTCATCAAGAATTCTCAACGCGGAATTATGAAAGGATATTTTAGTTCAAATTAAATTAGAAAATAATGGCAAGTACAAGTGATATTAGAAATGGGTTATGTATCCGTTATAATCATGACATCTACAAGGTGATAGAGTTTTTACACGTTAAACCAGGAAAAGGACCTGCTTTTGTTAGAACTAAATTAAAAAGTGTGACTTCCGGGAAGGTATTGGATAATACCTTTTCTGCAGGGCATAAAATTGAAGATGTTCGAGTAGAGACTCATAAGTTTCAGTTTTTATATAACGACGGAGAATTTTATCATTTCATGAATGTGGAAGATTATACTCAAATACGTTTGTTGGAAACCGCTATAGATATGCCTAAACTTCTTAAAGAAGGTGAAGTTGTTACGGTTTTAATAAATACTGAAGACAATATGCCTCTTACGGTAGATATGCCTGCGAGTGTGATTCTTGAAGTTACTCATACAGAACCGGGAGTAAAAGGAAATACAGCTACCAATGCAACAAAACCTGCAACAGTAGAAACTGGAGCTGAAGTAAATGTGCCTCTTTTTATTAATGAAGGAGATAAGATTAAAATTGAAACAGAGAAAGGAACCTACAAGGAGCGAGTAAAAGAATAATTCGAGTAGATTTTTATTACATTTTAGAAAAGTTAGGAGCATTTATAAATAATGTTCCTAACTTTTGTTTTTTAAGTAATATCACTTATGTTTGATCTAGGTTTCAAAAACTAAATTTTCTCACTTATAATATGAAATTTCCTCAGAAGCATACGCTTCAGCAAATAGCTACAATTATATCTGCTACCTATGTAGGCGAATCAGATTTTCCGGTATTAGGTATGAATGAGATTCATGTAGTAACACAAGGTGATATTGTTTTTGTAGATCATCCCAAATATTACGATAAGGCTTTAAATTCTGCAGCAACCATAATATTGATTAATAAGGAAGTTGAATGCCCCGCAGGAAAAGCCCTTCTTGTTTCAGATGATCCCTTCAGAGATTTTAATAAACTTACTGAGTATTTTAAACCCTTTGAAAAATCTGATTTAAAGATCGCAGATTCGGCTCAAATCGGAAAAAATACTATTATACAACCCAATGTTTTTATTGGAAACAATGTGAAAATTGGGGATAATTGCGTGATCCATTCTAATGTAAGTATTTACGATAATGCCATTATTGGTAATAACGTAATTATTCATGCAGGAACTGTATTGGGAGCAGATGCTTTCTACTTTAAGAACAGGCCAAGCGGATACGATAAATTGCTTTCTGGAGGACGTGTAGTTATAGATCATGATGTTGAAATTGGAGCACTATGTACTATAGATAAAGGTGTTTCCGGCGATACTTTTATTGGAGCCGGTACAAAATTGGATAATCAAGTTCAAATAGGGCATGATACCATCATCGGAAAAAAATGCTTAATTGCATCTCAAACTGGAATTGCGGGCTGTGTAATTGTGGAGGATGAAGTAAATATCTGGGGACAAGTTGGAATTAGAAGCGATGTGACCATTAAAAAAGGCACTGTGCTTATGGCACAATGTGGAGTTTCCAAAACCACCGAAGAAAACACGAGTTATTGGGGATCGCCAGCTCAAGAATTCAGAACAAAATTGAGACAGATGGCAGCAGTAAAAATGCTCCCGGGAATTATAGATAAATTAAAATAGAAATCATGGGTTTAACCGAAAAGCAGTTAGTAGAATCTTTTTATACTTCAGAATTTTATAAAGATCCATCACAGGTTTCCAAGCATTTTCATAATGATGCCGAATTGTATTGGAACAGTAGTGCGGGTTTTAATAAAATGAACGTAAAGGAATTAGAAGGTATTTGTGCTGAGATGGGAAAATCTTTCGAGTATCTAAGACCTGTAATTAGTCATTTACTTCAAGATGATCAAACGGTAACTATTAGGATTACTTTTTATACAAAAACCATCGAAAACCCAGATGAAGAAATTCCACTGGCACATATGGTAGCAATTTGGGAAATTAAAGATGGAAAAATGTTTAAAGGATACCAAATGAGTCAGCCGGCAGACGATTCCCCGGAAAACCTTAGTTCATTTATGGGAACAAACTTTTAAAAAGGTTTTAAGGTTTCTATTAAATACCATACTTTTGCAAAGCAAAAATTATAACAATTATGAGCGTTTTAGTCAATAAAGATTCAAAAGTAATAGTTCAAGGTTTCACAGGAAGTGAAGGTACATTTCATGCTGAACAAATGATCGAATATGGGACCAATGTTGTTGGAGGAGTAACTCCAGGAAAAGGTGGGCAATCTCATTTAGATAAGCCGGTATTTAATACCGTGTCTCAAGCAGTAAAAGATACTGGAGCAAATGTTTCCATAATTTTTGTGCCACCTGCATTCGCTGCAGATGCTATAATGGAAGCTGCAGATGCTGGAATTGAAGTAATTATTACGATTACTGAAGGAATTCCGGTTTCAGATATGATCAAAGTAAATAATTTTATTCAAAATAAGTCTTGTAGATTAGTTGGACCTAACTGTCCAGGGGTAATTACTCCGGGTGAAGCAAAAGTTGGAATTATGCCAGGGTTTGTGTTTAAACAAGGTAAAGTAGGAATAGTTTCTAAATCTGGAACTCTTACTTACGAAGCTGCAGATCAGGTTGTAAAACAAGGTCTAGGTATCTCTACTGCTATTGGAATTGGTGGAGATCCAATTATCGGGACAACAACTAAAGAAGCGGTGGAATTGTTAATGAATGACGATGATACTGAATGTATAGTTATGATTGGTGAAATTGGAGGTCAATTGGAAGCAGATGCTGCACAATGGATCAAAGCCAATGGTAATAGAAAACCAGTTATTGGATTTATCGCAGGAGAAACAGCACCGGCAGGTCGTACAATGGGGCATGCAGGAGCAATAGTTGGTGGTAGCGAAGATACTGCTCAGGCTAAGAAAGCGATACTTAAAGAAAATGGAATTCACGTTGTGGATTCACCAGCAGAAATTGGTAAAAAAGTTGCAGAAGTACTTAAAGCTGTGAATGCGTAGTTAAGCAAACTACTTTAAAATATTAAAAAACCTCTTAATTCCTCAGTAAATGAGTAATTTCAAGAGGTTTTTTTATTTTATTGCTTTTTGGTTTTGCTATATTTGAATCAACTAACAAAGAAATTTTTATATGAAGTTACTAAAAGGTAAAAATGCTATTATCACTGGAGGTAGTAGAGGTATTGGAAAAGGCATTGCTGAAGTGTTTGCAAAACATGGAGCAAATGTAGCTTTCACCTATGCATCCTCTGTAAATGCTGCTAATGATTTAGAGAAGGAATTGAGTGACCTAGGTGTAAAAGCTAAAGGTTATAAGTCTAATGCAGCCAATTACGAAGAAGCTCAAGAGCTTATTAAAAATGTTGCAGAAGAGTTTGGTGCAATAGATATTGTAATTAACAATGCTGGAATTACCAAGGATAATCTTCTTATGAGAATGACAGAAGAGGATTTTGATGCTGTAATAGATGTTAATTTAAAATCTGTTTTTAATATGACCAAAGCGGTGCAACGTACTATGTTGAAGCAACGTTCCGGAAGTATTATTAATATGAGCTCTGTAGTTGGTGTAAAAGGGAATGCAGGGCAATCTAATTATGCCGCTTCAAAAGCAGGTATTATTGGTTTTTCAAAATCTATGGCACTAGAACTTGGTTCTAGAAATATCAGAACTAATGTGATTGCACCTGGATTTATAGAAACCGAAATGACTGAAAAGCTTGATGAGAAAACCGTAGAAGGTTGGAGAGAGTCTATTCCATTGAAAAGAGGAGGAACTCCGGAAGATATTGCAAATGCTTGTGTTTTTCTTGCAAGTGATTTAAGTAGTTATGTTACAGGGCAAGTGATTCACGTAAATGGTGGAATGCTTACCTAGAAATTATGCAGAATTGAAATTTAATTTTTCCATGAATTTAGAGAATTAATTTTTAGCGGTAAATGAAATTAGTTGTTTACTGAATTCACTTTTTACAAATGCCAATATCAACAATTTTATATCTAACCCTAGCTGCAATACTTGCGCTAGGGTTTGTTTTTTTTTCCTATTTCTTAAAAAATAAGAATCAGAGAAGACAAACTTATTTTCTAGGGGTATTACGCTTTGTAAGTGTATTCACCTTGTTGGTATTGCTTATAAATCCTCAAATTAAACATACTAAGTTCGAAACTATAAAACCTGAATTGGTTTTGGCTATAGATCGATCGGAATCTATTGGTAACTTAGAAAAAGAGGATAGTCTTAATTATTTAGTCTCAAGCTTAACAGAGAATGAAATTTTGAATGAACAGTTTGAAATTTCAGTATATGAATTTGGTGCAGATATTAACCTTGCAACTACAGATAGCTTAAAAATTGACAGGTTTAAAACAGATATTCATAAGGCGATATCTCAGCTAAATAAGCTTTATAAAGATAAAGCGACTGCAATGATTTTAATGTCTGATGGTAACGCCACTTATGGTCAGGATTACGAATTCTCAAATTTAAATGAAAATATTGCCTTAAGTGCAGTAGTTATTGGCGATACCGCTACTACCTTCGATTTGTCTATAAATACACTTAATGTAAATAAGTATGCTTTTTTAAATAACGAATTCCCTGTAGAAATTCTTTTAAATTACTCCGGAAGCGATGATGTAAAAGCCACTTTTCAGCTAAAAGAAGGGAACAACATGCTTTATAGCAAAACATTGGATTTCGATAAAGAGAATTCTTCCGCCATTATAAATACCACGCTAACGGCTAAGCGGTTGGGCACAAGGATTTATGAAGCAATCATAAAATCTTCAGAAAATGAAAAGAATCTAATTAATAATAAAAGGAAGTTTGCAGTAGATGTGATTGATGAAAGGACAAATGTTCTTCTACTCTCTGATATCTCCCATCCAGATCTTGGAGCTCTTAAAAAATCTATTGAAAATAATAAGCAACGAGAGGTGACATTAAAGAAGGTAGGTAATTTTAATGTTACAGAAATTAATGATTTTCAATTAGTTATAGTATATCAACCAAACAGTAAGTTTAATTCAGTATTAAAAGAATTAGACAAACAAAATATTAATAAATTCATTATTACAGGCACCAAAACAGATTGGAATTTTTTAAATAATTCTCAACAACATTTCTCTAAACCACCTTCTAATCAAACTCAAGATTTATTCCCGGTATATAATGAAAACTTTCTTCAGTATCAATTTGAAGATATTGGTTTTAAAGATTTTCCGCCATTAGAAGATTCCTTCGGAGCTTTAAATATAGTCGCTGAGAATTCAAATTCACTTTTATACCAAAAGATCGAAGGTATTCTAACTCAACAGCCACTATTGAGCATATTTGAAGAAGGTTCTAAGAAAACAGGGGTGTTATTTGGAGAGAATCTTTGGAAATGGAGATTAGAATCTTTTCGAACGAAAGGAAATTTTGATAGTATCGATGGTTTCTGGAATAAACTAATTCAATATTTATCCTCATCAAGGAAGCGAGCTCGCTTAACGTATGAAGCCGAACCAGTGTATTTGGAGAATGAAGAAATAGTAATAACGTCTCAATACTTCGATCAGAATTATGTTTTTTCGCCTGAGGCAAATCTTAATATTTATATTAAAAACTTGAGTTCTAATGAAACTTTTGAGGCTCAGATGCTGCCAAGTTCAAATTTTTATAAAGTAGAACTAGATGCGCTTGGGGTGGGGGGAATATCAATTCACAATCAAAGAAGAGACCTCCGGGATTCAGGTACAGGGAAATTTCCAAGTTTTGGAGTACAATGTAGAGCAGCAATTTTCTTCTGCGAATTATAATAAAATGGAATTTCTTGCGAACAATAATTCAGGAAAAACCTATTTATTGAAAGATGAACAGAAAATAATTAAAGAACTAGCTCAGGGCAAACGCTTTGTTTCGGTACAAAAAAGCGATGAAAAAACCGTACCTTTAATCGATTGGAAATATTTGCTTATCCTATTAGTGCTAAGTCTTAGCATCGAGTGGTTTACAAGAAAGTATTTCGGTTTAATTTAATAATCACAAATTTTTATTTATGGATAAATTACCAAAGATTGGGTTGCCAATTTTAATTTTTGCAGTTTTCTTAATTATTTTAATCGCTAAATCTACAGTTACCATTAATTCTGGGGAAGCCGGAGTGTTGTATAAAACTTTTGGGGGCGGAGTAGTAACAGATCAACCACCTTTAGGTGAAGGATTTCATGTAGTTGCACCTTGGAATAAGGTTTTCGTTTACGAAGTGCGTCAACAATCTTTAGAAGAAAATATGCAGGTATTATCTTCTAATGGTTTGGAAATTAAATTGGATGCTTCAGTTTGGTTTCAGCCCTTATATGAAGATTTAGGAGCTTTGCACCAAGATAAAGGTGAGCAATATGTGCAACGAGTTCTACAACCTGCTGTTCGTTCTGCTGCTCGTGCCGTTGTAGGTAGGTATATTCCGGAACAATTATATGCCAGTAAGCGTGAAGCTATCCAAAAGGAGATTTTGGATGAAACAAGGCTTCTCTTAAAGGATCAATATGTACAGGTGAATGAGGTTTTGGTTAGGGATGTTTCTCTTCCGCAGAACATTAAGGAAGCAATTGAGCGAAAGCTGAGACAAGAGCAAGAATCTCTAGAATATGAGTTTAGGTTAACTAAAGCTGAACAGGAGGCGCAAAGACAGCGAATTGATGCTGAAGGTAAAGCTAAGGCTAATGAAATTCTTAGTGCTTCGTTGAACGATAAGATTTTAAGAGAAAAAGGGATTCAGGCAACTGTAGAGCTTGCTAAATCTCCTAATTCCAAGGTAGTAGTTATTGGATCTGGAGGCGATGGAATGCCTTTGATTCTTGGGAATAATTAAAAATCCATTAATCAAGTCATAAAATTTTCGAAACGAGTTTTAGTTTTTGAAAAAATGCGCTAGATTTGCGATAATTATGAAAACAATTCAACTACATCATCATCATTTTCATTACTGCGCTCTGGCGAGGTGATTTTGATATGTAGTAAATTCAACATATATAAAAACCCGTTTGAGCAATCGAACGGGTTTTTTGTTTCCTGTTCGGTTTTCAAATTAAACTTTAAGAAATTAAAAGATGAGTAAAGAAAAACTAAGAATTGCAATCCAAAAGGCAGGAAGATTAAATGAAGATTCCCTAAAAATATTAAAAGATGCCGGTATCTCCATAGACAATGGTAAAGAACAGTTAAAAGCTATTTCTTCTAATTTCCCTTTAGAGGTTTTATATCTTCGGAATGGGGATATCCCACAATATTTAAGAGACGGAGTAGTAGATATCGCATTTTTGGGAGAGAATGTGTTGGAAGAAAAAGGTGATGATATCATTCAGTCACTAAAATTAGGATTCTCGAAATGTAGAGTTTCTTTAGCTATCCCTAAATCTGCTAAGTATAACGGTCTGGAAGATCTAGAAGGCAAAAGAATTGCTACCTCGTATCCAAATACCTTAAATTCATTTCTGAAGAAAAAAGGAATCACAGCAGATTTACACATAATTAATGGTTCAGTAGAAATTGCTCCAAATATTGGATTGGCAGATGCTATATGCGATATCGTTTCCAGTGGAAATACACTGTTCAAGAACAATTTGAAGGAAGTAGAAGTAATGATGAAGAGCGAGGCTGTTCTAGCTGTTGCTCCCAATATTTCTGAAGAGCGAAGAGTGCTTCTGGATAAATTGGAATTTAGATTAAAATCTGTACTAAATGCGAGAACTTCAAAATATATCCTTTTGAATGCTCCAGATGATAAATTAGAGGATATTATCAAATTATTGCCTGGAATGCGAAGTCCTACGGTGCTTCCTTTAGCAGAAAAGGGATGGAGTTCGATTCATACAGTAATCCAAGAAAATAGATTTTGGGAGATCATTAATGAATTGAAGGAATTAGGGGCAGAAGGAATTTTAGTAGCGCCAATCGAGAAAATGGTTTTATAATTAATTAGAAGAATCATGAATAAATTATATAACCCGAAAAGAGAAGAATGGGAGAAATTATTACAAAGACCCACTCAAGCTCTAGAAGATATCGAGCAAACTGTTAACGATATTTTTTCTGAAGTAAGATCGAAAGGGGATAGTGCGGTTTCAAAATACACCGATCTCTTTGATGGAATAAAACTGGATAGTTTTAAAGTTACTACTGAAGAGATTGAGGCTGCTTTTGGAAAGGTAAGTTCTGAATTGAAAAATGCCATTCAATTAGCCAAGTCCAATATTGAAAAATTCCATGAGGCACAAAAAACGCCTAAAGTAGAAGTAACTACTACTAAAGGAGTAGAATGTTGGCAAGAGAAGCGTCCAATCCAAAAGGTGGGACTTTACATACCCGGTGGGAGCGCACCTTTGTTTTCAACTATTTTAATGCTCGCAACCCCGGCTAATATCGCTGGCTGTAAAGAGATCGTTTTGTGTACTCCGCCAGATAAGAATGGAGAAATTAATCCGGTTATTTTATATACTGCTGCTCTATGTGGAGTAGATAAGGTTTTTAAGATCGGTGGTATCCAGGCTATTGCAGCATTGACTTTTGGTACAGAAACCGTGCCCAAAATGTATAAGATATTTGGCCCCGGAAATCAATTTGTGACCGTAGCCAAACAATTAGCCACGAAGTTCCATGTAGCAATAGATATGCCGGCTGGGCCTTCTGAATTACTTGTGGTAGCCGATGATACAGCCGATGCTGCGTTTGTGGCTTCAGATCTTCTAAGCCAGGCAGAACATGGTCCAGATAGTCAGGTGATTCTTATCTCTACTTCAGAACAAATGATTGAAGCAGTTGAGCGTGAAGTAGAGCTTCAGTTAGAAGTATTGCCAAGAAAAGAAATGGCACAGAGATCGATTGCTAACTCTAAACTTATCTATTTAGAAAATAAAGAACTCGCGATGGAAATTATTAATGAATATGGTCCTGAACATTTCATCGTATGTACTGCAGATAATGACTTTTATATAGAAAAAAATTACAAATGCTGGCTCTGTATTTATTGGAAATTACACACCGGAAAGTGCAGGAGATTATGCTTCAGGTACTAACCATACCTTGCCAACCAATGGATTCGCTAAACAATATAGCGGAGTGAACTTGGACAGTTTTATGAAGAGTATGACCTTTCAGAAAATATCTGAAGAAGGTATCCAGAATATTGGTCAGGCTATAGAGATCATGGCTGAGGCAGAAGGACTTCAAGCTCACAAAAATGCAGTTACTTTAAGACTTAATAAGCTGAAGAAATAATGGCAAAATTAGTAGATATAAATAAGTTGGTTCGGCCAAATGTACTAACGATGGAAGCTTACTCTTCAGCTAGGGATGAGTATACCGCTTCGGGTTCAAAAATGATCTTTTTGGATGCTAATGAAAATCCCAATGAATCTGGGGTCAATAGATATCCGGATCCGCAGCAGAAGAAATTAAAATCGAAGTTGTCGGAGATCAAAAAGATCCCTTCAAAAAATATTTTGCTAGGAAATGGTAGCGATGAAGTTTTGGATCTTATATACAGGGCCTTCTGTGAGCCGGGAATGGACAATATAATCAGCTTACCTCCAACTTATGGAATGTACAAGGTCTTGGCGGGAATCAATAACATAGAAAGTCGTAAAGTATTGCTGACTGAAGATTTTGAACCGAATGTGGAAGAGATCTTTAATAGTGTAGATGGAAACACGAAGTTGATCTTTTTATGTTCTCCGAATAACCCTACCGGAAACTCCTTCAGTAAAAATCACATCACTGAAATACTGGAAAAATTTGATGGTTTGGTGGTTTTGGATGAAGCATATATCGATTTTTCGGAACAAGCTAGTTGGATTGAAGAACTAGGGAATTATCCTAATTTAATTATCACGCAAACTCTTTCGAAAGCCTTCGGAATGGCAGGGATTAGATTGGGGATTTGTTATGCTTCCGAAGAAATTATTGCAATTTTAAATAAGATCAAGCCTCCTTATAACGTAAACGAACTGACTCAGAATAGGGCTCAATACCGACTTCAAAATATTTCGGAAACAAATAGGCAAATAGCTGATATATTGTACGAAAGGGAGGTGTTATCTAAAGCTTTACTTGAAGTTAAAATCGTTCAAAAAATTTATAAATCTGATGCTAACTTTGTATTGGTAAAAGTAGATGATGCTTTAAAAAGATACAATCAATTATTAGGCAAAGGAATTGTAATTAGAAACAGGACCAACCAGCCTCTTTGTGAAAATACATTGCGGTTAACGATTGGGACCAAAGAAGAAAATTTAAAATTAATCAAGGCATTAAAAAGTTTAGGTTGATTCAAAAAAATAAATTAGGACTAGTGAATTTTGTTTTGTCACCCTGAGCGTAGTCGAAGGGTCTTAAAACATCTCGACTTCGCTCGATGTGACATTTCAATTTATCAATCTAAACCAATAAGAAAAAAAATGAAAAAAATACTTTTTATAGATCGGGACGGCACATTGATTCATGAGCCGGAAGATTATCAGATAGACAATTTAGAGAAATTGGAGTTTTATCCTCAGGCTCTATTCTATTTAGCTAAAATAGCAAAGGAGCTGGATTATGAATTCGTCATGGTCACCAATCAAGATGGTTTAGGAACTGATGCTTATCCGGAAACCGATTTTTGGCCTATTCAGAATTTCGTTTTAAAAACCTTTGCAAATGAAGGCGTGATTTTTAATGAGGTTCTCATGGATAGAACCTTTGCCAAAGATAATTCCCCAACCAGAAAACCTAATACAGGTTTATTGGAAGAAATTTATCTAAATAATGCGGAATATGATCTTGCCGGATCTTATATGATTGGTGACCGGATGACAGACATGGAATTTGCCCTAAACTTTGGTGGGAAAGGGATCTTTATTGATACCCATGAAGAACTTGGGGCAGATGAGTTGAAAAATGGACAGAAAGAAATCGACAATTCGATTGCTCTAAGAACCTCAAGTTGGGAAAAGATCTACGAATTTTTAAAGCTTAAAGAACGATCTTCAGAAATCAGCCGAAAAACCAATGAGACCGACATCTTTATCAGACTCAATTTGGATGGTACCGGGAAATCAGATATATCTACAGGTCTAGACTTTTTTGACCATATGTTGGATCAAATTTCCCGTCATGGGCAAATGGATTTGGAGATAAAGGTGAAAGGCGATCTTGAAGTAGATGAACACCATACCATAGAAGATACAGCTATTGCGCTTGGAGAAGCCTTTAGTTTAGCACTGGGAAACAAACTAGGAATAGAACGCTATGGTTTTTGCTTGCCAATGGATGATTGTCTTGCACAAGCAGCAATCGATTTTGGTGGTAGAAACTGGTTGGTTTGGGATGCTGAATTTAAGAGAGAAATGATTGGGAAAATGCCAACAGAGATGTTCCTTCATTTCTTTAAGTCTTTTACAGATGGAGCTAAGGCGAATCTGAATATCAAAGCAGAAGGAACCAATGAACACCATAAGATAGAAGCAATTTTTAAGGCATTTGCTAAGGCTATTAAAATGGCTGTAAAAAGAGATACAGAGAAAATGATCCTTCCATCAACAAAAGGGATGCTATAATGTTAAGGTTATAAGCCTAGATCAAGTTAAAAGGAATGAAAATAGTAATTATAGATTACGGTGCCGGGAATATTCAGAGTATCAAGTTTGCAATAAAACGTTTAGGTTTTGAAGCGGTTTTGAGTAATAATGAAGCCGAAATAAAGGCAGCAGATAAAGTGATCTTTCCGGGAGTGGGCGAGGCGAGCAGTGCAATGCGAATGCTTAGGCAATCAAAATTGGATTTGGTTATCCCCACCTTAAAGCAACCGGTATTGGGCATCTGCTTGGGAATGCAATTAATGTGCGGTAAAAATGAAGAAGGAAACACTACCGGATTAGGCATTTTTGATGCACCTGTGATAAAATTCAATAATTCAGTTAAGGTACCTCAAATTGGGTGGAATCAGATTTCAGGATTGAGATCCCCTTTATTTAAAGATATTAAAGAACTGGAATATGTGTATTTGGTGCATAGCTATTATGTAGCCGAATGTGACGAAACTATAGCGACATCAGAATATGGTGTAAAATATAGCACCGCATTAAAAAAGGATAATTTTTATGGGGTACAGTTCCATCCTGAAAAAAGCAGTAATGCAGGAGAACAGATTTTAAAGAATTTTTTAGAACTATAATTTAAGTTTAGAATGAGAATAATTCCCGCAATAGATATTATAGATGGTAAATGTGTAAGGCTCTCTAAAGGAGATTACAACACCAAAAAAATATATAATGAGAGTCCACTTGAGGTTGCAAAGGAGTTTGAAGCCCATGGTATTAAGTCCCTTCATCTTGTAGACCTGGATGGTGCAAAGTCAAGCCATATTGTGAACTATAAAGTTTTGGAGCAAATCGCAAATAATACTACTCTAGATATTGACTTTGGGGGTGGTTTGAAATCTGATAAAGATCTTGAAATCGCTTTCGAGTGTGGAGCGAAACAAATAACAGGAGGAAGTATCGCAGTTAAAAATAGAGACTTGTTTCTTTCCTGGATCGAGAAATATGGAAGTGATAAAATAATCCTGGGTGCAGATGCCAAAGATGAAAAAGTTGCGATTAGTGGCTGGTTAGAGGAATCTGAAGAAGAATTGGTGCCTTTTATAAATAATTATTTAAAAGAGGGGTTGCAGTATGTGATCTGTACCGATATTTCTAAGGATGGAATGCTGGAAGGTCCTACTTTTGATCTGTATGAAAAGATACTTGCGGAAACATCCGGAAATAAAAAGGCTATTAAATTGATAGCTTCCGGAGGGATCTCCACCTTTGATGAGCTTCCACGGCTTGCAGAAATGGGCTGTGAAGGAACCATTATTGGAAAAGCTATCTATGAGAACAAGATCAGTTTAAAGCAATTAGAGGGCTTCATTTTAAACTACAAATAACACAAGTCTATGTTAACTAAAAGAATTGTTCCATGTTTGGACATCAAAAATGGAAGAACTGTAAAAGGGATAAATTTTGTAGATCTTAGGGATGCAGGAGATCCGGTTGAATTAGCAGCTATTTATGCGGCTTCTGGAGCAGACGAGCTAGTTTTTCTGGATATCTCTGCTACTGAGGAGCGAAGAAAAACCTTGGCAAATCTTGTTTTAAAAGTTGCTGAAAAGATCAATATTCCGTTTACGGTTGGAGGAGGTATTTCTTCTGTAGAAGATGTGGATATTTTGCTTCAAAATGGAGCAGATAAAGTATCCATTAACTCTTCCGCAGTAAAAAATCCAGATTTGATCAATCAATTAGCGGCTAAATTTGGTAGTCAATGTATCACTGTTGCGATAGATGCCAAGCTGATCGATGGAGAATGGATCGTGCATTTGGTAGGAGGGAAGGTGCCCACAAAACTGAATCTATTTGATTGGGCCAAAGAAGTGGAAGAACGTGGAGCAGGTGAAATTTTGTTCACATCTATGAATAATGATGGAACTAAGAATGGTTTTGCAAACGAAGCCCTTGCTAAATTATCTACAGAATTAAATATCCCGATAATTGCTTCAGGTGGAGCAGGGAACATGCAACATTTTACTGATGCCTTTGTAAAAGGGAAAGCAGATGCGGCTTTAGCTGCGAGTGTTTTTCATTTTAAGGAGATCGAAATAAAAGATTTAAAAGAAGAATTAAGAAAGAATGGAATTGCTGTAAGGCTATAAATTCACCTTCAGAAGAAAAAATAGAAATATGGAAATAGATTTCAATAAAAATAATGATGGTTTGGTACCGGTAATTATTCAGGATAATAACACGAAAAATGTGCTGATGTTGGGCTATATGAATGAGGAAGCTTATTTAAAGACCAATGAAGTGAACAAAGTCACTTTTTATAGCAGAAGCAAGAACCGACTTTGGACTAAAGGAGAGGAAAGTGGAAATTTCTTAGAAGTTGTGAATATCAAAAATGATTGTGATAATGATACCTTGCTAATTTCTGTCAATCCACAGGGTCCTACTTGCCACAAAGGAACAGATACTTGTTGGGGCGAGAACAATGACCAGAATTTCGGGTTTTTATCTGAATTGGAAGGCATTATTGAAGACCGAAAAAAGAAAAGCGAGATCGCACCAGAATTAAGGGCTAAAGAAGACGCCAGTTATGTGGTTTCTCTTTTTGATGATGGGATGAACAAGATTGCTCAAAAAGTTGGAGAAGAGGCAATAGAAACGGTTATTGAAGCCAAGGATGATAATGATGATCTATTCTTAAACGAAAGTGCCGACCTGCTCTTCCATTATATGATATTGCTAAAGGCAAAAGGTTTTGGGTTGAGAGATATCGTTGAAGTGTTAGAAAAGAGGCATGCTAAGAAATAGTGTTATTTGTCACACTGAGCCTGTCGAAGTGTGATTACAAATATGAAAATAGGCTTCTACACTCTCAGCCTGACATTTTTTTACTATTGTCACACTGAGCCGGTCGAGGTGTTCGACAGACCCAGCCTGACAATAGTATTACGCTCTGTTTCTTACATAAATAAGTTTAAATCTACCATTTTGATTTTCTCTAGATTCCACTTCAAAATTACTAATAGAGCTAATCATAGGAGTTAACTTTTGAAATCCGTAGTTTCTGGAGTCAAAATTTGGTTGTTTTTTCTGGAGTAAGCCTCCAACATCTCCTAAGAATGCCCAACCATCTTCATCGGCAACATCAGAAATTGTACTTGCAATTAGGTTTAAAACCTTTGGCGTAATCTTATCTACATTGTCTTTTTTGGCAGATTTCCCTTTACTAACTTCTGTCTCTTGGCCTTTATTTGAAGAAGAACCAAGAATTTCTATATAGATAAATCTATCGCAGGCAACAATAAATGGTTCCGGAGTTTTCTTTTCACCAATTCCAATCACATTTAATCCGGATTCTCTTAATCTCGTAGCAAGTTTTGTAAAATCACTATCGCTAGATACCAAACAAAATCCTTGCACTTTATTTGCATAAAGGATATCCATCGCATCGATTATCATCGCTGAATCTGTAGCATTTTTCCCTTGAGTATATCCATATTGCTGAATAGGGTTAATGGCATTCTCTAATAACACATTCTTCCATTTAGAAAGCTGCGGCTTTGTCCAGTCACCATAAATTCTTTTAATCGTAGGGTTTCCATACTTTGCAATCTCTTCCATCATTTCTTTCACGTATGCTGAAGGAATATTATCTCCATCAATAAGTACGGCTAAATTATTTTCCATATTCTTAATTTTTAATGCTGCTAAGTTAAGATTTTAATCATTATTGAGTTTGAAAAGGCTCTATATGTATTAGTACATCTGCTATTTCTGGAATCTGCTGAAGCAATTCATTTTTTGCCAGATGAGCGATATCATGTCCTTTTTCTACAGAAATGCTTCCGATTACGCCTATGTGAAGATCTACATGATACATCATTCCCATTTTCCGAACATAACATTTTTCCGTTTCTTCAACTCCCGGAATTTCCTCCGCAATTTTTCGAATATCTTCAATAAGATCGTCATACATATGTTCGTCCATCACCTCACCTAAGGCAGGGCGCATAATTAAATAAGCATTATAAAGGATAAATCCGGAGGCAAACAAGGCTGCCCAATCATCTGCAGTTTCATAACCTTCGCCCATGAATAGCGCAATGGAAATTCCTATAAATGCCATTAAAGAAGTAATCGCATCGCTTCTATGATGCCAGGCATCGGCTTTTAAAACCGTACTATTTAGCTGGTCACTTTTTTTAGATACAATCCTATAAAACACTTCTTTTATTAAAATTATAATTCCAAGAACGATCAGCGTATATGATTCTGGGACTTCATGAGGAGTTCTAATATGCGCAATGCTCTCGTACGCAATTATAGTTGCAGAAACCACTAAGAAACCAACAATAGCAAAGGTGATAAGCGGTTCTGCTTTTCCATGACCATATGGATGGTTGGCATCCGCTGGCTTATTGGCATATCTAATGCCTAACAATACCAAAAGAGAAGAAAACACATCGGTTGTAGATTCAATCGCATCTGCAATCAGTGCATACGAATTACCAAAAATACCGGTAACTCCTTTAGCGATTGCTAATAAGGTATTTCCTAAAATACTGAGATAGGTGGTTTTTACTGCTTCTTTAAAATTAGAATTCATAGAGCTATTTCAGTAATTGAAGCTTAGAGATTTTAAAGGTATCATTTTAAGTGTTGAAAGAAAATAAGATTACCACCAAACCACAATTAATCTTTCAAAAGATCCATCAGGCTTTTTTATCCAGAGTAGGGGAGATTTTTTTCTTCGGTGTAGATTATTTAGTTGCTCGAAAATTTCTTTAAAACTAAACCATTCTTCCCCATATTTAGGATTGATCGGCCAGTCTTGCTTTTCTGGAGCAAAAAATTGAAAACCTATTTGATTGTATTTGCTGAAATCTTTTAAATGAAACCAAAATCCTGCAATACAATGCTTGTTTATATTTGGAAATTCCTCTTTGAATAAGTTTTCCGGCACAAAAAGGGTAGCTTTAAAGCAAATTTCCTGCTGAATGTCTTTAGAATTGATATTCAATGATTTTAGATATTCTTCTGCCTCGGTAGTGTATAGTAATGGAAATTGGTTGGTTTTAACTTTCTCGATTTTCTTAAGCAATGTATCCTTTCTATTTGGGCCTATCCAGCGTTCCATTTCAGCAGGAATTTCAGGGTCGTACACATAAAATTTATACATAAGTTCCACATGAAGAATCTGATTTTTTTTATGATCCTTTATAATAAAATCTAATTCACCTAAAGTACGTTCCCCATTATGAATTTGAATATTATTAGTTAATAAAGTAAAATTTTCATTTGCTTGAACTGCTACTTTGAAAAAATATTCCACTCGTTTCCCTAAAACGGTATTTTTAGAAATTTCTGAAATATCAATACTATCTGAAGCATTATTTGAAACTTCTAAATCCGCATTGAATAACGATAAATCGAAAATTTCATGATTTCTAAAAATAGAAGGCGTTTTTATAAACCCTTGGAACTGATTTAAAACTCTATTAATCAAACTAAAATTATTTTTATAATACAATACATTCTATTTTTAACGTTTTTATAATTCCATTAACACTGGATTGTAAAATTACCTACTTTTATTAACTAAAATATTTTTCAATGATCGAAAAAAATACAGAGTATTATAAAATGCAGTTTTATGACTCTTATGTTATTGTTGAAGGGTTAGGTGAGTTTGTAGTAGATACTGCTATTGCAAGGAAAACTATTCAGACGATTGTAGATCATTATAAAAGAAAAGAATTTGTAATAATTTCCAATAGAAAGTCGGATTATTCTCTAAATCCAGACGCATATAACGATAGTATATTTAAGAAGATAAAAGGGATTGCTATAGTTTCACAAAAACCACAAATGAAAATGAAAGCAATGGTCGAACAAGAACGATTCGAACAATCATTTGCTTTTTTTGAAGAACTTGAGGATGCAAGGAACTGGGCCGAAAACTTCTTTGTTAATTATTGATCCTTTTTCTTTTTTCCAAAAAGTTTATTAAATAGCCCTTTTTTATTCTTTTTGTCTTCATTTTTATCTTCCTTATTCCGATCTCTTTTTCTATCTGACTTACCAAATAATTTATCGAAGAACCCATCTTTTTTACTTATTTCGCAATTCATAAGAGAAACAACTTCTGCAGAAGGTATACCGAATCGCGCATTGGTAATATCACTAAAATTCCCATCTCCATTTAATTTTTGGAGAAATAACGCAAAAATTGGTAGTGCAGAATTAGCTCCTTGACCAATTCCGGTATTTCTAAATCCAATTCTATGATCATCAGACCCTACCCAGGTAACCGTAAGAAGTTCCGGAGTTAGACCTACGAACCATCCATCTTTATTAGATTGCGTAGTACCGGTTTTCCCAGCAATATCATTTTGTAATCCATAAGTACTTCTAAGTCTTGTTGCAGTTCCTTCATTTACGGTTGCTTGCATCATCTCGATCATTATTTCGCGAGTGGTTTTAGAATATGCAGCTCTATCTTGCACTTTTGGTTTAAATTCAGCTAATAAATTGCCATTCCCGTCTTCTATTCTCGTAATATAATAAGGTTCGGAGGATTGTCCATTATTTGCAAATCCAGTATAAGCTTTAGCTAATTCTTTTAAGCTAATTTCTGCAGTACCTAAGGCAATAGAAGGAACTTGGGGTAATTTAGATTCAATTCCCATTTTCTCAGCCTGAGAAATAACATTACTAACACCGGTTTCCATAAGTACCTTCACTGCTATGGTGTTTACGGAGTTACTTAATGCATATGTCATATTGTAATTCATATCTGGATCGTCACTACCAGACCCAGAATTAGAAGGCGTCCAACCACCTTGATAAGTAACCTCCCTAATAGAAAAATAGGAGCAAGGTTCTATTCCATTTTCTAATGCTGCAGTATACACTATAGGCTTAAAAGTAGAACCCACTTGTCTCTTACTTTGCGAAATATGATCGTATTTAAAATTCTCAAAATCTACACCCCCAACCCAAGCTTTTACAGCTCCTGTAGCTGGTTCTACAGCTAAAAACCCGGTATTTAGAAATTTAAGATAATGTTTAATACTATCTAGAGTAGTTCCTTTTATTAGCTCCTCTTTATCGTAATTGAAAAGCTCTCTTTCTCTAGGGTTTTTATCTAATTCTGCTAGTATTTCAGCATCAGTTAATCCCTCTTTATTTAATTTTTTATAAATGTTTGTACGTTTTACCGCATCCAGGATTAATGCTTTGTTTGTATGCCAAGGAGCTCTTGAACCATATGACTGCTCATGTGCTTGCTGTAATTTAGACATATGAGTTTGTACAGCCGCTTCAGCATATTCCTGCATTTTTGAATTTAAGGTAGTGTGGATTATCAATCCGTCCCTGTAAATATTATAAGTTTCGCCATTTTTATTTTTTAAAGTATCTAAAATGGAAATCAAATCTTTCCTTAGTTGCTCTCTAAAATAGGGTGCTAATCCTTGATCATGACTGTAATATTGATAATCCAATCTAATTTCAGACTGTTTGGCATTTAACATTTCGTCTTTTGTTAGATACCCATATTTTTCCATTTGCTGAAAAACAACATCGCGTCGAAATCTACTTTTTTCAAGAAAAATTCTGGGGTTATAAGAGTGATTGGCTTTTAGCATTCCAATTAAAACAGCCGACTCTTCCAACGAAAGATTCTTAGTGCTTTTATTGAAGAATTTCATGGCTGCACTTTCTATTCCGAAGGTATTATCACTAAAGGGAACTGTATTAAGATAGAGTGTTAGGATCTCTTCTTTATTATAAATGTCTTCTAAACGTTTTGCAATAATGGACTCCTGAAATTTATTTACAACAATTCCGAAGTAACCATAATCTTTTCTACCATATAGATTTTTTGCAAGCTGCAGTGTTATGGTGCTACCACCTCCCGAAGATCTATCCTGTAACATCAAAGATTTGAAGAAAACTCTTAATAAACTTCTGCTATCAATTCCATTATGTTCATAGAATCTAGCATCTTCTGTGGCTACCAAGGCATTTATTAAATGCTTCGGTAGTTCTTTGAAAGTAACAGGTTGTCTATCAAAAATATAATATTTACCAATGAGATCTCCATCTGATGATAGGACTTGGGTTGCTTGATTTTGTTTAAGATCTTTTAGGTCTTGAGTAGATGGGATTTTACCAAAAACTCCAAAATAAATACTGAAATAAAATAGTACAAAAACAGTGAAAATAGCTCCCAGTACTATTAAAGACCATTTTAATTTTGGCGACTGGTTAATTCGTTGAAACATAGTATAAGTTAAAGCTTACAAATAAACGAATACTAATAAAATTACAAGATCTTGTTTAGTTTATTTTAAGATTTTAAGTGTGTAATTTTTTGCTTTAAGAAAAGTGCAAGGTAAAGGAATAGAATAATATTTATTGGGATCAGTAGATAACTTCTATAAAATGGAAGAAGGTAAAATGAAAATAGCCAAACAACATGTGTTCGGCTATTTTAGAATTCTAAATGCATTGGATAGATTTATTATATGTTTATACTCCAAATCTTCTTCTTCCATACCAAGTGTCTCTGGTAGATTTTCTAAGGTTCATAAAAGGTTTTCTATGAGTAAGATCTCCTTCTTTAATTCCAATAAAATTTTGACTGATGTTTTCTAAAGTTTTCATGATGAATGTTTTAATTGTTTATTTATACAAATCTTCTTCTACCATACCAAGTGTCTCTGGTAGATTGTCCTAGATTCAAGAAATGTTTTTTGTGAGTTAAATCTCCTTGTTTGATTCCGCTAAAATTCTGACTGATGTTTTCTGAAATTCTCATGATGAATGTTTTTAAATGTTATACTTAATAGACGAGCATAAAATCATTTTGTTACAGTACTAGGTATAAAATAGTACCATTTAACACTTATTTAACATTTAAAACCTTTATTTCAGGTTTTATAAAAGAAAATACTGGATAATAAATTTTAGAAACCCTTAACTGCCAAAATTGAATAATTGTTTAATTTTGATATATGAACAAAATCGCATTAATTATCATTTTAGGAGCATTTGCATTAGTTGCCCTAATATATTTCGCTTTCGATGGAATTGCTCCAAATAGGGATTTCCCAACTGCCGAAACTGTACAAATAGATAAGAAATGGGATATGCCCATTTTGTTAGAGGAAATCTCCGGAATATCTTGGATAGATGAAGAACGAATTGCTTGTGTTGAAGATGAGGAAGCGATTATTTTTATTTATAATACCAAAACCTCGAGCATAGAAAAGCAAATAGCCTTTGGAGAAGATGGGGATTACGAAGGGATTGCAGTTGTAGAAAATGATGCTTTTGTGCTTCGTAGTGATGGAACTCTTTTTGAAATACAAAATTATAGACAGGATTCTATTACAGTGAACGAATTTGCCATAGGTTTGCCTCCAGAATATAATTTTGAAGGGATTGCTTACGATAAAAGAAAAAATAGGCTGTTGCTGAGTATTAAAGATAAAGCAGGAAATGAGTCCAAACCTGTGTATGCTTTTAATTTAAAAACTAAGAAAATAGCCGAGAAGCCTGCATTTGAAATTCAATATAGCGATCCTGCTTTTAAAATTTTAGAACAAGAGATAAATCATCAAATTATACGTCCGTCTGAAATTACTGTACATCCAAAAAATGGGGATATCTACATTTTGGATGCTACAAACCCTAAACTTCTTATTTTAAATTCTCAGGGGAAAATTAAAAAACTACATGTTTTCAAAGAAGAACAATTTGGCCAACCTGAAGGATTAACCTTCGATGCGGCCGGGAATCTTTATATTTCTAATGAGGGTGCTGGTGGATTAGGGAATATTTTAAAAGTCACTTTAGATAAAAACTAAGTTCTTTTTAAAAATTAAATTATATCAGCTTTTCTGAATTTCTTTTGCAACCGCTTCAACTTCATCTAAAACTCTTAAAAGATTTTCTCCCCAAAGTTTAGCTATTTCTTCCTCAGAATATCCTCGTCTAACCAGCTCCAGAGTAACATTAAAAGTTTCTGAAGCATCACGCCAACCTTCAACTCCGCCACCGCCATCAAAGTCGGAGCTAATCCCTACGTGGTTAATCCCTATTTTTTCAACTAGATAGTCAATATGATCAACGTAATCTGAAACATCCACCGGCCCATTGGTTTGTCTTAGTTCTTTCACTTTCTGAGAAGACTTATTCACTATTTCAGAGTAATTTTCCTGGTAAATAGCTTTTTCTGCCTCATCTAAGCTCCTAATACTATCTCTAGACAAAACCATAAAACCAGAATCTTTTCCTTCCTGGTTATAAATTGCGTTTACCGCTGCATAATATCCATTGTGCTTATTTGTATTTACATAAGCACTAAAAGCAACGGTTTGAATCACTCCGCCATGTTTTTTAAACAATTCTAAAAGGTCGTCATCTAAATTTCTGCTATGGTCACATAATGCTCTTGCAGAAGAGTGAGAAGCGATTAGTGGAGCTTTAGAAATTTCAAACATTTGTTTTATGGCTTCTTTGGAAGGATGAGAAACATCTATCATCATTCCCAATCTATTCATTTCTGCCACAGCCTGTTTTCCTAATTCACTCAACCCATTATGTAACCAAATATTATCTGCTTCCCCGGTATTAGAATCGCTTAATTGACTGTGCCCATTATGCGAAAGTGACATATATCGAGCGCCTAAATCGTAAAATTTTTCTATGTTAGAAAGATCTTCTCCAATTGGATACGCATTTTCTACACCTATCATCGCTACCAATTTACCATCATTTACTAATTCCCGAACTTCAGATGATGAAGTTGCCAATCCAATTTTATCTGGTGCAATTTCTTCAGTCAATCTATGGATCGCTTCAAATTTAGAAATAGCATTTTTATAAGCAGCTGCGTATCCGCTTTCATTTAATTCGCCTTGACCGGTATAAACGATAAACCAAGCCACATCCAGGCAACCATCCATCATTTTCGGCAAATTAACTTGGGTATTGAGATCTTTTGTGTAGTTACGGTTAGCAGTGAAATTATTGATATTTATATCATCATGAGTATCTATGGTAATCACTTTTTCATGAATTGCTTTCGCTTTTTTCCATAGTTCCGATTGTTCTTTATTCTGACTATAAAAAGATGTAATACTTAAAACACTTATAATTAGGAGAGAGGTAAATTTCATGTGAAATGATTGTTTTTATTTTTTTTGAATTTAACAATAATATTTTACTTGACTTCATAATTTTAAATAATCAAGAATCTCAGATAATGCCTGCCTGGTTGGATTTATAATATCCATTTAAAAAAATTGAGGTAGGGCTCGAAGAATTAAACACATAATAAAGGATTGAATTTGTTTTTCAACTAAATTTGATAAGTTTTTATTTTACTAAATGAAGAAATTAATTGTGGTAAGCCATCCTGAAAAATGGAAAATTGCTGTAGATAATATAGCAGTGATCTCTTCTCAAGATTACCTTACAAAACCTGAGTATTCCAATCTTAAAAAAGCCAGAGTCTTCAATCTTTGTAAGGATTATTCTTACCAGTCTAAAGGCTACTATGTTTCGTTACTTGCCGAGGCTAGAGACCATAAAGCGATTCCATCGGTTAAAAATATTGTGGACTTGCGGGAACCTAAATTGGTTAAAATTGTAGCCGATGATTTTGACGATCTTATTCAGAAAAGTTTAAAAAATATCAAGTCTCAAGAATTTACTTTAAGTGTTTATTTTGGCCAAAATGTGGCTCAGAAATACAAGGAATTGAGTACCATGTTTTTTAGATCTTTTCAAATTCCATTTTTAAGGATTCATTTTAGTCGTAATTCGAAATGGAGTATTAAAAGCATTCGTGCAATTTCAGAATCTGAGATTCCTGAAGATCATAAGGAGAGTATGCATTTATTTGCTTCAGAATATTTTGCGAAGAAACGCTATGATACCGCTAAGACAACTTCTGCAGAATATGATCTTGCAATTCTTGTACAGCAAGGAGATCCAGCTCCTCCAAGTAATGCAAAAGCCATTAAAAAGTTTACAGAAATCGCAGAAAAAATGAATTTTTATGTAGAAGTGATCTCGCCAAAAGAGCTTTCTAGATTATCTTCTTTTGATGCCTTATTTATTAGACAGAGTACAGAAGTTAATAATGAAGCCTATGCATTTGCGAGAAAAGCGCAACAAGAGGAGATTGCATTAATAGATTATCCCGGAGCTATTTTAAAGTGTTGTAATAAAGTATATATGGCTGAAGCCTTGCAAAACGACAATATTCCAACGCCTAAAACTGTAATTGTACATAAGCATAATAAAGAGGAAGTATTAAAGATTACCGGTTTGCCTTGTGTTTTAAAGTCTCCAGACTCCACTTTTTCCTTCGGCGTTAAAAAAGCGAAAACCGAAGAAGAATATTTTGAGTTGGTAACAAGTATGCTTAGGAAATCTGATCTTATTATCGCTCAGGAGTTTTGTCCTTCAGAATATGATTGGAGAATTGGTATCTTAGATCATGAGCCCATATTTGCCTGCAGGTATTATATGGCAAAAGGACATTGGCAAATTTATAACTGGAATGCTTCTAAAAAAAATGATCAAGACGGGAATGCAGATTGTTTGCCTATTGAAAAAGTACCAAAAAAAGTGATGGATGTTGCACTTAAATCGGCTAAACTTATGGGATTAGGTTTGTTTGGAATTGATGTTAAGGAAGTACATGGAAAACCTTTAGTTATAGAAATTAATGATAATCCAAATATTGATGCCGGGGTGGAAGATGGATACTATGGAGATGAGATCTATATTAAGATTCTTACGGCTTTAAAAAATAGATTAGAAAAAAAGTAAGTATGAGCTATCGGCTTTTTGAAGTTTTTGGAATAGAATTGGAATATATGTTGGTAAGAGCTTCCAATCTTAAAATCACTCCAAGCGTAGATAAATTGATGACCCTTAAAAATGGATCAATAACTTCAGACATTTCTAATGGTAAAATAGAGTGGAGTAACGAATTGGTGGCTCACGTAGTGGAGTTGAAGACCAATGGGCCTACACGACAATTGGAAGACCTGGATGAATTATTCCATAAAAACATTCTAGAAATTAATAAGTTAATGCTGGGAGAGGATGCTAAATTAATGCCTACTGCCTCCCATCCACTTATGGATCCGGAAAAGGAGATGAAGCTTTGGGAGCATCATTATAGTGAGATCTATTCTTTATATAACAAGATCTTCGATTGTAGAGGTCATGGTTGGAGCAACGTTCAAAGTATGCACCTAAATTTACCTTTCTATGGAGATGATGAATTTGGCCGATTACACGCAGCAATCAGAATCTTACTATCTATTATCCCTGCGTTAAGTGCCAGTTCTCCTATTTTTCAAGCTAAGAGCACTGGGTTCTTAGATAGCAGAATGGAAGTTTATAAAACCAATCAGAAGGAAATCCCTGAAATGACGGGGAAAGTGATTCCGGAACAGGTATTTAGTAAAGAAGACTATATAAAACAGATTTTTGAACCCATCAATAAAGCAATTGCTCCCTTTGACACCGATAAAATTTTAGACAAACATTTCCTTAATTCACGTGGCGCTATCGCCAGATTTGATAGGGATGCAATAGAAATAAGGGTTATAGATATTCAGGAATGTCCAAAAGCAGATATTGCAATTGCTGTTTTAATAATTGAAACCTTGAAGTTATTGGTTTCAGAAGAATTGGTATCGCTGGAAGATCAAAAGGACTGGCATGAGGATGACTTATTTGCTATTTTTAATGATGTTATTGAAGATGCTGAAAATACGCAATTAACAAACCTCCACTATTTGAACTTGTTTGATGTGGAAGAGGAATGTACTGCAGGGGAGTTGTGGGAAACATTATATTTAAGGGTACAAGAAGGAATCTCTCCTAAACACAGAAAATCTATTGAATTTATTTTGGCTAACGGTAGTTTGGCGACCAGAATTTTAAAAGGAATTTCTAGCGATTATTCTCGGATCAAAATTAATGCTGTGTATTCTCAATTGGTTACTTGTTTAGAAACCAATAATTTTTACAAGCCGTGAAGCTGGTTTTAAGCTGTGAGCACGGAGGGAATAAAATTCCTGAACAATATAAAAGTTTATTTATAAATGCTGAAGATGCCCTAAATTCTCATCTAGGCCTTGATTTTGGCTCCCTAGATCTTTTTAGGTGCTGTAAACCACTAAGCGATTTTTCGAAATCGAATACTGTGAGCAGATTGTTAATTGAACTCAATCGATCTAAGGAGCATCCCAAATTATTTTCAGAATTCACTTCTTCATTAAGTCTTGCCGAAAAATTAAAAATCATATATGAATTCTATAATCCGTATCGGGATGCTATTGAAGCAGAAATATTAAAATTGATTGTAAAAGGGGAGGAGGTATTGCATATTTCAGTTCATAGTTTTACTCCAATTTTGAATGGTAAAATTAGAAATACAGATATTGGATTATTATACGATTCTGGAAAAACTTCAGAAAAAGCAATTTGTGAAAAATGGAAAGAACTGTTGGTAACAGAATTGCCAGTTTTTAAAATTAGATTTAACTATCCTTATTTAGGAAAGGCTGATGGTTTTACTACTTATCTACGAAGGAAATTTCCAGATAATTATTATGGGATTGAACTGGAAATTAACCAGAAATTTTCTGAGGAAAATATTTTTAAAGGAGATCTCAAAAATGCCATTTATAATTCCATTCTTACCCTCAAAAAATTACACTAAAAATTTTTAAGACTTTATGATTTGTAGTTATAAGTAATTGATATAAAGTAAGTTATATTATAAAAATTGTTATTTAGTCTTCATTTATTAACTAAAAAATTTTAAATATGAAAACTATTAAAATTACGTGTAGGCTAGTTTTTTCAGTGATTTTATTGCTGTTATTTATTAGCTGTTCTACAGACACCACAGAAGAAATAATTACACCATCAGATTTAAATTCTTCCGAATCTTTTGAAAAAGGAAAAGAAGATAATTTTACTGCCTCTTTAAAGGGAAGAAATGAAGTGCCGCCGGCAGATACTAAGGGAGCTGGAGTTGCAATAGTTAGAATTAGCAAAGATGGCAATTCTATTTATTACAAGCTTATTGTATCTAATTTAAAAAATGTAACGGCTGCTCATTTTCACATGGCAGAAGAAGGTATGAATGGGCCGGTAGTTGCTTTTTTATTTTCCGGGAGTGTAGCTAACCAAAATGGTATTTTGGCAGAAGGAAATATCACTACCGAAGATCTAATTGGGCCACTGGCAGGAATGAGTTTAGATGAATTAAGTGAAAGAATACGCAGTGGAAGAATATATGTAAACGTTCATACGGCGGAAATTCCAAGCGGGGCTATAAGAGGACAACTTTAATTCTATATTTTAAGACATAAAAAAACCTCATAATTAGATGTATACAGTTGTATGCAATCTAAATATGAGGTAAATAGTCTAGAAAACTAATTTACTTAATCTCTACTACTTCAAGATCAAAAATAAGATCTTTTCCAGCTAGCGGATGATTTCCATCTACTACAATCGTATTTTCTTTAACTTCAGCAACCAATAGATTCATTTCTTGCCCATCTGGTCCTTTAGAAACAAGTCCCATTCCAACTTCTGGAGCAATCTCCGGTGGCAACTGACTTTTTTTCTACTTCCTGTATTAATTCTGCACGTGGTTCTCCATATGCTTCAGCTTGAGGAATATTTATAGTTTTTTTCTCGTTCAATTTCATATCGATAAGGCCCTTTTCAAAACCAGGAATTAACTGACCTTGACCTAAAGTAAATTCGATTGGATCTTTTCCTTCAGAACTGTCAAAAACTTGTCCGTCGGCTAATTTTCCTGTGTAATGTACTTTTACTGTAGCATTCTCTTTAACTTGACTCATAAATGTGTTTTTTCAATTTTTAAAATATGTAAACTTCGGTATTGAAATTTACATGTTTAATTTTAATGTTGTTATTTCCTAAGGTGCCATAACCCTGCCAAAGTCCTTAAATATACTTTTAGAGCTATTTAGCGTATTATATTTAATTAATAAGGTGTCTTAAGCCTTAATAGACTGCTATTACAGTTGATTTTTTGTAAATTGAAATTAATGAGTGCTATTATTTCAGGCGTTAACAATAATCGGTAATTATGTCAGTTATTATCTATATTTTAAAAATTAGGGCAATGACTAGACTTTTTCTGGAAATTACATCTATTTCATTTTTCACGTTTTTTTATGACCTTCTATATTAGTTGTAAAGAACCAAATGAAACTCATGTAGAAGCTGTTAATTGGAAAACATTAAAAGTAACTGCAAGTGCATATAATTCTTTGGCGTACCAAAGCCAAGGAAATCCAAAGATCACTGCGTGGGGTGACACCTTAAAACCAGGGATGAATGTAATTGCCATTTCTCGTGATCTTATGAAAAAGGGATTGGTTTACAATACCCCAGTTAAAATTGATGGTTTATCGGGAATATTTTTCGTAAAAGATAAAATGCACCATCGCTGGAAAAATAAAATTGATATTTATATGGGCGAAGATGTTCAAAGAGCAAAGAATTGGGGAAGGAAGAAAATAAATATACAATTCCTCGTGCCAAGAGATTCGCTAACGGAGAAAATAGAATAGTATGTTTATTTTTTAGCTTAAATTGTTTTTTTAATAAAATCCTTTTTTTTATCAAATCCTTAGATTTTCTTTAGTTTTACAGTTTAAATTTGAAATTCTTGATTGATGAATTTCAGTTTTAGCTAAACGATATATGAAAGAGAAAATAATTGATTTCCTTCGCGGATTAGAATCTATTTTGCGCGATAAATTCCACCAATACAATCACAAATTACCCTATATAATTTCCATCATTTTAGCTTTGATTATTGTGGTTGTAGGGATTAATGTATTTATTGAGTTAACCAATACTTTAAATAGTGAACTTGTAACTAAATATGATGCCGCTATCACAAAATATGTGATCTCGTATAGAAACCCACAATTAAATAATATACTTCAGTTTATAACAAATTTGGGAGACTTGTATGGTTATATAGTTATAACTACTATTTGTTCGCTCTTCTTTTTCTTCAAGTTTAAAAACTGGAGGTATGTAGTACAATTAATTTTTGTTATAATTATTTCCGGACTTTCTAATCTTGCTTTAAAAGAGGTAATAAATAGGGCAAGACCAACTGCAGAACATTTAGTTTCTGTAGAAACACTTAGTTATCCAAGTGGACATGCGATGAGTGCTACCGCCTTTTACGGATTCTTAATTTATCTGTGTTATTTCTTGAAGATTAATAAATGGCTAAAAATAAGCTTAATGTCCCTTTTCTCTTTTTTAATAGTGAGCATAGGGATTAGCCGAATTTATTTAGGAGTTCATTTTCCTTCAGATATTGCAGGTGGTATTATTGCGGGAACTATTTGGGTTATGTTCTGTGTCCTGATATTTAATATTATAGATCTTTTCCGAAGAGAGGAAGAACGCAAATCTTAAATACGTTTTAAATTGAAGTAGGAGCAGGGAAGAATAATCTAACCAAGACCTAGATAGCCTAATAATATCCAAAGGATTATAAAAACTATTACAATCCCGAAGCAACCACAGCCTCCACCAAATTTCTTAGCACCCCAACCGGCTAAGATTGCACGTAATATTGATTTCATCATTTTCTATTTAGAGTCATAAAAATAAACAGAGCGGAAGAATAAAATTCATATTTAAGAGAACTTTAATTATTTAGTTGCTTTTATATCTGTAATTTTTAAAAATATTATAATTATTAAATATTTATTTAATTAAATTTGAAAAAAATATTTTATGCAAATCCGAGACGAGGGAGACAAACAATCTGAAGATTATATATTACAAAATAATAAGAAAACAAGATTTGGCGCAATCTTTATAGTTATAGTATTAGTTATTCTTGCAGCTGGTGTTGCAATGACAGGTGTTTACTTTGACTATTGGTAGAATTTGCTTTAAGAAATTTTAATTTCGTTAAGCAATAGAAATGCCTGATTTATATATTCTTTTTCTAAGAATAGGGCAAAGTAATTAGAGGTGGAAATCATCTCGAAAACAGGAATTCCTTCGTAAGCCAGAAGTTTAAAAATATAAAAATAAAGGCCAACTGTTTTAGAACTATTTTTTGGTAAGGCAATTGTTATACTAGATAAATCGTCTTTAACTGAAACTAGTGTTTCTTCCCGAAAAAAATCTTCCACTCTTTCTTTTAGATCTTTAGATACCAAGATATTACTTTCTTGATAGGTACTGGAATAATTTAAATATACACCAATTTGATCCTTAACAGAATTCATTAGCAAAGCTTGATTGCCAAGTAGTGTATTTGAATTTAAATAGGTAAATTCTGTAATTCCAGATCTCACCACGATATCTCCCATTTCTCTTAAATTAGCATTCTTCAAAAGATTTCTTTGAGGAGAATATCTGCGTAATGCCATAATTATAGAGCCCTGTTTTACCGGTTTCCTAAGAATTTTTTCAACTTCCGGTTGCAAATGTTCAGCTAAGGAACTAAAATTTATAAGGTCTTTAGATAAGGCATCATCCAAGAAAGGTTGGTGTCTCAACATATTATGTATGCAGGAGGTTATGGTGTTCATTGTTAAATAATATACATTTTGTACAAATATATATAAATTCTATTTCTTTTTTCTTCTCTTTCTAAACTCTTCTTACTTATGCATTTTTAAATAATAAACCATGAAAGTTTTGAAATTTGGGGGTACTTCAGTTGGGTCTACAGCGAGTATATATAACGTAAAGCGTATAATTCAATCTATAGATGGGCCTAAAATGATAGTTCTTTCCGCGATGTCCGGGGTTACAAATTATTTGGTTACTCTTATAGATGAGATCAAAAATAAAAATCATAAAGAAATTATCAATTTAAATGCTGCTTTAAAAGCTAAGCATATAGAATTGCTGGATGAATTAATTAAAGATCCGGATAAATATACTGAAGCAAGAACCGGATTGAATTTATTATTTAGGGAATTTGATGATTTATTAACATGCGAATATTCTGAAAACAATGCCAATCGTATTCTAACTTTTGGTGAAACTTTACTTACTTATATATTTTCAGAATATCTTTTTTCCTCGTCTATTAAAAATAAACTTCTAAATGCTAAAGATTTTATGCATGTTGGAAATTTAGAAAACCCGGAGACCTCTAAAGTTGCAAACAGATTAAACCCATTCTTAAACAGTGAGGAAAAAGCTCCAATTTATATTACCCAGGGGTTTGTAAGGATAGATAAATTTAACCGTATTAGTACCTTAAAACGAGGTGGAAGCGATTATACGGCAACTATCTTGGGAGCAGCTTTAAATGCTGAAGAAGTTCAAATATGGACAGATATAGATGGCTTTCATAATAACGATCCCAGATATGTGGAAGATACACATCCTTTGGCTAATCTTACTTTTGAAGAAGCTGCAGAATTAGCATATTTTGGCGCAAAGATCCTGCACCCACAAACTATTTCTCCTGTAATAGATAAAAATATTCCTATTTATCTTAAAAATACCTTTACACCAGATTTGCCGGGCACTAAGATTTCTTCTGAAATTAGTGAAAAGGGTTTAAAAGCCATTTCAGCAAAAGATGGAATTACAGCTATTAAAATAAAATCTAATAGAATGTTGATGGCTCATGGTTTTTTGAAAAAAATATTTGAAATATTTGATAATCATGAAACTGCAATAGATATGATAACCACTTCAGAAATAGCCATTTCATTAACAATAGACGACACTAAAAATTTAGATCCCATCATAAATCAACTTCATAATTATGGGGATATTACAGTAGAAATGGACCATAGTATTATTTGTATTGTGGGGGAAGGACTAATAGAAGATTCCAATACTTTTAAATTATTCGAAATTTTAAATGAAATCCCTGTCCGGATGATCTCTTACGGTGGCAGTTTAAATAATGTGTCACTTTTAGTGGCTTCAAAGCATAAAGTTAGCGCGCTTAAGGCCTTACATAAGAGCTTATTTAAAAGAAATGAAGAAGCTTTAGTTTCTTGTTATTAGCAACGATTAATTTCAACAAACTTTCGAAGCTTTAATGGCTTCCAATTCAGTTTTTAATTCTATATATTTAGATAGATGTTGTGTGCTTTTCACGCGATGGTGCATAAGCATACCGCCTATAAAATTTTGTTCTCTATGATTTTTAAGGTGATAATTAAGGTGTTTTAATTTTTCATTTAAAATCTTATAATAGAAATCTTTATTATACCGTTTATTGATGAGTTGAAACCCATTTAATTGAGCTGTTTGCCAAATTGCTTTTGTTTTATAAAGTTTAACGGCAGCTTCAGCAAAAGTTTTTGGATCATTTTCAATAAAACCATTCCAAGGGAGTTCACCTTGCATTCCTTCGGCACCTAAACTTGTTGTAACTGTTGGAGTACCGCATTGCATTGCTTCAGTAAGTTTACCCTTTATACCAGCTCCAAAACGCAAAGCAGCAAGGCTGACCTTCGATCTTTTCACAACATCTTCGGCATCTTTAGCCCAACCTTTCACATAAAAATTTTCTTTTGGATTATTTAACTGTGTAACAGCACCACTAGGATATGCCCCATAAATATGCATTTCTTCATTTGGAAGCTCTTTTCTTAAAAGTGGCCAAATTTCTTTCTTTAAAAATCTAACCGCATCTACATTCGGTTTGTGCTTAAAATTTCCGATGCTTATAAAGTGCTTTCTTTCCTCGAAAGAGGGGAGAAGCTTACTATCTGAATCATTTATGGAGTTCAATAAAAATGGGAGATATAACAATAGGCTTTCTGAAATATTAAAAGTCTCTTGTAATAGCTTCATCTCTACTTCAGAAATAATTAGGCTAAGATCGCATCTATAAATACTTGCTATTTCCCGCTTTGCTATTTCAGAATTTATAATAGAACTCGATGCGCTTAATTCTTTTTCTCTGTGATTCCGTAGAAAATGGAGGTCCTCGGTATCTAAAATTTTTATAGAGTTTGGAGAATGCTTGCTTACACGCCATCCAAATTGTTCCTCCATCATAAACCTATCAAAAAGAACAATCTGTGGTTGCAGTTCCTGAATATAAGTATCGAAACTGCTTTTGTTCAATTCTATTTTTACCGAAATGATTCCAAACTTCTGAAGATCTGCGGCGTTACTGGAAGTAGCAGCAGTAGTTCCAAAAATCACTTTATAATTGGAAGTAGTAAAATATTCTAATAGCTGAAGCATACGTTTACCTGCGGCAGAAGAATTGGGCTCTGGCCAGACATATCCAATCACTAAAACAGTACTCATCTTTTTTTTTGTAAAAATACTTGATTTATATGAAGCGATAGAGCCTATACGCTGAAAGTTCCGGAAAGTAATAAAGAAGCAACAATCCAAAGTACTAAAGAAACTGAACCTCCAATTATTAAGAAATGTCTGAATTTATACAATCCCATCCCATAGATTAAAGTGTTTGTTTGATAACCCACCGGGGTGAAAAAACTAAAATTTGCAGCAAACATAATCGCTAAAATAAAAGGTTTTGGATCTAGTTTCATGGTTGTGGCAATAGTAATAGCGATTGGAGTTATGATGATCGCTGTCGCATTATTCGATATAAAGCCACTTAAGACCATCGTAACTAAAAAAAGTATTCCAATAATGATGGTGCTGGATTGCTCCGTAAAAAGCGCAAGTAAATGATCTGCAATCCACATATCTGCGCCGCTATTGCTCATAGCGATTCCCAACGGAATCATTCCCGCTAAAAGAAAGATCACCTGCCAGTTAATTTGAGAATAGGCTTTCCCTAAATCTAGACATTTTGTAAAAATCATCAAGAACACACCTACTAAGGCACTTTGTAAAATAGGGAATATAGAGAAGGCTGAAAGTGCAACTACGACCACTAAAATAGCCAAGGATACAAGTCGCTTGGATAATTTTTTTACTTCAATTTCCTGATACTGCTGAAGTATTGTGATATTATCTATTTTACCCAAATCGGACAGCGCTTTTGCTGAAACCTCCACTAATAATCTATCTCCCACCCGAAGTTCTATTTCATCTTTTTTCTTTCCAAAAACACGATCACTTGGATGCCTAATGTTTCTCCTCTTTTTTATGGCCAATGGCACCGCTCCTTGAAGATCGAAATTTCCAACAGAATTTATGCTTTTACCAATTAGAGGCGAATTTGGTAACATTAGAAGCTCGACAACCTGAATATTCTCTTCTAAACCTTCAGCATCATCTGTAATTGGGAGTGTAAATTTTTCAGTGTCTTCTTTAATTACAGAGAATCCTTTGTGTTCCTTCAGTTTAACCAAATTTTCGAGATTACATCTTAAGAGTAATTGATCTTTTGCTTTAAGGACTGTATATTTTCCAGGCCGGTTATTAATAATTCCTTCTCTTTTAAGCGAAAGTATTTCCACATCCATATTATCATGGAAAAATGTATCCTGGATCTTCTTATTTATTACTTCAGAATTATCATTGATGATTACTTTCGTAATGTATTCGTCTAGGTTGTAATCTTTGTTGATATCTAATTTTCCCTTGTTAGGTAAAAACTTATAAAGCAAGCTAACAATAAGCGTAGTTATTAATAAAAACAACACGCCGTATTTGGTAAACTCAAAAAATGCGAAGCGTTCTACTCCTTTTTCTATTGCAATAGCATTTACAATAAGGTTTGTGGAAGTGCCCATAAGTGTACAACTTCCACCAATAATACCGGCAAAAGATACCGGTAAGAGCAGCTTTTCACTTGGGATATTATACTTGGCAGAGAGATCTGTAATAATCTTTATGAATACAATAACTACGGCTGTGGTATTTATAAAAGCAGAGATACTTCCGGCTATAATCATAAAAAGAGGAATCATTAAATAAATTGGGATTCCTTTTAAATTTTTAAGTCCGTTGGAAAGCCAACTTATAACCCCGTTGGTTTCTAGCCCTATGGCAATAATCATTAATGCGAGTACTGTGATTGTTGCAGGATTTGCGAAACCAGATATAGCTTCTTCCGGAGTGATCAAATTAGTTAGCAATAGGCTAACCATTATAAAAAATGCAATTTTATCTACAGGAAAAACCTCCAGCGCAAAAAGGATTATTACGATGCTAAGGATTATAAAAACCAAAATAATTTCAATGGTCATACCCTAAAATATTTAATATTGAACAAAGGGCATTTTTGGTTTAAAAAAACCATTGATCTCTAAACAAATTGAAGTAGGCAACTGTAAGTTAATGTTTATATTTTTCATGACGCTCTTTAAGCATCTTACAATTGAGATCTTTTCTATTGTTTAATACCGTTTTTCCAAACCAAGTATGATACTTCTGCGTATCAAGAAAATCTACATTTAATGCAAACCACTCTTCGTCTGAAAACTGTTTTTTAAAGAAAAGTTCCCATTCTGCCCTTAAACGTTCGTTTCTAAAAATATAACTTTCTAATCCTAAGTGATACAAATCTGCATCACAAAGAATTTTTTCGGCCTGTGTTTTTGGGTTCTGAGGCATTTTGGTAGCCATTATGCAATTTTGAACGATCTCTATCTTATCTTCCGGATAATCATTCTCTTTCAAATATTCTGTAGCATAAATTACACTTTGTTCCTCATGATTCATATATGTATCTGCCATTCCGGTATCATGAAATAAGGCAGCGATAAGTATTGGTTCTAAATCAGACCCATAAACCTCTTCGTAATTTGCAATTGTTTTTACATATTGATAAACATCGTCTGTATGTTGTACGCTATGAAATGGTAGCGTTTTACATCTACTATTGTTTAAAAAATCGATGCAATAATCATAAGTCTTAGAAACTAAATTTGTTTTTTTAAATCCTTTAAGAAAATTTAGAGCCATGGGTAAATGATATTTCAGTTTCTGTTTTAGAAATTTATCTAAGAAATAGGTACTTAAATCCAGCATTTAAATTTACAAGATTTCAGATAATACTTCAATGAATTAAAATTTTTAACCTTTTATTATGCTATTATTTCGCGAACCACAATGTTTTAAAACTTAGATTGAAAATGCAACCTACTAATGTTGTTATTACATTAAATGTTTCCTAATTTCAAATTATAATGATAAATGAATTATGAGTAGAGGATTTGTAAAAGAAGACGATCAGGAAGAAGCGCCATTCATTCCCGCAAGAGCAGTTTTGCCACCGGGCGAAACAAATTATGTCACTCCGTATGGTTATGAAAAGTTGATCAAAGAAAAAACTGACTTGGAAAATAGTATTTCTAATGTGGAGTTAGAAGAAGGGAAAGAACGTAGACATACGATGGCGATACTTAATGGAAAATTAAATTTATTAGCCGATAGAATATCGTCTGCTAGAATATTAGACCCAAAAGAGCAGCCACAAAACGAAATTAGGTTTGGTGCATCGATCGCGTTTAAATTTCTTACGGGAGATCAAAGTGGATTTATAAAAGAATTTCAGATAGTTGGAGTAGATGAAGCGAATATTAAAGAAAATAAAATTGCATTTGTAGCTCCTTTAGCAAAGGCTTTAACCGGAAAGAGTGTAGGAGAGAAGGTAGAAGTGTTTATGGCAGGAAAACTTCAGGAATTGGAAATAATTAGTATTGACTATTAGTCAGGTTTCTTTTCTAGAACAAATTCCAAATCATCTACAATATCTCCAAATTCTGTGGCTTCTATAGTGAATGGAATTTCTGAAGGACTTACAGAATAATTCAAATTTTCTAGTTGCTTAGGATCTATGATTGCCTTGTAGTTTCCAGGCTCTAAACCTAAATAAGTGAAGTAACCATCTCCTTCACTTAAAACTTGATCAACTAATACTCCATCTTTGTCCAAGATATTTACCAATATTCTACCGAGACCTTTTTGAGAATTTCCAGAGTTAAAATTAACAAACCCAGCAACTTCTCCCACAACGTAAATTGGTATATACAAAGTCCTAAACTGATTAGGCATAGTCTCTATTTGAATACTTGAATTATTTACTTTCCATGAAATATTATCGATACTCGTAGGGTCTATTTCTAATAGTAATTGATTGTAGGGTTCTAAATCTGTAATTCTAATTTGTGTTAAATCTTCATTGTAGGTTATTCGACCCTTATTATTTTTAAACTCAAGTCCTGGAACTCCTGGTTCATTCTCTTCTCTAGTCCCGTTATTATTGAGATCTAAATAAGGAATAACATTAATACCGGCTCTCCCAACTGCAGATCTATTGGTTGCATTTAAATAATTTGTAGCATCGTCATATTGAAAACTCCCCCTAGCAGATTGCACGAAGGTGGAATTTTGATTTCCAATTCTAGAAGTAAGAGATGTTTGAGCGAAATCGAAAATATATCTCAACCCAACTTGAAAAGTATAGTTATTCCTCAAAAAATTATTTTCGTAAGAAAGATTTAAATACCCTCTTTTCATAAATGGCCTCTCAAGGCCCAGTATCATATTCGTGAATTCTTGATCACTAAAATTGTATTGCAATTTCGGAAAGAATAAGAATTTTCCAGGTATTCTATAAGTCTGAGATATGGTAGAATATATAGTGGGATTTAAATTTCGATCATTAAAAAGTCCATAGGTTGTCACATTTGTACTTATGCCAAATAAAACTCCGGAAATTAACAACTGTGCTGTTGTAAATTCTGAAGTAGGTAAAATTATTTGATTAATGCTAAATCTAGTAAAGGCGGAAAGGAATTTGTTCCTAATAGGTAATGATAATGTTAGCTTTCTTTCCTCTAAATAGTTAAAATTTATCGCTGTTTGATCTTTTGTGTAGTTAATATAATTAAGATCTAATTGTAAATTTGAGGGAGATCTGTAACTTAATAATCCTTCTCCTTTAACTCCATAAGTGTATTCACCGGAAAAAAGTAAGTTTGGAGCAAATTTTATTGAAGTGTTTATAAATGGCATGATTTCCCCAGAAGAGACATCAGATAAATATTCTACTCCAGCACCAAGAGTCAACGCATTGCTAACGCCATAATTTAAATTGAAACGTCCAAATTTACTAGTAGCTTCATTCTCAACCACCCCGGCACTTAAGGTGTATTCAACTTCATTTTTAGGAATAAAATTATAGGGTATATTTATAGCTCTGTCTTCGGTTCTTTCTTCACCATAAGGCCCATAAAATCTAAGATTTACCATAGTGTTTCCATACACTAATGGCACTTCAAAAGAATAAAATCCAGATGCATCTGCTTCAGTGAAATCAACTAATACATTGTTTACGTAAAGTTCTACCGTCCATCTTGGTTCAGTTATATCGCTTAGGGTATATGTTCCAAACGATCTTCTGTTTATCACCGGGCTGTTGCTAAATTGTAATCCAACTACAGGAGCAAATAATGAAGATGTCGCTCTGGTGAAGATCTTACCAGCGGTAACTTGTTTGAACAGTGAACTTTCATTATTTACCAATTTCCATTGATAAAATTGATTTCTTGAAACAAAGGGAATTCGAGTAGAATAATTTAAAAGTACATTCGTTTCTCCTCCAGCGATCATAGTTCCTAGCCCCAGATTGAATCTATTATCATTTATACCATTAGTCTGTTGCGTAGTAATGACTCCCCAATCTACCATCCAGCTTTAAAAAAAGGGTAGTTTCTTTTTATAACAGTATCTGCAACAAAGCCTTCTTTTATAGTTTTCAAATTATCTCGCATTTCTTGAAGTCTAAGCTCACGAATTCGTGGTAACTCAAGCTCTGTGATAAGATTTACAGATAATCTTCTAAAATCAAAGTTTGTGTTTAACCCAAAGATAGATCCAAAAAAATCAGATTTCAAATAAGCAGTAGCCGGGGTTTTAATAAAATCATCAGCAGCTAAAGGATATGTATTATTATTGTAATTTATTTCTTGCTTGTCTAAGTCAATACTATATTTTGACTCTGGGTTTAGTAAAAATCCAGAAATCTTAGAGCCATTAACTTCATTTTTTATTTTCAGAAAATCAAAGAGATCTTTGACGGAGAGATATGCAGTTTGATCTTTTATAGCTACCGGTAGTTCTGTATTACCTAGTTTGGGAACTGTAAGCTGTACAGTTAATTCATCATACTCCGGAATTTCTTGCGCCTTTACATTGCTAATCATTAAAAAGATTAGAAAAAATAATATTTTGTAATCAAGTTTAATTTTGAAAGATTTGAAGCGAAAAAGTGGGTATAAATAGCCTTTTTGTTTCATTAATAACTTCTACTTACAATTATTGTTGAATAAAAGTTATAGTCACGAAACCACTATATTGTCCGGCAGGATTTGCTGAAAGGTTTCCTATAGATAATGTTCCACCAATATAAACAGGAGTCGTTGAAGGAGGATTTGCTGTTGCTAAAAAATCTTTTCCTTTACTATAGCTATCTATAGAAAGACCAATGCTTCCGCCATTACTTCCTGAAAGCATTACTGTAGTAGGATGAGTTATACTAATTATTGTCCCGGGATTTGCGGTTACATCATATAGGGCGGGAGACACTGTGGGTCCAAAATTTAATAATACGACGTCTCCTGTTGCTGTTCTTAGCCCATCGTAGTCTACGCTAACATTACCGCCAGATGTTCCGGTAGTGAATGTTCCAAAATTTAAGAATTGCGCAGTACTAACTTCAACACTAATTGGGATAGGTGGATTTTCTTGTGCGATTAATTGCAATGTTCCTAATAACAAAAATGAAAGTGTAATCCACCTGAGATTTTCTAGAGGTTTGTAGGATTTTAAAATGTCGTGGTATTTTTTCATCATTTTTGTATTAATACCTTTTTGGTGAAAATTCCTTCTTTGGAATAAAAACTGATTAGATATAAACCTGAGCTCTTTATTCCATTAATCTCAATAACATCATTTTCTGATACAAATTGAGTTTCAATAGTTTGTCCTGTAACCGTGGAAACTTTAATATCACCTATTTCTCCAATAGCTAAGTTCATTTTTATTTTTACAGTACCTCCGGATTGATTTACACTAAAAAGATCATTAAAAATAACAGCAGGATCATCGATTACAGAATTTGAAAAAACTAAATGAAATCTCGAATCATTTCTTCCGGCAGAAGCTTGAAATCGATACTCATTTTTATCTAATAAATTTACACGTTTTCGCTTATCCATATCTACTAAATAAACATACCCAGTAAGTATAGTTTCTTCTATATCGGTTAGTGATAAAGTAATCCAGCCCTCATTTTCTAAGTTAAATCCTAATGGAATTCTTAGAACATCTGAACCATAAGTAGCTGATACCCCATTAATAGATAGCGGCTTTTCGTCGCTAGAAATGCTATATAAATTAGGAACACTAGGATCTGTATTCATTAATTTTAGAGCATCATAACTATTATCATAAGCTTCAGTAGCTACATTTTCAAAATAGATTACAGTTTCATCATTTCTAATACTGCCATCATATGTTGCATTTAATCGTAGCAATGTAAAATACTCATCAAGTGGAGATTTATAAAATTGCTGACTAAAATCTGTAACTCGAACCTCGTTTGTAGTTCCCAAAGTTGCCGATACAGGATAAGTATCTGTGGGGGAATCTGTTACATGGACAAAGAAACCTTGCATAGAGGGTATAATATTCGCAGACTCCCACCTCCGCTTTGCACCCCATTTACGAAAGAAGTATAAACACCGGTATAATGATCACTAGCTGTAAAGAAATAAACAGCATCATCTATATTATCTTTAGTCCAACCAGAAGTTGCATTCCAATCTATTGGAGAAGGGTAGGGGTTCCCAACAAGATTGAAGCCTTTTGAAAAAGTTCCGTTATTATGAGATAAATTCATTTGTTGTGCACCGTTATTTACGGTACCGCTTATTTCTACCGTTTTTGAAGCACTTGCATTTCCAAAATTTAATGCATATCCTTCTAAAATATTAAGAGCTCCGGAATGCTTTTCAAAGCCTGTTGCATCTTCAGCAAGGGAGTTTTCTCTATTTTCATTATATCTATAGAAATTTGGGAAAGTAGCAGTAGCACTAAGATCCACCACTCCGGAATAATCTGAAGTTGTAGTATTCTGAAACGGACTACTAAGATACTTATATCCTAAAGCAGGATCTAAATATCTCTGCATAGTTATATCGCCAATAATTGAACCGTTTCCAGAACCATCGATTAGCGCAGTTTGTGTTGCATCTGAAACTAATGTTAAAGTTCCACCGGTACTGAAATTTCCAATTGTCACTTTTAAAATTCCTGTAATCATTAAATTGGAAGAATTAATTACGCCTGAAGAATTATTAATCGTAAGATTTTCAACAGTATTATTAAGAAAGACATTTGTTGGTATATTTTGAGAGCTACTTCCACGAAACGCTATTTCTCCATTTGTAATATCAAAAACACCACTATTATTAATAGAACCTGCAATTTCTAGAGTATTATCTAATATTTCTAAAGTGGCACCAGACTCTATGCTTAGATCTTTAACAGTTCCTACAGCTCCTGTATTCAAAATAGGATAATTACTAAGTCCAGATGGTATAAGTACATCAGAGGTAAGGCTTGGAATGGTATTACATGACCAATTCCCTTGATTATTCCAATCTGTATTTACTGCTCCTGTCCATAAATTGTTTTCAATCGAAATAGCAATAATTTCGTTAATCGCACTTGTACAAGAATTTGCATCTGTAATATTTGTAAATTCAATGGTAGTATCACCTGTTATAGTAAATGGGTACTCAATATAATCTTGACTTTCAGTAGTTGTTGTTGAAGAACCATTCACTTCATATGTTACTGTATATGGAGCTTGCCCTTGAAATGTTGCTGCAATAATAACAGATTCTCCTAAACATGCTGTAGTAGGTCCTGTTAAACTTAGGGTCGGATTGCTTGAAATTTCTAAAGTTGCAGCATTAGAAATATGTTCTATTTGAGCTGTATTATTTGATCCATTTAAAAGTACTTTTCTATAGATCGAATAAATTCCAGGACTATTAAAAGGTGCTGATGTAAGATCTGGAGTAAAATTGGCATCTGTAGCTCCGGCGATTATTATCGTCGCTGTGGGATCCCCAGTAGTGTTGTAATACCATTGATATCCAGTGCCAACCAATGATATTCCGGTCGGAAGTGTAGCAAAAGTATCTCCCGAAATTGTTAATGCATTTTCGTTTTGACAAACTGTCTGGCTTGTATTTGCAGAAAGAATATTTTCTATAATTAATTGAGCATTTGCCAGGCTAATTCTATTTCCTCCACCATTTTCATAGTATTCTAGATCTAGATTAGTATTTCCACTAAGATTTAAAAGAATATTGTTATTAACTCTATAACCATGATCGTTCCAATCATCATATACTAGATTCCCATCTACTTTTAATCTGTTTCCATCATCGGCTCCTATATCCACCGTATATACTCCGCCAACAGTTATATTCGCCTTATAAATAACAGAGAAGGTTTCGGTATAAATATCAATAGGACTTCCATTAGAGGTTATTTCATAGCAATTTGCATTTCCTCCAAAATTTTCATTGAAAAAGAAAGGAGTTGTATAATTTCCCGCATAGGTATTAAAATTAACTCCATCGTATACATGTCCAATCCAAGAGTTGGTACCTCGCGTGGTTTGATCATCTAAAGAAGCACTTCCTGTAACATCAGTTGTAGCTTCTGCACTAGTACATCCATTTACTGTAGCAGTTACACGGTAGGTACCTGCCATGCTAATACTAGAATTATTTAATGTTGGGTTTTGTAAGTTTGATGTAAATCCATTAGGACCTGTCCAACTATAGGTTGCTCCCGAAATGTTTGATGCAGTTAAATTTACATCTCCACCAATACAAATAGGCCCGCTGTTGGAGGCAGTTGGGGTAGGAGTTGGATCATTATTTACAATAAATTGCGAAGAATATGGAGAGAAATTAGCGTCAGGGTTAGTACTTCGAACTCTTACTTGATAATCATTACTAGTTGGATAAAGACCAGCATTGTTAGGTATAGGTACGGTTAAGGTAATTTGAGCGGAAGCACCATTCCTATTATTTGGGGCATTAGAAGCAGTAAATGAGCCTGTTTGAAATTCCTGCCCTCCGGTTATATCAAAAAGTTCATAAGTAGTGGTTGTTCTAAACCTTTCATTGCTTCCATTTCCATTAGTAACTCTAAAACTAACCTGGATTGAGGAGCCTCCACAAACAGGAGTGCCCGTAACTACAGGAGTACTAATTGACTGTCCAAAGATATTACTGGAAAAACTAAGAGCAAGTATGCATAAGAGGATACACATAAGATGCTGTGTACCTTTTAATTTATTTAGGTAATAGTTCAAAAAGTAATTTCTTACCATAGAATTTAGTTTGGGACTAATTCAAATCATGTAAACTTTCAGCGTATATATTTTTATCTGTTTCAGACTTAAAAGTTATTTCTAATCTTCCGGAATTAAAATTCACCCCTTCAATTGGGTTTATAGGAAGTCTAAACTTTCTTAATTTATTTGGAGTATAGATGGCGATACCTTTTACCGTGCCTACATCTGTTTTTTTACCTTCAGAAGAAATATGTTTTACACTTAAGTTTCCATAAACAGACATGTTTCCATTTCTATTAACAATCATCTCTAAAACCGGATTGGTTTCTTCTTCTAAATTAAGATTAACATTGGAAATGGCTATTTTTGTAGTAGAAACCCCCTGTCTTATTATTACAGGAATACTAATTCCAAATACGGCTTTAATGTTTATAGATATTGACTCCGTATTATCGTCTTCAGCATCTGATCCAAGCGCAGTCTGTTCTTCTACCGCCCTAAAATAGATGTGAGATCTATATTCGCCCTCTAGTAAGGACCCGGTTTTTGTAACTTGAACTCTTACTGTTTGAGCTTCATTAGGACCTAAAACAACTCTTCTAGGGTAATATCTTAAATAATCTGAAGCAAAGTTCAATCCTTCTTCAGCCTCAGTTATTTCCTCAAAACTTCCATTTTCAGTCATTTTATACTGAACCATAGAAATCGCATATGTAGCAGAATCTGAACCTGTATTGGCTAAACTAATTTCTTGAGCGCGCTGCGTACCATCAAAAACCAATCTTTTTGGTAATATCATGAGGTCACCTTGAGCTAAAGCAGAAGAGCAAACCAATAAGTTCGTAAGAATTAAAGCGGAAACTAATTTCAGAACATTAAAAACCATAAGGGTTGACTTTATCAATAATTTAAATTATAGAATTCGGTGTTTCAAATATAGGAAAACCAAATTAGATAATTTAGCGTCTAATTATAAGACACGGTAACATTAAATCCTGAAGGATTAGAGTAAGATCCAGGAACTTGGTTCGCTTCCAAATTTAAGGTTGCTCCAATTTTTAAAACATCAGTTCCCTCATTATCACCATTAGAAGTTGGACTTACAGTAAACTGGTCAATTTTTAATGATTGGGAAGGGTTATCCTCATTAAATAAGGAAAAGGTGTTTGGTAAAGTGATTGCATAATTATTATTGCCGTGTGTAACTAGAGCTTCTGCAGCATTTACTTCCCCAGGAGTAGCGTTGGAAATTTGAACCCCATTTGCTGTTCTTGTACCATCTGGAGAAAGTACTAATGTTCCAGCATTAAATCCTCCAATCACATTTCCAAAATTTAAATCTACAGATTTTGTGATCTTTATAGGGTTCACAATTTTAGCTGAAGTATTTATAGAAGTGGATGCTGATGATTGTGCATAACCAATAACCGTAAATAAAGAGAATATCAATATAATAAACTTATTCATCTAAGTTGATTTTAAATAAATAACGCCGCCATTTGGCGGCGTTACTATTATATTATAATAAATTCACAATTATTTATTGGTAAGCAACAGTCACTGTAGCAGTCCCTGTATAAGCTCCTGCTCCTTGCGATGCACCTACCGTAAGTGTTCCACCAACATTTAAAGTTTGATCTGCACCTGTTCCAGTACTAGTTGCACCTAAACTACTAGAAAATGATACAGACATATCTGCCTCACCGGCGCGCTTTAGATCTATTGCAGGTATTGATATTGTATATCCATAAGTATTTGCTGCATTGATCGTAAACGAAGCTGCAGAAATAGTTCCTCCTGGAATAGTTACTCCGGCAACAGCTGTTCTTGTACCTGCTGTGCTTACAACAATGTCTGTAGCTGCGTCCGGCGTAGCAATATTACCAAAATCAAGATTACTAGAAGAATTAGAAATTGTAATTGGGCTTACGATTGCAGCATTCACTGTAGCTGTACCTTCTGCACTTTGTGCAAATGTGGTTCCTGTAATTAGGGCGATTAGAATAAAAGTAATTTTTTTCATAAGTAGGTAATTTGGGTCGTTAATAATAACAGTACAAAGATGAGCTAATATAAATGGAGAACTCCTAAAAAACTTCAAAAACTCGATGAAAAGCACATTAGATACGACGAAATGCATTTATTTAGATGTGTTTGGGAAGCAAAAGCTGTCATAAACTTTAAAATTTTCTCTGTTTTGGTAAATAAAATGCAGCAAAAGTTGATTTTTTAATCATTTTGATGATATTTATTTGGTCTTTTACTATAAAATTGCGACATCATTAAATGGCGATGCTTGCCTTTTAAAATGACATTCGGATAGCTCCTATCTATAAATTGTAAGTATAAATAGCAAATTATAGATTAATGGTACGAAAAAGCGTTTTTATGCACTTTTTATGAAATCTTGAAACTAATTATACCTATCCAATGAATTGGATCTATTTACCCCGCCAATTCAATCATTATGATTAATTGATGTTTTTTGATGGAGATTTTCCAGTTTGGGTAATTTTAAAGATTTACCAGTTTTGGTTTTAAGTAAGTTTACTTAAGATTTTGTCTCAACTACTTTGAAGCACAAATTTGAGACTAAGTTGAAAAATAATCTTTTAAGCGATTTGGCGTTTAATCATTAATGTCCTGAAAAATTTGGACTTTTTATAGATAAATTAAAATTTTATAAAAATCCAATAGATTATACTAAGTTAATTAGATGAAGTAGTATGGAAATATTCTTTTTAAGGGATAGTTCATTTTAATAAGTATGCTAATAGAATTTTTTTTTCCAATCATTAAACTATAGATGGAATAATATTATTAAAGGAAGTAATTTAAATTTCTAGAGAAGAGTACGCTTGTTCTCAAATAATTATACAGGAATAATAAAGAAAGAAATTTTAAGGATAAGATAATTAGTAAGATTAATTCTTATAAAGAAATTAAGTATAAATAAAGGTTATAGATCCTAGTTATAATTCACAGTTACATTAAACCCACCTTGATTTACATAGTTACCGGGAGTTTGGTTAGGATTTACTTTTAAGGTTGCTCCTACATTAATTGTTTGGGATCCAACTGCAAGTGCGTTCTCACTATTAAAATCTGAAGTGAAATTATTAATCTCCATAGTTTCACTTCCATTAGATAATACATAATTATCACCAGGTAAAGTTACTGAGTAAGTATATCCAGGCTCTCCAGTAATCTCGAATGATGCAGCAGATACAGCTCCACCCTCTGCCAATTCCACTTCTCCGGAAGTTGATCTTGTACTATTAGGAGACAGTGTTACATCCCCACCATTCTTGGCATCTACATTTGCAAATTTAAGGTCTGAGGTTGTTGTAATTCCTATTGGTTGTATAATTGTAACCGATGCATTAAAAGATGCGGTTGCTTGAGCGAGGATTGAAGTAGAAAAACATAAGATTAAAATTCCGATAAAAGTTTGTACGTTTTTCATAATCGTGGGTGTTTGAATAATTAGATAGTTAAATATAGATAAACTACATGTTATTATCGATGAAATGAAATTACTAATCGATGAAAGGCATAAAAGTTTAACATACAATTTAGAATTTTCGACGAATGGTAGTTGTTTAATGTTGTAAAGACCATTAAATCAGTAAAATTGAAAATACTGTGGCTTTTGGGTTACCATTCGTCGATGTAG
>NZ_AJLT01000023.1 GCF_000258765.1 Gillisia marina
TTTTTTTTAGAGCCGATGGAGGGACTCGAACCCACGACCTGCTGATTACAAATCAGCTGCTCTAGCCAGCTGAGCTACATCGGCGTCTAATAAATATTATAACTTATTGATCTTCTCTACCAAAGCATTTGCTTTAGTTTCAAGTTCCTTTTCTATACCTTTAAAATGCTTCTTTTTATCTTCAACATTCTTCTGATTGATTTTAGCGATCAATTCGTCAAAAGCTACGATAGCTTCATCAACAATCGCCTCAGTTTTTTTAGGGTCTTGCTTAGGATCTGCTAATTGGTGGATATATGCAGCTTCAATAATATCTCCCATCACATAATTCACATCCCTTTTTAACAATCTCTTACTTGCCATATTTTCTAAATTTTAAGTTGCGAATTTAATCTATTTTCCAATAATACTACACACTTACCTCTAAAATTTTTGCTCCTGTACTATTTATTTTAATTTTTGAAGCAGAAGCCGGTATTAGTAAGGTTTCCCCTTGTTTCAAAATTTCGGGATTTCCATTTTCTAAGCTAACAATTGATTCTCCTTCCACTCCCATCAGTATTAAAAAACAGTCTTTTTCAGCATAATCTTTGCTAAACTCTCCTTCCACCGAAATAATGTTAGTCTTAAAATAAGTGGTATTTATTATTTTTGATGTAGCATTTGGCTGAATCTTATATGCTATTTCATGGCCATTTTCACTTGAAAGATCAATTGCTTCCAATGCCAGATCTGTATGTAATTCTCTTTTTTGCCCAGTTTCAGTTTTTCTATCCCAATCGTAAATTCTATAAGTAACATCCGAAGTTTGCTGAATCTCTGCCAGCATAACTCCTTTCCCAATGGCATGAACCAAGCCAGGAGGGATAATAAAAGCATCCCCAACCTGTACCTTAATTCTATTTAAAGCTCTAGGAAGAGCATTATTTTCAACTAATTCTACATACTTAGATTTTGAAATTGGCTCTTTAAAGCCTAAAATAAGTTCAGCATCCTTATCTGCCTGCACGATATACCACATTTCGGTCTTGCCGAATGAGTTATGCTTTTCCTTTGCAATCTTATCGTTAGGATGAAGTTGAATTGATAGGTTTTCTGCAGCATCAATATACTTTATAAGCAGAGGAAATTTAATTCCGAAGTTCTTAAACACATCCTTTCCAACCAATTCTTCTTTATATTTCTTTAGTAACCACTGAAGAGATTTGCCTTTTAATTTACCATTGGCAACTATAGAAGTATCATTTTCAAGATCTGATATTTCCCAGCTCTCTCCGGTTTTATTAGATACTGTGTTCTTATTGAATAAAGATTTCAACTTACTTCCACCCCAAATCTTTTCTTTAATTATAGGCTCAAATTTCAAAAGATACAATTCATTCCTCATCCTGTTATGTCTTAAGTTTTTCTAATGCTTTTTTGGTGTGAGATGCAGCATTTAGGTTGTTATACTGCATAATGAGCTTACCACCTTTATCAAACACGAAAGTTACTCTTCCCGGTAAAAGCCCCATTAATGATGGCTTCACCCCAAAGGCAGAGCGCGCTTTTTTATTTATATCAGATAAAAATATGAATGGTAATTTATATTTGGTTTTAAACCTTTTATGTGAAGCTTCAGAGTCGGAACTTATTCCAATCACTTCTGCATTCAATGCCTTAAAATCTTCATATTTATCCCTAAAATCACAAGCTTCCTTTACACAACCGGGAGTAAAGTTCTTCGGATAAAAATATACAACCAACGCTTTCTTTCCAGAGAATTTGTTTAATTCAAATAGTTGCCCAGATTCATCCGGAATACTAATATTTGGAATCTTATCACCAATTTTTAAATCCATTTACTCGCCCTTATAAGTTACAAAATTTCTTGGTGTTTCATATAGGGTTATACTAAGTTCTAAGCTCTGTACTAATTTTGGTCTTAATCTATTCCAAATAACAACAGCGATGTTTTCGGCGGTAGGATTTAGTTTTTTAAATTCTTCTACTTCAACATTTAAATTCTTATGATCTAGATACTCTTCTATTTCAGAAGCAATAAGATTTTTTAAAACCTTCATATCTACCACAAATCCTGTTTCCGGGTCTATATCTCCTTTTACAGATACTGTTAATTCATAATTATGGCCGTGAAAATTAGGGTTGCTGCATTTTCCGAATATATCCCGATTCTTATCATCATCCCAGTCCTTACGATATAATCTGTGCGCAGCGTTAAAATGAGCCTTTCTATGTACAGTTACTTTCATCGTTCTATAGATTGGTAATATTTTTCAAAAATAATTTTAAACCATTCGGTATATGCCGTTGGGTTATTTTCCATATCCTTGGCCACATCGTCTAGACCCACCCATTTCCATGCTTCAGCTTCCTCAGGATTCAATTGTGGTTGTTTATTATAGTTTCCAACCAAGATGTGGTCAAATTCATGCTCTGTCAAACCATTATCAAATGGCGCCTTATAAATGAAGGAAATGGTATCTTCTAATTCTGTAGAAAAACCCATTTCTTCCTGTAAACGTCTTTTTCCGGCTTCAATATTAGTCTCTCCTTCTCTTTGATGGCTACAGCATGTGTTAGTCCAAAGTCCCGGGGAATGGTATTTTGTTAATGCTCTTTGTTGAAGCATTAACTCCTTCTTTTCATTAAATATAAATACGGAAAATGCACGGTGTAAGAGTCCTTTTTCGTGGGCTTCCATCTTTGGCATTAAACCAATAGGCTCATCCTTTTGATTTACCAAGATCACTTTTTCTTCGGTCATAACTAAAATTGAAAACCAAAAATACAAAATAGCATCACCAAATCATAGGAAAAGTAGGTGCTAAGGACGGGAAATGCATTTTTAAATATTAAGATCCAAATCCCGGAACAATTCCCATTTCTAGATCAAAAATTTTATCTTTGCAGCCTTAAATAAGGATATGAAATTTACCGACGAGATAAAAAGAAGGAGAACATTTGGCATTATTTCTCACCCAGATGCCGGAAAAACCACTTTAACTGAAAAACTTTTACTTTTTGGTGGGGCAATCCAAGAAGCCGGGGCGGTAAAATCTAATAAAATAAAAAAAGGTGCCACTAGTGATTTCATGGAAATCGAGCGGCAGCGTGGAATTTCTGTAGCAACCTCGGTTTTGGCGTTTGAATATGACGGAATAAAAATAAATATTCTAGATACTCCAGGTCATAAGGATTTTGCTGAAGACACTTTTAGAACTTTAACCGCTGTAGATAGCGTTATTGTGGTGATAGATGTTGCGAAAGGTGTAGAGGAACAAACCGAAAAACTCGTAGAGGTTTGTAGAATGCGAAATATCCCAATGATCGTTTTTATAAATAAAATGGATCGTGAAGGAAAAGATGCCTTTGAACTTTTAGATGAGATAGAGCAAAAATTGAGCTTAAGAGTTACTCCTTTAAGTTTTCCTATTGGAATGGGTTACGACTTTAAAGGGATTTATAATATCTGGGAGAAGAATATCAACCTATTTACTGGAGATTCCAGAAAAGACATTGAAGAGACCATTGAAATCTCCGATTTGAAATCTGAAAAATTAGATGAACTTTTAGGCTCTAAAGCTGCTAATACTTTACGGGAAGAAATTGAATTAATAGACGGTGTTTACCCGAATTTTGATAATAAGGAATACTTAGAAGGAAATTTACAACCGGTATTCTTTGGGTCTGCGCTTAATAATTTTGGAGTACGAGAATTATTAGATTGTTTTGTTAGTATAGCACCAACTCCCCGTGCAAAAGACAGTGAAGAAAGAACTGTAGAACCTAACGAAAAACAATTTACCGGTTTTGTATTTAAAATTCATGCCAATATGGATCCAAAGCACCGTGACCGTTTAGCATTTATAAAGATAGTATCAGGAATTTTTGAAAGAAATAAACCCTATTTGCATGTGAGACATAGGAAAAATTTAAAATTCTCGAGTCCGAATGCATTCTTTGCTGAAAAGAAGGAAATTGTAGACACTTCGTATCCTGGCGATATTGTGGGATTACACGATACCGGAAACTTTAAAATTGGAGATACCTTAACTGAAGGGGAAGTGCTTAATTACAGAGGTATCCCAAGTTTTTCTCCGGAACATTTTAGATATATCAATAACGCTGACCCTATGAAATCCAAGCAGTTGGAAAAAGGGATAGATCAGCTAATGGACGAAGGAGTTGCACAGTTATTTACTCTGGAAATGAACAATCGGAAAGTAATTGGAACGGTTGGAGCTTTGCAATTTGAAGTTATTCAGTACAGATTAGAGCATGAATATGGTGCTAAATGTACCTATGAAAATGTAAATGTATTTAAAGCGACTTGGGTAGAAGTAAAAGATCCAAAAAGTGAAGAATTTAAAGACTTTAAAAGAGTGAAATCAAAATTCTTAGCTAAAGACAAAAGAGGACAATTGGTTTTCTTCGCCGATTCTCAGTTCTCTTTACAAATGACACAATCTAAATATCCGAGTATTAAATTTCATTTGGTATCTGAGTTTTAACAGCGACGTTTTTTTTATAAAAATATAAAACCCCGAAGGAGATCCTTCGGGGTTTTTGATAATCTTTAAGTACAAAATTTCATTCCGATCCCGAAAGCTTTCGGGAGATGAATCTCATTAATTCTCCAGAGATTCTTCACTCCATTTCATTTCGTTCAGAATGACAAGTTGAAGTGAGTTCATAAATAAAACCCTGAAGAAAACTCTTCAGGGTTTTATTTATAATTGAATGTGTCATATTGAGATTGTCGAAATATGATTTGAAATACAACTATTAAAACTTCTCGACTCCGCTCGAAGTGACATACTATACATAAAAAATTTAGGCCTGTCCAGTTGGGCCAAAATTCAATGGAATAGGCGGTTGCTCGTAATCCTTTATTTCACCATGTGCTTTTTCAAAACGCTTCACATTATCTCCCAAGGCCTTCAATAATCTCTTAGCGTGTTGCGGCGTTAAAATAATCCTTGATTTTACCTTGCTTTTGGGTGTTCCGGGCATTATACTCACAAAATCCACCACGAATTCTGAAACAGAATGATTGATAATAGCTAAATTGGAATAGGTTCCTTCAGCTATTTTTTCATCCAGTTCTATATTAATCTGTCCTTGTTTTGCATTTTTATCATCACTCATAATTTCAATAGTTTTGTCTAAAATAAGAAAATCTGCATTCAATCGGCCGAAGCGTCAAAAAATGCAGATTTCTTATGATTTATTTCCTGTCCCACTTTTCAGCAAAACAGGAAACGAATTTATTAATTATAGTTTACTTCCTGCTTTTTCTCCATCATTTCGTTAAGATCCTCTTTAGAACCAACAATAATGTTATCATAAGCACGCATTCCAGTACCTGCAGGGATCTTATGTCCAACGATAACGTTCTCCTTAAGTCCTTCTAGGTAATCTATCTTACCGGCTACCGCTGCCTCATTTAACACCTTCGTAGTTTCCTGGAAGGAAGCTGCAGAGATGAATGATTTAGTTTGTAGGGAAGCTCTTGTTATACCTTGTAGAATTGGTGTTGCTGTTGCATTTACCGCATCTCTAGCTGTAGCAAGTTCTTTATCCTCTCTTCTTAAAGATGAATTCTCATCTCTTAGTTCACGAACACTTACAAGCTGACCCGCTTTCAGTTTAGTAGACTCTCCTGGATTTTCAATTACCTTCAATCCAAATAGATTGTCATTTTCTTCAATGAAGTCTGACTTATGGATTAATTGGTTCTCTAAGAAAATAGTATCCCCAGAATCTACGATTCTTACTTTACGCATCATTTGTCTTACAACAACTTCAAAGTGCTTGTCGTTAATCTTCACCCCTTGTAAACGATATACTTCTTGTACTTCATTCACCAAGTATTGCTGAACCGCGTTTGGTCCTTTAATACTCAAGATGTCTTCCGGAGTAATAGATCCATCAGATAATGGCATTCCCGCACGTACGTAATCGTTCTCCTGAACTAGAATCTGGTTAGAAAGTTTAACTAAATACTTTTTAACTTCTCCTAATTTAGACTCAACGATAATCTCACGGTTACCTCTTTTGATCTTACCAAAAGAAATCACACCATCTATCTCACTAACAACTGCAGGGTTAGAAGGGTTACGCGCTTCGAATAATTCGGTTACACGTGGAAGACCTCCTGTAATATCCCCGGCTTTAGAAGATTTTCTAGGTATTTTAACCAAAATCTTACCAACCTTGATCTTTTCATCTTTATCTACCATAAGGTGAGCCCCAACCGGTAGGTTATAAGAACGAATAACTTCATCCTTCTTACCTAAAATAAGTAAGGTTGGAATCATTTTCTTGTTCTTAGAATCTGAAATTACTTTTTCCTGGAATCCGGTTTGCTCATCTATTTCAACTTGGTAGGTATATCCTTGTTCGATATTCTCGTACTTAATCTTACCAGCAAATTCTGAAATGATCACCCCGTTATAAGGATCCCACTGACAAACAACATCATTAGCTTCACAGTGTCGCCACTCTTAATAAAGATTTGAGAACCATAAGGGATGTTATTAGTACTAAGTACAACTCCGGTTTTCTTATCCTTTACTTTAAGCTCTGAAGTTCTAGAGATCACGATATCGGTAATACTTCCATCTGGACCTTCACCTTTTACAACCTTTAAATCTTCAATTTCTGCAACTCCACCAAACTTAACAATAAGTTTGTTTTCTTCTGAAATGTTTCCTGCAATACCACCCACGTGGAAGGTACGTAGTGTAAGTTGTGTTCCCGGCTCTCCAATAGATTGCGCAGCAACAACACCTACAGCTTCTCCACGTTGCACCAATTTATTGGTTGCAAGGTTTCTACCGTAACATTTCACACAAATTCCTTTCTTAGCCTCACAAGTAAGAGCAGATCTTACTTCAACACTTGGAATAGGTGCTTCGTTTATTTTCTTAACAGCATCTTCAGAAATCTCTTCTCCCGTAGAAACTAAAAGTTCTTCAGTTAAAGGGTTATAAATATCATTTAAGGAAATTCTTCCTACAATACGTTCTCCTAAAGATTCTACTATTTCATCATTCTTCTTAAGTGGTGTAACTTCTACTCCTCTTAATGTTCCACAGTCTTCTTCATTAACAATAACATCTTGTGAAACATCTACCAATCTACGAGTTAAGTAACCCGCATCGGCAGTTTTAAGTGCAGTATCGGCAAGACCTTTACGAGCACCGTGAGTCGAGATAAAGTATTCAAGAATTGAAAGACCTTCCTTAAAGTTGGATAAAATCGGGTTTTCAATAATTTCTCCTCCTCCAGAGTTGGATTTCTTAGGCTTAGCCATCAATCCACGCATTCCGGTTAACTGACGAATCTGTTCTTTAGATCCACGCGCACCAGAATCAAGCATCATATACACAGAGTTGAATCCTTGGTTATCCTCACGGATACGCTTCATTGCCAATTCTGTAAGTCCTGCATTTGTTGCAGTCCAAATATCAATTACCTGATTATAACGCTCGTTATTGGTAATAAGACCCATGTTATAGTTACCAATGATTCCTTCCACCTGTTCGTTGGCTTCATCAATCATAGATTGCTTTTCTTCCGGGATAATAATATCACCTAAACTGAATGATAAACCACCTGTATAAGCGAATTTATATCCTAAAGTTTTGATCTGATCAAGGAATTCAGCAGTTTCAGCAACACTTGTTAACTTTAATACTCTTCCAATAATATCACGTAAAGATTTTTTAGTTAAAACCTCATTGATAAACCCAGCTTTTGCAGGTACTGTTTCATTAAACAATACTCTACCAGTGGTAGTTTCAATAACTTTCTTAACTAATTCTCCTTCTTCATTTAAATCTAGCGTTCTTATTTTTATTGAAGCATTAAGATCTACCATTTTCTCGTTGAAAGCGATAACAACCTCTTCTGCTGAATAAAAAGTAAGTCCTTGCCCTTTAATCTTCACTTCATCTGTAGATACTCTTTGTTTGGTCATGTAATAAAGACCAAGTACCATATCCTGAGATGGAACCGTAATTGGTGATCCATTAGCAGGGTTCAATATGTTGTGAGAACCTAACATTAAAAGTTGCGCTTCCAAGATAGCTTCTGGTCCAAGTGGCAAGTGTACCGCCATTTGATCCCCATCAAAATCGGCGTTGAATGCCGTAGTTGCTAATGGGTGAAGTTGGATTGCTTTTCCTTCAATAAGTTTTGGTTGGAATGCCTGGATTCCTAAACGGTGAAGCGTAGGAGCCCTGTTCAATAATACAGGATGTCCTTTAAGAACATTCTCTAATATATCCCAAACAACTGGTTCTTTTTTTGTCTATGATCTTCTTGGCAGACTTCACAGTTTTTACAATTCCTCTTTCGATTAGTTTTCTAATCACGAAAGGCTTGTAAAGTTCTGCAGCCATATCCTTAGGAATACCACATTCAAACATTTTTAATTCTGGTCCTACAACAATTACAGAACGAGCAGAATAATCTACACGCTTACCAAGTAAGTTCTGACGGAAACGCCCTTGTTTTCCTTTTAAGGAATCTGAAAGGGATTTTAATGGTCTGTTAGAATCTGTTTTTACTGCTGAAGACTTTCTTGTATTATCGAATAACGAATCTACAGATTCCTGTAGCATACGTTTTTCGTTACGAAGAATTACCTCTGGAGCTTTAATTTCCATCAATCGCTTTAAACGATTGTTACGAATAATAACTCTACGGTAAAGATCATTTAAATCTGAAGTTGCAAAACGTCCACCATCCAAAGGCACTAAAGGTCTAAGTTCTGGAGGAGTAATTGGCACAACCTTCATAATCATCCATTCCGGAAGGTTCTCTCTATTCTTATTTGCATCACGGAAAGCCTCTACAACCTGAAGTCTTTTTAAAGCCTCTGTTTTACGTTGTTTAGAAGTTTCGTTGTTCGCTTTATGTCTTAAATCGTAAGAAAGCTCATCAAGATCTATTCTTTTTAAAAGTTCTATCAAACATTCAGCTCCCATCTTAGCGATGAATTTATTTGGATCTGCATCGTCCAAATAAAGATTTTCTTGTGGAAGGGTGTCTAAAATATCAAGATATTCTTCTTCTGTTAAGAAGTCCATCTTTTTTACTGGTTCACCTTCAGCATTCTTTGCAATACCTGCCTGGATCACTACATAACGTTCGTAGTAAATAATCATGTCCAATTTCTTGGATGGAAGACCCAATAAGTATCCTATTTTGTTTGGTAAAGAACGGAAATACCAGATATGTGCTACAGGTACAACCAAGTTAATGTGCCCAACACGGTCACGACGTACTTTTTTCTCTGTAACTTCTACCCCACATCTATCACATACAATTCCTTTGTATCGGATTCTTTTATATTTTCCACAGGCACATTCGTAATCCTTTACAGGACCAAAAATTCGCTCACAGAATAACCCGTCACGCTCAGGCTTGTGCGTACGATAATTGATAGTTTCAGGCTTAAGAACTTCTCCTCTGGATGCCGCTAAAATGGATTCCGGGGAAGCTAAACCTATAGAGATTTTATCAAACCTCTGTTCTGTACTCTTTTCATTATTTCTAGCCATAATCAATGCTATCTAATTATTGTGAAAATCCTGTATTATAGGTTGAGCACTTTCGCACTACACCTATACTAACAGTATATTATTCTTCTAATCTAATATCCAATCCTAATCCTTTCAATTCGTGCATTAACACGTTGAAAGATTCAGGTAGTCCCGGCTCTGGCATAGGCTCTCCTTTTACGATTGCCTCGTAAGTTTTAGCTCTACCAATTACATCATCCGATTTTACGGTTAAGATCTCACGCAAAGTTGCAGAAGCTCCATAAGCCTCTAACGCCCAAACTTCCATCTCACCAAAACGTTGACCTCCAAATTGCGCTTTACCACCTAATGGTTGTTGCGTAATAAGAGAGTATGGTCCTATAGAACGTGCGTGCATCTTATCATCAATCATATGTCCTAATTTCAACATATAAATAACACCTACAGTTGCAGCTTGATCAAATCTATCTCCAGTTCCACCATCGTAAAGATGCGTATGTCCAAATCTTGGCACACCGGCTTCATCTGTTAATTCATTGATCTGATCTAATGTAGCACCGTCAAAAATTGGAGTAGCATATTTTCTACCTAATTTTTGTCCTGCCCATCCTAACACAGTCTCATAAATTTGACCAATGTTCATACGGGAAGGTACCCCAAGTGGGTTCAATACGATATCTACAGGAGTTCCATCTTCTAAGAAAGGCATATCTTCCTGACGAACGATACGTGCAACAATACCTTTGTTACCGTGACGTCCCGCCATCTTATCTCCAACCTTCAGTTTTCTCTTCTTAGCAACATAAATTTTTGCTAATTTTATAATTCCTGCAGGTAATTCATCTCCAACAGAGATCGTGAATTTCTCTCTTCTTAAGTTTCCTTGAAGATCGTTTTCCTTAATCTTGTAGTTATGAAGAAGATCTGCTACTAATTTGTTTAAATGATCATCTGTAGTCCACGTTCCTTGTGTAAGGTGCGTATAATCGTCTACAGAATTTAACATCTTTAGAGTGTATTTCTTACCTTTTGGCATTACTTCTTCCCCTAAATCGTTTATAACTCCTTGTGCAGTTTTACCTCCAACAATCGTAAACAATTTCTCGATCAATTCAGCTTTAAGAACATTGAATTTAGCATCATAGTTTTTCTCTAATGCAGTAACGTCCTCTTTATCCTGAACTCTTTTACGCTTATCTTTTACAGCTCTTGCAAAAAGTTTCTTGTTAATTACAACCCCTCTTAATGATGGGTGCGCTTTTAACGAAGCATCTTTTACATCTCCCGCTTTATCACCAAAGATCGCACGTAATAATTTTTCTTCAGGAGTTGGATCACTTTCTCCTTTCGGAGTGATCTTTCCAATAAGAATATCACCGGGCTTCACTTCAGCTCCAATTCTAATCATACCGTTTTCATCCAAGTCCTTAGTGGCTTCTTCAGAAACGTTTGGAATATCATTAGTAAGCTCTTCGTTACCTAATTTGGTATCTCTAACTTCTAATGAATATTCATCTATATGAATAGAAGTAAATACATCTTCTCTTACAACTCTTTCAGAAATTACAATTGCATCCTCAAAGTTATATCCTTTCCAAGGCATGAAGGCAACCTTCATGTTTCTACCTAAAGCAAGTTCCCCAGCTTCTGTAGCATACCCTTGACAAAGTACTTGACCTTTAGTAACTCTATCACCAACATTTACAATTGGTCTTAGGTTAATAGAAGTACCTTGGTTTGTTTTTCTAAATTTGATAAGGTTGTAAGTTTTAGAATCACTTTCAAAACTCACCATTCTGTCATCTTCTGTACGATCGTACTTAATGGTAATTTTTTCAGCATCTACATACTCAACTTCCCCTTCTCCTTCAGCGTTGATCAATACACGAGAATCTGTAGCCACTTGTCTTTCCAGACCAGTACCAACAATAGGAGATTCCGCTCTTAATAAAGGAACCGCCTGACGCATCATGTTAGATCCCATCAATGCTCTGTTGGCATCATCATGTTCCAAGAATGGAATTAACGAAGCCGATATGGAAGATATTTGGTTTGGTGCAACATCTATATAGTGGATCTCTTTTGGATCTACTACCGGGAAGTCACCTTCCATACGTGCAATAACCTTATCTGTATTTATAGTACCATCATCTTTTAAAGGAATGTTGGCCTGTGCAATCTTTTTGTTCTCTTCTTCTTCAGCACTTAAATAAATAGGCTCATCAGAAAAATTGATTTTTGCGTTATCTACAGTTCTGTAAGGAGTTTCAATGAATCCCATACTGTTCACTTTTGCAAAAACAGAAAGTGAAGAGATCAATCCAATGTTTGGTCCCTCTGGAGTTTCAATAGGACAAAGTCTCCCGTAGTGTGTATAGTGAACATCACGTACCTCAAACCCTGCTCTTTCTCTTGAAAGTCCACCTGGTCCTAATGCAGATAATCTACGCTTGTGGGTTATCTCTGCCAATGGATTCGTTTGATCCATAAACTGAGATAACTGGTTGGTTCCAAAGAAGGAATTAATTACAGAAGACAAGGTCTTAGCATTAATCAAATCTATAGGAGTAAACACTTCATTATCACGAACGTTCATACGCTCACGAATAGTTCGTGCCATACGTGCCAAACCAACACCAAATTGCTGAGAAAGCTGCTCTCCTACTGTTCTAACACGACGGTTAGATAAGTGATCGATATCATCTATCTCTGCTTTAGAGTTTATTAACTCTATTAAATATTTTACAATAGTGATAATATCTTCCTTGGTAAGCACTTGCTTATCCATTCCAATATCAAGACCAAGTTTTTTGTTCATTCTGTAACGACCCACTTCTCCTAAAGAGTAACGTTGGTCTGAAAAGAACAATTTATCTATAATTCCACGTGCAGTTTCCTCATCTGGCGGTTCTGCATTACGTAATTGACGGTAGATATGCTCAACAGCTTCTTTTTCAGAGTTTGTTGGATCTTTTTGCAATGTATTATGAATAATTGCATAATCTCCAGTAGAGTTATCTTCCTTGTGAAGCAAAATAGTTTTATTACCAGTCTCAAGGATTTCCTCGATATGATCTTTGTTCAATTCTGTATCACGGTCTAATACAATTTCATTTCGCTCAATAGATACCACTTCTCCAGTATCTTCATCTACGAAATCTTCATACCATGTATTTAATACTCTTGCCGCTAATTTACGACCAAGATATTTTTTAAGTCCTGTTTTAGAAACTTTTACTTCCTCTGCAAGGTCAAAGATCTCAAGGATGTCCTTATCTCTTTCAAACCCAATTGCACGGAAAAGTGTAGTAACAGGTAATTTTTTCTTTCTATCGATATACGCGTACATTACGTTGTTGATATCGGTAGCAAATTCTATCCAAGATCCTTTAAAAGGAATTACTCGGGCAGAATATAATTTTGTTCCATTCGCATGGAAAGACTGTCCAAAGAAAACACCAGGTGAACGGTGCAACTGAGAAACAACTACTCGCTCTGCTCCATTTATACAAAATGTTCCACTAGGAGTCATATAAGGGATAGTTCCCAAATACACATCCTGTACAATAGTTTCGAAATCTTCGTGTTCTGGATCTGTACAATATAATTTTAAACGAGCCTTTAACGGCACGCTATAAGTCAAACCACGTTCTATACATTCCTGAATGGAATATCTTGGTGGATCCACAAAATAATCCAGGAATTCTAATACGAATTGATTGCGGGTATCTGTAATAGGAAAGTTTTCCAGGAAAGTGTTATAGAGACCTTCATCTCCTCTTTCTTCTGATTTTGTTTCTAATTGAAAGAAGTCCTGAAACGACTTAATTTGGACATCCAAAAAGTCTGGATAATCAGGCTTGTTCTTTACAGAAGAGAAATTCAATCTTTCAGTTTGCGTTGCTAACATCAATGGACGGAATTATAATTTATATAAAATATGGGTGCGTTATAAGGCGTAAGCTTCATATACGCAAAAGGGTTTAGACCTTCGGGAGCTAGTCCCGAGGTCTAAACCTAAATATATTGCTTGTGCTAAGCTTATTTAAGCTCAACCTCGGCTCCTGCTTCTTCTAATTGTGCTTTTAATGCTTCAGCTTCATCTTTAGAAACTCCTTCTTTTACTGGTTTTGGAGCTTCATCAACTAATCCCTTAGCTTCTTTAAGTCCTAATCCTGTAAGTTCTTTAACCAATTTAACTACTGCTAATTTAGATCCACCTGCAGCTTTAAGAATTACATCGAATTCTGTTTGCTCATCGGCAGCATCATCACCACCACCAGCTGGACCAGCCATAGCTACAGCAGCAGCTGCAGGCTCGATACCATATTCATCTTTTAATATAGTAGCTAACTCATTTACTTCTTTTACCGAAAGGTTAACTAATTGTTCTGCGAAATCTTTTAAATCTGCCATTTTCTATCGTTTTAAAATGTTCTTTGTGTATAAATAATTATTAATAGTGCGCGTATTTATTTCTCTTCTTTTTCAGAAAGAGTTTTAAGAATTCCGGCTAATTTACCACCACTTGATTTTAATGCTGAAATAACATTCTTAGCAGGTGATTGTAACAATCCGATAATCTCTCCAATAACTTCTTCTTTAGACTTGATATTAACCAATGTCTCTAGATAGTCGTCACCAACATAAATAGCTTCTTCTATAAAAGCTCCTTTAAGTAAAGGTGTTTGAGATTTTTTTCTGAATTCTTTAATTACTTTCGCCGGAGCATTTCCAGTATCTGAAAGCATAATAGAGGTGTTCCCTTTTAAAACTGAAGGAAGTTCTCCGAATTCTTTATCGGAAGCTTCCATAGCTTTAGCAAGCAACGTATTTTTAACTACTGCAAGTTGTACGTTTGCTTTGTAACAAGCACGACGTAAATTTGAAGTACTCAAGGCGTTTAAACCTGAGATATCTGCAAGGTAAATAATAGAATTATTTGATAACTGCGCAGTTAAATCTTCAATTACTAATGATTTTTCTTCTCTTGTCATAATCTATAATATTATTGCTCAGTGAACCTTTTAGTATCAATCTCAACACTTGGGCTCATTGTAGAAGAAAGGTATATACTCTTAATATATACTCCCTTTGCAGCCACTGGTTTCAACTTAACCAACGTAGTTAATAATTCTCTTGCGTTTCCAGCAATTTTATCTGCATCAAAAGATGCTTTTCCAATACCTGCGTGTACAATACCGAATTTATCAACTTTAAAGTCGATTTTACCAGCTTTAACATCTGAAACTGCTTTCGCAACATCCATTGTTACTGTACCCGTTTTTGGGTTAGGCATTAATCCTCTTGGTCCTAAAACTCTACCTAAAGGCCCTAATTTCCCCATTACACTTGGCATGGTGATAATTACATCTACATCGGTCCAACCACCTTTGATCTTATCAAGGTACTCATCTAAACCAACGTAATCTGCACCGGCTTCTTTAGCTTCAGCTTCCTTATCTGGAGTTACTAATGCTAATACCTTTACGTCTTTACCTGTACCATGAGGAAGAGTTACAACTCCTCTCACCATTTGATTTGCTTTACGTGGATCTACGTTCAAACGAACCGCTAAATCTACTGAAGGATCAAAATTTGCGTTGGTAATTTCTTTTATCAAAACTGAAGCTTCTGCAACCGAATACTGTTTCCCGTTTTCGATTTTAGATTGAGCTTCTTTTTGCTTTTTAGTTACTTTTGCCATTTTTAATATCTATTTTGGATTAAAACGGCGCTTGCCCTTTTACAGTTACACCCATAGAACGAGCAGTTCCAGCAATCATCTTCATAGCCGATTCGATTTTAAATGCATTTAAATCTTGCATTTTATCTTCAGCAATTGCTCTTACTTGATCCCAAGTTACACTAGCAATTTTCTTGCGATTAGGTTCACCCGATCCTTTTTTTGATTTTGCTGCTTCTAATATCTGCACAGCAGCTGGTGGAGTTTTAATTACAAAATCGAAAGACTTATCTTTAAATACTGTAATAACAACAGGTAATACTTTACCTTGTTTATCTTGAGTTCTAGCATTAAATTGCTTACAAAACTCCATGATATTAACTCCGGCAGCACCTAAAGCAGGTCCAACTGGTGGTGATGGGTTAGCAGCACCTCCGCGAACTTGTAGCTTAACAACTTTACTTATTTCTTTTGCCATTATTATTGTTTTTAGATGATAGTTTTAGAGTGGAAGCTTTAAAAACTATCAAAAATATATGTAACAGTAATTCTTTATACCTTTTCTACTTGCATATAGCTTAATTCCAATGGTGTTTTTCTTCCGAAAATCTTTACCATTACCTCAAGCTTACGCTTCTCTTCATTAATCTTCTCTACAGTTCCATTGAAACCATTGAAAGGACCATCTATTACTTTTATAGTTTCGCCAATAGTAAATGGTATCGCAACATTATCTGCTTTTACAGATAATTCATCTACTTTACCTAACATTCTATTCACTTCAGCTCTTCTTAATGGCACAGGATCTCCTCCTTTTGTTTCACCAAGAAAACCTATAACTCCATTAATTGTTTTTATGATATGAGGAATCTCACCTCCAAGATTGGCTAATACCATTATATATCCCGGAAAGTAAACACGTTCTTTAGAAATTTTCTTACCATTTCTAATTTGAATCACTTTCTCTGTAGGAACAAGTACTTCCCCAATAAAATCTTCTAAACCGTGATGAGAAATCTCTCTCTCAATATATTCTTTAACCTTATTTTCTTGACCACTTACGGCGCGAACCACGTACCATTTTTTATCCTTAACTTCTGCCATAGCCTTAAAATTTAAGATTTAATCCATTCAAAATATTGTTCAATAGCCGAACTAAATACGGTATCTACACCCCAAATAGCTAGTGAAAAAATGATTGAAAAAACAGCTACAACTACTGTTAATCTTTGAGCTTCTGCCCAAGTAGGCCATGTAACGTGATTTCTCAATTCGTTATAAGACTCTGAAATATAATTGACGATTCCTGCCATGGTTTTATCTATTTACACGAATTCTAATTTTAGCTTCAAACAAACTATAGTTACAATCCTGTGATTTTATATTTTAAAAAACAGTACCCAAACCGGGACTCTTAATTAACAAGCACGGGTTGAGAGACTCGAACTCACGACACCTGGTTTTGGAGACCAGTGCTCTACCAACTGAGCTAAACCCGTAAATATAAGTTTAGGTATCCCACAAAAAAGCAGGATACCTATAAACTTATGATTTATGCTTAGTCCAAAATTTCAGTAACCTGACCAGCTCCAACTGTTCTACCACCTTCACGAATTGCAAAACGCAAACCTACGTTCATCGCGATAGTTTGCAACAACTCAACATGAATAGTTAAGTTATCTCCAGGCATAACCATTTCTACACCTTCTGGCAAGCTAATAGTTCCTGTAACATCAGTAGTACGTACGTAAAACTGAGGACGGTAGTTATTATGGAATGGAGTGTGACGTCCACCTTCTTCTTTTTTCAAGATATAAACCTCTGCTTTAAACTTAGCGTGAGGAGTTACAGATCCTGGCTTAACGATTACCATTCCTCTAGAGATCATTGATTTTTCAATACCTCTTAAAAGAATACCTGCGTTATCTCCAGCTTCACCTCTGTTAAGGATTTGACGGAACATTTCAATACCAGTAATAGTAGATGTCAATTTTTGAGCACCCATACCGATAATCTCTACTGGATCTCCAGTATTAGCGATTCCAGTTTCAATTCTACCAGTTGCAACAGTACCACGACCAGTAATAGAGAATACATCTTCGATTGGCATAAGGAAAGGCTTATCTACATCACGTGCAGGAAGTTCGATCCATGAATCTACAGCTTCCATTAATTCTAGAACTGTATTTACCCATTTTTCTTCACCGTTAAGCGCTCCTAAAGCAGAACCAGCTATAACAGGTCCATTATCTCCATCATATTCGTAGAAAGAAAGTAAATCTCTTACTTCCATTTCAACTAATTCTAATAATTCTTCATCATCAACCATATCCACTTTATTCATGAATACAACGATTCTAGGAATACCAACCTGGCGTCCTAAAAGGATGTGCTCACGAGTTTGTGGCATTGGTCCATCTGTAGCCGCAACTACCAAGATAGCACCGTCCATTTGAGCAGCACCAGTAACCATGTTCTTCACATAATCGGCGTGACCAGGACAATCTACGTGTGCGTAGTGACGCTCTTTAGTAGAATACTCTACGTGTGAAGAGTTAATTGTAATACCTCTTTCCTTTTCTTCTGGAGCGTTGTCAATCTGATCAAAAGACATAGCTGCTGAAAATCCAGCGTCAGCCATTACTTTAGTAATCGCTGCAGTTAAGGTAGTTTTTCCGTGATCTACGTGTCCTATCGTACCTATGTTTAAGTGCGGTTTGGAACGATCAAAAGTTTCCTTTGCCATAATTAATGATTATTTATTCTTAGTTATATATTAGTGTTCAATTTTATACAAAATATAAGAGCCAACGACGAGAATTGAACTCGTGACCTCTTCCTTACCAAGGAAACGCTCTACCCCTGAGCTACGTCGGCAAAAAAGGCTATCTCCCACAAGCCACGCCTGTTGGAGATAAAGAACAGTTCTAAAACCGTTGTTGTCCTTAGAGCTAGAAGTCATGCAACTGCCCGACTACTTTTTCTTAGAGCGAAAGACCGGGTTCGAACCGGCGACATTCAGCTTGGAAGGCTGACGCTCTACCAACTGAGCTACTTTCGCAAAATCGAAACATCAAAATTGACATTTCTGTTGGATACATCACAATAAAGTGATTTGTGGGGAGAGCAGGATTCGAACCTGCGAAGACGTAGTCAGCAGATTTACAGTCTGCCCTCGTTGGCCGCTTGAGTATCTCCCCAATATTACCTTTCCAAAATTTCACAGAACCATTGAAATCTACACTTAAATGGCTTGCTTTTTTGAAGGTGCAAATTTAACGATATTTACTCCTTAAATCAAAACATTTATGGGAATTTTCTAAAATAAAATAAAGCTTATGCTCTATTAGACCCAGAATAAAATATTTACCCCTGAAAATAAAGCTCTACAAACCTGCAAATCTTCATTTCTTACTGTGATTTCAATTTTTCAAAGAGCCGATGGAGGGACTCCCTTCGACTACGTTCAGGATAAACTTCTTGCCCCAATTAACTTTTTATCTTTTTCAAAACTCAGTTAATCTCCTGATATAATTTTTCAACTTAAAAAGAGCCGATGGAGGGACTCGAACCCACGACCTGCTGATTACAAATCAGCTGCTCTAGCCAGCTGAGCTACATCGGCATTTCTATACTTTTTCAGCATAAAAAAGTCCGCTATTTCTAACGGACTGCAAATGTATACATTTTATTTATTTCACAAAAAGAATTTGAGAAAAAATTTATTAAACGTGAGCACTCATTTTTTCTTTCTTTTTTAATAGTTGACGTTGCAATGCGCTAACCGATTCATCTACACACTCTTCAAATTTTTTACATCTCTTTTTCACCATTATATCTCCACCCGGAATGCTTAACAAAATTTCAGTGATTTTATTTTCTTTTTCGCTTGTCTTTTGAACTTTTAAAAACACATCGGCATAAATAATTTTATCGTAGAAGTGTTCCAATTTATCTAATCTGTTTTGAATGAAATCGATTAATTTCTGATCTGCATTAAAGTTTACTGATTGCACATTTACTTTCATCTCCTATAAAATTTAATTAAACAATAATTTTTGATAATCAGTCCTTGTTTTCGCGGGGATGAGAACCCCTATACACTTTACTTAACTCTGCGATGTTGCTATGTGTATAGACTTGTGTTGACGCTAAACTGGAATGACCTAACAACTCTTTAACAGAGTTTAAATTTGCACCATGACTCAACAAATGGGTAGCAAAGGAATGCCTTAATATGTGTGGACTCTTTTTCACCTTGTTGGATGCTTCACTAAAGTAATTATTTATAATCCTATAAACAAGAGTTTCATATATTTTATCGCCTTTTTCTGTTAGAAATAATTCAGCTCTACCTTCGGTAACAACAGCCTTCCTGAAACCTAGATATTTATTAAGATGCCTGATTAGTTCAGGTAATAATGGAATATACCGCTCCTTGTTTCTTTTACCTAAAACCTTGATTAATCCATTATCAAGATCTAAATCTTGTAACTTTAATCCTACAAGTTCTGAACGACGAACGCCAGTAGCATAAAACATTGTAACAATTGTAATATCCCGAGAGGTTTTAAAAGTATCCGGCTCGATAGCCGAGATCACATCTGTAATTTCTTCTTCAGAAAAAGGAATTTGCACACTTTTCTTAGTCTTAAGCGCCTTGTGACTAGCCAATGGTGTGGCAACCAGCTGATTTGTTTTTACCAAATATTTATAAAATGATTTCAACGAAGCCACTTTCCGATTTACACTTCTATTAGCAACCCCTGAATTCACTAGATTTACAATCCAATTTCTAATTTGAGGATAGTTAACAAGAATTAAATCTTCGTGATCGAATTCTTCGACAATGAACTCTTTAAATGATTTCAGGTCTGCCTCATAGGCCTTCACCGTATGCGGGGAATATTTTTTCTCTAATTGAAGATATTCTAAGAAGTGAGATATAGGCATAAAAAAAACTGTTGGTAAACAAAGTTATAAAACTTTAACTCACCAACAGTAGTTTATCTTGGATACCCTTTAACGGGTTCGATGTAGTTTTCTATTCGATAGAAAGAAGACTTATCGAAACTAGATTTTTTAAAGGGTTTCCCCTAAATCAAATTTCTAGATCTCTTCCTTATCTCTTAAGTTCTGAATGTATTGAGCTTTTTGTAACTGGGCTCTATTCACAACAGAAGGCTTAGAAAATGCTTGTCTGCTTCTTAGCTGACGCATTGTTCCTGTTCTATCAAATTTACGTTTAAAACGCTTTAGCGCTCTATCGATATTCTCTCCGTCTTTAACTGGTATAATTAACATAGTATCACCTCCTTTCGTTAGAAATTAAAGCGCAAAGATAATTGATTTCATTAACCTCGCAACCTTTATTTAAATAATTTTATTTTATAAGCAAACAGCCCAAAATCTCTAGTGAGCAGCCGGCTTGTATTCTTTCTTATCGATAAGCATTTTGGCGATAATTAAAAATTATTTTCGCCAAAAATCATATTCAAGATTAATGTGCCGCTGGCTTATACTCTTTCTTATCGATAACCATTTTGGCGATAATTTCTCTCAAAATTTCTGATGTTCCTCCTCCAATTGGTCCTAACCTACTATCTCTAAGCAATCTTGCCATTGGATATTCTTCCATATATCCATAACCACCTAACAATTGCAAGCAGTCGTAAATAACTCGATCTGCCATTTTTGTAGACAGTAGTTTAGACATACTTGCCTCTTTCACCACATAAACCCCATCTATCATTCTTTTTACTATAGAGTAGTTAAATTCTTTACACATTTCAACTTCACTTGCCATTTCTGCAACGTTGTGTCTTAAAGCTTGAAATTTATCTATTGTCTTACCAAAAGCCATACGCTCACCCATGTAATTGATGGCATAATCTAAAGCAAACTCAGCTCTTGCATGTGCATTCACACCCATAATCAATCTTTCGAATGCGAAATGCTGCATGATATAGTTAAAACCTTTGTCTTCGTCCCCCATTAAATTAGCTGCCGGAATCTCTACATTATCGAAAGCGATTTCTGCCGTATCTGAGGCTCTCCAACCTAGCTTATCTAATTTAGTTGCAGAAATTCCGGGAGTATCTCTATCCATAAGGAAAATGCTCATTCCCTTTCCTCCTTTATCCGGACTCGTTTTAGCTGCAACTACTAGATAATCTGAGTAAATTCCGTTTGTAATAAAGGTTTTAGAACCATTGATTACATATTTATCACCTTTTTTAACCGCAGTCGTTCTCATGGCCGCAACATCAGATCCGCCAAAAGGCTCGGTAATACATAGACAACCTATTTTTTCACCGGCAATACTTGGTTCCAAGTAATTCTTTTTAATTTCTTCGCTACCCTCAACATTCAAATGAGTCATTGCTAAATATGAATGTGCCCACATGGCTGCTGCAAAACCTCCAGAATTAATTTTCTGAAGTTCCTCTAAGAAAATAACTGTATAAAATAGATCCAATTCTAATCCACCATATTTTTCCGGATATGTCAATCCAAAATATCCCATCTCTCCAAACTTTTCCCATATAAAACGTTCTATGGTTCCTGTTTTCTCCCATTTTTCTATGTGAGGCACTACTTCTTTTTTCAAAAATTCCTGAAAACTTGTTCTAAATGCTTCGTGTTCCTCGGTAAAATACATGCTATTCATAAAGTATAATTCTATAATATTAGGGTTGATATAAAACTAAAGAGAAGGTAAGTTCTGTAATTAATCTTCGGAAGTATATCTCAAAAAATTCATAGGAAATCAAAATGAACATCAATTAAGTGCTTACCTAATTCCGAATTCCTATTCTAAGGTCAAATATAACGCTATTCTATCTAATTTTTCTGAAGGAAAGTCCTTAATTTTTGCCAATTCTTCAAAAGTATAAATTTTTTCGTGAAGGGTTCTATAATCAACAATCTCTCTAGCCAAATCATAATCCAAATAAGGCACCGATGCTATTTCTAAAACTGAAGCATTATTAATATTGAATGTAACTACCTCTGTAGGAGCGAGAACATAAAAATTATTTAGGAGCTCTTTTCTTGTTTCAAGATTTAGTCCATAAACATCTTTGAGCTGAAGATCTGAAACGAAACCTCCTATTTTAGACCTATATTTTATAATTCTAGTCGCTAGTACTTCGCCAATTCCTCTTGTTCTTAACAACTCCTCCATTGATGCCAAATTTAGATCTAATTTTTCATTCTGTGAGTTGCTAGCAATCGTTTGAAGGCTCTTGCTCCTTACTTGCCGAGTATTTTTCACCCAATCTGGAAATTTAAAATATGGCGAAATTTGATTTAAAAGACTATCTGAAACCAAGGTAACCGTTTGAAAATCTTCAGCGGAATTCACCCATCTATCAGTATTACGGAAATCATGCAATCTATCTATTTCTTCAACAGACATTCCTAACATATAACCTCTATAATCTGTAATAAAATTGGGATTAAATGGATTTACCTTCACTTCAGCCTTTGCTAAAGCGACTTGCTTTAAAGAGTCTACTTGTTTTTGAAAGTGAGCTATTCTCGTAGAATCTTCTTCAGAAATAATTTTTTCAGTTTTAAAATCAGCAAAAAAATAGATTCCCTGAAGGACAATTATTAGCACTACCAATGAAAAGATCCCATTTCGCTGGCTCTTACTAAAAATAAAATGCGACTTCAAATTGCCCATGTGGAAAGATTATCATTCAAACGCGGACATTAATTTAAGTCATTTATTTAGAATTATCAATTCATAAATTGATGGAAAAGAAAAATCCCACATTGCTACTGAAAGCAATGTGGGATTTTATATTAAAATATTTTATTTTTCTACATCTTCTTTTGAAGGTCATCTGCTCCTTCTTCCAAAGCGTCTTTCTTAATCTTAATTGCATTAAAATATTTTGTAAGTTCTTTCTTAATAACCGGAGTTAAAAACAATACTCCAATAATATTTGGAACCACCATCGCGAAAATCATGGCATCAGAGAAATCTATTACCGCACCTAAACTTATAGATGCACCTATCACAACAAACACAAGAAACACAAGAAACAAAGCTTTGTAAACTAAATCTGTGATTTTTCCTTTTCCAAAAAGGTACACCCAACCTTGCATTCCATAGTATGACCAAGAGATCATAGTAGAGAAGGCAAACAGAATTACCGCTATTGTTAATATAATAGAGAAGTGAGGTATTACGCTATCAAAAGCAATTGCAGTAAGCTCTACACCTTCTGTAATTGGCACTCCGTACGTCATGAATCCACCTTCTAAGTTTGTAATAATAATCACCAAAGCAGTCATAGTACAAATGATCACTGTATCTACGAAAGGCTCCAATAAAGCTACAATACCTTCACTTGCCGGATACTTCGTACGTACAGCAGAGTGAGCAATTGCAGCCGATCCAACACCCGCTTCGTTAGAGAATGCTCCACGACGAATACCTTGAATCATTACACCAATTAATCCACCTGCTATTCCTAATCCCGAGAATGCACCCTGATAAATTAATCCAAAAGCATCATCTATTAAATGCCAGTTAGCTACTAAAATTATAATGGCAGCCAAGACATAAATTCCAGCCATAAAAGGCACTACTTTCTCTGTAACACTTGCAATTCTTTTAATTCCACCAATAATTACTACAGCCACCAATGTTGCCATAACTAATCCAAAGTAAAATCCTGCGTTTCCTCCCGTTAAATCAAATAACTGAACAAACTGAGCAGCGGCTTGGTTGGCTTGAAACATATTTCCACCACCAAAAGATCCACCAATAACAAATACAGCGAAAATCACAGCAAGTACTTTCCCTATAGCTCCGAAACCTTTTTCTTTAAGTCCTTTGCTTAAGTAATACATTGGACCTCCATAAACGGTCCCATCTTCACCAACATCTCTATATTTTACACCTAAGGTACATTCTGCAAATTTTGAAGCCATCCCTAAGAATCCAGCTAAAATCATCCAAAAAGTAGCTCCAGGACCACCAATAGAAAGTGCTACTGCAACTCCTGCGATATTTCCAAGACCAACTGTCGCCGATAAAGCTGCAGTTAATGCCTGAAAGTGAGAAACCTCACCATCTGCACTATCATCCCTTATTGTTTCAATTATATTTTCACCTTCATTTGGCGTAACATCTCCATACAAGGTGCTTGCTCCATGCTTTTCGATGTCTTCATAATCACCCTTCACTACTTTAAGAGCAGTAAAGAAACCAGTGATATTAATAAACTTAAAGTAAATGGTAAAATACAATGCACCTCCAATAAGTACTATTAAAACCCAAGGGATTTGATAATATTCTGAAAAAGGAATTTCGTAAAAAATCAAGTCTACGAACCAACTAGTATAAGCACGAAAAGTCTCGTCTATTGCTTCAGATGTGGTTTGCTCTTGAGCGAAAGTTAGTAGTGGAGCTAGTATTGCAAATAAGGAAAATAAAATTTTCTTCATTATTACTTAGGGTTTATTGGTTTAAGATTTATAAAAATTGAAGCGCAAGATGAATAAAAATATCAGTAATTCAAATTTTTACTAGTTAAAATGTTAAAGATTTACTAAACGCAATATACTTGCTTCAATTTGTCTATCTAATTGAAATTGCCAATTAAGATTAATTCAGAATCCCATTTTTAGTTTGTAGAACATTTCGGCTTATAACATTCTATAAGCTCTTTGTAGAATTAAGCATTCAATAAACAATTAAATATTTCACAGGTCAAACACCGAAGTTCGTTTTGTGTAAACCATATCTTTCAGTTTAAGCCAAAATGCAAATGTTAGGTAAAATGCAAAGCCCAATCCTAAAGTTGCAAAAGAAAGATAAATAAAAAAAAAGTCTGATTGTTTTGGCGCGAATACCAAGTTTATCTGCCAAGCGGGAGGAAACATAAAATCCGTTTCGCTCAAAATAATGCCTTATGGAATATACAAGTTTTAACACTTTTCAAATATACTAATTATTTATACCAAGCCCTGAATAAGTTTCACTCCTAGACCACATTGCAAACATGCATTTTTATCGCAATATTCATTTTTGAGCTGAAGCAAGGCTTGAGAATCATGTGCGTTGGTTGACGTTTTTGGTCTTAAAACATTGAAATTTTCTAGAGTCGAATTCTTCTCGGATTTAACTTGCTGAATAATTTCCAACGTCTCCGAAGTTTCCTTATCTCCCGTTTCCTTCAAATGGCAAAATTTAAAAGGAACTATGGTATTTATGATTAAAAGATCGATGAAATTTTGAGTCAGTTTCTTTTTTCTGGGTTTATGATTCTTTTTAAAGGTATAATGAGTTTCCCAAAACTCTGAGGTGGCAGAACTAAATAGTCGATAAAGTTCTTCTTTGCTCTTACATTTTATCACTCCTGAAAATAAATGTGGTAGCGTACTATAGAGTTGTGCCAATTGCGAAAGCCTAATTGTAGGAAAATTATCCGGTCTCAATCTAAAAAACTGAGGGGCAATTACTGAAGAATTATCCAGATTAAATTTTTGTTTCAAAAACTCATATTCAACTTTGAGAGCAATAAAATAGGCATGATCTAAATCCTCACGAAGCAAACCGGCTTGACCCAAGAAAAGGGCTTCCAATTTAAAAGAAGACTTTCCAATTTTCTGAATCACTTTAAAATCGATACTATTTGCAATACTTTCAAAAGCGTCTCCATTCACTTTGAGTCCGAAATTTCTAAATAGCAATTTAAAAAGTACTTCTTCCCAGTTATTTCCGGTAGTCTTAAGCATCTCCAGGATCTTGATAGATTTCTTCTCTAATCGTTCAAAATAAACCCGTTCTAGCCAGTTAGACATTATAAAATCATCAAAAAGTCTAAAATCTTTTTCGCAGTTGATCCACTTTTTGCTGCCATTTTGCAGTAAAGACTTATAATTATTAAAAGAATCTGGATGCACTAATGCCTTTAATTCCATAGTGGGAATTGCAGAGTTATCTTTTCTGAAAACTTCTCCATCATCTTTCCAAACCACATGAAGAATCACGTTGTCATAGTTAGCATCTGTTTCATGTCTATGAAGATACCAGTCTGAAGATTTTATATGAATTTCAACATTTCCCGCCCAAAGTTGATGATCTATTTCAATCTTAGCATTAAAAAAGTCTGGGCCGGAATTATGATTATGCTTTCCAACATCCAATATGGAAAGTTTCAAATTATTAGTAGTTCTGGTATTACCAAAATCAAACTTTTTGAATTTCCAGAGATAATGTAGAAAGTCTTCTTGCATCAAATAAATGTAAAGCTTTTACATGTATCTAACTGATGCTTAAAGTGTTAAAAAATACGAGAAAACAGTTATTGCAACTTATCGAAAACCTCATCGCCAAACAAATTCACCCAAAGTGTATACATTTTTCCACTAGGGTGCAATCCGTCGTTAGCAACTAAAGATCTATCCGACTTTCCCATTTTGGAGATTGGGGTGATATTATAATAAGAAAGACCAAATTGATCGGTTACTTTTTTGAGAACAGCATTAAATTCTGCTATTTCTCTACCAATTTCCTCAGCATTGGAGGCTCCAAAGGGCGTTGCTCCATAATCTGGAATACTAACCACAAAAACTCCTTCTTTTCCAGTCTTGGAAAATTCTATAGCTTCAGAAAAAATGGTATTTAAATCTGCTTCATAATCTACGATAGATTTATTCTGATATTGATTATTCACACCTATTAAGACAGAAACGAGGTTATATTTCTCGTTACCAAGATTGGCATCCATAGCATTCAATAAATTATCTGTAGTCCAACCGGTTTTTGCAATAATCTTTGGCGCATTAATTTCCTCTCCTTTTATGCGTAATTGCCTAACAAGTTGCACTGGCCAACGCATATCTTCAGAAACACTTTCTCCAATAGTATAAGAATCTCCGAGAGCCAAATAGCTCAAGTTATTCGGGTTATCCGGAATATCATTTTCTTCAGGCTTTAGAGCTTCTGAAGAACTACTACAACCCACAATAAACATGAATAAGCCAAAAACAATTAAAAGAGACCTCATTGGATATATATATATTAATTTATGGTGGAAATGTAATTTATTTTTGAATGCAAGCAATCCATTTTAATAAACTTATAAGACTTCAAATTAGTATATTTAGAAAAAATTAAATTATGAAATACATTTCCATTCTTCTATTCCTTTTATTTACTCAAAATAGCATTGCTCAAGATAAAAATAATGCAGAACTATTCTGGAATAATTTAAAGGAATACTGCGGAAAGGCATTTGAAGGAAAACTAGATGAATCTATAAAAAATGATAGTTTTTCAGGAAAGAAACTCACCATGTATGTTTGGGATTGCGATGAGAAAACAATTAAAATCCCTTTCTATGTAGGAGATGATAAATCCCGTATTTGGGTTCTTACTTTGGAAGGAGATCGAATAAAACTAAAGCACGATCATAGACATGAGGATGGAAGTGAAGATTCTATTACCCAATATGGTGGAATGAGTACAAATGCTGGGTTAGAAAATCTTCAGTTTTTCCCTGCAGACGTAGAGACTGCCAAACTAATACCTGCTGCCGCTCCTAATGTTTGGTGGATTACTTTAGATGAAGACACTTTTTCCTACAATTTAAAAAGATTAGGAACCGAAAGACCACAATTCACAGTTACTTTCGATCTTACGAAGCCAGTTGAAATTCCAGGTGCCCCTTGGGGAGCGGAATAAATTGAAAAAGAAAAGAGCCTGACAAGTTAATAAATCCGTCATCCTGTCCCGAAACATCGGGAATTTCAGGATCTCAATTAATTTGTAATTAATTGGACTAGAAGCTGAAACCAGTTCAGCTTGACGTGAAAGATTAAAACTTTTCAGGCTCTTTATTATTTACTAAATCAGGTCTATTCGATATAACCCATTTTCTTCATCCATTCGTCATTAAATATTTTCCCAACATATCTACTTCCATGATCATGGAATAGTACTACGACTACATCGTCTTTTTTGAAATGTTCTTTTAGTTGAAGCAGTCCTTTAACAGCCGCTCCGGCACTATTTCCAAGGAACATACCTTCTTCTTTTGCTAACCTACGGGTATAAACCGCAGCGTCCTTATCGGTTACTTTCGTGAAACCGTCTATCAATGAAAAATCTACATTTTCGGGAAGAATATCTTCTCCAATTCCTTCGGTTACATAAGAATAAATTTCCTTTTCATCGAAAATCCCGGTTTCGTGATATTTTTTGAATACCGATCCATAAGTATCTATACCCCAAACTTTAATATTTGGGTTTTGTTCTTTCAAATATTTACCAATCCCAGAAATAGTTCCACCTGTCCCTACTCCTACTACAAAATGAGTGATTTTCCCATCTGTTTGTCTCCAAATTTCCGGGCCTGTACTTTCGTAATGTGCTTTGGCATTCGACGGATTATCATACTGATTTACATACCAAGAATTTGGTGTTTCTTCGGCTAAACGCTTAGAAGTAGAATAATAAGATCTTGGATCTGTTGGCTCTACATCTGTTGGACATACTACCACTTCACTTCCAACAGCTCTAAGAATATCCATTTTTTCCTTGCTCTGCTTATCACTAATCACACAAATCATTTTGTAGCCTTTGATAATCGCTACAAGCGCCAAGCCCATTCCCGTATTTCCTGAAGTGCCTTCAATAATAGTGCCTCCCGGCTTTAGTTTCCCGCTAGCTTCCGCATCTTCGATCATTTTAACCGCCATTCTATCCTTTGCAGAATTTCCCGGATTAAAAGTTTCATATTTAGCTAAAACCAAAGCATCGATTTCTTCGGTTAGTTTATTCATTTTCACCAATGGCGTGTTTCCAATGGTTCCTAATATATTTTCAGCGTATTCCATAGTTTATTTTTGAAAGCGCAAAGGTACTCTTCAGAATATCACTTTGCAAGGTTTTAAGTAAATCTGTAAAAACGGCAACTCCGAAATTAGTCGAATTTCATCGCTTTTACTGGCGAGATCTTGGTAATAATTATAGAAGGAATTAACAACATAAGAAGACATAAAATAAGTGTTCCAACATTTACACCTACAATATATTCCCAACCAATATATACAGGCACTTCAGTAACATAATAGGTCTCCGGATTTAATGGGAAAAGCTTAAAATACTTCTGAATAAACAGCAAGCCTAACCCTATAAGGTTTCCCCAGAATAATCCTAGTAAAATTAAATAAGAGGCGTTGTACAGAAATATCTTTCTTATACTCCAGTCGGAACCTCCAAGTGCCTTTAAGATCCCGATCATTTGTGTCCGCTCCAAAATCAAAACCAAAAGAGCAGTGATCATGTTGATACCTGCTACCAAAATCATAATTCCTATGATGAGTGCGATATTAAAATCGAATAAAGACAGCCATTCAAAAATTGAGGCATATTTCTGTTTGATTGTTTGCGTGTCTAAAAACGAATTGGTGTTATCATAAACTTCGGCTCCTTTGAGATCCAATTCATCAAAATCTTCGATAAAAACTTCAAATCCTCCGACTTGATTTTTATCCCAACCGTTTATCCGCTGTATATGGCGAATATCAGAGAGCATATAAAGCTCATCAAATTCCTGAAAACCAGAATTATAAATTCCTTTGATTATAAAAGCTCTCAACAATGGAGGCCTACTTGAATCTTCCCGAAGAAAGTACGTAATTATCTTATCCCCCACTTTAAAACCCAATCTATTGGCTATGTATTGTGAAATAAGCACATCTTCGTTTAGATTATCACTATAATCCGGTAATTCTCCTTCTACAATAAAGTCAGCAAAATTCTCCCATTTATAATCGCCTCCAACGCCTTTTACAATAACAAATTCAAAATCTGTTTCAGTTCGAATGATACTAGCTTCAGTTGCTACCGCTTGAATATGAGAAATTCCGTCCACAGATTTGAATTCAGGATAAAAATCCTGTTCCAACGAAACAGGCATTAAAGAGACCTGAGAGCTGTTATTATCGTAACTCTCAATGTTGATATGCCCATTAAAAGCAGCTATTTTTTCCCGGATTTTAACCTGAAGTCCCATCCCGGTGGCAAAAGAAACCAACATCATAATCACCCCAATAGCGATTGCTGCAATTGCAATTTTTATAATCGGTGCCGAAATACTACTTTTATACTTCTTTGCCCGGATAAGCCGTTTGGCTATAAAAAATTCAAAATTCAAGATAGATTCATGATTTATAGATTCTTCAAAAATACATTTTTATTCGCTTTTATTCTTAGTGTTTCCTGCGGAAGAAGTACGGGACAAATCAATTCTGAAAATACCGATGCTGCCAAGGAAACAGATTCTATTATTTCAGTTGAAAAAATCTCCCCGAATTTAGTTTTAGGCGCTAATAGAACTGAAGCTATCTCCCTTTTCTAAAGAATAAAAAAATTGGAATCGTTGGTAATCAAAGTAGTTTGATATTGAATAGTTCTGAAGAATTTGAAACCCCAACCTATACTCATTTAGTGGATTCTTTGGTGTCCTTAAAATTAGAGGTAGTCAAGGTTTTTGCACCGGAACATGGTTTTCGTGGTACTGCAGATGCCGGAGAAACCATAAAAGATGGTAAAGATGTAAAAACGGGGCTTCCCATTATTTCTCTCTACGGAAACAATAAAAAACCAAAACCAGAGCAATTAAAAGGGATCGATATAATGATTTTCGATCTTCAAGATGTGGGCGCTAGATTCTATACCTATATTTCGTCGCTACATTATGTGATGGAAGCCTGTGCAGAAAATAATATTCCGCTTATTATCTTGGATCGGCCTAATCCCAATGGTCATTATATTGATGGCCCAATTTTAAAGCCGGAACACAGCAGCTTTGTGGGAATGCATCCAATTCCGGTTGTTCACGGATTAACAATGGCAGAATATGCACAAATGATCAATGGTGAAAAGTGGTTAAAAAATGGAATTCAGTGTGATTTACAGATTATTGGAATGGAGAATTATACGCATAATTTAAAATATGAGCTCCCTGTGAAGCCCTCTCCTAATCTTCCCAATACTAAGGCTATCAATTTATATCCTAGTTTATGCTTTTTTGAAGGCACCAACGTAAATGCTGGAAGAGGAACCAACAAACAATTTCAAGTTTTTGGGTCGCCTTTTTTGAATAAAGAAATCTTCAAGTTCTCTTATACTCCGGAATCTTTAGAAGGCGCAAAAAGCCCTAAGCATTTAGGCAAGCTTTGCTATGGAGAAGACCTAAGTGAAACTCCCTGTCTGAATAGGATCAATTTGGATTGGCTAATAAATGCCTATAATAATACTGCAAATCAGAAAGATTTCTTCAATAGCTTTTTCACAAAACTTGCTGGTGGAACAGAACTACAGAATCAAATTGAAGCAGGAATGACTTCCGAAGAAATAAAGCAAAGTTGGCAGGAAGGATTAGAAAAATTCAAACTGAAAAGACAAGCTTATTTACTTTATAAATAATATCAAAATCATTTTATGGCCAACCAGAATTATATCGTTAGAAACGCAAAGGCTGACGAATTTGAAGAGATAGGGAAATTAATGATTCAGGTATATTCACAATTAGAAGGTTTTCCAAAAGAAACAGAGCAACCAGAATATTACAAAATGCTGGCGAATATTGGAGAGCTAACTAAAAAACCAAATACTGAACTTCTAATCGCAATCTCTGCAGACAAGAGAATAGTCGGGGCAGTTGTTTATTTTAGTGATATGAGTGTTTATGGCTCCGGAGGCATAGCAACTCAAGAAAAGAATGCTTCCGGGTTTAGATTGTTAGCTGTAGATCATGAAGTCAGAGGACAGGGAATTGGAAAGTTACTTACACTTAAATGTATAGAAAAAGCGAATGAAGCCCACCAGCAACAAGTTATTATACATTCTACAGAATTCATGAAAGTTGCTTGGAAAATGTATGAGAATCTAGGTTTTGAAAGATCTGAAGATTTAGATTTTATGCAGGGGAATCTCCCGGTTTTTGGGTTTCGATTGAAACTTTAAGAAAGTCTTATTTTTCTCAAATTTAAGAAATGAAACTTGGATAGTTTACAATCAAAACGAATGTTGGTTTATTAAAAATTTTCAAATATTTAATTCATAAAAAGTTCTGACTTTTTAAGATATATATTAGAATTATCGATACTTGCAAGTTGACTTTTCCACTTCGTTATTTCAAGATTGTCTTTTTTACTTAATGAAACGCAGTAATTTAAATAAGTATACAATAATTTATTCCCTCTAGACATATTTGAAGGTTCAAAGTTTTTTTCTAGTTTTTTTGACACCCTTTTCATTTTATTTAAATAAAGATCAATTTGAATTTCCATTAGAGAAACTTTTTCCTTCATGTTAATATAATTGCTCTGATCCTTATCCAACATTTTTTCACCATTTCTCAAATAGTTATTTGCCAAGGCTAAAAATTCAAATCGAATATCTTTTTGTAAATACTGACTATAATCTATATATTTTTGTGCCAATCTTATTCCACTTGCATAATTCTGGTGTTTAAAATAATTTAAATTCTCTGTACGGAGAAAGCTAGTATTTAATGCATATTCCTTCAAAATTTCACTTAATTCTTCTTTATTCATATAGCCTACTTGCTGAAAGATCATTTCTCCGTGACCATCCATAATAAGAACTAATGGAATAGCATTGACTCCAAATTTTTGTGCAAGAGGAGTTCTTTTATCTAAATCTATTTTTAAAGGAACATAAGCTTTAGTTATTTCTTGAACCTCTCTATCGCTCCACGATTCTCTATCCATTTTCTTACATGGACCGCACCAGGTAGCCCAAAAATCAACTAAGATAAGCCTATCTGTTGCGACGGCTAATTTTTGAGCATTTTCAAACGAACTTGTCCAACCGACCTGAGAAAAAGACTGTACACTTAATAAAACAAATAAAAAAGTAACTGCTTTAAACATATTTAAGATTTTCAATTTGAAAAATATAATTAATCACATCAAAATCCTAAAAAATTTACATTTTAATCCTTCTTTTCATTTCTTCCACAATATTATAAGCTGCCGGGCAAATAGCGGTGTTATTTAAGGTGATGTTGGAAATCTTATGGAAATCCTTTCTATCGGTATGTGGATATTCTCTGCAAGCTTTCGGCCGTACTTCATAAATAGAACAATAATTATCGTCGCCTAAAAAAGTACATGGCACTTGCTGCAATACATGATCATTATCTTCGTCCACTCTTAAATATGTCTCAATAAATTGAGCTGGTTTCTGCCGAAAATGTTTCGCAATTCGTTCTATATCCTTATTGGTGAATAAAGGGCCTGTGGTTTTACAACAGTTCGCGCAGGTAAGACAATCGGTGCGTTTAAATTCCTCTTCATGCAGTTCTTGCATCTGAAAATCCAAATGCTTTGGTGGTCTTTTTCGCAGCTTCGCGAAGAACTTTTTATTCTCGTTATGCTTATCTTTAGCCTTTTTCGGGAGATCCTTCAAAATTTCTTCCATAAGCGCAAAGATATGAAGAAGCAAGAAAGCAGCAAGGCGGTAGTAGATGTGTTTGGGAAAGCTATTTCCGCTTATTATTATGAAAAAGAGGAAACTCCTATTTTGGTTCATTCCCCGGATTTTGATGATGACGAAATTCTTGTTCCTTACTTATTTAGAGATTTTAAGGAAATGCCGGAGTTGGAGCAAGCCGCTTTGGAAAAGGCTACAGGAAAAGTTTTGGATGTGGGATGTGGTGCAGGAAGTCATGCGTTGTTTCTACAGAATGAAAAAAAATTAGAAGTGACGGCCATCGATATTTCTAAAGGAGCCTTGGAGATTTGCAAGTTACGAGGAATCAAGGATGTAAGGAAGATTGATTATTTCGATCTAAAAAACGAACAATTTGATACTATCTTATTATTGATGAATGGGACAGGAATTATTGAAAAACTAAAGAATCTCGATAAATTTTTTCAACATTCAAAAACCTTACTGTCGAAAAATGGGCAAATTTTAATAGACTCCTCAGACCTCAGCTATTTATTCGACCCCGATGAAGATGGTGGAATTTGGATAGATCCCGATGCTCCTTATTATGGTGAATTAGAATTCAGCATTAGTTACAAAGGAGAACAATCTGCAGAATTTCCTTGGCTGTATCTGGATTTTAATAGTTTGGCGTTGGCAGCTCAAAAAAATAATTTTAGTTGTGAACTAGTAAAGAAAGGGGAGCATTACGATTATTTAGCAATCTTAAAACCGTTATAGTAAGAAGCCCGTAAATATCTCTTAGAAGACTGATACTTATTCGTTTCAATAATTATATTTAAATTTAGACCCCTTTATAAACCGTAATACACCATGAAAACCCCTAAAATAGTATTCACTTTTTTTATTTCTGCTTTTAATAGTTGGATGTTCTAAAGATTCGGCCAATACAGATAACGGAACACCAACAGTCGATAAAAGCGCAAATTTAAAGGCTTTAGGCGCCTCTGCTAATGAACTTTTAAGTGATGCTAGATTTACTTCCTTAACTATCGAAATTGTATATGTAACCGGATTTAAACCCACTGATGCTGCCCTTAACAGTGTATCACAATTCCTTGGACAGCACACTTTTAAACCGGATGGAATTACAATTACCACTCGTGCAGTAGCCAGTTCTAACAAAGCTCCATTTTCTATTGAAGAGATTGCGGAGATAGAAAAAGATGAGCGCAATGTTTATAATGCAGGAGATGAAATAGCCGTTTTTATTTATGTGGCAGATGGAAGTAACGAAAATGACGAAAACAATAAAGTGGTTTTAGGTTCTGCCTTTAGAAATACTTCTATTGTCCTTTATGGAAAAACTATAGAAAACATCGCAAATAATTCGGCTTCTACAGCCAAGAGTGATGTAGAATCTGCTGTTTTGAATCATGAGCTTGGACACCTATTTGGATTGGTAGATGTTGGATCTCCTATGCAAGTAGATCATGAAGACCCAGATAGTGAAGCTCACTGTAATGTAAACGGATGCCTAATGACTTCCAATATTGAGTTTGGTGGCAGTATTATAGATATGGTTGACAATAATGTGCCAGAATTAGACGATCTTTGTATTAACGATCTCGTTGCCAATGGCGGAAGATAATTAAGGTTACCTGAAAGTTGATTAAATCGTGTACCTTCCAGAACACCCTTTAAATATTTTTAATTTTCAGGTAATCTTTTGAACTCAAATAATATTAAATAATGCTGAGCATAATGTACTCAGCATTTATTTTTTTCTGAAATTATATTTCCTTAATTCACTTTCTCTCCGTTCACATAAGTTTTCAACACGTTGATATTTGGGATTTCTTCTTCCTTCACTTCCATGATATTTTGGTCCAAGATTATAAAATCGGCGAATTTACCGGCTTCTATACTCCCTTTCTCATCTTCTTCAAAATTAGAGTATGCAGCCCAAATAGTCATTCCTTTTAAGGTTTCTTCTCTAGACAAGGCTTGCTCCATTTTATACCCATTTTCCGGATAATTTTTGAGATCTTTTCTAGCCGTAGACGCATAAAAGGTATAAAACGGATTCACCTCTTCCACCGGAAAATCTGTCCCTAACGCGACAATCCCTGCTTGATCCAATAATTTTTTAAAAGCATATGCGCCTTTAATCCTATCTGCTCCAAGTCTATCTTCTGCCCAATACATATCACTAGTGGCATGTGTAGGTTGGATAGACGGAATAATATTTTTACTGAAGTATTTAAAATCTGCCGAATCTATTACTTGTGCATGCTCCACTCTCCATCTGCGATCGTTCTTGCCCTTTAATAATTCATCATAGGTTTGAAGCACTAATCTATTAGCGGAATCCCCAATAGCATGAGTATTCATTTGAAATTTGGAATTTGCAATTCTTTGAGCCGTTTTCTTAAAATCTGCTACCGGAGATAGCAATGCTCCATAATGGTCTTCAAGATCTGAATATGGTTCCTTTAAGGCTGCACCTCTAGATCCTAAAGCGCCATCACCATAAAACTTCACAGAACGCACATTTAGTCTTTCAGTTTTAATTGGATCCTTAGCTAAATAAAAATCTAAATTTTCTTTGGTATTGCTTATCATCGCATAGATACGGGTCTTTAAACTTCCTGACTTTTGTAAACTATCTATAAGCTGAATAGTTTTTTTTATCTATTCCGGCATCTACAACTGTAGTTAAGCCATAACTAAAGCAAATTTTTTGAGCCTCCAATAAAGCCTGAATTTGCTCTTTTTTTGAAGGTTCTTCTACGGCATCATAAACAAAACTCATAGGATTATCTATTAGAATCCCCGTAAGTTTTCCGTTTTTAATTTCAATTGCACCACCTTCCGGAGAACTATCTATAGTTACTCCTGCTTTATCTAAAGCCGCTTGATTTGCTAATAATGCATGCCCATCTATTCTTGTTATTGCAACTGGAGTATCAGGGAATAAACTATCCAATTTTTCTTTAGATGGAAATTCTTTAAGCTCCCAGTCATTCTGATCCCAACCTCTACCAGTTATAAAATCCACATTTCGTTCTTTTTGAAAAGCAACAATTTTATCTAAAACCTCCTGAAAACTATTAGTTCCCGTGAGATCCACCTTTTGCTGCTGTAAACCCATTCTATAAAAATGTGCATGAGCATCTATAAATCCAGGGAGAATGGTTTTACCTTCTGCATCTAATTTTTCTTTAAAATCATATTTTTCCATAATGGCTTCAGATGAGCCTGATTCCAAAAATCTGCCATTTTTCACAGCAAAAGCTTCAGAGTTGGAAAACGCATCATCTACGGTGTATACATTTCCATTATAAACTAATAAATCTGCCTGTTGTTTTTCTTCAGTATTACAAGAAATAAGTAAGGCAAGTAGCAGTCCTAAATAAGGTAATTTATTGAGCATATTTAAAATTTTTCATAAAAATAGCTAATGTGGATTAAATGAAGAGATTTCCACTGCATATGTTTCAGAAAAAATAGTATTTAGAAGTGTTCAAAAATCAATTTCACCTACATAAAAAAAGATCGAGATTAAAATCCCGATCCTTTAGATTTTTTAAAAAACTATAAATTATCTTAAGCCAACTGCCTCTAAAATTGCTACCCTAATACTAGGATTAGCGGCTGCTGCTAAAGCAACGGAGATTATAAGTCCGATCATAGCAAAAGAGAAATCTTTAAAAATCATTTTTCCGGCTTTCTTGCGATGCTTTTTACCTTTCTTGGTTCTGGCAAGACTTATTGCAATTTCACGACCCCCGATAATACCAAGGAACAACCAAGTTGTACTCATTGGAACGGTACTGATAAACAATTTATAAATAAGTAAAATCACATAAGTAGCATCCACTAGGGTTGCTGCTCGAATATCTGAAATCCTAGCTTTTTCACTTACAACTTTCTGAATTTTATCTCCTCTTAAATAAAATAACAAACCAAGTCCGGCAAAAATTGTTACCGCAAAAATTATAAACTGAGTTAAGGTTTGTTGCCTTGGTAGATATACAGCGATATTCGCTCCATCTTGCATCACCCAAACAGCCCACAAAGATCCACTTACTATCCATTGTACTACATTCCAACTCTTATGAAACTTCCTGCTTTTAAAAAATGTCTTAATAAGATTGTAAGAGAAATACCAAACTGCAAAAGACAAGATAAATGCCATCGCATAACCAGATAAACTTTTCGCTACTACTGAAGTAATCCCTGATGTATCTGCACTAAATACAGATAAAATAAGGAATGTAGTGGATACCGGCATTCTTAATCTTGTTAAGATCAACAACACCAAAGGAGCTATAATCTGGAAAAAGCTAAAGTTTTCCGGGTGTGGATATTTTGTTGTTCCATCGGGTTTTAAAAGCCTTTGAAAGGTAACATCCCCATCAAAAATTATCCAACTAGAAATAACTGTGATAAGAAAAATTCCTCCAATATAAAGCCATAACACCCACCATCTTCTAGTCTTATTACTTTCTATAAAAGTTCCTAAAGATTGAATACTATCGTTTGCAACGGTTGCATAAGCTGCAAAAAAGAAACCAAGCCACATCGCCGCTTGGCCATTTCCGGTAAAAATACCGGCTAAAATAATTCCAATAATAATTAGCGCTAAAAACGCCTTTTCCTGAATCATGAAATCCAAAATATTCAGGTATGGACGAGATCTGTCGCTTCTTTTAAACTTTGCCATCTAATTAGGGTATTTGTGTTTAATAGGAAATGAATTAAAATTATATTGAATGTGTAATTATATTTTTCTCTTATCGGAATCAAAAATAAACTTTTTAAGTTAATATGAAATCAATATTCGACCAAAGGCCTCAATTGCTATTTTAGCATAAAAAAATATCTTTAATTCAGGTTGTGATAACTGGAATCATGCAGTAGAAAAAGTTTTCAAAATTAAAACATGTATAAACATCAAAATAAACTACGCTTAACATTTTATGCGATCTTTAGTTTGATCGCGCTTATTATTTTAGTCGATTTTGTAGCTCCAGGAAGATTTATAATAGATGAAATTGTAGCTGTGCAAAAGGAAAGACAGCAATATTACAATGCCTCCAGAAACTACCATTATTCATATAAAGTAGCTACGAGTGAACATGAATTTTTAGTGGACGAAGATTTTGCTGAATTAGAATTGATGGATAAAAGAATCGAATACTCAGTTTCTCCTTTATTCAAACAAGTAAATTGGTATAAATTAAGTTCAGACAAATACAAATCCTTCTATTCTTTAAGAATTGCATCTGGACTCGTACTTCCAATGCTGACTATTATTACGATTTTTGTGGCTTTTAAATATAAAAAGAAATTAGGCATATTTCTTTTTATACTTCAGATATTAATAATAGTGGATCTGTTATTTTTAATGACTTAACTAATGTATGTCAGTTGCCCATATAATTTAAAAGCAAAATATAAGTATTTGTGTAAAAAGTGAAGTTTTATACACCAATTAAAATATAGCAAAATCGAAAGAAACACATCCCTAGACCTTGCTACATGAGCTAAATAGTTCCGTTATTATAACAAATAAAAAAAAGACCGTTCTAGAAGAACAGCCTTTTTCTATTGGTAAATTACACCTTATTTATAATCGAACTTATATGTGGCCCCAGCCATTACCTGAATCCCTTGAACAGGAAAATTAGACCAACGTTCGTAAGTATCTCCTAATAGATTATTACCCCTAGCAAATATGGAAAGTTGATCGTTAAACCTATATCCAACATTTGCATTAAGATCTGTAAACCCATCTAAAGTAATTGTTCTACTTCCTATGGCACCTCCACCATCAATTGTTTCTTCTCTATCTTTTCTTTCTCCGGTATAAAATAAGTTAGCTCCTGCAAACCATTTTTCGGTGATTTGGTAATCCATCAATAAAGACGCTTTCATTTCTGGTAGATTCCATGCTTCAGCTTCGAATTCAGAATCATAACTGTAGAAAGATCCTCTTACACCTAATTTAAAATCCCTATTCACATCTACATTCAGTTCTCCTGAAAAAGATAGAGTATTAATATCGTCGTAAACAACTCCAAATGAATTTCCGAAGGCATAATCCTCTGTGCTTGAAGGATTGCTTAAATTAGCCAGGTATAAGGCTTTATTGATCTCTGATGCATAACCTCCCTTAAGATTATAACCAATACTATTGCTGAGTTTTCCTTTTGCTCCCACATACGCATCGTAAGACTTATCTGTTGGAGTTATATTTAAAGTAGGTGAAACAAATGGATTCCCTTGTGCAAAATTGAAATAGGTATTCTGACTTAAACTTCCTTCCAATCCCGCATAAGGAATAAAGTAGTCTCCAGCCAATCTATAACTAGCAGTTACTTGAGGATAGATGTAAAAACTGTTATCGCTATTTTCTGTATCCAACCCGTACACGAAAGAAGCTCCTAAGTTTAAAGTTAGATTATCCCTTAGTACCAGCAAACTTGGAGTAATCCCAAAAATCATCTGTGAATACTTCAACTCATTTGGAGTATTGTATCCTTGATCAAATTTTCCACTTAGCACATTTGCAAATACCTTCGTGCTAATTAATTCATCAGCTATATTTACTTCAAAAGTACCATCGGCTTTAAAATTGTGTTCAGCAGAATCGTAAGAATCACCAAAATATCTATAGTTCGCCGATGCTTTATTTAAGAAAGAATCATATAATTCCAACTCTCCTCCAAGACTTCCCGAAAAATAATTTTGCGTAGGATCTATTGCAACAATTAATTCGTTAGATAATCGTGTTTGCTCCGGTAACCCATACCAGTTGAATAATTGATGTTGAAGACCTAATTCGGTATTCCAATTACTTTTCTTATTCTTAGAGCTATAATTTAAATTGAGCTCTGTATCATAATACTTATCGTCCAATCTCACGTCTTCTATTCCTCCCTGAGAAGAATTATGGGTAAGATATACGCCAAAATTATCGCTTTTACTAATTTCTAAATTGCTATAAAACTCAGCCAATACATTAGAATAACTTCCAAATCCAAGGGTGACATAATTATCATAAAGCTTTACCCTTTTTTCCCGTTCTACTTTTGTTGCGCGCCCTTTAGAAGGTGTAAAAGTTGAAGCTACCGGTACAGAAAAAATACTGTATTTCACAGGTTTCTTTTCTAAGCTTACGGAATCTCCTTGTACGGGAGTTTCTTTAATTTTAAAAGCATCATTCACAGAAGGCGTGTAAGGCTTTACAACTATTACCGTTTCGTTACCCAAAGGTTTATCCTGAGCCACCAAAACACCGGTAAATAAAAATGACAATAAAAACAGACTTCTTTTAATTGAAGGGGTTTGCATATTGAGGTACTTAAATGTTAGTTTGATAATTTTAGTTTCTTGTATCTACAGAAGCATTGGTCTTGGCTTCCATCGCTTTGATTTTGTTCAATTCTGTTTGTGCTTCTTTCACCACATCTGGGTATTCCTTGAAATTCTTGATCACGTTATCCAAAATATATGTGGCTTGATAGGCATCTTTTAAAGCATAGAAGTTCTTGGCCATTACTACCAATCCCTTTGCTCCGTAGAATTTATAACCGGAATAATCTTTTGCCAACTTCTGAACAGACTCGTTAGACCCTTTAAAATTGGAAGCTTTATTTTTGAAATATGCATCGTAATACAATGCTTCTGCAGCTAATTCTCCGGTAGCTATTTTAAGTACTTCGGCATATGCGTTCTTTGCCTTATTTTCATCTCCGGTGTTAAATGCAGATCTGGCGATGATTACTTGCGCATCAGACTTAACAGTATTTTCTATTGAAGAATTTCTAAGCACTTTTTCAGCATAAGAAACCGCTTTTGTATAATCCTTTAGTTCATAGAACGATTTCATTAAATTAGATTGTGCATAAATCACATTCTGATCGAAATCTGCTTCATTTTCTAAACGTTGCAACAATGGCAATGCATCCTGATAATTCCTCTTTTCTAGGTAGATCTGAGATAATCTTGCCAAAGCTTGTTCAGAAAATTCACTTCTTGGTTTACTTACTACAAACTTATAGTTACTAATAGATTTATCTTTTTGATCGTCTCTAAAATAAAGCTGTGCTAAATAGAAGTTCCCTTTTAATGCATTTAAACCATTAGGAAATGATTGTAAATATTTCTCGAAAGCTGTTTTCGCAGCAGTAGTATTGTTGTTTAAATACTGTTTTTCTGCTGCCTCAAAAGTGGTATTATCAACATCGGCATCGGTAACTTCAACAAAATCTACATTTCTAACCCAAGCCGCATATTCATCGGTTTTCCCAAGATCTATATAAATTAATCGCGCGGTGGTAATGGCTTGTAAAGATTCCGGAGTATTTGGATACTCTGCAACAACCTTTTTAAATCGTTCCAAAGCTTTATTTGCCTGATCTCCGTTATAATAAATAAGACCTTGCTTTAACATTGCCTGAGGTACAAATGCACTTCCCGGCACATCGCGGATTAATTTATTATAAGTCTCTATTCCTTTTTGAGAGTTATTCATGGCAACATACGTGTTCCCCAACTCATACATCGCATCGTCTCTATAAGAAGAACGTGGATATTTATTGGTAAAACTGCTAAGCTCTTCGATCTTGCTTTCGTTTCTATCTACAAACCCATAACTGATAGCTTTTTGATAAGCTGCATAATCTGTATTTCCAAGATTCATATCGATAGCCTTTGTATAAGCTTCCATTGCCGGCCAATATTTACTGGTTACAAAATAGGTGTCTCCTAATCTAGTGTAAGCATCGTTTCTTCTTGCATTATCTTTTTCAGAATTGTTTGCATATCTATTAAAGAAATCGATCGCTTTTCCATATTCCTTTTGTTTGAAATATGCATAGGCAATATTATAATCTAAATTGTCTTTTTCGGTTAAGCCTGAACTCGCGCTCATTGCTCCAAATTCCTGATATCCTCTTAATGCCTCTTGCATTCTATTCAAATTGAAATCGCTTTCTGCTTTCCAAAAAACCGACTTGGCAGTGATTTCAGGATTTATTTTATTCTTTAAGGCTTTATCAAAGTTGATACTCGCATTTCTATAATCACCATTTTCATATAATTCCAAACCATAGAAATAGGCTACTTTTTGATAGGCTCCCTTATCGCTGAAGTTTTTATTGGTTTCCAACAACTCCATCGCTTTCTCATAATTCTTGGAAGTGATAAATGAATCTATTAGCAATGTTTCCATTTCAGCTTTTACTGAAGTATTAGGATATTTATTTAAGTAATTAATAATTACTTCTGAAGGACTCATATAACTATTCCCAACCTCGTAGCTCAATTTCGCATAATTTAAAAATGCATCTTCCTGCAATTTGGCATCAAACTCCATTTCGCTGGCATTTTTAAAAGCATTTAGCGCTTCTTGTTTCTTATCTAAATTCAAATAAGACTGGGCTAAGTGATAATACGCATTTTGAGCAATACTGTTATCTCCGTCTATAATTTTATTGAACTCTGAAATTGCACGTTCGTAATCTCCTTGTTTATAATAGGCATATCCCAATTGGTAATAATCGGTATTCGTCCATTTTCCACGTAAACCTTTATACTCCTTTAAATATGGAATCGCCTCCTCATATTTTTCTAGGTTGAAATAGCTTTCCCCAATAATTTTATTAAGTTGAGAAATCTCTCCTCTATCGGCGGTTGGAAGTTGCTCCAAACCTAAAGCAATCGCTTTTTCAAAATTCCCAAGCTTAAAATTCATATCACTTTGGAAATAAGAAAGATTTTCAGAATATCTATCTTCTCCTTTTACTTCTTCAAAAAGCTCATTGGCTTGTTCATAGTCGTCACCTTCATAAGCCATATAGCCCAAATAATATTTGGCTTGTGACCCATATTCCTTGGAATCACGCACTTTATTAAGGTATGTTGTAGCTTCTTCAAAATTATTCGAAGCGAAATATGCATAACCATTATTAAAGTAATAGCGCTCCTTATCGGCTCGGCTCATCCCCTTTTCATCTACTTTATCGTACCACTTTCTGGCATAAGAATATTTTCCTGTCTGAAAATAATAATCGGCTACATCTATAAATGCTGTATTTCTTTTTGTAGAGGTTGGATAGCGTTCTACAAAGTCTTCCATTAGTTTATCTGCGCCGGGCTGGCCCAACCTAACAGCAGCATTTGCTATATAATATGCACAATCTGAAACTATTTTTTCATCTTTAGCATCATCCTTCACTTCATCGAACAAAGTTTGAGCCGGCAAAAATTGCTCGTTATTATAAAGCTCCAAAGCTTTATTGAACTTTACCAGATCGTTTGTATTAATTGCAGATTGTTGTGCAAAAAGTGAAGAAAAAAATAAGAAGAAACCAACAAAAAGGGATGCGGAATATCGTGTCATTAATTTTTTTTTAGGTTGATGAATCAAAGATACTTAAACACTTATTTCATAACGCAACATCGTTGTGATAATTATGTTAATATGAAAAAAAGTGTTTTAGCACTTTCTTAAAAATGTATATTTACCAATTATTTTAACTTACATAACTACAATCGTACCATATGTCTAACATTGTCCTAGAATTAAAAAAATGCAGCAATCTATCAACGAGAGAGTTTAATCTTATCTGAAGTGGATGTAACCATTCATAAAGGGGATTTTGTATATTTAATTGGGAAGACCGGAACTGGGAAAAGTAGCTTCATGAAGACCCTTTATGGCGATCTTCCACTTACCGAAGGTGAAGGCAGTATTGTAGATTATAATCTTAGAACTTTAAAGGAAAAAGACATCCCCTTTCTTAGAAGAAAATTAGGAGTCGTTTTTCAAGATTTTAAATTACTAAATGACAGGAATGTTCGTGAAAATCTAACTTTTGTATTGAAGGCAACCGGCTGGAAAGAGAAGCCAGCTATGGAGCGCAGGATAGACGAGGTTTTAGATAAGGTGGGAATGAAGACTAAAGGGTTCAAGTTCCCTTATCAATTATCTGGTGGAGAGCAGCAGCGAATCGCTATTGCCCGTGCGCTTTTAAATGATCCCGAATTAATTCTTGCCGATGAACCAACGGGAAACTTAGATCCGCAGACTTCTGTTGAAGTTATGGAGGTGCTACAGGAAATAAGCAAAAATGGAAACACTATTTTAATGGCTACTCATGATTATGCCTTACTGCTGAAATATCCGTCTAAAACACTAAAGTGTGATGGAGAACGGGTCTTTGAAGTGGTGCAGAAATCGTTGTAATTCTGATTAAAGCAAGCTATGGAAATTCAAAAAACAGGTTTTACTTTAATAGGTGTGTCCCTGATAATACTATTAGGTATTATTCTAAAATTCTACCCTAATTATAACTGGGTGTTTTATCTTCTCGTATTTTTAATTATTGCTATAATCATCGCTACGATTATTATTATTCAGAAATATAACAGCAAAAAATAAAAATCTTTAATTGAATGATTGAAGAATCACTGATAACAAAGATTCCTTACTATCCCCAGATCCTGAAATAAATTCAGAAATACGCTCTATAATAAGATCCTTCGACAAGCTCAGGATGACTTCTGGTTGGTCATTCTGAGCCTGTCGAAGAATGCTTCCTGTCACAAGAAACAATTTAAAACAAAAAAACCCGAACTTTTCAGCTCGGGGTTTTTATATAAACACTTTTCAGTATTATACTATTTTATTTCTCTTACGTTCATTTTCGGTAAGATAGATCTTACGTAAACGGATATGTTTAGGAGTTACCTCTACATACTCATCCTTCTGAATATATTCTAAAGCTTCTTCTAAAGAGAACTTAATTGCCGGAACAATCTTCGCTTTATCATCTGCCCCAGAAGAACGTACGTTAGACATTTTCTTAGTCTTAGTAATATTTACAGCCATATCATCCTGACGAGAATTCTCACCAATAACCTGACCTTCATAAATATCTTCACCCGGATCTACGAAGAACTTCCCTCTATCTTGTAATTTATCTATAGAATAAGGAATCGCTTTTCCTCTTTCCATAGAAACTAAAGATCCATTCTGACGCTCTGGAATTCCACCTTTTAAAGGTTGGTATTCTTTAAAACGGTGAGACATGATCGCTTCACCAGCAGTAGCGGTAAGTAAGTTGTTTCTCAAACCAATAATACCACGAGATGGAATCATAAACTGAATATTCATACGGTCACCTTTAGCTTCCATACTTGTCATCTCCCCTTTTCTCATAGAAACCATTTCTACAGCTTTTCCAGAAACAGTTTCTGGAAGATCTATGGTCATTTCTTCAACCGGCTCACATTTAACACCATCAATTTCCTTGATGATAACCTGTGGCTGACCAATTTGAAGTTCGTACCCTTCTCTTCTCATTGTTTCAATAAGAACAGATAAGTGAAGTACTCCACGACCAAATACCATAAATTTATCGGCACTATCTGTAGCTTCAACTTTTAGCGCAAGGTTCTTTTCAAGTTCCTTAGCCAAACGCTCTCTAATATGTCTAGAGGTTACAAATTTACCATCCTGTCCAAAGAATGGAGAATCGTTAATTGTAAAAAGCATACTCATTGTAGGCTCATCGATAGCAATTGTTTTTAATCCTTCCGGATTTTCAAGATCGGCAACAGTATCACCAATTTCGAAACCTTCAAGACCAACAATAGCACAAATATCTCCTGCCACAACTTCGTCTATTTTTCTTCTTCCTAAACCTTCAAAAGTATGAAGCTCTTTTATTTTAGTTTTCTTGATGCTACCATCGCGTTTAACCAAAGATACAGCCATCCCTTCTTTCAAGGTTCCTCTTTGTAATCTTCCAATTGCAATTCGTCCTGTAAAAGATGAAAAGTCTAAAGAAGTGATCAACATTTGAGTTGTTCCTTCTTCAATTTTTGGAGACTCAATATGTTCTAGAACCATATCTAATAGCGGCTCGATATTTTCAGTTTGAACTTTCCAATCATCACTCATCCAGTTATTTTTAGCTGAACCGTATACTGTTGGAAAATCTAGTTGCCATTCTTCAGCACCTAATTCAAACATCAAATCGAAAACCTTCTCATGAACTTCTTCCGGAGTACAGTTTTCTTTATCAACTTTATTTACAACAACACAAGGCTTAAGACCAAGGTCGATTGCTTTCTGAAGTACAAATCTTGTTTGTGGCATTGGCCCTTCAAAAGCATCTACTAATAGAAGAACACCATCTGCCATATTTAATACTCGCTCTACTTCTCCACCAAAATCGGCGTGACCAGGAGTATCAATAATATTAATTTTTGTGTCTTTGTATACTACAGAAACGTTTTTAGAAGTAATTGTAATACCACGCTCTCTTTCAAGATCGTTGTTATCTAAGATAAGATCGCCAGTGTTTTCGTTATCACGAAAAAGTTGACAATGGTACATGATTTTATCAACCAAGGTAGTTTTACCGTGGTCAACGTGTGCGATAATCGCAATGTTTTTAGTAGCTTTCATAATAAACGCCTCATTTTTAAGGCTGCAAAGGTACTCCTATTTTTGTCGAAAATACCATACTTAACAAATATTCTTAAATTAAAAAGCACTGCTTAATATTCTAGCTTACTGATTATTAAAATTTTCGATGATATTCTATTTGCGCAAATAGACACTTATTGTAAGTATGACTATTAAATTTAACTAGATCATTGAGCAAACAAATAGATACTTCAGAGATAAAAAATATCGCTTTTGATAAAATACACAAAGAGGTAATCTCTATTTACGAGGTTTTCAAGCCTTCGGTTTTCTTTAAAAAAAAAATTGTTTTTCAACGGTTTTAGTTAACAGGAAATCTTTACTCATCGTCGATTAAATATAGGGAACCAGCGAAAAAGAATTTAATTTCTTAGAAAAGTCCACATCTTTACAGTCCCAAACCTACTTAATTATAATGCTATGATTAAAGAATTTAAAATCCTTTTAGTAGAAGACGACTCTATTGAAATAATGAAATTAAGGCGAACACTGGATTCGTTAAACCTTCCCCATGATATTGTCGAAGCTGGAAATGGAAAAGAAGCACTCGAAGCATTGGAAGAATCCGATTATTTACCGGACTTAATTTTGTTGGATCTTAATATGCCGCATATGAATGGGATCGAGTTTTTAGAGCATCTTAAATCAGATGATATCTTAAAACTTATACCAACTGTGATTCTAACTACCTCTGAAGATCACAAAGATATTTTAACCTGCTACAGATTAGGTATTTCCGGTTATATTACTAAACCTACAAAGTATACCGATTATTTAGAAAAATTGAAGAGTTTATTTGAATATTGGAATTTCAATGAATTAACAAAGGCATCTTAGGCCTAATAGATTTAATATCCTACATTGTTTAATGGGAGATATTTGAAACCAAATCCCTACAATTTGGCAACTAGAAATATCTCCTTTTTTTTTCCTAACTCACATCAAAACTACTTTTAACAATGGAGTAGACCCATGTGTTATACCTAGTATAGATACTAATTCCTTAAAATTATTTCTTATTTAGCGCAACAACACAGCTAAACTTGACTTCTTTTTATCACCAGATTATTTAAGGATTGAGTATTTGAGAATTATTTATCCTATTTCTCTTTATTTCTATTTTAATAAATAAGAATCTATCTGCTAAACTTATTTTTATTAAATTAGGCCAAATTCCCCTTACAATCCAGTTTTTCTATGCCTGAAACACCTACATTAAAAACTATTAAAAAAAATTGCTGCGGGAGATAATGAGTTCGAAAAGAAACTATTAGAAATTATAAGAAGAGAACTCCCGCTTGAAATTGAACAATTCAACGAGAATTTTGAAAGCTCTAATTATGTTAAGGTTGCCGAAAATGTTCATAAATTAAATCATAAAATTAATATTTTTGGTCTTGAAGAAGGAAGTCGAAAAGCTGTTCAGTTTGAACATGAGCTACGATCTGGAAAAAGTGAAATGAAGAGTGAGTTTGATATCATTTTAAAAAAAATGACCCAATTTTTAAATACCATAACTTAACAAGTATGAACTGTATTATAGTAGATGATGAAGAATTAGCAAGAGCTATAATTTATCAATTTGCAACCAAAGACCCTCATATTTCCGAGTCTAAGGAATTTGATAGTGGTATTGCAGCTATTAAATATTTAAATACCAACCCGAAGGTAGACCTCATATTTTTAGATATCCATATGCCTGGTTTTAATGGATTCGATTTTATACAGACTATTAATAGTGAAGCAAAAATTGTTCTCACTACCTCCGATAAAAACTTTGCAATTCAAGCTTTTGAATATAATGCTATTGTAGATTATTTGGTAAAACCAATAACCGAGGAAAGGTTTCAAAAAGCAATTCAAAAGGCTCTAGATAAAAAACCTAATGAAGTAAGTTCAAATGCAAACGAAAAAACTACCTGACTCTTCCAGCAAAGATGATCTTTATGTAAATGTAGACAGAAAGCTGATTAAAATTGACATTCCAACGATTCAAGTAATAGAAGCTAAAGGAGATTATATTTTAATAAAAACAGAGCAAAAAAACTATACGGTGCACTCCACTTTAAAAAAGATTCACGAGCGTATACACAGAGATTATTTTGTTAAGGTCCACAGATCTTTTATAATCAACATCAAAGAAATTGTAGACATAAAAGACAATAGTGTCTTAATTTCCAAAAACGTAATACCAATAAGTCGTTCCAAAAGACCCGAATTAATGCAACGCTTAAATCTACTTTAAGTAAGTTGTGAAATTATTATTAACCTCGAAAATCAATTGTTTTGAAGTTCGAGGTTTTTTTGTTTTTATAAGTTATTGACTTTCGTCTGCAGAAGGCCCATAAGTGGCGGGTACAGAAACATCCAATAGCCTAAAATACACTCCCAATTGTGCACGGTGATGCGGAATTTGATTAAGGACAACCGTATTTAGAACATCTATTCTAGGCATTTCCCATAAGGTTTCATCTTTCATTTTCATTTTCCATTTTTTTTGGAAATCGCCATTAGACTTTTGTAAAGACGCCTCAGCATCTGCGGCATTTTTCTTAAGTACTTTCACCATTTCATCTGGTGAACTTAATTTCGGAGTTTCATAACCATCCACATCCATTTCGTCCATTTCCATGGTTCCAGTGATCCAACTCGGGATTTCAGCTAAATGACTTCCAAGCTCCTGAATATTCATCGACTTTTTATGAGGTCGCCAATCCAGTTTATCTGCTGGAATTCTCTTTAGGAACTTTTCAGTTAGTTGCACTTCATTTCGCAATTCGTTCAATAAAATATCTTTAATTTCCATGATCATAAAATATTAGTTTACAGTTATTTAAGTTACAATTTAAAATATTTGATATGTGAAGTGCTTCAGTAAAAGGCGTAGGGGAAATCCCTTAAATTTCACCTTTGTTCCCAAGCCATAAACCGCTACATTTGCATCTATAAATAGTGTCTTATGAAACTTCGCAATATCCCTCAGTTAAAACATTTAGAATCCAATAACTTCTTTCTTCTTGCAGGACCTTGTGCTATTGAAAGTGAAGAAATGGCTTTACGAATTGCTGAAAAAGTTTTGAAGATTACCGATAAATTGGAAATTCCGTTCATATTTAAAGGTTCCTTTAAAAAAGCTAACCGTAGTAGAATAGATAGTTTTACAGGAATAGGTGATGAAAAAGCTCTGAAGATATTAAGGAAAGTCTCCGAAGCATTTAAAATTCCTACGGTTACAGATATTCATGAAGTTTCTGATGCTGAAATGGCGGCAGAATATGTAGATGTTTTGCAGATTCCTGCGTTTCTTGTTAGACAAACAGATCTTGTGGTTGCCGCTGCAAATACAGGAAAAGTGGTAAATCTTAAAAAAGGGCAATTTATGAGTCCGGAAAGTATGAAGCATGCCGTTACAAAAGTAACCGATTGTAATAATGAACAAGTAATGATTACCGACAGGGGAACTATGTTTGGCTATCAAGATATGATCGTAGATTTTAGAGGAATTCCTACTATGCGTGAATATGCTCCCACAGTTTTAGATGTTACTCATTCGCTTCAACAGCCAAATCAATCTAGTGGCGTTACCGGCGGAAGACCAGATATGATTGAGACTATCGCGCGTGCCGGAATTGTAAATAATGTAGATGGATTATTTATTGAAACTCATTTTGATCCTGCGAATGCAAAAAGTGATGGAGCAAATATGTTGGATCTACAATATCTTGAGAAATTGCTGTCTAATTTAACAGCAATCAGTAAAACGGTAAATTCATTATAATTCATAAAACCTTCTTTTAAGTTAACGTATTACAAATTTTTAATACTAATTTCTTCGATTTATTTATAAAGTGTTGTTAATCACAACAACATAGATTAGAATATTTTATAATTTGAGTTTCTAACTAATGAAAATCAATTTATAGAATGGAAAATCAACTCGAAAATTTTGCCGATCAGGTATCTAACTTTTTACCCGATTTGTTAGGAGCAATTCTTGTGCTTCTTGTAGGATGGCTTATTGCAAAAGGCATCAAAGCCCTTGTAGTAAGACTTTTAAGAAAAACCAACTGGGATGAGCGTGTTTTTGGCCGTGCAGACGTGCGGACACGAATGTTTTCTTAGGTAATATCTTTTATTATTTGGTGATGATCATTGTGATCTTAATAGTATTAGAAATTCTAGGAATAGATCAAGTTCTCACCCCACTGGAAAATATGGTAGATGAATTTCTTTCTTATGTCCCTAACGTAATAGGTGCTATTCTTATTGGTTTTATAGGGTATATATTGGCCAAATTCGTTTCTAATCTGGTTAGTATAGGTGGTAGTTTTCTTGACAGAATGGTGGATAAAACTGGATTTAAAGACACCGATAAACTGGTTAATATTCTTAAGAAAGTAGTTTTCATAATAATCTTTATACCCTTTTTAATTCAGGCTTTCAATGCACTACAGCTAGAGGCAATTTCTGAACCGGCAAATGATATCCTTTACGGATTTACAAGTATGATTGGCGAAATTATTATTGCTGCAATCATCCTCACAGTATTTATTTGGGGAGGAAAATTTCTTGCAGACTTTTTAGAAGATCTCTTTAAAAGTTTAGGCTTAGACACTTTGGCTGAAAAAATCCAAATTCAGAATATGATTGGAGCCAATCAGTCTTTATCTAAAATTGTAGCAAATCTTATCTATTTCTTCTTGGTTTTCTTCGGGGTTATTACCGCTGTAGAAATCTTAGGATTAGATAGATTAACCGAAATTTTAAATCAGATTCTTGAAGTAACCGGACAAATTATTTTCGGACTTATTATTCTTGCCATAGGAAATTATATTTCTGTAATGATCTATAATACAATGACAAAATCTAGCAACAATAATTTCATCGCTAGTATAGTAAGATATGCTTCTTTAGCTTTATTTATTGCAATTGCCTTGAGAACAATGGGAATTGCTAATGAAATAGTTGAATTGGCCTTCGGTCTTATTTTAGGAGCGCTTGCTGTAGCATTTGCTTTAAGTTATGGACTTGGTGGTAGAGAGGCTGCGGGAGAACATTTTAGAGAAGTTATCCAAAAATTTAAGGATGACAAATCGGTTGCACCTGATGCTAGAAATCAAGTGAATCCTACAAAACCTCAACGAGACATTAATGATCCTGCTAATCCAAACAGACCAAATTCTGGAGCTAGCGATTCGGATAACCGAAGAGATCCAAATGACCCAACGCTAAACTTATAAGAATTTCAGCAATAAATACAATTACAAGCCCGCAAATAATTGCGGGCTTTTTAATGCTTTCTATTGTTTTATTGAAAGAAATACACTTACTTTGTTTTTCAAAGTACTTCGTAGATGGAAAATGAAAAGTATCTTCAAGATTTAAGCGAAATCAGGCAAATGATGAATCGGTCTTCCCGATTTATCTCATTAAGTGGGCTCTCCGGGGTTTTTGCCGGTTGTTATGCACTTTTAGGAGCTGTAGTTGCCAAGACTCTTCTTAGGGATAATGGAAGTGTTTATAATCAGGATTACAATTCGGTTACAGTTAATTTTAGTAATAGCAATCTTGAATTACAATTACTAATGGTAGCCATTGGCGTTCTTATTTTAGCAATTGGTACTGCAGTATTTTTAACAACTCGGAAGGCTCAAAAAAATGGACAAAAAATCTGGGACGCAACCAGCAAAAGGTTGATGATCAATTTTTTTGCTCCTCTTATCGCTGGAGGACTTTTTTGCTTGGTGTTATTGCAATATGATATCATTGGGTTAATTGCACCTTGCATGCTTATTTTTTACGGCTTGGCACTTATACATGCTAGTAAATACACATTTAACGATCTTAAAAGTTTAGGATATGCAAATCTTATTCTTGGACTTATAGCTACTCAATTTATAGGTTATGGTTTGTATTTTTGGGCTTTAGGGTTTGGGTTCTTTCATATTGTTTATGGCATATGGATGCACAATAAATATGATAGAAAAAATGCTTGATGAAAAACATAATAAGTAACATAAATAAGGCATTCGATCACCGGGTTCGACTAGGAATTATGAGTGTGTTGATGGTAAATGAATATGCCGACTTTAATACACTTAAAGAATTTCTGGGCGCAACAGATGGAAATATTGCAAGCCACACCAAGGCACTTGAGAAGCAAGAATATATAAAAGTGGAAAAATCGTTTATTAACAGGAAACCTAATACCAAATATATTGCTACTCGAATTGGCAGAAAGGCATTTCAAGAACATTTAGATGCATTAGAAAAATTAATTAGCTCAGGAAATACTATCGAAAATAAGAAAACATAATTTTTTTGTCTATTCGCTTTGAATTTCAAAGTACTTAAAAAACTGAATCATTCACTTAATTTTTAAAAAATGAAAAATAAAAGATTAATAATCATTCTAATTAGCATAAGTGCACTTCTTTTAATTCCCTTAATAGCGATGCAATTTAGCACTGAAGTAATATGGTCACTTTCAGATTTTGTGATTATGGGTGCATTACTCCTTGGTGTGGGTCTCGCTTTCGAGTTCCTGCTAAGGAAAGTATCCAGCAGCAAGAGGCGCGTAATTATTGGTGGAATTATCCTAGTGATATTTCTTTTGATCTGGGCAGAATTGGCAGTAGGAATCTTCGGAACTCCTTTCGCGGGAAGTTAATAAATCTTAAATATGAAGTATTTCGTCGAAGTAAACTCAATAGTAAGACAGATCTGGGGAAAGAGCGATACCATTCTCTTTATCTTCGCTGGTGCAGCTGCAGAATTTGCTCTAAATAAAGCTGTAGACTGGCTTTACTTTACAGGGAAATTACCAAAATCTCCTTTGGAGCGGCTTTTTTCAACAGTTTCTTACGCGCGTACCATTGTTTTTTCTGAAGAAATTTCAGCTTACAAGTCTATTGATGCTATTGCAGCAATACATGCAAATGTGGAAAATAAAAGAAATGCGAAAATACCAAATTGGGCATATCTTGATGTACTTTTTATGCTGATAGATTATTCTATCAGATCCTTCGAATTGCTAGAGCGTAAATTAACCAATGAGGAGAAGGGACAAGTTTTTACAGTTCTTTATAGAGTTGGTGATAGAATGGGAATTAAAGGCTTGCCAGTGACTTTCTTAAGCTGGCAAAAAATGAGAAATAAACACCTTTCAAAGAACCTATACTACAGTCATTTTTCTAAAGACCTTATTAAGCAGTACCGCAAACATCTAGGCTTTATTAGATATCGCATTTTATTGGAGACTCAGATTTTAATTCTTCCTAAAAAAGTAAGGAACTTATTATGTCTTAGAGAATTCTCATTTCTAACTCCGCTGCTGATCATTTATAAAATCTCCAGAAGATTGCATCTGGATAAAATTTTAAGATCACTGATTCTTCCATCTTCGTATAAGAAAGAGATAGGAAATTTAGATCATATATAAAAATTCATATTCCAATTAAAATTATGAAACTATCTGCCAAATTAGATCAAATTCATTTTAAAGCGCGACAAAACAAGTGGATGGGTTACTTCGCAATTTTTTGCAGGATTAGTCTCGCTGCTGGTTTTTTACCTTCAGGATTCGTGAAAATAAATGGAGAGCGATTTACAGATTTACATAATCTTCATCCTTTAGGGCAATATTTGGAATCCCTTTTTCATACCGGTTATTATTATCCCTTTATAGGGGTATTGCAGGTAACCGCTGCCATACTTTTAATCATACCAAGAACTGCGCTATTGGGGGCATTGATATATTTTCCAATAATATTAAATATTACAGTGCTATCTCTGGCAGTGCGCTTTCAGGGCTCTATGCTAACGGCTCCACTCATGGTAATGGCCAATTTATATTTATTTGCATGGTATTATCATAGAATTAAATATCTGTTCCCATTTAAAACATCAGCATATCCTGAAGTTCTTGATGACAGAAAAATTATAACCAGAAGTTTTCTTTCAAATTTTTTGGGGGTGTTTTAGCCTTTGTAATTTTCTAGGGCTTTTTTATATTGAATGTTTATGATATTATTCCTATGAATACTTTAGAAGAATGCCAACTGCAATGTGAAGATGAAAATGATACCGCGTGTATAGAATTTTGCGATTGTATCCATGTAGAACCAACCTCTTTCGAAAATTGTCACGATACATATTTAAATTCTGTTGAAAACAAGCAATAATACAATGAGACTAAAACTTAAAAGAAATACGAAAACTTCCTACTTAATCGGTTTTCTATCTCTTCTTATTATCGAAATTTTGATCGCTAATTATATAAACGATGACTTTATTAGGCCTTATTTGGGAGATTTTTTGGTGGTGATCCTCATCTATTGCTTCCTGATGTTTGTTTCTAAAGTAACAGTAATTAAAGGCCTATTAATCGTACTAATTTTTTCATTTACTATTGAATTTATTCAGCTAATAAATATTGCAAATGTGCTTGGATACCAACCTCCTAAATTAGTAATGATTATACTTGGTAGCAGTTTTTCCTTCTGGGATTTGCTTGCTTATACCTTGGGAGTTTTGTTTGCCGGAAGCCTAGAGTTTCTTATCTCTGCCAATAAAAAATCAAAAGCCCGATCTATGAATTCCGATTTCTGGCAATAAGTAATTACAATCTAAACTATAAAATTGCAGTACCCTTTACGTAATCTTCTAAATACTTAAATCGCTCTGTTAATTCGCCATTTTTGGTCATTCTAGCACGTTCCAGAATCCCATCTTTATCTCCATTAAAAAATGCAGGAATCACAGATTTCATGAACATTTCCCCAAAACCTTCACTTGCATCTTTTGGTAATTCACAGGGTAAATTATCTACTGCCATTACAGTAATGGCTCCTTTCTGTTTAAAATCTGTTTCCTTACCTGTCTTAGGATCGTACCCATATATGGGCTTAGCTATTGTTGAAGGTCTAAGTGTACTTGCTATTGGCCCATTAATATCACACGAAATATCGGCAATCAAATTGATCTTGAATTCAGGAGAATTAGCTTGTTCATGAGTAAAAAACACAGGTGCACCATCTCCATAAAAATGTCCGGCAATGAAGAAATCGCTCACTTTGGCAAATCCCATAAAGTTTGATAGGTATTCTTCCGGGTGCTTATAAAAATGTTTATTCGTAGTATTCTTACCGCTCCTATGGATGTTATAGTCAAGCACGTCTATCATACAATAAACAGGAGTATCAAAAGTGGTGTTTAAATATTCCTCTACTTCTACCCTATTAATTCCTAAATGATCTAAAATTTCCTTTGCACCATACGCGACTTTCCCCGATCCGGTAAGCACAATTTTTAGGTTTGGTAACTTTATCTTATCCAATTCCTGAAGAACAGATTTGAGATCTGGTAAGGTTTCTACTTTTGGTAATTCATACAAGGAATCTCTTATACCTAAAGCCCTAAGTCCGTTATAAGCACCTACCAAACCGGCATACCTTCCAAAACCTATGAGCCTATGCCCATTTTCCTTAACAATTGCCTCGTGATCATACAACTCAATATTGTTCTTTAAAATGGCCCTCAAGAGTTCCCTATTGTACGGTTGCTTTTTGATGGTATGTGAGAAGAAGAAATATTTTTTATTTGGAATTAGATTCGCCATTGGCACTTCTTTTACACCTAATAACACATCACAATCTGATAAATCCTGAGATACCTCAAATCCTGCTTCTTTATATTCTGAATCTTTAAAAATTCTAAGTTCAGATGATTCGATTTTAAAACTTGCCTCTGGAAATTTTTGAATGATTTCTTGTAATTTTTTAGGAGAGAAAACCACTCTTCTGTCTGGTGGAGTTTTACGCTCTTTAATTAGGGCAAATTTTATCATAGGTTGGTATATCTTTTGTAGAATGTTACGTGTGTTCCAAAGATATAAATTTTAATCTGTATCTTTGCACCCGCGTTAGGGATAGCAGTGAAAATCCTTCTTTAATTTATTTTGAAATTAAAGAAGATTGAAACGAATAGCCCGGCCCTCGCTAAAGCGAGGGAACGCCATCCTTCGACAAGCTCAGGATGACATTAAAAAGTTCATTATTTTATGGGGTCGACTTGGATTTGACAGCGAGTCTAATTGGATAGTAAGCACGTCGAGCGCTGGGATATAGCTCGTAAATCTCATATTTCACACTTTTTTAAACGGCGAGAATAACTACGCCTTGGCTGCATAATCTGAATTACAGTAAGATTATCTTTATCCCTACTAGGTAGGGAGCCGAGATGCCTCGTGAAAGCCTTGATTTACGGCGTTCACACCCGAGGTATCGATAAAGTAAATATAGGAATTGCAGGGTCTTGATGTAATTCTGAAGCTCAAGTGAGAATACGTGTAAGGTTGGTGGTTTTCGGCCGGTCTTGCATCGACAATTAAGTGAAAACTAAGCGTGAAGAAAGCTATGTTAATTGCTTGTTTGGACGAGGGTTCGAAACCCTCCGGCTCCACCTTCGCCCTCCAAAGCTTTTATTTTTTTAAAAGCATAGGAGGGCTTTTTATTTTTATTATTCATTCAATCGACAGAAATTTTATTCTATCTTCGTAGGGCTGCGTGGACGAAGGTCCATCTTAATATAATTTCTTATAAATGGAATTATCTTATGCTGTCTACATTCTTAAGTGTTTTAACGGTCAATATTATACAGGATACACCGAGAATATAAATAAACGATTAGAGGCACATCAACAAGGAGACGTTCATTTCACTAAAGACAAACTTCCCGTTACTCTTGTGCATCTTTCACTATTTCCAAATAAAAAAAAAGCCTGTGATTTCGAGAGATATTTGAAAACAGGATCAGGAGCTGCTTTTAGAAATAAAAGATTGCTTTTATAGTTTAATCTGTCAAATATTTAACCTAGTAGATTTTGAATTTTTAAGATGCACGGATCCTAGGATGGAAAAGCAAGTGCGTTTTTTACAATTTGAACTTTTTGGGTTCTTCTAGTCCTAATACCCATTATGAAAGGAAAATTTGGAAATGGATTATAATTAAAAATCCTAAGTATAACAGAAATCTCCTAGTCAATTAATCACCCTTCGAGTTTCATGGATTAATCGCATTATTTTCAATAGCCCAAATATTGATTAAAATAAAATCTAGACCGTTTCTACTTTATTACTTTTTTAATCTATCGGTATTATTTTTTGATTCCTAAAATATCTTTTCACACGATTACAATTTTCGAAAAGTTGGATTTAACAAATGACTGTTAAAGATTGTTAGTAAGATTTAGTTTTTCATGAATTAAAAGTAGCTTTAGTATGAGAAGAAAAATTCTTCGCATTTATACTATTAATTTAAATTTTTAAATATGAAAAATCCAAATTATGATGACACAGTAGGAAAACATCCAATTCCTCACGCTAAAGGTTTAGCAAAAGATGAAAAGAAAGAAGCCAATAAAAAAGACGAAAAGAAAAAAGATAAAAAATAATACTCATTTTCCAGATATTATATGAATACCTAAAAATGAAATAATAAAAAACTTAATCATGAGTAAAAATAGTCCAAACCCAGAGAAAACAAGTAAAAAAGAGCAAGCCATCAATCATGATGCTACTGAAGGAAAGAAAATAAACCATCAGGTAAAGGATAAGAGAGAACATACAGAACCAAGAGATAATTTATCTTCAAAATAAAATTTAAAGTTTACAAAAAAATGTATTAAGGCGAGCGCAGAAAAAACCTTATTTGTCTTTTTTATTAAATACTTTCTTAAGATTTGAAAATACTTTAAATATATTCTACACTAAATTCTTAAAGTTTCTGCTGACTTAGAAGAATAAATTTTAAATTTTTTATTCATTTTTCAGATTACTTTTCTGCTACTATTTATAGAAAAATAAAAGTCAATAATCGAATAATCGATTATTGACTTTTATTTTTCTCTGAAGCCTCAGAAGTGAATTTTAGTTCATTTTGCTAAATTGAAATAATATTATTATTGTTTAACAATTTACTCAAATTTATAAGTAATTATTAATTTTTTAATATTTAGGCATACTAATTGTTAATAATATTCTGCAACTGATTTAACCCTTCTATTCATTTTTAAACCTTCAAAAATTATGGAAGTCAAAAAAACTACTAAAGCAGATCTTAACAAACGAACTGTATTATTCTTGCAAATTGGTCTTATCCTAGTGCTTTTAATTGCCTATTTTATTATTCAATGGCGCTCTTATGATAAAGCAGAAATAGTTCAAGATGTCTACTCTCATAAATCAATGGATGAAGTAGAGATTCCGGTAACCATTCTACAAACACCACCCCCTCCAAAAATGGTGATTCCAGATGTGATTGAACCTGCACCAGATGATCCCAATATTAAAGAAGACTTAATTCCATCTACAGAGGTGGATCCTAATGAAATTGTGGAAGTAGATCATATTGTTGAAATAATAAAAGATAAACCTATAGAGACGGTTCCTTTTATTGAAATAGAAGATGTTCCTATTTTTCCTGGATGCGAGGTCTTTTTAGAAAATGAAGAACGGAAAAAATGTATGAGCGAAAAGATTACCAAGTTTATAAATAAAGAATTTAATAGTGATCTAGGTAATAAATTAGGGTTAAAGGGTATTAACAGGATAAATGTGATGTTTAAAATTGATGAAACCGGAAATATCACCGATGTTCAAACTAGAGCAGCACATCCTCAGCTAGAAATTGAAGCTCGAAGAGTTATTGAAGCTCTACCAAAAATGAAGCCTGGAAAGCAACGTGGGAATCCCGTGATCGTTCAATATTCGCTCCCAATTATTTTTCAAGTTCAAGAATGAATAATTATTGATTAGTTGATTTTTTGAAAAAACTTAGTTACTATTGATTTTAACAAAGAGGAATTGAATAATGATATAGGGAAACCAACCATCTTCTGTTCAATTTGAGAAAAATAAAAAATCCGCCAAATTTTATTAGCGGATTTTTTTTTATTTTGTTGATATGTGCTGGTTATGATAGAAAACACTACCTATAGAATCTAAGTTCTCACTTTTTATGGCAAATCCAGCTTTTTGAGGTCATAAAAATAAAAATTCTTTTGGTCGTTCATAGCCACAAATAATCCATTTCTAAATTCTTCATTTAATGCCACAGTTACTAATTCGCAGCCATCACTTTCTAGTGTGCTTAGATGTAGTTCTTTGAGATATCTATTATCTGTTCGTGAAAACACACTAAATGTATTATTCTTTTGATTTGAAACAATGATATAACCTTTACCATTTTTGCGTGGGAGTATCGCAATCCCTTCGTTATCTCCTTTAAAATGATCTAGACCAAAACATGCTAATTCTTCATTTCCATACGAAGGCTCTGCAAAGTATTTTCTAACGCAATGCGTTTCATCGGAATAATAGACCATTCCCATTTCATCATCTATTGCAATTGCTTCTATCTCTTTTTTACCACTAAAATTTCCGAATTTTCGAATCAAATTTAAATCCAGACCTAGAGGGGATGTGTCAATTTTATATTGGTATAAATAACCCTCTTTTGGGCCATCTTTTCTTCCTACAATCACATAATAAGAGCCATCTATTCTAGATAAATAGATGCCAAGCCCCATAGGGGATTTAAAATGAGAATCCAATTCATTTTCAAACACTTTAAAACCACCTTGGTCTAATGGTTTCATATCTGGAATGGAAAAAATCCGCACTTGTTTTTTACCTCTTTCCGTAAATGCCAGTAAATCAATTTTGGTTGAATCGTTAATACAAAAATCATATTCTACATCAACATTATTCGGTCTATTTAAATCTTTAATAGTTTTCTCTTTAATAATTCTTCCTTGTAAATCGAACGCGTAAATAGCTCCATTCGCTCCTTTATCTGTACCAAAAACAATGCTTTTTGAAGAATCTAATTTATTGATCCATATAGCTGGATCGTCGGGATCATACTTAACAGTTTGTGTAATTATATCCGGAGCGATGGTGTCCTCCTTTAAAATTATTGAAAAGAGTAAAATTCCCATAAAAACATATACTATCCTTTTCATACCTCAACATCTATTTCATCTAGAAATTGCTTAACTCGTTATTCCTCAATGGCTAAAAATTTTACTTCTAAGCCGTTATTTTATCCCTATAAAAAGCAGGGAATACATCTTAAACATTTATGAAACTCTCCTTTTATTTTTTCTGTAATTCAGAAAATATTCTTTTGGAGGAAGTTCCGTTAGAAGAACTACTTGAAAATTTAGGTTTACTCCAAAACTTTTTCTTAGTTTCTCCATACCCATATCCATATTTGTTTCCATAGCCTAAGTTTGCTAGTTTCACATCATTTAAAACAAAACTTACATTGGGAAGTTTTTGAAGTTGTTTAGAGTCCAATGGGAATTCCAAAGATTCTTTTTCAGTATGTCCAGCTCGCACTATATATAATACCAAATTCGCATATTTAGTTATTAAAAAAGTATCTCCTACCATCATTGATGGAGCTGTGTCCACTATAATATAGGAGTACATTTCTTTAAGCTCTAAGAACATTTTTCCAATCTTATCCAACTTTAAAAGTTCAAAAGGATTTGGAGGTATTGTACCAGATGACAATAAATCTAATTGAGGGTTTAGTGTAGATTGAGTTATTATATTTTTTAAATGTAAATTATTGTTCACCAAATAATCACTTAATCCATACTGATTGGAAATCTTTCCGAAATACGAACTCAATTGTGGGTTTCTTAGATCGGCACCTACGAGAAGAACTTTCTTTTCTGATTGAGCTAAGGTCAAGGCTAAATTTACAGCTGTAAACGTTTTACCTTCACCTTTTAGAGAAGAAGTCACCATAAGTACAATTCCTTGGGATTCATTCTTAAACTTTGCCAATAAATATTGAAGATTAGTGATTAAAATCCTAAAAGATTCGGCGATTATCGACCTATCATTGTTAAGAACGATTGCATTATTTTTTGTAATCTTAGGGATAGTCCCCAAAATTGGGATTTCCTTAGAGTACGTTTCTATATCATTCCTACCTCTAACTTTATTATCTAACATTTCTCTTATATAGATTATGGAAAAAGGAATAAACAATGCCAATATAACTGTGCCTAAATAAATATTTTTCGCATTAGGCGATACGGCCGATTTACTAAAATATGCACTATCCACTACTTTAGCTTTAGGTTCTATAATTGCCAGAGACAGTGAATTTTCTTCTCTTTTTTGAAGTAAGAATAAATATAATGTTTCCTTAATATTTTGTTGCCGTTCAATCCCCCTATGCTCTCTTTCTAAAGAGGGAACTGCATAAATTTGTGAGCCAATACTAGAGGCTTGTCTATTTAAATCTTCCTGTGCAATTTGAAGGTTAGATCGCATATTTTTTAAACTTTGCAATACGTTTCCTTTAATTTGATTTATTTGGCTATTCAACCTTAAGATCACCGGGTTTTTTTCACTAGAGCCAGTTAATATCCTATTTCTTTGAAGTACTAGATCATTATATTCATTGATCTGATTATTAACGCCTCCTTCTGAAATCCCTAGATTGGTGGGCAAAAGTTCAGATTTAGAAATAGAGGAAATATATTCCAACATGGCATTAGAAAGTTCTAACTGAGTTCCTACTTCTTGTCTACGCTGATTATAATCGCTAGCATTTTGAATGAACATTTGGGATTCTGCTTGAATATCTGTGAGCTGATTTCGCTCCTTAAAAGCTTCCTTTCCAGTTTCTACTGAATCTAATTCCCCATTAATGATGGCTAACCTCTCATTAATAAATTTAGCCGTATTCCCGGCAATAAGATTTTTATCTTCTATTGCAGCTCTATTAAATTCCAGGATTATTTGATCTAAAATATCACGGGCTTTTTCCTTTACTGGATCATTTAATTCTAATTCCAAAAACCCAGAACTTTTCTCTAATTGAGAAATATTAAACTTCCCTCGATAATGAGAAGCTACTTTTTCTATATTAGAAAATTTTACAATTATATTGCTAGGCATCTTTACCTTTTTAGTTTTCTGGTTTGGTAAAAATGCTATAGTGGTAAAGCCTAAATTAACAGGAGTTCCATCTTCCACTCGATACGTTTTCTGGTTTTCAGTATCAATTATCACATAAGATTCCCCATCCTTGGAGATTTCAAAACTAGTATCTCCCTTTGCTTTTAATTTATCATTGTCTAATTTTAATACTTGCAAATCAAATGGTAGGTTTTCATAGATCTCTATTTCTTGTACTTGTCCGTCTATAAAATACTGAATGTGAATATTTAGAGATTTAACTACATCCTCCATTAATCTCTTAGAGTTAAAAATTGCAATTTCATTAACTATATCACTAGCTCCTATCCCATTGATTAGTCCCATTTCAGAAAAAATGGCAGACCCATCTCCTTTTTTTGAATCCCCATTTATAATAATGGTTGCCTTTGCACTATAAAGTGGTGTCGTGTATTTTAAGTATAAATAACCCGCAGCACCAAATAAAAGTAGACAAAAGAGGAAAAGAGGCCAATGTTTTAAATATTTATACAATTCCTTTCTTAAATTCATTTTATTTAATCCTGCCCTATTGTTGTATTTTTCTATATAAGCCATAATGTTATCTTGTAATTAATATTATAAGTGAAGCGAGAACAGAAGCAATGGATAAATAAGTAGAAGCTAATCCTGTAGATCCTGCCGATTGTCGTCGCGTTGCCTTGGGTTCCACATATACTACATCGTTTTGCCTGAGGTTATAATGTGGTGAGTTTGCTATGTTAGCATTTGTAAGGTCCAAATAGGCATACGTTTTTTTCCCATCTTCCTCTCCCATAATTAAAATGTTTTCCCTTTTTCCAAATATGGTAAGATCTCCAGCCATGGCAAGTGCTTTTGTTAATGTAATATGATCGTCTTGTATGCTAAACGTACCAGGATTCTTGACCTCACCAATAACGCTTATTTGAAAATTGAGAATCCTAACATTTACAATTGGATCCTTTACATATTCTTCTATATCTTCTTTGATTTTTTTTGCCAATTCATGATTGGTCAAGCCTTTAACTTCTACAGTTCCAATTACCGGAAATTGAATAGTTCCATCATTGGCAACCAGATATGTTTCCAATTCAACATTACCATTCATACCAGAATTTGATCCAAGAGATTTTGTAAGATTAAATGGGATTGCTGCTTCCGGTTCTGGAGCAGATACCCGAATAGTTAAAATATCATCGGGTTGTATTTCAAGATTATTTCCAAAATTACGATCTTCACTTTTACTAAGTTGCTCTATTCCTTGAAAATAGACCATTTCCTGCCGTGTTACACAGGATACAGTTAACAGTAAACATATAATAACAAATAGCTTTCTTTTAATCAGATTATAGATTTTCATAATATTGAATTAGGATTAAACAATGTTTAAATAATAAGCTTCGATAAAATCGATCACTATATATTATTAATAAGCTTTTTCTTCTCCGTTAAAAATCTGTCTAACCGTTGAGTATATTATAGAGAGATCCAATGCTAATGACCACTTTTCCAAATAGAAAATATCAAATCGTGTTCTATTAATAATATCAGATTTTTTAATTATTTCTCCTCGATACCCCTTTACTTGTGCTAAACCAGTTACTCCTGGTTTTCCAAAATGCCTTACCAAATACTTATCTATAGATCTTGAGTATTCCATAGTATGTAACTCCATATGAGGCCTTGGCCCCACAACACTCATCTCACCTTTTAAAACATTAAAAAACTGTGGCAATTCATCGATGCTGGTTTTCCTCAAAACTTTTCCTATTCTCGTAATTCTGGAATCATTTTTTACACACATTTTTGTGTGGGCCAATGCATTGTTAGCCATCGATCTAAATTTATAACACTGAAATTCCTTTTTATTATAACCGTGTCTTACTTGCTTAAAAAACAAAGGGTCTCGAGATTCAAACCTTGTAATTATATATAATAAAGGACATAACCACGAGAGTATTAATAAGATCACGAGAGAAGAAAAAATTATGTCGAAGACACGTTTCCCGTATTTGGCATAATTTCTCTCTAAGGGGAGTTCTCGCAAATTGATTATTGGAACATTGTCAAATAATTCTGCTTGCATTGCTCGTGTAGAAACCCCTTTATTATCTGGAACTAGCTTTAAACGCTTTAAATTATTGTCGGCAAAGGATATAAGCCTATGAAGCTCTTCATTAGAAACTTGAGATGCTAAACAATAAACCTCTTCTACTCCATTTTTTAAAATAAATTCATAACAGCTCTCTATACCTCCAAGATAATCTGGCTCTTTTGAATTTAAATTATGAAAATATCCATGATACCGATATCCAAAATCAGGCTCCCTAAATATTTCCTGAATTTTTATCATATTCTTATCTTTTCCTATAACTACTACATTTACAAAATTCCCTCCGCCAACTCTATAAAGCCTTCGAACAGAAAAGAAAAACCATCTATAAAATATAAGTAGGAATAGCAAAAAACTTAAGACAAACAGCTGATATTGTAAGGAAAACTCAATTTTCAATACGGCAAATATTGAGAAATACGTTAAACTGAAAATAAAATAATGCCTCAAGAATTTGTGAAATTTGGTAATAAACCGCTCTTTTCTTTCTATTGTATAAAAATTAAGTCCAATTGCAGTAAGTAGCCATGCAATATTATAGCCCAGTATAGCTAAAATATTTAGATAGGTGCTTGGTGTTAATAAATAAAGAGTGACATTTATAACAACCAGATGAGCACCTACCGAAAATGGTATAATAAAATGCGCCCCTTTCATGCTATGGTATTAATATGATGATATGTATGTTTTTACGTGGTTTCCTTAATTCCAGAAATCCGAGGGATTATATAATGTGGAATTTTTCTTACAATTTTAAATGCTAAGGTGAAAAGTCCATTGAGCTTATACTGACGAATAATTCTAAGATCTTCCGTAGATTTTAAAAGCTGTAATTTGGCAGATGTACTTAGACCTCCCAGTCTCATTTTCACTACCCACTCATCGAGAAAATATTTTTTAATCGCGGGATTTTTGAACCAGCGCAAAGAAATTTCGTAATCACTGGCAATAGTATATCCAGAATTGTAATACCCATATTTGATAAAAACTTCTTTACGCACAAAAATTGTAGTATGTAAAGGGATCCACCCAAAATATAGTAGGTTACTTCTAAATGGATCTGAAGGATACATCCGTTTAACCTTATTGAGATTGGTTGAATCCACAAATACACCTTTTGCATAAACCAAATCGGCTTTTGAAGATTTAAAAGCCTCTACGATATTTTGGATCGTTTCGGGTTTGTAGAAGAAATCATCCGAATTTAAAATTCCTATAATATCGCCTGTAGCCTTTTTAACTCCCTTATTTAGGGCATCAAAAATACCTTCGTCTTTTTCAGAAATATAATAATCTATTTTATCTAAATAAGGTTCTATTTTTTGTTGAGTACCATCATTAGATCCCCCATCAATTATAATATATTCTATGTTTTGATAGGTTTGAGATAATACAGAAAGAATACAACTTTCAATACAATGCGCCCTGTTATAAACAATAGTAATTATTGAAATTTTCATAAGCAGATTTAATTTTATTTAAATAGATCTATTGATATAATTCTCCGTTTTCAGGTTTTAGTAGCGCTAAACTGCTAATTACCATGGCAATTAACATCCAAACAATGTTATATACAATTAGCCCTATTGGAAAATTAGAAGTTTCCGGAATGAGCAATAAGTAAAAAACATCTGTAATACATAAATGCATCACAGTATAAAACGAGACTAGTAAAGCTTTTGATTTCATTTTATTTCTATTTAGTAATTAAACCAAAAAATTAAAATGAGGTATTTCAATTTTTATCTCGCATAATATGCATACAAGATGTGGGCATTTTATTTTTTTTAAAGGAAATCCCCTATAGACATATGAAATGACAGACCAGTAAAAACTGAACTAGTTTTCATCGCACATATTCAAAATTATGGTTGTGTAGAGTGTAATTGCCTTACTGTAGAGGTTAGGCAAATAGAATTTATAGGGGGATTAATATATTATATTCTAAAGTAGTCAAAACTATACTGAATATCAAAGACTTAAATGATTTTTTTTATCTAAAATAGCAAAATATATTATTGGGGATTATTTCCATGTGCTTATATAAGCTGAATTCACAAAGGTGGGAACTTTTAAATATCAGTTACGCAAAACAATTTTAGCTAGTTTTGTAATTCGAAGCAAAGATTCAAAATAGATTATTGTCTTTTCTAAACCTTCCTGTAGTTGAATTTTGGGTTCCCAGCCACATAAAAACTCTCTGGCTAGATCAATATCTGGCTGTCTTTGTTTAGGATCATCCGTAGGTAGCGGTTTATGAATTAGTTTAGAACTAGAGCCTGTTATATCTAAAATAGTTTTAGCTAATTCCAGCATAGTAAATTCTTTTTGATTGCCAATATTTATTGGACCGGTAAAGTTTTCATCGGTATCCATCATTCGCAACATTCCTTCTAAGAGATCATCCACATATTGAAAAGATCTTGTTTGCAATCCATTTCCGAAAATTGTAATATTTTCTCCTTTAAGAGCCTGTACAATAAAATTTGAAACTACTCTTCCATCATTTGGGTTCATATTTGGCCCATAGGTATTAAAGATCCTTACAATCTTAATTTTTACATTGTTTTGCACGTAGTAATCCATAAAAAGGGTTTCTGCACAGCGTTTCCCTTCATCATAACAGGCCCGCGGACCAATGGGGTTTACATTACCCCAATAATGCTCTGGTTGTGGATGAATATCGGGATCTCCATAAACTTCGCTCGTACTTGCTTGTAAAATTCTTGCTTTTACACGCTTTGCCAATCCTAACATATTTATAGCTCCCATTACCGAAGTTTTAATGGTTTTAATAGGATTGTATTGATAATGAACGGGTGATGCAGGACATGCCAGGTTAAAAATTTCATCTACCTCAGCAAAATAGGGTGAGGTTATATCATGCCGGACCAATTCAAAATAAGGCTTGTCCAATAAATGCACTATGTTCTTTTTACTACCGGTAAAATAATTATCTAAACAAATCACCTCGTTTCCTTCTTGTAATAACCGCTCGCAAAGATGGGAACCAATAAATCCTGCGCCTCCTGTAACCAATATTTTTTTCATACTATAAAAATTTTTACTTCAATAATTCAATATATTTTATTGCTGCTAAACTTCTCTTATTCTAAATTTCTATAAGATATTCTCAAAATAAATTAATCTGATATGTAAATATAATTTCGTCAAAATAGATTCTTTAAATTAGACGTGAGAATGTTCTACAGAAGGAATTTGATAGTTTTCTCGAATAAATTCTACTACTTATTTTTGATCATTATTGAAGCTTCGTTCCAATTCAAATATTTTTGCATCTACAAGAAACCGATACCAAAAGGCTTGTAAAACATACCAAACTAATCCTGACTTACCATCCAAAAATCCTAATTTAATTATGTAACAATAAACCAAATAGAGAATGGGGCGAATGAAAAGTGGAAGAGAAATATATCTTAATTTCAGCCAACGTTTTTTTGTTCATCTGTTCCAAAATATTTAGGCACAACTGTGTTTCCTTCAAAGATTTGATATTTTCCAGCAAGAAGATCCACCATCTTCCGGGTGGCATAAATGTTATGCTTTTGGCTCCACCAAGATAAATTATTTAGATTTTCATCTATCTGAATACAATCCAATTTAACAGATGTTCCTTCCTTTAAAACCATGTGTTCATCTTTCCATCGGTTTTCACAAAAGGCTTTTCCTCTGCGCCAAAGTTTTAAGTGCCAAACCGGATACCAACCTCCATGCAAAAGAGGTTTTCCCAGGAATATTATTTTCCGTTTAATGTACACGCCTGTAACCGTAGCAGGCAGCTTATTTAATGTTTCATTTAAATTTAAGGATTCTGATTTTTCGATATATTCATCAGCATCTATTCTCCAAACCCATTCAGAATTTATAGGGCAATTTTTTAAGGCCCAATTAAATTGAATAGAGTGGTTAACAAAAGGGTTTTGAAATACTTTTGCTCCTAATTCTTGTGCTATTGCTATAGTATTATCGTCACTAAAAGAATCTACAATGAATACCTCATTGGCAATACCTTTTAGGGAGTTAATACATCGTGCTATGTGCTTTTCTTCATTAAAAGTTAGAATGATTACTGTTATTGTACTATGCATGATGCTATTCATTTTAATTTTAAATTATTCCAATTATTAGCCTTTAGACATCGTAGGTAAAATGGAGGAAGAAACTGGGGGTATTGTTTTGGATAAAATTTTGACAAGTACCCATTCTTTACAAGAGCCTAATCGCTTATTAGGTAGAATAGTTTTTCCCGTTTTGCAGCGTAAGACGACACAATTAGCTGAAATGATGTGTTATAATTTAAAGCCAACTATAGGCTATGCATGCACCTCACTAATATGATTAGCTATTTTTTTTCGAATAAAAAGTTTGAGCCTATTTTTAATTGATTTTGCTGATTTTTAAAGATCGAGCTTGTGTTAGATTGAAGATTTTCTAATTCCTTAATTTTTGTTTGTATCTGAAGAAAATAATGAGATTTAAATTTCGAGAAATAGTATCCCTCTATTCCATCTAAAAATCCGAGTTTTAAAAAATAACTGCCAATAAAATAGCTTAAAGGCAATAGACCAAATTGCATTAATCTATATTTCATTTTTTGCCTTCTATTTAAATCTTTTAAACCTGTCTCTCTTAAGGTTAAAAAACGTTTGGCTTCCCAAGTAGAATAGGCATTATGGCGCGCAATATAAGCTCGAGGTTCTTAAAGTCGTTATGAATTACGGGCATATTAATACTTCCCACATTCCCATCTATTATAGGATGCTCGTGCACCTCCATATCCAGATGGCTCCAGGAATCCTCTAAAATTTGCTCATATTCCCCTTTCCCTATTCTAAAAAGAGCTAGCTTTTTAAATGGATCTCCATATTTTAATTGTTTATTCATAAAATAATTCCGAAAATTAATCCAAAACCCATTCATATTAGGATCCTTAATTTTTTCTTTTAATTCATCTTCAAATTCTTTGGTTATATATTCATCGGCATCCAAAAAAAACACCCATTCATTATTAATAACCAAATTTCTAAGCGCCCAATTTCTTTTTTTAGGAAAGTTACCATTCCATTTAAACTGATGTATTTCTACACCAAACTTTTCAGCAATAGCGGTAGTTGCATCTGTACTATTGGAATCGATAACCATTACCTGATCGAAATTTCTTAACAATCTTAAGCAATGAGGTAAATTAGCTTCTTCGTTCTTTACCGGTACTATAACCGTAACTGGTATCTTTTTCATATACGTTTAGTTTATTATTCTTTGTTTAATTTTTTTTGCAGGATTCCCTCCTACAACTGTCCAAGCTTCCACATTTTTAAATACCCCCGCGCGTGCAGCCACAACAGCACCTTCTTCTATAGTTACCCCCGGGGCAATAAAGGCATCTGCTGCTATCCAAACCTGGTTTTTGATCCATATAGGCTTTAGTACTAAGGGAAAATTGCTTATTGTAAAATCATGAGTAGAGGCACACAAATATGTTTTCTGAGATATATTAGTGTGATTTCCAATTACAATTTTACCTTGATTGTAACAGTCTACCTTTGGCCCAATACTGGAATGATCGCCAATCTCCAAATTCCAAGGAGCCCAAATTCTGGCACTTGCATATATATTAACCTCTTCTCCTATCTTTGCTCCAAAGCTTCTCAAAACAAATCTTCTCCATCCCTTAAAAAAAGGTAGAAAGAAAGGTCTAAATAAAAACCAGTAACAAAAATTCCAAACAATCCTACTTAGTTTATTAAAAAGACTGAAACTGGAATCATACTGTGATAGATCTACCATTGTGTTATCCATAATTCTTTTTTAGTTCAGTTATTAATTCCGTTGAGTTTTCTATATCCATAACATCCTGATAAAAATCTTGCATCATAAGTGCCACTTTTTGGATGTCATATTTTCTTTCTACCAAAGCTCTTCCTCTTATTCCCATAGATTTTAATTGTGCAGGAGAAGAGTTCATTGCTTTTTGGATGGCTTTGGCCAAGGCCTCTGCGTTAGGTTTAATCCACCAACCACATTTATTTGTTTGCAGTTCTTCCCAAGGAGTACCCGTTGTGGTTATTACAGGAACCCTAGCTGCAAGTGCCTCAATAATTACAATTCCAAAATTCTCGCTATAAGTAGGGAGCACAAAAAGATCTGACTCTTTATAAATTTTCCATTTTTCCTGATTATACACACCTCCTAAAAAATTAAAATTTGTAGTCAATCCCTTTTTAAGTATTAAATTTTTAAGGTGTTCCAAATATTTTTGGTCTCCCTCTCCGGCGATATTTATTTTCAGATTTCTATTTTTAATTAATTCAATAGCATCTATTAGTAGTTCCAACCCTTTTTTTAGGATGTATTCTAGAAAGAAATAAGATCTTTATTACCTCTGAATTTTCTTCAGGCCAATTCCTTTTTATCTTAACTTCAGAAATATCTATACCGTTTGGTATAATTGCCGCTGGAACTGTAAATCCTAGCGTTCTTATTTGTTCTAATTCAGATTCTGCTGTGGTAAGTAAATAATTCGCGTTTTTAATAGCTTCCTTTTGATACAAGGATAAGGCGATCTTTTTTTTAAGTGAATTTCGGTTCATTATATAAGGCTCCAGCATTCCATGTGGCGAAACAATAACCTTATGCCCCAACTTTTGAGCAACTTTCTGAAAAAGAGCATTCTGCGGATTCCAAATCCCATTTATATGAATTAGATCTGGTTGTTCCTCCTTGAGTATTTCAGTAAATTCTTTCTTAAAATAGAACCAACGACTAAGATTTAAATCTAAAAAAATCACTTTTGTTTTCGGTATATGAATTGGGTTCTTAGAACCACCGGTTACAATAATTAAATCTAATTGATTTGTAACCCCAGAAGCTAGAAGTTGCATGTACTTAGCAACTCCCCCCCGAAGCTTGATCTATAGAACATATAAAATGGATAACTTTCATGCTGAAAAAATTAAGATGAGTTGGCTTAACTATTTTTTAGAGTATGGGTATCTAATTTTTAATGGGAAATAGAAACTGAATGCTTCACTATATTTCCCTAATACATATTGGATACGGGGTATTTTAGAATCACCAAAATTTTGAGTTTTTTAAATCAATCCCTGTAATGCTTAAGGGTAGATAGATTACAGCCAACTAATATTGTCTGGGAAAGCAAATAAGATTTGTCCCGATAGTGAATAGTTATTAGTTATTAGTTATTCGTAAAGAAAAAACCTTAAAATTTAGAAGCAAGCCCTATGTTTTTAATTCTTTGAGGGAGATTAGCTCTTAAACTACCGGCATAATGAGCTACCAACCTGATATCTTACAAACACTAATAATTGTGCCCGCTTAGAATATTCTTATAAACTGATTCTATTTTATCTAAAGCATCAGCTGTATTAAATCTTTTAGAATTCTCCATCCCCTTTTTAATTAGTATTTCCCGTTCAATTTCAGATAAATTCAATACATCTTCTAATTTAGTAGCGCTAAGATTCACCCATTCGTCTTTCTCTCTTTCATTATCTGGAATAGGAGAAAAATAATAGCAGCTCTTTGCGCCAACCTCATTCATAGGAGCTTTATTTATGGTTATTACTGGGCAACCACTTGCCATAGCCTCTACAATTGGCCATCCAAAACCTTCCTCTAAAGAAGGAAATAATAAAACACTTGCTCCTTGATAAGAAGATCTTAATAATGTATCTGAAATATCTGAGAGAAAATGAATATCAGATCTATAGCTGGAATTCTCTTTGAGATCAATTAACTCCTTGGTAGCTGGCGATCCAACCATAATTAGGGGG
>NZ_AJLT01000024.1 GCF_000258765.1 Gillisia marina
TTTTTTAATATTCTATTTGATAATAATCGAGGTAATAAATCCTATTTTAGAGTAGTTGTAGTATTTTTAAATCTAAAAAAAATATAAAAAAATGAAAAATATAGTAGTAATACTCCTTTGTACCTTCTTTTCATTAGGGGTTCAAGCGCAAAGTTTTATTGGGGCCTGGGAAAGAACCTATACTTTAGAAAATGATGAGAAACTTAAAAGTGTTTTGATTATTGCAGATGGCTTTCAAGTAACAAGCACATATAAGGCTAGTACGGGTGAATTTATACGCACAAACGGCGGGACTTGGAATTTAAATGGTGATACAATAACGGCAAAAATTGAATTTGACACGAAAGATCCTGAACGGGTTGGCACTGAAGTAAGTTTTGGCGTGTTTAATAATGATTCTATTATGGGAATTTTAGATAGTGAGATCGTTTACAATAGAATAGATCATGGAGACCCCGGGAAATTACAAGGCTCCTGGTTAATGTCTGGCAGAATTAGAGATGGAGAAATACAGCTACGAGACACGAGCGGACCAAGGAAAACTATGAAAATTTTATCCGGGACGCGTTTTCAATGGATTGCCTATAATACAGAAACCAAACAATTTATGGGCACCGGCGGGGGATCATATACCACCGAAAATGGAGAATATACAGAAGCTATCGAATTCTTTTCCAGAGACAACTCTAGAGTAGGTGCTAGTTTAAAATTCAATTATAGCTTAAAAGATGGAAATTGGCATCACTCTGGCTTATCAAGTAAAGGAGATCCCATTCATGAAATATGGAGTTTAAGAGAGTAGTCTTAAAAATACGAGATTCACAAAGTTTTTAATTTTGAGGCTTTAGTATATTTTTAAATCAGTGTTGCTTAATAAGAATCATTGAAATAGATGTAATACAGAATACTCTAATTCTCTACCTAACCTATTATAATCTTAATCATTTATACAAGGATTTTAATTAATAATTGCAACAATCCTCAGCGGTGCACCACTACCTCCTTTTATTTTCATTGGTAAGGCGATTACCTTAAAATCTTTACTGGGAAGTTTATCCAGATTCGTCAGATTCTCAAAAGCAGGAATATTTTTAGAAAGTAATGTAATATGACTTTCGAAATCTTGAGATTGACCATAATCTATGCTGGGAGTATCTATCCCTATCGCATGAATATTTCTATTTTTCACCAGCCACTTTGCCGCTTCCGGAGCTAATCCCGGAAAATGCAATTTTTTAACCGCTTCTTCTCCCCGCTCTTCAGTTCCCAAATATTTTAATTTGTCCGGGTATAATTTTGAAAAACCTGTTTCTAGCAAAATAATACTGCCGACCTTAATTTTACCATTTTCTTCCTCCCAAGTCTTAATATCTTCAATACTAATAAGATAATCTGGGTTTGCAATTGCATTTTCAGAAACATCTATTTTAATGGCATCGCCAATAAGGTTAGAAAGCGGAATTTCATCTACCGTCTGCCCATTTTCAGCAAAATGTATAGGTGCATCTATATGTGTTCCTCCATGTTCTGCGGTGGCAAAATTATTCGCTGCGTAATAAAAACCTTTATCGGTTATACCTTTTGCAACTTCTTCCATTTCGAATTCTTTGGCCGTTACCCAATAAATGGTTTCTTCAGAAAAAGAATGAGAAAGATCTATAATTTCGCCCATAGGAATTTCAGCTTTTTCTGAAGCAGGAACCTCTTTAGAGCGTTCTGCTTTTTTATCGCAACCGATGATTATTAATAAGCAAATCAAAAAAAAAAGTCTTGATGATTTTCATGATTTCTATAAATTAGGTTTTGAAGTCGGTTAGCCTTTCTATTCTGCCTGCTCATAAGCTTCCTTTAGCCAAGCCTCTAATTCGGCGTCTACTTGTCCAACATCACTTAATCTAACCCGATGGGTACACATAGTGCCAAAAGGCCCTGAATTTTCAAGTCTTTCTGTAGTGGGTTTATCATTGAATTTTAAACCTAGATCTATTCTGGTTTTCGTGGCCGGTTTAATTAAAGCAAATTGTCGTTTTCTAATAATGCTAACACTTGTCTTTTTAGGGGTGACAGTGACATCATCTCCAAAAGTTGTTACTACCGATAGTAGCTTTTTATAGATAGGTAATAAATCTTCTTTTCCTTGATATTGATTTGCCACAAGATCTTCCGGCTCCTCGTTTTTTTCTTTCGATAATTGCACAATAGTATTGGCAAAACCGTGTGTTACTTTATGCTCTTCCTTCAAAAACTTCATTGCCTCCCCGTGTTTGGCGAAAGCTTTCTTTTTCAATAATTGTTTCCACTCTTCTAAAGATTTACCAGTTTTCTCGGGCATATTGGCGATCATTGTTTCTAGTGCTTTGTCCATATTTAAAAGTTTTACGTCTATTATTTAATAAACTAGATTCATTTTTTATTATTTGATGCTATCGACCTTCTTTTTTTCAATATATGAGTTTAATAGCTTTCCCGTCTTTTTCTGAATTTGATCTCTCATGTATGAAGACCAGCCCAAAAAATACCCACTGCTTCCCAGAGCCTGCTTAGACCATGTCCAGAGATTAAAATCATCTATATGCTTTATGATCTTGTCCTCTTTAAATTGAAAATTAGCAGTGACATTATTAATAACGGTTCTTTTTTTTTGGCCCATACTTATATGTAGCTGTCCATTTCACCTTCCCATATTCTTTATTTACCTCTAAGATGTCATAACTTATGGAAAGCTTACCATTCTTTTTGCTAAGCAACATTTCCCACATACTTTTTGCCCTGTCCCCTTTAAGGATACCAAAAGCCGGGTCTTGGAATATAATATCTTCATGATAACAAGCTATCATTCCCTGCGCATTTCCATCTGAAAACGAACTATAAAATTTATGCAAGAGCTCTTTATGATTCATTTTTAATCGGTTTTAAAAAATGCTAAATACTATTTGTTCGAGTCCTTCGATTCCGCTAAATCTGGCACCTTTGCTACACAGTATTAACCTGTCTAAAGTAAAGTCAAAACATTTTGGCAGCTAGTTCAAACGGCTCGGGGGTTTCAAAGTTTACTCCCAACTTATTGAGATGCTGAAACAAGTTCAGCATGGCGTTAAAAACTGAAGAAAGCTTTTTAAAATAGTAATTTATGAAAAAACGAAAAATCAGTTTTATTAAAGATACTCGAATTTATAATTTCATTCTATAAATGGTTTTCCCAATTCTAGAAAATCCTAAATTATAGATTTCATCTAAAAAATCAATCTACATAATAACGAACCATTGGCCTGTTCTTAGAAGTGCGATCCACAATTTGAAAGCCTGCTCGTTCAAAAGATTTATATAAGCCTATCCAAGCAAATGAGTCCGGCAGTTTTTCTTGAGTTGGAGTGGTTGGATATGCTTCAATAATTTTTATACCTTGTTCTCGAGCATACTTTATAACTCCTTTTAGCAATGCTACAGAAACTCCTTGTCTTCTAAATTTCTTATCGATAAAAGTACAAGGGATAGACCATACTAATTGGTCGTCTATTGGTTTATGCACTCTCGATCTACTTAGCTTGAGGAAGTCTTGTCTGGGAGCAAAGGCACACCAAGCGATTGGGATTTCTTCATAAAAACCAAGAATTCCGGTTGGGTGGCCTGCCCAAACTAGCTTTTTCATAGCTTCCTTGTTTCCACCATCAATCTTGCCCTCGATAAATTCAGCTTTATTGAGACGGTCATACATACACCAACAATTTCCGCAGGCTCCTTTTTCACCAAAGAGGTGTTCAAAATGATGCCAGTTGGACTTGGTTAATGATTCAAATCGTAGGGATCCTAAAAATTCGGGATCTACATGGCGGCTGTCCATCACAATTGATTTTAGTTCAAAGTTACCGATTCTCTTTTGAGATCGATCAAAGGAGTTCCAATAAAATTCTATAGGAAATGCAACTCCAATAACATCATTCCTCAGAAAAAAGAAAAAGGTAAATGAGTGATTTCATTTACCTTTTGAAATAAGTTCGGAAATCTTATTCTTTTCTGGCTATTTCGGTTTTCCAATCTTCTAGATAAGAATAGAATTCGTCCAATTTTTTCATTGCCATATCCTGGCTACCCGCTAATTTACTCATCTCTCCCATCCATTTCACATCGTTTGGAGTCATTTCGTAATTTAGGGTTTCCAAGCCTTCTTCCATTTCCCAGATCACCACCATGTCGTAAGTTCCGGTAGTCATGTGATACGCATTAGGAGCTGGGATGCCGGCATTTTGATCGGCCTTGGCAAAATAATCCTTGATAAGAGTCTTGGCCTTGTCCATTTTACCGGGCTGGAATTTTATGAACACCATTTTCACCCAAACCGGGTTTTCAATTTTTTTGGCTTTTATTTCCTGGGCAGAAAGGAGTTGACCAGAGAAGAAAATGGCAATCGCTAAAAAAAAATACTTGAATTTTCTCATGATTGTTGATTTTAATTAATAAATGATTTTTCAACCAAAGAGAAACAGGTTAAATTCAAAATCAAAAATCGATGTGGGTATAGTTTGGAGCTGAAATATAATTAGTTCCGTAACTTCTAAATTAATTAAAATATTTTATATTCAATTAATAATCAACCACTTAAATGTTTAGTGCTTATGTAAAATTCAATGATTTTATAAATCAACAGCCGTGATTACAAATCAGCTATTTTTTTATTCAATAATCGGATTTCCGCTTCCGCAGAAGTGAGTGAAATAGCTTTTAAATAATTTGTTTCAGCTAAAGCTTTATCAGATTCCGCATAAATTTCGCCTAGCAGACTATAATACAGATAGTTTTTTTGCCATTCTTTTAAAAACTCCGACTTCTTCAATTCTTTTAAGGTGAATTCGCCACCCTTCAATTTATAAACCACCGTTAATCTATTAAGCGCCACTACAGAAGTTGGATATAACTGAAAAAGAAGATCGTAATATGCCAATATTTGCTTCCAATTTGTGTCTTCATAGTTTTTGGTAACACAATGCTCATAAGCTATGGCGGCTTCAATATGATAGGTACTTAATTTCTCACCAGAGGCTGCTTTATTTAAATATTGAACTCCTTCACTTATAAGTTGTGCATTCCAATTGCCTCTATCCTGTTGTGCCAATAAAACAATTTCCCCTTCCGGAGTTATTCTACTTTCTATTCTGGAGGCGTGAAAACACATGAGTGCCATGGCAGCATATACTTGCGGTAGTTGCGTTTGGCTATGATCGCACAACAACTTGCAGAGGTACATCGCTTGGTGCAAAAGATCTTTTCTTATAAGTTCGTTGGATTTCCCCGAATTATAACCTTCATTAAAAATGAGATAAATGGCCTTTAACACTGCTTCTATTCGTTCCTGAATTTGATTATCCTCAGGGAATTCAGGCTTTATTTTTTCTTTTCTGAAAAATTCCCGGGTGCGATATAATCTTTTCGAGATGTTTTCTTCTGAAGTTAAAAAAGCACTGGCAATTTCTGAAGTAGAAAATCCACAGAGTGTTTTTAGAATCAGTGTAATTTGATTTTCGGGAGAAAGTTGTTCATGACAACAGGCAAACATCATTCGCATAAGATCGTCCTGGATCTCATCCTCCTGCCATAATTTTTCCATCTGTGCACTCATGGTATATTCAGACTGTAAGAGCTTCCTGTCTGGATCGGAGAAATCTATATTCGAAGAATACTTGTTTCTTCGTATTGCGTTGATTGCCTTATTTTTTGCAACGCGCATGAGCCAAGCCGGTGGATTTTCCGGCAAGCCTTTTAAAGCCCAGTTTTGCACAGCGGTAATAAATGTCTCTTGAACTACATCTTCGGAAAGCTGTAAATTCTCTATCCCAAAAATCTTTACAAGTACTGCCACCATCTTTCCGGCTTCACGCCTAAAAAGGGAATCTGTTAATACTTGTATCTCTTTTTTCAAAATTTAGTTTGATTATAAAAGAATTTATTTCAGAATAATTTTAAAAGAAACCATTCTTAAGACTAGGCTAAAAAAGTTCAACCATCTAATTAGACTGCGCCCAATAAAGATGGTTGAAACTTATACATTTTAAATTTAATTACTCTGCAGGAAAATCTGGCGCACTCATTAATTCATGCATTTGTTGTACATGACGATCTGTGTGTCCAGACATAAATAAGATTACCTGTAAACCATCCAGAGTTCCAAAAGGCAATTGTGCATAATGGTTTCTAAGATCGTCCTCGGTATCTTTTAAATAATCTATATGATCTTCTCTACTGTCTTTAAAAGTCTCTAATGTAGCTTCGAAGTCTCCAAACTGGCCAGTTGGCTCCATTTGCTTTTGGGTTTTTACTTTGGTAGACCGGTCTTCAATAAAGCCAAGAATTTGCTCATCGCTCATTTTAACCTCACCTCGTCTGGAAGGATCTGCAGGAGTTTTTAAGCTTTGCTTTACCATTCCAAAAATTCCATTTTCTGTAATCGCCAAATGCTCTGTGATCTCTACAAGAGACCAAGTTTCAGCATCGGGTTTGTAGTTAAGTTGAGCCTCAGACAATCCATCTAAAGCGCTTAACATTTCGTCTCGAGAATCTGTAAGTTCCTTAACTGCCATTTCTCGTTCAGCATCTGTAAGTTTTATAGTTCCGGCAGTGAAACTTACTAAAACAAACATTACGATAGGTAAAATGATTTTTTTCATAATTTAATTACTTTAAAATTACATTTTTAATTCACTAATTTCTCTCACTTCCACAATTCCATTTTCAAACTCTAAGATAGGACATCCACTCGATATTTCCAGTGCCTCGTCATAAGAATTCGCCTTACATGCAAGGTATCCTCCTACCATTTCCTTTCCTTCCATAAATGGACCATCGCTTATTACTTTACCCGTACCACGTACAACTTTTCCGGTTTCGTTTAAAGGTTGTGCTCCAATGAGTTTACCATCTTCTTGGAGGCTACCCATCCATTGCATCCATTTTTGCATGTGTTGTTGCCATGCCTCAGGAGATTCGTGATCGTCTGGTCCTTCCCCTCCTCTAAATAATAATAAATACTCTTTCATTTTAATTCGATTTAAATTCTTAATTCAAGGTTCTGCTTTTTACAGAATCAAGCTTCTTAGGGCATAACACTTCAGAAAAAAATATTTGGACATCATTTTCTAATTATTTTTTAAATGATTAAAACAGTACTGAACATCTTATTCTTAGAAGCATGAATTTTTTTTACAAAAAATATATTATTAATCATTATAAAATAACGATTTAAAAACCACTCAACGAAAAAACACTTCAATCTAATAAAAAGTTATTTATATTACCCGCATCCCCAGTAAGTTATATTTATTGGAGTGAGCCCTAACCTCAATTTATTGCTATTTTATGTTCAAAAAGAGTATTTCTTTAACTACATACAAAAAACTCATTCTACTTATAATATTATTAGGTGGACTGTTTACAGTAATGTATATCACTCTTTTCTATTATATTAATCAACAGGAGTCTATTGTACAAAAAAAATGCTGTAGAACAGTTAAATAATGAAGCTCGATCCCTTTACGAGTTAAAATCTGAACCTTTACTTTCCACCATAACAGATCTCACTTATTGGGATAAGTTCGTAGACTATTTTGACAATCTAGACCATGAATGGTACGATGAAGATGTTGCATCTGTAATAGAATCGTTTGATATAGATTATGTTGCTGTTTACGACTTAGATGCCAGAATGCTAAGAAACCAAAAGACAGCTAATCTTAAAACTGAAGATTTTATTCCGCCTTATGCATTCAAACTATTACATAAAGAGAAATTCATAAAATTTCATATGATCATTCCGGAAGGCTTGGTAGAAGTAATGGGTGCTACAGTTCATCCAACCGATGATCCTGAAAAGTTGGAAACAGAACCCTCAGGTTACTTTTTTATTAGTAGGTTGTTAAACAAAGAATACACAGATAATTTAGCCCAAATTAGTGGAGCATCCGTTTATATTTCTGAAGAAATGGATATCGCGACACAATCGGCTACTAAAAATGAACCAATTGCTTATATAGCTTTGGAAAATTGGAACCACGAACAAATTTCACGACTCGTATTCCAAAGACCAACCAACATTCAATTTGACACCACAAAGCAACTATTTTATGTAATATTACTCGCTTTCTTCATCAATTTATTGTTGATCATCTATTTTTCCAAAAAATGGGTCTATAAACCACTTCGTTTAATTACAAAAATCCTTAAGAAAAAAGATAAAAAAGCTATTAAAAATTTAAAAAGGGTTTCCGGTGAATTTGGTGATATAGGCGATTTATTCGAACTAAACAATCAACAAAATGAAGCTCTTTTAAAAGCAAAAAATAAAGCCGAGGAGAGCGATAGATTAAAAATGGCATTTCTAACTAATCTATCCCATGAGATTAGAACTCCTATGAATGCTATTTTAGGATTCTCAGAGCTAATAGATGACTCTAATTTATCTAAAACAGAACGCTTAGAGTATATAGAAATAATACAAAAAAGCGGGAAGAATTTAGTTCTTATTATAGACGATCTTATAGAAATGTCTAAAATAGATTCTGCCCAAATCGAACCAAATTACACATCTATTAACCTTCAAAATTCACTGAAGGAAATTTACAATGCTGTTAAAATAACGATTCCCCGAAAAGAACATATTGACTTTCTATTAGAACTTCCGGACATACCTTTCGAAAAACATGTGATGATAGATATCACTAAACTAAAACAGATTATCACAAACTTGCTTACCAATGCCATAAAATTCACAGAACATGGTTTTATAAAATTTGGCTATACAGTTGATGCCTCGAAAAAGAGACTAATTTTTACCGTAGTAGATTCGGGACAAGGCATTCATAAAGATGATCAGATTTCAATTTTCAATAGATTTAGGAAACTAGATAAAAAATCTTCTGAATTTAAAAGCGGACTAGGATTGGGACTAGCAATCTCTAAAGCTTATGTAGAGATGATGGGTGGCGATTTAAGCTTACAGTCTGAAATTGATAAAGGATCTACGTTCACCTTCACCTTACCCTTAATTTTGGATCATTTGAATGAGCATATTGGAGAAAACTGTCCTGTTAGTACGGTTATGTATAACAACCAATTAATTGGAAACATCCTAGTGGCAGAAGATGATAATATAAATTTTTTATTAGTAGACAAACTTATAAGATCTAAAAATCATGATGTAGTTCGGGCAGTAAATGGTATCGAAGCAGTAGAAAAATGTTCAAATATGCCAGAAATCGATTTGGTTCTTATGGATATAAAAATGCCTGAGATGGATGGTTTTGAGGCGATGAAAAGAATTAAGCTAATTAGACCTCATTTGCCTGTAATAGCACATACCGCTTATGTTTCAGAAGAAATTAAAAGTGAAATTACGAAGGCAGGTTTTTATGGATATATTAAAAAGCCTCTACAAAAAGAACTTTTGTTCAATATGATGAATGAAGCATTATTGAAATTTCAGAAAAAAATAAACTAATAAATCTAAATGAAAAGTACGCTCCCATTTCTATTAATCTTTAGTTTTACAGGAATTTTAAATGCTCAATATCAGGAAAGTTTAAAAGATACTATTGAAGTCGAAAAGGAATCCAGTTTTAGCGCACAAGTGGACATACTTAATCAATATCTCTGGAGAGGACAATCCTATGGAGGAAAATATGTTGCTGCGCAACCTAGTTTAGAATATGCCATTACAGACAATCTGAGTATTGGCATTTGGGCAACAACTAATTTTCAGAAGCTATATTATGAAACAGATGAGTTGACCCCTCGTGCTTATCAAGAACTAGATTTAGGAATAAGTTATGCGCTAAATAATTTTATTACGATTGAATTGTGGGATTATTATTATCCTTCAGTAGAAAAATTTGATGATGAAGACACCAGCATTTTTAATTTTGGTGATGATGGCGTGCAAACCCTAGATGCACTCTTGATTTTTGATTTTTCTGAGATCTGGCTACCCCTCGAGGCTTCTATTAGCACTTTTATTGCCGGAAATGATTATAGATATGATAGCGATGAGGAAAATCCGAAACAAAACTTTACAACCTATGTGGAGTTAAATTATTATTTTGAAGATGTGCTGGCTGAAATTGAAATAAATCCTTTTGCAGGAGCCGTTCTAAATAATCAAGCCGAATATTATGAATATGCAGATTTTGATAAAGTGTCTTTTATAAACCTAGGTGTAGCTTTAGCAAGAGAATTTAGCTTAAACAACGACTTTAGTGTTCCTGTAAATCTCAAATACATACATAATGCAGCAACAGAAAATACTGATATATTTGGGCGTAATTTTATTGTAGCTGGAATTGCCTTAGTTTATAATTAACATTTAAAATTATCAGACTTTATCTGAAAAGTTAGCCTCGATTAGCCCTAATAAGATTTAATCAAAAGCTAATAAATCGGGTTCTAAAAACCGCTGTTTGGCAATTCGAGAATTATAAATACCTACTTTATAATGAGCTGCTATTAAGTCTCTAAACCTGAGTTTAAGTCTAGGGAATTCCTTAATTAAGTCTTTAAAATTATCCGACTCAGATTTCTGCATAAAATGATGAACTGCTTTGATCGCAGCCACAGTAAGCGTCTTATTAAATTTATCTTCCACTCCCAACTTTTGCACATATCTCCAAATTTGAGACGTAATGTTTTCGATAGCCTGTTCTTCGCCATACTTAGAAATATGGATATATGCCAACCTTAAATGCGCTTCATGACAGAAAAGAGAAGGATCCAATTGGGTGGAAGCAAACTGATTTTCAAATTCAGCATCTGTAAGGTCGAAATGAGAACTCATAATTGTCAATTATTTAATTTGAAGTATATGAAGATATAAAATCTAAGAATTAACGATGGATTTAATGTTCCCGGATTTTGAAAAATAAAAACCTTAGATTTGAGTTTATAAAAGTTAAAATGTCTAATTGTTAATATTGAAATCTTATTCTTTATATTAGACACTTGCTAATTTGTATTTTTGCACAAACTCCCTTGAGAATTTATGGCCAAGAAAAAAGCCTCGACCAGAAAAACTAAAAATACGAAGATCAAAAAACCGGGATTCAAGTTTTCCAGGCAACAAAAAGTAGTTTTAGGTAGCTTCCTAATGCTTTTAGGTATCGCCTTAATTATTGCTTTTATTTCCTTTTTGTTTAATTGGCAAGCAGATCAAAGTACGCTTCAAGATTTTAGCAATCGCGAGTTGGTCGCTAAAAATTGGATGAGCAAATTTGGTGCAAGCATCAGTGATTTCTTCATTTATAATGGTTTTGGACTTGCTGCGTTTATATTAGCCAGTTTGGTTACTCTTACAGGAATCTATCTTTTCTTTGATTTCAAGCTGAAAAATCTTTTTAAATTTTGGTTCTGGGGATTATTAATGATGGTTTGGTGGGCTGTATTCTTCGGTTTTTTTGCTGAAAAGAATGCCATGTTAGGTGGTCGTGTGGGGTTTGAGATCAACGATTATTTACAAGATTACATAGGTCTTATAGGAACATCGCTGTTGCTTAGCTTTGTGCTCATAGCGTATCTGGTTATTAGATTAAAAATAACTCCGGAACTTATAGGCTCATTTATCAATACCAAAAAGAAGGAAATACGAGATGATTTTGAAACATCATCCACAACTTCAATACCTGTAAATAAAACTCATGAAGAAGAAGATTGGGTTTCAACAGTAATTCCAAAAAAGGAAACTACCACTATTGAAGATAAATCTAAACCTACACCACTAACAGTAAACAATGATGCTCCTGCTCCCAAAAAGCCAGTAATAGACGAAGACTTGAAAATGGAAGTAGAAACTGTTGAGGAGGAAGCTGTTGAAGATACGCTGAGCGGTAAATTGGTAAAGGATTTTGGGGAATTTGATCCAACTTTGGAACTTAAAAATTACAAGTGGCCCACTATAGATTTTCTAAAAGATTATAATGCCGGCGGTGGTGGAATAACTGTAGATCAAGAAGAATTAGAAGAGAACAAAAACAATATTGTTTCTACGCTCAAAAATTATAAGATCGATATTGCTCACATAAAGGCGACCGTTGGTCCAACGGTAACTTTATATGAAATAGTTCCTGAAGCCGGAATCCGTATCTCCAAGATTAAAAACTTAGAAGACGATATTGCCCTTTCACTTGCGGCCTTAGGAATTAGAATCATTGCTCCAATCCCGGGGAAAGGAACCATTGGTATCGAGGTACCTAATAAGAATGCTACTATAGTTTCTATGCGCTCTGTAATTGCGTCGCCAAAATTCCAAAATGCTGAAATGGAATTGCCTTTGGCCTTAGGGAAAACTATTTCTAATGAAACTTTTGTCGTAGATCTTGCTAAAATGCCTCACTTGTTAATGGCGGGAGCTACAGGACAAGGAAAGTCAGTTGGGTTAAATGCCATTTTAACTTCCCTGCTCTATTGCAAACATCCGGCAGAAGTGAAATTTGTATTAGTAGATCCTAAAAAAGTGGAACTTACGCTGTTCAATAAGATTGAGCGCCATTATCTGGCAAAGCTTCCAGGATCTGAAGATGCAATTATCACAGATAATTCTAAGGTGATTGCTACTCTTAATTCTCTCTGTATAGAAATGGATGACCGTTATAATCTTCTTAAAGATGCAATGGTTAGGAACATTAAAGAATATAATGTAAAATTTAAAGCTAGGAAACTTAATCCGGAGAACGGACATCAGTTTCTTCCTTATATCGTATTGGTGATCGATGAATTTGCCGATCTTATAATGACAGCCGGAAAAGAAGTGGAAACACCGATCGCAAGATTGGCTCAATTGGCTCGAGCTATTGGAATTCACTTAATTATTGCAACTCAGCGACCATCGGTAAATGTTATTACAGGAATCATAAAAGCAAACTTCCCGGCTAGGGTTGCTTTTAGGGTAACTTCTAAAATAGATTCCCGAACGATTCTGGACAGCCAAGGAGCCGATCAGTTAATTGGACGAGGAGATATGTTATTTACGCAAGGGAATGATTTGGTACGCCTTCAATGTGCGTTTGTAGATACTCCGGAAGTAGATAAAATCACAGAATTTATTGGTTCCCAAAAAGCATATCCCGATGCTCATTTACTCCCAGAATATGAGGATGCAGAGAGTGGCACAGGACTTGATATAGATGTAAGCGAGCGAGATAAATTGTTCCGGGAAGCCGCAGAAATTATAGTGATTGCGCAACAAGGTTCTGCCTCTTTACTACAACGAAAATTGAAGTAGGATACAACCGTGCCGGAAGAATTATAGATCAGTTAGAAGCTGCCGGAATTGTAGGCCATTTTGAAGGGAGTAAAGCCCGACAGGTTTTAGTAACAGATCTCGTCTCTTTAGACCAGCTATTAAACGATTGAGACACAAAATTAAAAAACTAAAAATGAAAAGACTAAGTATTGTAATGATTGCATTATTCAGTGTATTTACCATGAATGCTCAGGAATCTGCAAAAGCAAAAAAAATTATTAAGCGAAGTATCTTCAAAGGTAAAAGCCTATGATAATATGGTGATAGATTTCAAGTATTCTTTGGAAAATACTGCAGAGAGCGTTAGCCAAGAAACTCGTGGTGATGTAAGTATTAATGGGAATAAATATGTGTTGAATTTAATGGGAACTACCCAATTATTCGACGGGAAGAAAATTTATACCATTATTCCGGAGGATCAAGAAATTAATATATCAAACTACGTAGAGGAAGATGATAATAATATTACGCCTTCTAAAATGTTCACTTTTTATGAAGAGGGATACACCTACAAATGGGATATTACCCAAGACGTAAAAGGTAGACAGATCCAATATATTAAGTTAACTCCAATGGATAGCAAAGCCGATGTAAAGAACATCCTTTTGGGAATAGATAGCCAGACCAAGCACATTTATAACTTAATCCAGACGCAGGATAATGGAACAAAAATTACCATTACTGTGAAAAGTTTCAAAACAAATCAGCCTTTAGCTAAAAATCTTTTCAGCTTTAATGAGGCTCGATATAAAGATTTTTATATCAACCGATTAGATTAAATTGAAAATACTAGACCGGTACATATTAGTAAGTTATTTAAAAACATTTTTTGTTGTTTTTATCATCTTGATGTTCATTTTTGTACTTCAAACCATCTGGTTATATATAGGTGAACTTGCCGGAAAAGATATAGATGCAGGAATTATTCTAAAATTCCTGCTTTATTTTTCTCCAAAATTAGTGCCTCTAGTTTTACCGCTTACAATTTTGCTGACTTCCATAATGACTTTTGGAAGTTTTGCTGAAAATTATGAATTCGCTGCCATGAAATCTTCTGGGATCTCATTAGGGCGTGCGATGAGAAGTCTAACTATATTCATCGTTTTTATAAGTCTTGTAGCCTTCTTCTTTTCTAATAATGTAATTCCTGCTGCAGAGTTTAAATCGATTAATCTAAGAAAGAATATAGCGCAGCTAAAGCCCACAATGGCTATTTCTGAAGGAGTTTTTAACGACATTCAAGATTTTAATATCAAAGTAGATGAAAAAACTGGCGACAACGACCAGTATCTAAAAAATGTGATTATCCATCAGAAATCAACAAGAGGTGGAAATCTTACAGTTATGAAAGCTACTGAAGGAGAGCTTGTGGGTAGTACAAATTCTGAGATATTATCTCTAATTTTGAAAGATGGTAATTATTACGATGAAATTCCACAAAAGGATCCCTCCAAACGTGCCAATAAACCATTTGCCAAAAGTTATTTTAAGGAGTATATTATCAATATTGATATTTCTAATTTCAATAATGTAGATTTGGATGATGAGAATTATAAAAATTCTCAGAACATGCTTAGGATTGGTGAGCTTTCACAAAGTATAGATTCTTTTTCTACCTCTTATAATCAAGAATTAAACAAGTTCGCCGATGTTATTTATAGCCGTACCGGTGCAACTTATTTTGCTATCAATTACAAAGCTAAAGACTCCATCACCAATTTTGATGAATCGATTCTCGAGTTATATAATAATAAGAATGCTTTACAAATTGTAGATCTTTCCTTGGGGTCTGTTAATGCAGCACTTTCTAATGTTACCATAAAAAAACAGGAGTTTAAGAATAGTGCAAGACAACTGAACAAGTTTGAAATAGCACTACACGAAAAATACGTATTGGGCGTAGCATGTATTATTTTATTTTTTGTGGGAGCTCCATTGGGAGCAATAATTAGAAAAGGAGGAATGGGATTACCTATGGTAGTGGCCATTTTAATATTCCTCTCCTACCATTTTATAGGGATTTTCGCTAAAAACAGTGCAGAAGATGGCAGTATGAGTCCATTCCTAGCCTCCTGGCTTTCTACTTTAATCATGTTGCCACTGGGGATATTTTTAACCTATAGAGCAACAACAGATCAAGCCTTTTAGCCGTTGGAAATTTCATGGCTCCAATTAATAAGCTTATTAAAAAACTCTTCAGGAGTAAGACGGAAACAAAATAGATTAAATATCTTTGCAGCCTGAATAAGAAACTATTATTATGCCGCAAGCAATCCAAAACAAACAACAATTAAAATTACATTCTATCCAGGAAGCCATAGATGACATCCGGGCTGGAAAAGTTATTATTGTTGTAGATGATATAGATAGGGAGAATGAAGGAGATTTTCTTGCCGCAGCAGAAGCTGTAACACCTGAAATGATCAATTTTATGGCTACTCATGGCCGCGGACTTATTTGCGCTCCAATTACTGAAGAGCACTGCAAAGAGTTAAAGTTGGAAATGATGGTTGGGAACAACACCGACCCAATGGAAACTGCTTTTACCATTTCTGTAGATTTAAAAGGGAATGGTGTGACTACCGGGATCTCCGCTTCAGATAGAGCAAAGACCATTAAAGCATTAATAGACCCAGACACAAAACCCATAGATCTTAGTAGACCAGGACATGTTTTTCCTTTGAAGGCTAAAGAAGGAGGCGTTTTAAGAAGAACCGGACATACAGAGGCTGCTATAGATTTTGCTAGATTAGCTGGCTTTCAACCCGCAGGAGTGATAGTGGAAATCATGAATGAAGATGGAACGATGGCAAGATTACCTCAGCTTATGGAGGTTGCTAATAAATTTGATCTTAAGATTGTTTCTATAGAAGATCTTGTTGCTTATAGAATGCAACACGATTCCTTAATCGAGAAAAAGGAGGATTTTGATATTCAAACAAGATTTGGAACCTTTAGATTAAGAGCTTACAAGCAAACTACCAATAATCAAGTTCATATTGCACTTACAAAAGGAACTTGGAAAACCAATGAAGAGATTTTGGTACGTGTAAATTCTACCCTAGTCAATAATGACATCCTAGGAACGCTTACCAATAATGCCGATAAAAAGCTGGACGACATGTTTAAGGCTGTTAACGACGAAGGTCGTGGAGCTATAGTCTTTATTAATCCTGCCAGCCAATCGCTTAATTTATTAAGTAGGCTATCAGAACTAAAGGAACGCCAGAAAAAGGGAGTAGTTAAAGCACCGCCAATTATAATGGATTATAAGGATTTTGGAATTGGCGCACAAATCTTACACGATCTGGAAATTCATAAAATTAAATTGTTATCTAACTCTCAACAAACAAAACGTGTGGGAATGATAGGTTATGGTTTAGAGATTATGGAATATGTAAATTATTAGACTACTAATTAATCTAGTTCTATAATTACGTCGGAGATTGGTCTTCGTACCTTTTTAAATTCAGAAAACATATCATCTTTTGCCCTAAATCCAACCGGTAAAACCAATACCGATTTCAGATTTAATTTATCTAAACCAAGTATTTTATCATATTTCTCGGGCTCAAATCCCTCCATAGGGCATGCATCAATAGCTTCAGTAGCAGCAACTGTGAGTAGCGTTCCCATAGCTAAAAAAGCCTGATTCGTTGCCCAAGAAGTAATTTCATCTATATGTTTATTCTTAAAATCGTCAATTAAAAAATCTTTAAATGGCGAAAGAATCTCGTTGGGCGTAGCACGAATTTTCTGAACATAATTAAAATAATTTTCAATAAACTGCTTGCCGATTTCCCGTTCTATGCAAAGCACCAAAACATGAGAGGCAGATGCTACCTGCTGTTGATTCATAGAAGCCTCAACTAATTTTTGTTGAAGTTCCTTATTATGAACAACTACCATTTTAATGGGTTGCAATCCGTAAGATGTTGCAGTTAAATTAAAAGCATGTTTCAGGATCTCTATTTTAGTTTCTGAAAGGATTCTATTTTCATCAAATTTTTTAGTGGCATACCTCCACTTTAAGGCTTCAATATTATTCATTTCTTTTAATCATATTAAGATTACAAATTTAGGCATAACTATCTGCAAGTCGAAACAACTATGCTCGTAATTCAATTTCATAGAAAGTTGTTCTATTCAAAGCTCTTCGAGCAATCTTAAAAATACTACTTTTACATAGTCTCCGTTATCATCCAACGCTACAAACTAAATAGATGAATAGCTTTAAAAAAATTTTAATTTATGTCCTAATTAGTTTAGGTGGAGGTATATCAATTATTTGGGGAATCAACACCTATATTCAAGAATCTACAGAAGATGATATTTTTGAAGAAATTTCTGATCTCCCAACATCTAATACTATTATTGTTTTAGGCGCAAGTGTACATTCCGATGGAAAATTATCACCAATTCTGCAAGATCGTGTAGATACAGCCTTGAATATTTTTAGAGCAGGAAAAGCATCGCAATTTCTTTTAAGTGGTGACAATAGAAGAAATGATTATGATGAAGTAAGCGCTATGAAGAACTATTTATTGGAAAGAGATGTGCCTGAAAATTTAATTTTCACAGATCCTGCCGGAATAGATACTTATGACAGTATGTATAGATCCAATTTCATTTATCAGGTTCCTAATGCAATTGTAGTTACTCAAAATTTTCATCTTCCAAGAACACTCTTTATTGCTAACAGTTTAGGTTTGGATTATATTGGAATATCGGCAAAAGCAAAACATTATAAAACAGAAAACAGTTTAATTCGAAGAGAAAAATTAGCCAATATAAAAGCGTTATGGGAAGTAATTACCAATAACGAACCAGAAAATATGGGTGAAAAAATTCCCGTTAAAGAGAATTAAATCAATAGAACTACCAGTGCGTAGTACTACCAATGTTAATCCTAAGCTAAGCTTTAGATTTATGGTATACCATTCATGGCTATTAGACCATCCTGTTCTTTTTCTCTGAAATCGCGGACATTCTTCTCATCTGCGTCATAAGCAGCCTTATACTGCGCAAGGGTTCTTAATTCACTATCCAGCAAATCATTGCAATCGCTGTTTTCAGCTAATTGAAACCAAGGAGCTGGGGAATTATAATCGTAAGCACCAAAAACCATAAACGGAGTTCCGTTTTTATGGACAGATCTCCCATTTGGAGTTAATTCCCATTGTGTTGCCCAATCATAAATATACTGTGCATCATCCATGTAGAGCCTCACGCACGCGTGACTGGCAGGATAACCCGGTAATGCATATTGATGAACTCCTACCCCTTCAAAATTCATAAAATTGAAATAATAGGGTAATAACCAAGATTCATCTACCGTGCTTACTTTTTTCTTAGCCTTGTAGTTTGCGTAATGCAACCCGTTGGGAGTAGGTGTAGACTTTTTTCCTGAACTTACTGGACCCCATTTTACAAGGTTGCCGTTTTCATATAATGCAAAACCCTGTACACGCTGAGAGATTAATACTGTTTTTGGTATATCAGTAATTGTATTCAGTTTTTTTGGAAATGGAGCATAATTAAAAATATCTTCAAACAAGGTATCTGGAACCACAAGGTTCTTTCCTACCCTAACACTTTTTCCTTCAATTCTATTAAGTGCATAGATCACTTTTTGTTGCGCTTCAGAATATTTGTTTTTGAAACTGTCCAATTCTACCGACGTTTTTAAAGAATCAATACTATACGTTACCACCAATTCAGGCTCTACCATTTCTTCGGAAACAACAATGATGCTATCCTTCTTATCAATATTATGATCAGTGGTATTGGTGTTTTTACCAGATTTGTCCTCACAAGAAACAATTAGGACTGTAATACAAAGTAAAAACAGAAATATTAGGGAGGAGTTCTTTGAATAGGGCTTCATAGGTCTTTTAGATTAATTCAGCTTTATTAGAATTATGAAACAAATTTCGCACTAAGCAGCTTAAAAGCCTTGTCGTTTTTATATACTTTAACAAACATTGAGCCGTATTTAATAGAAATTTATCATTTTGCTTATGAAAGACTCTATTTATAGAATCTTCCAACAATTAACATATTTTTATTAAATATGATTATTTGTCATAAACTTTTAAAAAAAAGTCTGTAAATTTTAAATAGTCAACAAAAAGATCTATATTTGCACAAATTAAATTTATATATAATGAATAGAGGTACCGTAAAATTCTTTAACGACACTAAAGGATTTGGATTTATCACAGACGAAGAGTCAAACAAAGAATATTTTGTACATGCAAATGGTCTTGTTGATGAAATTAGAGAAAACGACGAAGTTACGTTTGATCTAGAAGAAGGAAGAAAAGGATTAAATGCAGTAAATGTAAAACAAGCTTAGGCTTCGTTTATAGTATACTATACTTATGACAATTTTAAAGCTTCGCACAATGTGCGAAGCTTTTTTTTTGTTCTAAACTTTTCTAAAATACTTTATGGAACGATTTTAGAACATTATCTTTAAAATTATTAAATCCCTAAAATATTTTGTTCAATATAAAAGCTAAAATTATTGGTGTTGCTATCTTAATTTTCTTGCAAACTAATGTTTATAGCTCCTCTAGCCTTACTATGAAAGATTTAAATTCGTTTGAGATTACTAATAAGATTATTCCTGAATCTATTGCCGAAGAAGTTAAAATTGCGCTTTCTCATTATCCGGAATTAAAGGATACTCCTATCGAATTTAGATTCAAGAAAAAGATCAAGAAGTCTTTTATGCAGGCTCAGCCAAAGTTCTCTGGAATATTCAAAAATAAAAAGAACCGATCTTATTTTGTGATGATAACGGAACACTTTCATATTGAAAACGAATCCTTCTCCATTTCAGAAATACCTTCAGATGTACTTATTGGATGGATAGGTCATGAACTGGGGCATATCATGGATTATCAAGAACGTAGTGGTTTTAACCTTATCAAATTCGGAATAGGTTATCTTACCTCTCATAAATTCATCAAAGTAGCCGAAAGAGCTGCAGATACCTTTGCGGTAAGTCATGGAATGGGCGATTATATCCTCGCTACCAAAGATTTCATCTTAAACCATGCGCATCTTTCTACCGTCTACAAGGATCGTATTCGAAAATTATATTTATCGCCTGAAGAAATTCTCTTATTAGTAGATGAACTAAAAGAATAGCAGATTCTTAGTTTATAAACCTGCAATAAATTCTTCCCACTGCGCAAACTTCTCTTCATTCATTACCCGTTCCATTTTCACCTGTCCACCTTTCTTCTTATTCAATGCATTCCATTCGTAAAAATGATTTGGAGGGATTGTAGTAACCTTCACTCCTTTTAAGGCTTTAGATCTAGCAACTTTATAGTTTTTATTGGCATCTTTTAAGGAATTATCCAAAGCTTCAGCCAATTCCTCATTATTTAATTCAGCATCTGTACCCAAGTACCAAGAGTGATGAAAATCACCATCGATGCGAACTGCCGCTAAAGTAAATTCCGGAATTTCGATATCATACTTTTTCTCCAGATCCTGGATTGCATCATTCATTTTATTTACTGAAAGCTGAGAACCAACAACATTCAAAAAAAATTTCGTTCTTCCTGTGATCTTGATCTCATGTCTACTAACATCAGTAAATTTAATAGTATCCCCTATTAAGTACCTCCATGCTCCGGATACCGTGCTAATAAGTAAGATATAATCTTCTTCCTCTTTTACATCTTTAAGTTGGACAACAGGCGCATTATCAGTAATAGATCCATCTTCATTTATATATTCAGCCTTAAAAGGAACAAATTCAAAGTAAATTCCGTTATCCAATACAAGCTTCATTGCATGGGTTTCCGGACGCTGTTGATACGCCATAAAACCTTCTGAAGCCAAATAGGTATCTATCACAGTAACAGGATGAGCCAACAATGCATTAAAACTCTTTTCATAAGGCTCAAACGCAACTCCACCCGAAGTATAAACTTGAAAATTTGGCCAGATATCATGAATGTTGTCCACATTATGATACTCGATCACCTTTTTGAACATTAATTCCATCCAAGATGGAATTCCAGAAATTGCGCCAATATCCCAAGTTTTGGCATTTTTAGCGATCATTTCTATACGTTCATCCCAATCTTCAATCTTCGCAATTTCTTCTCCCGGCTTATAATATCCTTTAAACCAAAATGGAATATTGCTGGCTGAAATTCCACTTATCTCCCTTCTTCATGATCACCTTCCTTTTGTAGATCTGTAGAACTTCCCAACATCATGATCTCCTTTTCAAAGAACTCTGTTGGAAGATCAAAATTAGTTAAGGCTCCAACTTGCTTTATACCGGAAGTCCGTATTGCCTCTACCATATCTTCCGAAACAGGAATACGCTTACTAGTTTTACCGGTTGTCCCAGAACTCAACGCAAAATATGGTGGTGATCCGGGCCAAACTACATCGGTTTCCCCTTCATGCATTTTATACCACCATTCTTCATTAAGCTTATTGTAATCGAAATTTGGAATTCGCTCTGCGTAAGCGGCACGAATGTCATCTGCTTCTAAAATTTCTTCGAATTTATAATGCTTACCAAAAGCAGTATTTTTTGCCTTATTCAGCAAGCCTTTCAAGACTTCTAATTGAGCTTCATCGGCATCGGGTTCAGAAACAATTTTATCTCTTAAATCTATTAAACCCTTAATAATTGAACCTATAATTGCCATAAATAAATGCTTTTTGCTTGAAATTTATAATTTTTGAAGCTAGGCAAAAGTGAAAAATAGCCTTAAAATAATGACTATAATTATATAATTTTTAACCTTTTAAATATGCTTTTATACAGTTGCATTCATCAATGCAATACAGCTTTCTGCGCATTTCTCACCATCTATGGCTGCAGAAATAATTCCTCCGGCAAATCCTGCTCCTTCCCCACAAGGAAACAAACCTTTAATCTGGATATGTTCCAAAGTTTTTAGATCTCTTGGAATTCTCACCGGCGAAGATGTTCTAGATTCTGGAGCATGTATTACTGCATCATTGGTATAATACCCACGCATACTTTTTCCGAATTCTTTAAATCCTTGCTGTAACGTGGAGTGAATAAATTCCGGAAAAACATTTTTAAGATCCACTGAAGTTATTCCGGGTTTATATGATGTTGTGGGTAAATTTGAAGAAATTCGACCCTCCACGAAATCAACCATTTTTTGTGCAGGAACACGTTGTGTTTTGCCACCCTGCACCCAAGCGGTTTGTTCTATACTTTTTTGAAATTCCATTGCTGCTAGTGGAGAATCTCCAAATTGCTTAAAATCATTTAATCTTAATTCTACTACAATTCCAGAGTTAGAAGTGGGTTGATCCCTTTTACTTGGAGACCAACCATTGGTAACCACCTCTCCCGGACTTGTAGCACAAGGAGCAATTACACCTCCGGGACACATACAAAAAGAGTACATTCCTCTTCCTCTTATTTGCTTAACAATACTATATGGAGATGGAGGTAAAAATTCGCCTCTATCGTCGCATTTATATTGAATTCTATCTATTAATTGTTGTGGATGTTCAATTCGCACTCCTAAAGCAAAGGGCTTGGCTTCAATTTTAATTCCTTTTCTATAAAGCAACTCAAAAATATCCCTCGCGGAATGACCAGTCGCAAGAATTAAATTTTTTACTTTAAAAGTTTCACCTTTCAAGGTTTTGATTCCCTTTATAGTATCATCCTCAATCAGAATATCAGTTACCCTTGTTTCAAAAAGCACCTCCCCACCCATTTCGATAATCTTTTCACGAATACTTGCAATGATCGCGGGTAGTTTATTGGTTCCAATATGCGGGTGTGCATCTACCAAAATTTCATTTGTTGCGCCAAAAGCAACCAACAATTTAAGAATTCTGTTTACATCCCCTCTTTTCTTAGATCTCGTATATAATTTTCCATCGCTATAGGTTCCGGCTCCCCCTTCTCCAAAGCAATAGTTAGAATCTTCATTAACAACATGCTCTATATTCAACGCCTTTAGGTCTCTTCTTCTAGTGCGAACATCTTTCCCTCTTTCTACAATCACAGGTTTCTTACCAAGTTCTATACACCGGAGTGCTGCAAAAAGACCTGCCGGACCAGCGCCAATGATAAAAACCTCTTCCTTATTGCTTACATTAGGATATTCCGGAAGCTCGAGAGGAACTTGCTTCATAAATTCATTTACGTACACATCAACTTTTAAGTTGATCTTAATAGATTGCTGTCTAGCATCTATAGATCTTTTTAAGATTTCAACATGGTTGATCTCTTTAGTGGAAATACCGGAATGCTTAGACACTTCTCGTAATAAAAGTTCGTCTTTAGCTGCTTGTTCCGGACTTACACGTAATTGATATTCGTATTTCATGACTCTAAATATGAGGCAAATTTAAGTATTTATTAATTCAGAAAAGATGTCACTTTATTTGTACTTCTTAATAAACTGAAAACAGACTTAACGCCATATTAATCAATATGATACTAAGTCTGCTTAATTCTAAAAAACCTGAATTTTTTAAATAATGAATAAAGCCAATCTATTCATTTTTCTCATTAGCGTCTGCTTCTTGTAATAGTTCGGTTAAAACCTCTTTAAAAACAGCAACCGGTTGTGCGCCGGTAACTGCACTTTTTTGATTAAATACTATTGTGGGTACCGAGGTCACTCCTAAATTTTGCCAGTATGCTTCTTTTGTTTGAACCTCATATCTAGCATCATCACTTTCTAATTTTAACAAGGCTTCATCTGCATTTAATCCAACATCTTGCAAAGCATGTTTTAAAACTTCCCTTTTTGAAACATCTTTTCTTTCGCTAAAGAAAGATGCTACTAAGCGCATTTTCAACGCAGTTTGCTTCCCTTTTTCCTTTGCATACTCAAGTAAAATATGTGCATCTCTAGTATTTACGATTTTCATATCGTCAAAATAGTCGAATTTAAAACCCAGTTCAGCTCCAACTTGCGTCATATGCTCTTGAGAACGTTTTTGATCTTCTAAACTTGCCCCATATTTATTTGCAATATGTTCTTGCACATTTTCGCCTTCAACAGGCATATTTGGGTTAAGCTCAAAAGGATGCCATTCAATTTCAACTTTATCTTGAATCCCCATTTCAGCAATGGCTTTTTCCAAACGTTTGTATCCAATGGTACACCAAGGACACACTACATCTGACACTATACCTATTTTAATTTTATCTTTCATGTTAATATTTTAAGGTTGTTTTCTTAAGAATAAAATTAGCTTACAATTTCACTAATTTGTAGTTCGCCTTCAACATTAATGTACTGAGGATTATCTTATAAAAATTCTATTATCCCTATTGATTGTATTTAGCTATAACAAAACCTTCCGGAAGGATCTCAGAAGGCTTATTTAAATGTTATAAGCTCAAATTTTAAACACTTGTATCCTCTTTTTTCCAAGCAAATTTTTGGAAAGGAGCATCTACCGGAGTTTTTGCGATGTGATTGGTGTAATTACTAATTACTTTTTGAGATACTCCTAAAATAATTTCCAACACTTGTCTTTCACCATATCCGGCGGTGTAAAAAGCTTGAATATCATTATCGTTCACATTCCCTCTATTCCGTACTAAAGATAAAGTCATTTCCCTTAATGCTTCTAGCTTTGGATTTTCCAAAGGTGTTCTATTGCGCAAAGCTTCTGTAATCTTTTCATCTACCTTCATCATCGCTGCAATTCCTGTATGCGCCGGCACACAATAGTGACACTCATGTTCCACGTTTATAGTTTGCCATACCACGGTTAACTCTTCGTTATTGAAGGATGAGTCTACAAATAGTTGATGCAGCATTTGGTAAGCCTCTAATGTCTTGGGAGCACTAGCCAATACTCCATGCAAAGCCGGCACCATGCCATATGCCTTTTGAGAGTTTTCTAATAACGCCTTACTTTCTTCTGGTGCAGACTCGATTGTGTGAACTTTTAATGTACTCATAATTTTAAAAATTTAATAATTGTTAATAATCTCTAAGCAATTGCTTAGATTTAAATGACAAAAAGAATTAATTTGGTAAAATATCAATTTAATTACCAAGTCTCTGTCAAGTTTTGGATATAGGTATTTAGAGCTCCTTTTCGAAAATTTTCATACAATGCCTGTAATTCTTCATCGGAAAGTACACTCTTTAACTGAGGGTAGTTCTTCTCAATTCCTTTACTAAAATCCTCATAACTTTCTGAAGAAATGGCATTTTTTCTTAGGAGCTTAGTTAGTTCTACTTTGGTGAAAATTTTTCCATCTAAATGATAACTAGCATTCGATTTTTTTGCTTCTTTTAAATAATCCCGATACTTAAAATTTTCAATTGAAATCACTTCTGAAGTAAATTGAGTAAGTGAGCTATAGCTTGTAGTACTTTTTTCAATTTTAGATTTAGATTTCGTTGATACTGCATAGTCTTGAGAATGTAGTGTTACTGTATATATTAATAATGTTAAGGTTAATACTAAAGTTTTCATGTCATTTATCTTTTAATGTTACTACTTAAAAACCACCTAAGCAATCGCTTAGTTTAATAATAAAAAAAGTTATATTCTTTTAAATATCGTTTCAATGTAATCTACAAGCTGAGATTCACCTTGAAATCTGGAGCCTAAAGAAAGACCTAGTAGGGAGGTTGTTAAAAAATTGGATTCTTTTTCTATTATTTCTTCCGTTCTATTTTTTTCTTGTTTTAAATTCTTAATAAATAAAGATTTAATCTCCTCTGTAAATTTCATTAATTCCACCATTAATTCTGGTTCAGCATTGGTCGCTAATTCACTTACTGCATTACACACAAGGCACCCCTTTCTCACCTCATTTTCTTTAGTAAATTCTAAAAAGTCGTAGAAAAATTGCTTGATTCCCACGATACCATTATTCGAATTTTGTAATGAAATTCTAATTGTATTCAACTCCCGCTTATACGCTTTAATACTTTCAACAAAAACACCGTGTTTACTACCAAAACTAGAATAAATAGAAAATTGGTTAATTCCCATTTCCTTTTCCAACATACGTACAGAAGTTGCTTCATAACCATTACGCCAAAAAAGATTCATAGCCTTTTGGATCACATCTTCTTCTTTATATTGCTTATTTCTTGCCATTAAAATTTGATTTCAATACAAAACTATGCAATCGCTTAGTTATAAAAAATTATTTAACTTTTAATTAATTCAGAAATGAGTATTGAATCGAATAGTGATTGATCTAAAATCTTCATTTCATGCATTTATAGAAGGTTCTAAAAGTGAGATTTAAAACAAATTCAAACCCTCCTTTCAAAAACTGCATTAAAGAAATTTAAGTTTTCATGCTCTCATTTTTTTAAATCCAATTCCAAAATGGTTTGCAATTTATATCGGTACAAATTAATCTTTTAGTTCTAAATCTGAATTAATCCACAATTCAATATTATGACTAATAATTATAAAACTTTATATTTTTGAAATTTTATGTATATTCCTTCCTAATATCATCTTAACCCCAAAATCTCATTATAAATATGAACACAACTACCTCTCGCTACCAAATGATCTCTTATGATGATGCTTCTCCAGAAGTACAAGCTATTTACGACGATACTAAAAAAACCTTACAACTTCCTTTTGTCCTTAATTGGTTTAAATGCCAAGGCGACAATGCTACTTTATTAAATGGAAACTGGAATAAACTTAAGTCTACCCTTATGGAAGGGGAAGTTCCAAATGTTTTAAAACAACTTATTATCTATAACGTTTCCAAGGAAAGAGGCTGTAATTATTGTTCTCACGCGCATGGAATCTTTGCAGATAGTATGAGTAGCATGATAAGTGAAGCAGAAGGTTTTAAAGCGACAGAAAATTTAGATTCTCCAAGTATGCCTGTTAGTTACAGAACTGCTGTTAATGTAATTACGAAGGCAGCATTAGACCATAAAAATATTGGAGATGCAGATTTTGAAGAATTAGAAAATGCCGGTTTTAACAGGAAAGAGATTCAAGAATTAATGGCACAAGCAGATTTAGTAAATATGTTGAACACAATTGCAGATGTTTCTGGAATTAAAATTGACAATGAACTGTTAGAAACTCTGGAGTAACAGCACTCATACCCATGCAAGATGTATCTAAAAATTCCGCCCAACTTTATAGGATGACCTATGAGGCATACTCAAAATTTGCTAATAAAATTAGTAGATGCCAGACTTTAGCCGAAGTTGGTGAAGTATCCAAAACTCATTTAAAATACTTTTTAAATTATCATATAATTCGGCTTGCAGTAAAGCAAGGAGACAAATATTTGCTTTTCTCTTTGACTAAAGATGAGGTAGATTATGATTTTGAAGAAAAGGCAGAAATATTATCTCATGAAAAGGAATTATTGGAAAGGGAGATACCAATTTGTACTGATAAAGTTCCAATGGAATGGTTAGAAAGAAATATAGACACTTCTGCATTACAAAATCCTGAAATGTGGGCCTGGCTATTTAACAATAATGGAAGAAAAGTTACGGTAACCTTAATTTCTGATAAAAACAAAGCTTTCACGGTTGCCGATCTTGAAATCTTAAAACTTGCAGTAGATTGTTTCGAAGCTAAATTCCATGAAATTTATTTGGCTAGGATGCTATATAAAAAGAACAAATCGCTTGTAGAAGCATTAGCAACAATTAGATTAAAAAATAGTGAGATTCAAAACATTGTCAATAATCAAAAGCAGATAATCGATGAAAGAACAAAGGAAATTGTAGAAAAAAACAAAAAACTTTTACATATTTCAGCCTTAAATGCTCACAATATTAGAGAACCCTTATCTAGAATTCAAGGCTTAATTAGTCTTTTTCCTCATTTTGCTGATACTGAAATAAGAAGTGAGTTAATTCCTAAAATAGAATCTTCAGCAGAAGAAATGGATAATGTTCTTAAGGAAGTTATTTTAATGGCAACAAAGGAATTGGAACATTTAAAAGTAACTAAAGAATGAACTCTGTAATTTTGGTTGACGATCAACCTATCACAAATTTTATTACTAGAAAACTTCTACAAATAGAGGGGGTTACTATTCCTATATCAGATTTCACAAATCCAGTTATAGCTTTAGAAAAAATTCTAAAATTAAAAGAGCCAAATGAAATTATTTTTCTAGATCTCAACATGCCGGAAATGAGCGGATGGGAATTTTTGGATAAACTTGTAGAAATTAATTACAGGCCAAAAATTATAATTTTAACCTCAAGCACCAGTGATTTAGATAAAGATAAAGCCTTAAAATATGATTTCGTAGAAGACTTTATCATCAAACCGCTAAATCAAAATAAGATTTCCCAATTATGTTCTAAATATTGTAAGTAAATAATGTTTGTACTTACATTTACAACATGGAATTAAAACCCGATAAAAAAGCACTTATAGACTTAGCCTACGCCAAGATGTATTTTGGTAAATACAAGGGCTTATTTCTATCGGAAATTCCAGAATATTATCTTATTTGGTACCGACAAAAAGGTTTCCCGGAAGGAAAATTAGGAGATCAACTACAACAAGTCACCGAACTTAAGGTAAATGGTATGGAAAGCATTCTGCGTAATATCCGCATGAGATACCCTAATAATTGAGCATTCCAGCTCATTATTGAAAGCATTCCTACCTTAAAATATTAGCCTTAAAATTGCGAGTTTTTTTTCTATTCTTCTTTGTAATTTAGCGCCCTGAATAAAGCAACACAACAAATACTTACAAAATGGCCGAAACCAAGTATATTTTTGTCACCGGCGGGGTTTCATCTTCTTTAGGAAAGGGAATTATCGCTGCTTCTTTGGCAAAATTATTACAAGCTCGTGGATTTAAATCTACAATTCAGAAATTAGATCCCTACATAAATGTAGATCCCGGAACCCTTAATCCTTACGAACATGGCGAATGTTATGTGACTGAAGATGGAGCGGAAACAGATTTGGACCTAGGCCATTATGAGCGTTTTTTGAATGTAAAAACATCACAGGCAAACAATGTTACCACCGGTAGAATTTATCAAAGTGTTATTGAAAAAGAACGCAGGGGTGAATTTCTAGGTAAAACAGTACAAGTTGTGCCTCATATTACCAATGAAATCAAAGAGCGTATTCAGATTCTTGGTAAAAGCGGCGAATACGATATTGTTATCACCGAGATAGGTGGAACCGTAGGAGATATAGAATCTTTACCATACATAGAAGCAGTAAGACAGCTAAAGTGGGAGTTGGGAGATGATAATGCTTTGGTTATTCATCTTACATTAGTGCCTTACCTAGCTGCTGCAGGAGAGCTTAAAACCAAGCCAACCCAACACAGTGTAAAAACTTTGATGGAAAGTGGAATTAAAGCCGATATTCTAGTTTGTAGAACAGAGCATGAACTTTCTGATGATATTCGAAGAAAACTTGCCATCTTTTGTAATGTTAGACAAGAAGCAGTAATTCAATCTATAGATGCATCCACAATTTACGACGTTCCTAACCTTATGTTAGAGGAAGGCTTGGATACCGTTGTTCTTAAAAAATTGTTGTTACCAGATGATACTATTCCAAATTTAGAGCGTTGGAATCAATTTTTACAACGTCATAAGAATCCTAAATATGAGGTTAGAATCGGACTTATTGGAAAATATGTAGAGCTTCAGGATTCCTATAAATCTATATTAGAAGCCTTTATTCATGCCGGGGCTGAGAATGAAGTAAAGGTAACTGTAGAAAGTATTCATTCAGAATTCATCAACGAAAACACCATCAAAAATAAAATTGCTCATTTAGACGGAATTTTAGTAGCTCCCGGATTTGGAGAGCGTGGGGTTGAAGGTAAAATAGATGCAGTTCGTTATGCTAGAGAAAACAACATTCCCTTCTTAGGAATTTGCTTAGGAATGCAAATGGCAGTTATAGAATTTGCTAGAAATGTGCTTCAGTTAAAAAATGCCAATTCTACGGAAATGGATCATGAAACCAAACATCCTGTCATAGATATAATGGAGGCTCAGAAAAAAGTGACTCATAAAGGAGGAACTATGAGATTGGGTGCTTGGACTTGCGACCTTTCTGAAGGTTCCCTTGTTAAAGACATCTACAAATCTGAAGAAATTTCTGAAAGACATAGACATAGATACGAATATAACAACAAGTATAAGAACGAATTAGAACAGGCCGGATTAAAAAGCACAGGTGTAAATCCTGAAACCGGTTTAGTTGAAATCGTGGAGCTAGAAGGCCATCCTTGGTACGTTGGGGTGCAATATCACCCGGAATACAAAAGTACAGTTGCAAACCCACATCCTTTATTTGTAGGCTTTGTAAAAGCTGCCGTGACCTACTCAAAACAAAAAAACAGTGTCAAATTGACACAAAATCAATAAACGGTCATTTTTTTGACTATCAATAACTCTAAGGGATAGAGATCGCTTAGTTTACTTTATAATTTAACATGGAAGAAAAAAAATTTGATGTACAATCCTTAATAGGATTTTTCCTGATTGGTGGGATTTTAATTTGGATGTTGTACAATAATTCCTTTGAGAATACTGAAGCTGAAGACAAACAAGATACTATAGAGCAGGTTGAAACCGCTCCCCAAGAAAATGTTACTCCACAAAAGGATGTGGCAACTCAGGAGATGGATTCTACGGCAAGAGCCAGAGTTCAGGAATCATTAGGGACTTTTGGTTATTCTGCAACTTTGCCATCCGCTACTAATAAGACTACGGAGTTAAGCAATGATGTATTAGCTCTTAGTATCGACAATAAAGGTGGATATATTTCTGAAGCAAGAATGACTCAGTTTAAAACCTACGATTCTATTCCTGTTTACTTAATAAAGGATGGAAATGCGTCGTTTAATTTGAGTTTTACAACTTCAGATGGTCGAGTGATTAATACAAAAGACATGTATTTTGAGCCTAGCATGTCTAAAAGTGGAGAGAATCAAGTTCTTTCTATGAAGTTAAAAGTTTCAGAATCGGAATATCTGGAATATGTATATGTAATGAAGCCCGGAGAATATATGTTGGATTTCAGCATTAGATCTCAAGGTTTAAGAGATGTAATTAACAGCTCAAATGCTGTTAATTTAAACTGGCAATTAAAAGGATATCGCCATTCTAAAAGTATTTCTTATGAAAATAGATATACAGAGTTGGCTTGGGAATATGAGGATGGTAATGATGATTATTTAGGTCAAGGAGAGCTAAAAGATGATGAAGCAGACGATGTAACTTGGGTTGCCTATAAACAGCATTTCTTTACTTCAATCTTGTTAACCGATACTCCTTTTGCAAGAGGAAAGTTTATTTCTAAGAATCTTGTTGAAGATGAAGAAATAGATACTGTATACACCAAAGAATTTGCATCTACATTGCCTTTAGAATTAAAAGGTGGTGAACTTAATTACAATATGAATTGGTACTACGGGCCAATGGATTATAAAATCTTAAATGATTACGATAGAAATTTAGATGAAGTTGTGCCATTAGGTTGGGGAATTTTTGGATGGATAAATAAGTATGTATTTATTCCATTTTTCGCTTTCTTATCCGGTTTTTTACCTAGCTACGGAATAGCGATTATAGTTATGACCATTGTAGTTAGGATTGTACTTTCTCCGGTAACTTATAAATCTTATTTATCTCAGGCTAAAATGAAAGTTTTAAAACCTGAAATTAATGAGCTGAACGAGAAATATAAGGACAATGCAATGAAAAAGCAGCAGGAAACCATGAAGCTTTATAGCAAGGCAGGAGCCAGCCCTATGAGTGGATGTTTACCGGCCTTAATGCAAATACCCGTCTTCTATGCTTTATTTCAGTTTTTTCCGAGTGCATTTCAATTAAGGCAAAAAGGATTCTTATGGGCAGATGATCTTGCTAGTTATGATACTATTGCCGAATTACCTTTTCATATACCTTTCTATGGAGATCACGTGAGTTTGTTCCCAATTTTAGCATCTATTGCCATTTTCATTTACATGATGATGACCACAGGGCAAACAATGCAGAACAATCAGCAGCCGGGAATGCCAAACATGAAATTTATCATGTACTTATCCCCTATCATGATGTTGTTCTTCTTTAACAACTATGCCAGTGGACTTTCACTTTACTATTTTACATCTAATTTAATTACAATCGGGATCATGCTTGTAATTAAGTATGTGATTATAGATGAAGAAAAAATTCATGCTAAGATTCAGGAGAATAAAAAGAAACCTAAGAAACAAGGGAAGTTTGCCAGAAAAATGCAAGAGATGATGGAGCAGGCAGAACAACAAAAGAATGCTAAGAAATAAGCATCTCTTATATATTTATTAAAAATGGACTCGAATTTATTCGGGTCTTTTTTTTTGTTCGAAATTGTCATTTAGAGCGGAGTCGAGAAATTTTAAGTCTTCTATTCATAACAAAAACTTAAGGCCGTTGTAAAACTCTAAAATAAAGCAGACTTTTATCACTTATAAGAGAAACCTTATCTTTACAATCCAAATAAAACCTATTTATATGAAAAAGATCTTTATACTATTTTTTAGCTTAGCCCTATTAACCTCTTGTAGTAACGATGACGACGGAGGAAATTCAGGAGACGATCAAATCTTAGGGAAATGGTTTGTTGCTGAGATTAACAATACCGGTACACTAAATATTGATGTTAATGATTGCAATAGGCAGTCGTTTATTGATTTTAAATCTGACTTTAAAGCAGATTCTGCATTATATGCTGAAGAAGGAGGCGAATGCAATGTAAATAATTCTGAAAATGACGACTGGAGCAGCTTAGGAGATTCAAGATATAGATTTGTGATTCCTTTTGAAGGAATTGGATCTCAAGCCGGTAGAGCCGAATTTAATGGAAGTACAAGTTTTACTTTCTATCCAGATTTACTTGCAGGACAAAATACCAACATAGTTTTCGAAAAAAGATAAATTTTAAATAATTTAAATGAAGCAAGGGTAGTTTTTACTACCCTTTTTTATTTTGTAATTTTGCCATCGGTAATTCGACAATTCTAAGGTTTAATAAATCTCGGATTTACCGAAGTGTTTGACATTATAATATGAAAAAAGTAGTTGTAGGATTATCGGGGGGTGTAGATTCCAGTGTTACCGCATATTTATTGCAGCAACAGGGATATGAGGTTATTGGCTTGTTCATGAAGAACTGGCACGATGATTCTGTAACGATTTCTGATGAATGCCCATGGTTGGATGATAGCAATGATGCCATGATGGTTGCCGAAAAATTAGGCATTCCATTTCAAACGGTAGATTTAAGCGAAGAATATAAGGAGCGTATTGTAGATTATATGTTTCGTGAATATAAAATGGGTAGAACCCCAAACCCCGATGTTCTTTGTAATAGAGAAATCAAATTTGATGTCTTTATGAAGATCGCTCTTTCTTTGGGAGCAGATTATGTTGCTACAGGACATTATTGTAGAAAAGGGATTATTGAGAAAGATGAAGAAACTGTCTATCAGCTTTTAGCCGGAAAAGATGACAATAAAGATCAATCTTATTTCTTGTGTCAACTCACTCAAGAGCAGCTTTCTAAAACCTTATTTCCTGTTGGGGAGCTTCAAAAATCTGAGGTACGAAAAATAGCAGCAGAACAAGATTTGATCACTGCCGATAAAAAAGACTCTCAAGGTCTTTGCTTTATTGGAAAGGTGCGATTGCCTGAATTTCTTCAGCAAAAATTGAAACCTAAAGAAGGTGTAATTGTTGAGATAGATTCTCAACGTGAAGAATATCAAAATTTACCGGTAAACTTCAATTCAAAATCTGAAAAATTAGAACTTCTCTCGAAGAAGTTCCAGTATGAATTAGCAGATGGAAAAGTAGTTGGAACACATCAGGGAGCGCATTATTTTACGAAAGGGCAACGAAAAGGCTTGGCAGTTGGTGGAACTCCGGAACCATTATTTGTGATTGATACAGATGTAGATGAAAACATCATCTATACAGGCCAAGGAAAGGAACATCCGGGTTTATTTAGAAAAGCCCTATTTGTTGCAAATAGCGAAATTCATTGGGTTCGTAGAGATCTAGCCATTGCGCCGGATGCCGAATTAAAAGTACAAGCTCGAATTAGATATAGACAAGAATTGCAGGAAGCTACATTGCATCAAACCGAAAACGGACTATACGTACTGTTCGAAAAAGCACAATCGGCAATTACAGAAGGTCAGTTTGTTGCTTGGTATCTGGAAGATGAATTAGTAGGTTCCGGAGTGATCTCTTAAAATAAACCTGATTAAAAAATAGCCACATATTAACGAATCTAAAATTATTATATTCTTGAATTCGTGGCTTTTGAATAAAATTAAAGAGATAATTAGTCATTTTCATAGCAATATATAAAACCTATGAGATGTCAGGTTGAGCGGAGTCGAAACCTTCTTTTTGAAACTCAAAAGTTCTCGACTTTAGTTTATCCTGAGCGCAGACGAAGGGCTCGAACAGACACACGTGTAATTTTAAATGTTTTGAAAATCAATAAAATAAAGTTAAATCTGGTGTAGATAATCCTAAAAATCTAATAACCCTGAAGTATAAAATATGCAAAATAGAATTACTGAACTCTTCAATATAAAATACCCTTTAATTCAAGCAGGAATGATCTGGGCAAGCGGATGGAAACTTGCAAGTGCAGTAAGTAACAATGGCGGACTTGGCATCATTGGTGCCGGTTCCATGTATCCGGAAATTCTAAGGGAGCATATCCAGAAATGCAAAAAAGCTACAGACAATCCTTTTGCTGTGAATGTTCCTATGTTATATCCAGATATAGAGAAGATCATTGAAATTATTATTGAAGAAGGGGTTAAAATTGTATTTACCTCTGCAGGAAATCCAAAAACCTGGACCAAACATTTACAAAGTCATGGCATTACGGTGGTTCATGTAGTTAGCAGTGTGAAATTTGCATTAAAATCGCAAGAAGCCGGTGTAGATGCTGTAGTTGCTGAAGGTTTTGAAGCCGGAGGCCATAATGGTCGAGATGAAACCACAACCTTCACTTTAATACCTATGGTAAAAGAGCAACTAGACATTCCACTTATCGCCGCTGGAGGAATTGCCACTGGAAGAGGAATGCTTGCTGCGATGGTTTTAGGTGCAGATGGCGTTCAAATTGGTTCTCGTTTCGTGGCTAGTAACGAAGCATCCTCACACCCAGATTTTAAAAACAAAGTAATAGAAGCTAAAGAAGGAGATACGCAGCTAACTTTAAAAGAACTGGCGCCTGTGCGCATGATGAAAAACAAATTCTTTTTTGAAATTCAAAATTTATATCAAAAAGCCCCAACAAAGGAAGAACTTATTGAACTCTTAGGTCGCGCACGTGCCAAAAAAGGAATGTTTGAAGGAGATTTAGAAGATGGGGAACTAGAAATAGGCCAGATTGCAGGATTAATTCATGAAATAAAACCTGCGGGAGAAATTATTAAAGAAATCATATCAGAATTCGAAATGGTAAGGAAACAAGTCGCTAGTTTTTAAGAACTAAAGTTCTCAAATTTATTTAATTCTTGTTCAACAAATTGCTGCCATTTGAGTTCGGCTTCTTTGTTTAGACTGTGATTAGACTCTTTATCGAAAGCATCTTGCATAGCCCTTAGCTTCTTATCTATTTTTTTGTATAATTTATTTAAATAGTCAGGCGAATTTTTATCTAAGTTAGAAACATTTAAATTTGACAATTCCTTTCTTAATTTTCGGGCATGTAATTCGGATATATCGAAATGAAGCTGCTCATGTTTAAGCATATATTCATTTTTTGAGTTTGGATGCACCCAACTTAGTTCAGGATAAAAAAAAAGTTTCTACCTTATATTCCAGTTCTTTTCTATAAGAAGTCCCTTGAATTCTCCAATAATAAGTAAGTCCTGTATTAATGTTTGCGTGAAAGGGAATTGTTACTCTTGGCACTCCTTGAAAATCTTCCCAGGTTAACCGAGTTTCTTCACTCCAAGCAATTTTTAAATCTTTAAATTGCGCATAACTAAATTTAGAAATTGATAAAACTAATATGAAGAAAAGCGCCTTCAATATTTAATAATTAAAAGAAATATTCTTAATGATATCCGGGTGAATACTGTGAATCACCGGGCATGTTTTAGCAGCATTCTCCAGCAAAGTTTTATCCCTATCGGTAATTTCTCCTTTTACATTTACGAGAACATCAATTTTGGAAATTCGTCGCGGATTAGCTTCCATATGCTTTGTAACCTCAGCAAAAGTTCCTTTGATATCCAAATTATGCTCATTTGCTTTAATACCCATAATGGTAAGCATACAGGAGGCCAATGCAGTGGCTACAGTATCAGTTGGCGAAAAAGCTTCGCCTTTCCCATTATTGTCTACAGGGGCATCGGTAATAAATTTATTGCTGCTCTGGATATGCTCACATTCTGTGCGGAGGTCTCCTTTATAAATTACTTTAGAAGTCATATTTTTTTATTTTGCAACGCTTAATGTAAGATCCTTATTTAAATGCATAATATAAATCGCATCGTTATAAAATCCGCCATTTGTTTTAGGCTTATAAAGAAATTTATTTTCTACGTACTCTGTAATAATATTGGCATTTACAGATTCTTCCATAGTTCCCATTGCACCCAATCTTAATAATATATCCAATGTAAGATCGTATCCTCTTACCGTATATTTACTAGGCACATATCCATATTTAGATTTATAGGCATCCACAAAACTATCTGTTACAGACTCATCGAATTCTTTATATTCTGAAGGAAAATGAAATCTCAACTCCCCTAAATGTTCATTATTAACTACATCACTTTCAAAAGTGCTGTTTTTGTAGGTGGTAAATAATGTGATTCTGTTATTTCTTGCCAATCTATTTAATGCTGAAGTTGCACTTCCAAGCAAGGCGATGTTTTCAGACTCTAAAATCACCCAGTTCTCACGAGATTTATCAAGAACCGAAGCTAAATTAGATTCAGTAACATTATTTGCTTGTGGATTAAGAATTCTTGCTGAAGGCAAAGCCGACACCAATTTACTTTTTATGGCTGAAGATGCTCCATCTGCAACAATAATCACGTTTTTACCTTGAGAATTATTCTGAAGGTAAACAATCATCGCTTCTCTTAGCATCTCATCGCTAGGACGGGATTGATATAAATTCGGTATCGATCTTAATTCCCTATTAGTCATCGGAGAAATTACCGGAACTTTTAAACTCATTAATTTTGAAGCTGCCTCTTCTGAAGTAGCTTGTAATAACGGACCTATTACAGCATCTACATTTCTAAAATCGTTAGCATCAATTAAAGAAGATACCTTTCCTGCTTGATTTTGAGTATCGTAAACACGAAGATTCGTAGAAATACCTAATTCTTTAGCTCGTTCTACTGCCATTATAGCTCCGCTATAAAAATCTAAAGAGATACGCAAAACACGATCCTTTTGAATCAGCTCTTTGGCATTAGAAATAGAATCATTATTAATTTTGCTAAGATTGTAAGGAAGCATCAAAACTAGGTTTTTAGGATCGTAGCTTTTAATATTTTTAGAAAGATCCATTTTAGATAATTCTGAAGAAGGCATTGCTTCACCTTTTACTTCAAATAACTCATCTAGTTTATTTCCCTTAGAATCTTTAGTGGGTACTTTTAATACCATCCCCCATTTAAGTCCATCTTTTAATGCAGGGTTTAAAGCGATTAAAGAATCTTCAGCAACTTGAAATCTTCTTGTAAGACCATACATGGTTTCCTGTGGCTGTACTTCGTAAAATTCGAAAGCATCATTGGTAATAATCACAGGCTGATCCAATACATCTGTATTCACTCTAATCATTGTTCCGGGTTGTAAGATTCCGGCTTTAGGATTAAGCGCCTCCAATTCATTTACTGTCATCCTATATTTACGGGCAATCCCATATTTTGTTTCCTTTGGAAGAATAATATGCTCTCTCGTTTTACCGGTTTGAGCAGCAGGTTTATTTTCAGGAAAAGTTCTTGAATTCCTTATATCAGGATTTCTTTCTTCAATTATAACTTTCCCTGGTGCAGGTCTTTCTTTATTTTCAGCAATTATAACTTTATCGGGAGTGCTTTCATCTATCACAAATACAGGGATCTGAATAGTTTCTCCATTCTGAAGTTCCTTTGAATATAATTGCTTATTGTATTTCTTGATGTCTTCTACACTAACTCCATATTGCTTAGATAGGCTATATAAAGTTTCCTTTTTCTGAACTTTATGAGAATTAAAACTCACTGCTTTTTTTACAGCCGTTTCACTTTCTTCCAAAGACATAGGAATTACCAACTTTGCATTTACTTGCAAACCTTCCTTGGCTTCAGGATTCAGTTTAAGCAAGGTTTCCTGGCTTATATCATATTTTTTAGAGATACTATATACTGTTTCCCCAGCAGCAACTGTATGATATTGATACGCCTGACCAAAGGCACTAGTAGTAAGAACTTGAAAGAACAAGCATATAATAATTACAAACCTCATATGTTATTTTTTTACTGAAATTAATTAGTGACCAATTATTCCCACTCTATCGTTGCCGGCGGCTTAGAACTTATATCGTACACTACTCTATTAACGCCTTTAACCCTATTTATTATGGTATTCGATATTTTTTGTAGGAATTCGTAAGGTAAATTCACCCAATCTGCCGTCATTCCATCGGTAGATTCTACTGCTCTTAAAGCTACTACTTTTTCATAAGTTCGCTCATCACCCATTACTCCTACAGAATTTACAGGTAATAATATCGCTCCTGCTTGCCAAACCTTATCGTACAACATCCATTCTTTCAATCCATTTATAAAAATAGCATCTACTTCTTGAAGAATTCTCACTTTTTCAGCAGTTACATCTCCTAGAATTCTAATTGCTAGTCCCGGCCCTGGAAAAGGATGTCTTCCTAACAATTCTTTTGCGATTCCTAATTCTGCTCCTACTCTTCTCACTTCATCCTTAAAAAGTGAACGCAATGGCTCTACAATTTTAAGCTTCATAAAATCCGGTAAGCCACCAACATTATGATGCGATTTTATAGTTGCTGAAGGCCCTCCAGTAACAGAAACAGATTCTATTACATCTGGATAAATAGTTCCTTGAGCTAAAAATTTCACATCTTGAATCAGGTGGGCTTCATCATCAAAAACTTCGATAAAAGCATTCCCAATTTTCTTTCTCTTTCCTTCAGGATCACTAATTCCAGCTAAGGCATCCAAGAAACGTGCCGAAGCATCTACTCCTTTCACGTTTAATCCCATATGCTTATACTGATCTAAAACGCTATTGAATTCGTCTTTTCTTAGCAAGCCGTTGTTTACAAATATGCAATATAAGTTCTTCCCGATAGCCTTATGTAAAAGCACCGCAGCTACAGAAGAATCTACACCTCCACTTAAGCCAAGAACAACCTTATCGTCACCAATTTTTTCCTTTAATTCTGAAACAGCCATATCCACAAATGCTTCAGGAGTCCAACTTTGCTCCACTTCGGCAATCTTCACTAGAAAGTTTTCTAACAATTGTTTTCCATCTGAAGTATGATATACTTCCGGGTGAAATTGAATTGCAAATGTTTCTTCTCCTTCAATTCTGTAGGCAGCATTTAAAACATCTGAAGTACTTGCTAAACGCACAGCATTGGTTGGTAATTCCTTAATGGTATCACTATGGCTCATCCAAACCTGAGAATTCTCTGTGATATCGTCAAACAATACTTCGGCATCTTTAATTACCGAAAGATTTGCTCTCCCATATTCTCTGGTTTCTGAAGGTTCAACTTTTCCACCGTGAAAGTGTGCTAAATATTGAGCTCCGTAGCAAACAGCTAATAATGGCATTTTTCCTCTAATTTCTGAAAGATCTGGATGCGGTGCATCTTCTGCTCTCACAGAAAAAGGACTTCCCGAAAGGATAGTAGCCTTAAAATTAGAAATGTCTTTTGGTGGATTGTTGTATGGGTGGATTTCGCAGTAGATGTTAAGCTCTCTAACTCGTCTTGCAATTAGTTGCGTATACTGGGATCCAAAGTCTAAAATAAGTACGTTTTGTTGCATGCGCAAAAGTAAGAATTTGAACGAATAATGTCCTAGCAGAATTATTATTTTATACCTTTAATTATATCCAATCCATACTTTTATGAAATATCTGGTCGCCATTATCTTTTCTATTGCAATCGTTCTAGCTTCCTTCTTGTTGGGAAATGCATATATTAAAAGAGCGCAACCTGTTGGAGTAATTTCAGTAACCGGTTCTGGGAGCGAGAATTTTACTTCAGATTTAATTGTTTGGGAAGGCCAGTTTGTAAGAGTTTTTCCTTTATTGAAACAAGCGTATGAAGATCTTAATCGGGATAAAGAAACGGTAAGAAATTATTTAATTGAAAAAGGAATCCCTTCAGAAAACATAGTTTTTAATTCTGTTCAAACCAACGAGCAACGAGATAATCAATATCAGAACGGGAATTATGTTGGAAGCACTTTTAAGGCCTATGAGCTGGTACAATCGGTTAAAATTGAATCTACTAACGTGGAATTAATAGAGTCGGTCTCCCGTGAGATCACAGAATTATTGAATAAAGGGGTACAATTTAACTCTACTCCTCCAAGATATTATTATACCAAAATTGCCGATCTTAAGATAGAAATGATCTCTAAAGCTACTGAAGATGCAAGGGTTCGTGCCGAAAAAATTGCAGAGAACAGTGGTGGACATTTAGGAGAACTTAACAATGCCAGCATGGGCGTTTTTCAGATAACCGGTCAGAATAGCGGGGAAGACTATAGTTGGAGCGGTGCTTATAATACCCAAGACAAAAAGAAAACCGCTTCTATTACCATGCGTTTAGAATATAAAATAGATTAGCTCTTATTTTATTTAAAGCCTTTTTATAAAAATTGTTGTACTAAAATTTAATTCTGATAAAAAGTTATGAAGGATACCAGTCACCACGATGAACGAATTGCGAAAATGACTTTTGCATCGGTATATCCACATTATGTAACTAAAGTCGAAAAAAAAAGGAAGAAGCAAGGAAGAATTGCATCAAGTGATCGAATGGCTTACAGGCTTCGATGAAAAAAAATTAGAGGAACTCATTAATTCCAAAGTAACCTTTGAAGAATTCTTTACAGAAGCTCAATTAAATCCGAATGTCACTTTGATTAAGGGTGTGATTTGTGGCTATCGGGTGGAAGAAATAGAAAATGAGTTAACTCAAAAAGTGAGATATCTGGACAAGTTAGTGGATGAATTGGCGAAAGGGCGTAAAATGGAGAAGATTTTAAGGAAAGAATAAAATTTTTATTAAATAAATAATTGGACTAATGTTAAACGACTTGTTTCAGGAAGCATGGAAAACACTGAATGTTGCTGCATCCGGGAAGGAACATCCTTTCAACTTTTGTACGCTGGCAACAATTGGAAAAAATGCGTCCGTTCGGCAACGCACTGTAATATTAAGAGGGCTTACTGAAGAAAAAAGCTTGTTGTTTTATACAGATCTTCGATCCACTAAGATCAAGCAGATCAAAAACAATTCGAATGCAAATTGCCTCTTCTATGACCCCAAAACTCAACTGCAATTAATACTTAAAGGAAAGATTTTTGTCCATACAGATGATGATATATGGGAAGAACACAAGGATAAAATAGATGGAAAAGCAATTAATAACTACAATACTTTATTACCTCCCGGCAAACCTATTAAAAATCCATTGAAGGTGGAGAGAACTCACCGCCTACATTTCGGACTCTTAGAGTTTATACCTATTAGAATGGAATATTTAAAGCTCAAGGAAGACTCTAACCATCTACGTGCAAGGTTTAGATTAGATGAAGGAATTTGGAAACAGACGTTTTTGGTACCTTAAATATATTTTAGATCCCTCATTTCATTAGAAATTACAATTCTTTGTCATTCTGAGCAAAGTGAAGAATCTGATTATTGCCAAATCAATCTTAAGCAGAAATTCCTTTTATGTGAAAATTTCTAGACTCCGCTCGAAATGACATTCTGAGCCTGTCGCAAAATTTTGAACAAAAAAAACTCCTTAGTTTCCTAAGGAGTTTAAAAAAGGGTGGAAGACCGGGTTCGAACCGGCGACCCTCGGTACCACAAACCGATGCTCTAACCAGCTGAGCTACAACCACCATTTATTCGCGGATGCAAATGTATATTTTTTCTATTATTCCTCAAAGAAAAAAATGAAATTAAATTAGGTCAAAAATGGAATCTACTGCGGGATAGCGTTCCACAGTAAAACCTTCTGCATATTCGGTACCAATAAGGCGTCCCAAGTCTCTTGCACGATAGGTTATGCTATCAAAAAAGTTGTCGCTAGAGATCGGTGTAGAGGGTTCACTGCTTTCTTTATCGAAAAATTGTGTTTTATAAGCCTTTACGGAGTTCATCTTAACATCCATATATCCGGTAATATCCACCGCGATATCGGGAGTGATATTTTTCCATTGAATGTAATGGTATACGTGCTTTGGTCTCCATGGATCTTGAGCGTTGCCGTCTTCTTTCGTTTCAATTTTCCGAAGCCCGCTTAGAAAACAAGCATCGCTTACTAATTTAGAGCCTTTACCGTGATCTATATGCCTATCCTCTATCGCGTTGCAAAGCACAATTTCGGGTTTATACTTTCTAAGCATTCTAATAATTTCCAGTTGGTGTTCTTCATTATTAATAAAAAACCCATCCTTAAATTTTAAATTTTCTCTAACTTTTAATCCTAGGATTTTGGAGGCATCTGCGGCTTCTTGATCTCTAATTTCCGCAGTTCCACGAGTGCCTAACTCTCCACGAGTAAGGTCTATAACTCCAACTTTTTTCCCATTTGCAACTTCCTTAGCAATTGTTCCCGCACAACTTAGTTCAATATCATCGGGGTGTGCTCCAAAAGCTAATAAATCTAATTTCATATTCTATTTACTCTAAATTATTTTCTTTAAACTTTCAGCTCTTTCAACGAGGCTAATGCTTGTTCTATATCTGCAATAAGGTCTTCCTTTTCTTCAATTCCTACTGAAAATCGCATCAATCCATCTTTAATTCCCTGTTTTTGTCTTTCTTCCGGACTTAATAAGGCATGAGAAGTCATTGTTGGAGATAAAATGGTAGATTCAACTCCCGCAAGACTCATAGAAGATTTTATCATTTTCAATTTTTTCTGAAACATGGAAGCATCCAGACCTTCTTTCAATTCAAAAGATAACATTCCTCCAAAGCCTTTCATCTGAGATTTTGCCAATTCATGATCTGGATGAGATTTTAGGCCCGGATAATATACTCGGGCTACATCTTCATGTTTTTCAAGATATTTAGCCATCTTCTTCGCATTCTTATTCTGAGCTTTCACTCGTAAACCCATTGTTTTAATACTTCTCTCCAAAAGCCAAACAGTAAAATCACTTAAACTGCCTCCAAAATTCTTTGCAAGCTGAAAAATAGTATCTATATGCGTTTCCGAAGAAATCACCGTTCCAGCCAAGATGTCGCTATGACCTCCCATATATTTTGTGGCCGAATGAATCACGATATCAATACCAAAATCTATAGGATTCTGATTCACAGGGGAGGCAAACGTATTATCTATCATACTCACCAATCCGTGTTTCTTAGCTATTTTTGCGATGGCATTGAGATCTGTAATGGTAAGCAAAGGATTCGAAGGAGTTTCAATATAAATCACCTTCGTATTCTCTTTGATTTCAGCCTCAAAACTTTCAGGTTTAAAATCTTTTGTGAACGAATAGGAAATTCCAAATTTTTCGAATTCTTCAACTACTAAATTACTGGTACCTCCGTAAAGGGTGTTTTGCAATACCACATGATCTCCATTATGTAAAAATGCCATTAAAGAAGTGCTTACTGCCGCCATCCCACTCCCAAAAATCAAGGCAGCTTCTCCATTTTCTAAAGAAGCCATTTTCTTGGCCAACGCAACCTGATTAGGCGTGTTGAAATATCTAGGATAACGCTTTACTTCTACATCTTCAAAAGCATAGGAAGTAGACATATATAAGGGAGAAATAGCTCCTTTGAATTGAGTGTCTTTTAATTCTCCTGCATGGGTGCAACGAGTGTTAATTCCTTGAGGTTTATTCTTCATAATAAATACTGTTAAGTATATGTAATTTTTGCTCTAATGTAAAAAGAATTTATCTAAACGCTTTTCATTTAAAATCTAAGAGCAAAAAAGCAAAATTTTCTTCTCCAGATATATTAACCTGTGTTAATATAATGAGTTAAACTTAGTTTAAAGTAGCCTTATTTCTAACTTCAAGATATCATAATACTTATCTTGTAACATCAAATTAATATGAAAAAGAAAATTATGAGCGAAGTTAAAGCATATGCAGCGTCATCTAAAACCGCAGAATTAGAACCCTTAAATATAGAAAGAAGAGATATTACCAAAGAAGATGTTGAAATTGACATCTTATACTGTGGAGTTTGCCATAGTGATATACATACGGTTAAAAACGATTGGAAAAACTCTCAATATCCCGTTGTTCCTGGTCATGAAATTATAGGGCGTGTAACCAAAGTTGGTGACAACGTGAAAAATTTTAAAGAAGGAGATCTCGTGGGAGTTGGATGTATGGTAGATTCCTGCCAAACGTGTGATTCTTGTAAAGAAGATTTAGAACAGTATTGTGAGAATGGTGCGACGTATACATATAATAGTGAAGACAAACATTTAGGAGGTTACACTTTTGGGGGTTATTCTGAAAAAGTTGTTGTCGATAAAAAATTCGTCTTAAGTGTTCCTGAAAATTTAGATATTAAAGCTGTAGCACCACTACTTTGTGCGGGAATTACCACTTTTTCTCCACTTAACCATTGGAATGTAAAAAAAGGTGATAAAGTGGGGGTTATAGGCCTTGGTGGTTTAGGGCATATGGGAATTAAATTTGCCCACGCCATGGGAGCTCATGTAGTTATGATAACTACTTCTCCGGGAAAAAGTGGAGATGCCAAAAAATTAGGAGCAGACGAAGTTTTGATCTCTAAAGATGAAGAAGAAATGAAGAAACACGCAAATTCTTTCGATTTTCTTTTGAATACCGTACCAGTTGGGCACGATGTTAATCCTTATATAGGGTTATTAAAACGAGATGCAACTATGGTATTGGTTGGTGCAATTGAACCTTTAGACCCTATTCACGGAGGCGGACTAATTGCCAGCAGAAAAACTATTGCAGGTTCTCTTATTGGTGGAATCAAAGAAACTCAGGAAATGTTAGATTTTTGTGGGAAGCACGATATCGTTTCGGATGTGGAGATGATCGACATTCAAAATATTAATGATGCTTACGAACGAGTTCAGAAATCTGATGTAAAATACAGATTTGTAATAGATATGAAATCGCTTAAGGAAAGTTAGAATTTATAAAAATTGTTTTTAAATGAGGTTGACTAATCGTCAACCTCATTTTTGTTTTTGCTAATAAAAATATTACCTCAATATTGTGGTTTATAGTTGATTCGTCAACCCATCCTGAAGCATTGGGATAGTTCAGGGTCTCAATTTAGAATTTTGAATTTTAGTATTAAGATGTTCTTAAATATTACAAAAGATATCTGAACAGGATGATAATTTTATTACATTTTTACACAGCCATATTTTATTAAAACTCTGAATAGGGAATTAAAGTTCTAGATTTCAGAAGAACAACATTCATGTTTTTTTGAAAGATTCAATTAAATAGAAAACATCCCGGAAGACCAAAAAAATCATCGCTCAACACATCTTATAGCTGTGAGCTTTCAATTTCTGAAATGTAGCACGAAAAACCTACGGGCTTTTTTATCTTTACATCATGAAATTACTTTTTACAAATATCAAAGAACTGCTTCAGGTTAGAGAAACTTCTGTTTCAAAACTTTCCGGAAAGGAGATGAACATACTTCCAACCATCAAGAATGCATGGTTATTATTGGAAGACGATAAGATTTTCGACTTCGGAAAAATGGAAAATCTCCCTGAAATTTCAGCAGATAAAACCATCGATCTAACAGGAAAAATGATATTGCCTACTTGGTGCGACTCTCATACCCACATTGTATACGCCGGAAATAGAGAGCAAGAATTTAGTCAGCGAATTAGTGGGCTATCTTACGAGGAGATTGCGAAGAATGGTGGAGGAATTTTAAATTCGGCTAAAACATTGCAAAACACTTCTGAAGAAGATCTTTACAAACAATCTGCAAAAAGATTGGAGGAGGTTATGCAGTTGGGAACTGGTGCTGTTGAAATAAAGTCTGGTTATGGTCTCACTAAAGATGCAGAGTTAAAGATGCTTCGAGTGATCAAAAAATTAAAGCAGAATTATAACCTACCCATAAAAGCTACATTTTTAGGAGCTCATGCCCTACCCTTGGATTATAAAAACAAGAAAGAGGAATATATAAATTACGTGATCGATGAAATTCTTCCCGCCGTGGCAGAAGAAAATCTTGCCGAGTATATAGATATTTTTTGTGAACAAGGATACTTTACAGTAGAAGACACTAATAAACTTTTGAAAGCTGCTGCTAAATTTAACTTGCGACCAAAGATTCATGTCAATCAATTCAATGCAATTGGTGGTGTGCAGGCAGGTGTAGAGAACGATGCGCTTAGTGTAGATCATTTAGAAGAAATGAGAGCAGAAGATGTGGAATCTCTAAAAGGCTCGCACACTATGCCGGTAGCGCTACCAGGATGTTCTCTTTTCTTGAGTATACCTTATACTCCCGCAAGAATGATCATAGACGCAGGGCTACCTTTAGCCCTTGCAACCGATTTTAATCCGGGGAGCGCTCCTAGTGGAAATATGAATCTGGTTGTATCCTTGGCTTGTGTGAAGATGAAAATGACTCCAGAAGAAGCCATAAATGCTGCAACCATAAATGGCGCCTATGCAATGGATTTATCTGAAAAAGTGGGAAGCATCACCAAAGGAAAGCTAGCAAACCTAATAATCACTAAACCCATCCCATCCTACACCTATTTACCCTATGCTTTTGGAAGTAATGCTATTGAAGCGGTTTATCTAAATGGAGAAAAAATATAGCTATGGAAGGTTTTAAATTACACAGCCAAAAAAGCATTTCCAATATCCTTAAAACCCGAGAGGGCGAAACGAAATTTGGAGAAAAGATTTCGTTTATACAGGATTTTGAAGCCTTAGCTTCATCCAGTTCTAAATATGTATTATTTGGAATACCGGAAGATATTGGTGTACGTGCCAATTTAGGAAGATCTGGTGCCTCCCGAGCATGGGAAACATGTTTAAATTCATTACTTAACATTCAAGCAAACCAATATACCAAGCCGGAAAATTTAATTCTTTTAGGGGAAGTAGATTGTACCGAAGCGCTTGAGAAAGCTTCAAACATAGATCCCAAAGACCCGAATTATATTCAAAAACTCGGAGATTTAGTTTCAAAAATAGATGCTATAACCAGTGCTGTTGTACAAAAAATTGTTACAGCTGGTAAAATCCCTATCATTGTTGGCGGTGGACATAACAATGCTTACGGAAACATTAAAGGAACTTCGGAAGCTTTAAAAAAGCAGATTCATGTTTTAAATATAGACGCCCATACAGATCTTCGAAAAACAGATATTAGGCATAGTGGAAACGGCTTTAGCTTTGCACGAAAAGATGGGTTTTTGGCAAAGTACCGTATTTTCGGATTGCATCAAAACCATACGCCTCAGTATATTTTTGAAGATATGCTTCATTCGGCCAATGATGGCTATCGTCTTTTTGAACATCTGCTTTTAATGCCTTCAGAAAAAATTGTACAGGCTTTTCGAGAAGAATTAGAATTTGTTTCACATGATAATTTCGGACTCGAACTGGATTGCGATGCCATTAAAGGTTTTCCTAGCAGCGCCCAAACCCCAAGTGGATTCGCAATAAACATGATTAGAAATTTTATAAGAATCGCTTCAGAAGAAGAGCATATTAAATATTTACATATTTGTGAAGCGACTTCTAATGACACTTCAGAAGCAAAGGTTGGAAAAGCCCTAAGTTATTTTATTACAGATTTTATACACTAAACCTATGGAAATAATTTCATACAGCCCCGCGTATGCTGAAGATTTCAAAAAACTAAACCTCGCTTGGTTAGAAAAATTTTTCTGGGTAGAACCCCACGATGAAGATGTTTTAGGAAATCCTAATAAATACATCATAGAACCTGGAGGAATGATCTTTTTTGTAAAGGAAAACGAAGCTATCATTGGAACTGTAGCCTTGATGAAAATGGAAGATGCTATTTTTGAGCTCACAAAGATGGCGGTTACCCCTGCTGCCCAAGGAAAGAAAGTAGGGCAACAATTAATGGAGCACACTATTAATTTTGCAAAACAGAAAAAATGGAAAAAATTGATAATTTATTCCAATAGAAAGCTTGAAAATGCTATTTATATTTATGAGAAATATGGTTTTGTAGAAATCCCTATTGAAGAAGACAATCCCTATTCCAGAGGAGATATTAAAATGGAGTTGAACCTTTCTTAAATCTTTATTAATAAGGGAAGATTCCGAAACAGCTTTCTTAACTTTATAGAAATATCAATATAAAAGCCCCATTTTCGGGCTTTTTTTGATTCAGAAAAATAATTAACTAAAATCAATTGAAGATGAAAAGATCAATAATTGCGATATGCTGCTTGGGTGTATTGTTCACCTCTTGTAAAGATGAAGAGAAGAAGGACAAACAAATGGAAACTGAAGTTACTGCAGTTTCAGATCAAGAAAATGAAAAGAGAGTAACAGCTATAGAAATTGAACCAATCTCTCACGCTACTGCCGTTATAAAATGGGAAGATGCTGTTATTTATACAGATCCTGTAGGTGGCGCCGATGCTTTTAAAGGAAAAGATGCTCCAAGTTTTGTGTTAATTACCGATATTCATGGAGATCATATGGATGCTAAAACCTTGGAAGCTCTTAAATTAGGTGACACTAAAGTAATTGTACCACAGGCTGTGAAGGAGAAATTACCAAAAGAAATGGAAGCAAATTTAATGGTCATGAACAATGGTGATACTAAAGAAATTATGGGATTCTCTGTTAAAGCAGTTCCTATGTATAATTTACCTGAAGCCAAAGATGCAATGCATACCAAGGGAAGAGGAAATGGGTATGTAGTAGAGAAAGATGGGCAACGACTTTATATCTCTGGAGATACCGAAGATATTCCTGAAATGAGAGACCTAGAAAATATAGATGTTGCATTGGTTTGCATGAATTTACCTTACACTATGACCGTAGAAGATGCTGCCGATGGCGTTTTAGCTTTCGCTCCTAAAAAAGTTTATCCTTACCACTACAGAGGAAAAGATGGACTTTCAGATGTTTCCAAATTTAAAGAATTGGTGAATAAGGGAAATAAGGAGATTGAAGTGGCGCAGTTGAATTGGTATCCTGAAATGAAATAATTTCTCAAATCTATTCTGAAAATAGATGCTGATACGATTTAAAAATTAGGAAAACCCATAATAAAAGGATGAAAAATGCAACAATCCAGTTGTTCTTTTTCATCCTTTTTGGATTTTTAAGAGCTTCTTCCCTAGCCGCAGCCATTACATTTTGAGGAATTAGCTTTATAGAAGCCGTTATTAATAATGGCACCAAAATAAGATCATCAACTATTCCTAATACAGGAATAAAATCTGGAAAAAGATCTATAGGGCTTAATAAATATCCAACCGTTAATCCAATAAGTAATTTAGCTGTCCATGGAGTTCGAGGATCGCTATAGGCAATTGCTAAAACCTGAATCTCATTTTTGAGCTTTTTAACTTTAGATTTAAGATTATCTAGAAAATTCAAGTTTAAATAATTTAAGAATTTGTCATCCCGACGACAGGAGGGATCTCATAGTAAAGAGATTATGCTTCATCGAGATCCTTCGACAAGCTCAGGATGACAATTCATGGTCATCCTGAATTTATTTCAGGATCTAAAGTTGAGCATACCTATTAGAAACTGAAACAATGCCGATAGCTATTGGAAAAACTTGACTGCTTTTACAGAACTTTTTAAAAATTATCCATTAAAAAGTGGCAAATCCTGCATCATATCAAGAACCTCAGCTTCAACTTTTATAAGTTCGGCATCATCTTCAAAATTGGTGATCACACGATCTATAAGATCTACGATCTTAGCCATATCATCCTCTTTAAGTCCGCGGGTAGTAACTGCAGGGGTTCCAACACGAATTCCAGAGGTCACAAATGGAGACTTATCATCAAAAGGCACCATATTTTTATTTACAGTAATCTCAGCCATTCCTAATGCTTCCTCTGCTTGCTTTCCGGTAATGTTCTTATTTCTAAGATCTATTAACATCATGTGATTATCTGTTCCTCCGGAGATCACCTTATAATCCTTAGCAACAAATGCTTCAGCCAACGCCTTGGCATTTTTCTTAACCTGAACCATATAATGAAGAAATTCATCAGTTAAAGCCTCTCCAAATGCAACTGCTTTTGCTGCTATAATATGCTCCAAAGGTCCACCTTGATTTCCAGGAAAAACTCCACTATCTAAAAGCGTAGACATTTTCTTAAGATTCCCGTTTTTCAATTTTAATCCGAAAGGATTATCAAAATCTTTCCCCATCATGATAATTCCACCTCGTGGTCCACGTAAGGTTTTATGGGTAGTAGAAGTTACTACATGACAATGCGGTAATGGATCGCCCAAGAGACCTTTTGCTATTAAGCCTGCCGGGTGTGCGATATCTGCAAATAAAATTGCACCAACGCTATCTGCTATTTCTCTAAATCTTTTGTAATCTATTTCTCTTGAATATGCTGAAGCTCCAGCAATAATCATTTTTGGTTTTTCTCTTTCAGCAATCTCAGCAACTGCATCGTAATCTATTAAACCTGTTTCTTTATCTACTCCATAAAAAACAGGAGTGTATAATCTCCCAGAAAAATTAACCGGAGAGCCATGTGTTAAATGACCTCCATGAGAAAGATCGAAGCCAAGAAATTTATCTCCCGGTTGCATACATGCATGAAAAACCGCAGTATTTGCCTGAGAACCGGAATGTGGCTGCACATTGGCATATTCAGCATTAAATAGTTCTTTTAATCGCTCTATGGCTAAGGTTTCCACTTCATCTACGATCTCACAACCTCCATAATATCTTTTTCCCGGATAGCCTTCAGCATATTTGTTTGTTAGTACAGATCCGGCTGCTTGAAGCACCTGATCACTCACAAAATTCTCACTAGCAATTAGTTCTAAACCGTTTATTTGACGGTTTCTTTCAGCTTCTATCAGATCAAAAATTTGTGTATCTTGTTGCATGTTAAATTTTTACGTTAAATATTCCTCAAAAGTAATAATTCCAATCGGTTAATTGCTGGAAAATAATAACTTTGAAATCAATACATTTAAGAATAAAACAAAATAACATATGCCTATTACAGCAAATGATCCTAAAAGAAAAACCTGGCTGGACATACCAAATAACACAGATTTTCCAATTCAAAATATCCCTTTCGGAGTTTTTTTAACAAGAGATGATGTGGTTACTATTGGAACCAGAATTGGTGACTATGCCATTGATCTAGGCGCCCTACATCAATTAGGATATTTTGACGAAATTCCACTTACAGATGACATTTTTCTTCAAGATACTTTAAACGACTTTATATCTGATGGTAAAAAGACTTGGCGTTTGGTAAGAAACCGTATCGCCGATATTTTTGATGCCAAAAATCCACAACTTAAAGATAATCAAGACCACCGAAATACAGTACTTTTTACTTTAAATGAAGTTGAAATGCAATTACCCGTGCAAGTGGGTGATTACACCGATTTCTATTCCAGTAAAGAGCATGCTACCAATGTTGGGACTATGTTTCGTGATCCAGACAATGCACTTTTACCAAACTGGTTGCACATTCCTGTAGGATACCATGGAAGAAGTTCTTCTATAATCCCTAGCGGAATTCCGGTGCATAGACCACAAGGACAAAAAATGCCAAATGGTGCTACAGAACCTGTTTTTGGACCTTCAAGATTGGTTGATTTCGAATTAGAAATGGCTTTCATTACAACCGATGGAAACCCTCTAGGTGAGCCAATTCCTATAGACGAGGCTGAAGACTATATTTTTGGAATGGTTTTGTTTAACGATTGGAGCGCCAGAGATATTCAAAAATGGGAATACGTGCCACTTGGGCCATTCTTAGCAAAGAATTTTGCTTCCTCCATTTCTCCATGGATAGTAACTTTAGATGCCTTGGAACCGTTTAGAACTAAGGGGCCAGATCCAGAAAAAGAGTTGCTTCCATACCTTCAATTTAAAGGTAAAAAGAGCTTCGATATTAATCTGGAAGTCGCAATTCAACCGGAAGATAAAGAAGAAACAACGGTCTCTAAATCCAATTTCAAATATATGTATTGGAATATGAGTCAACAATTGGCGCATCATACGGTTAATGGTTGCCCAATTAACTCCGGAGACATGATGGGTTCTGGTACAATTTCAGGACCAACACCAGATTCTTACGGATCGATGCTAGAACTTTCTTGGAGAGGAAAAAAGCCTGTGAAATTAAATGATGGCAGTGAGCGTAAATTTATAGAAGATAACGATACTGTGATTATGCGCGGTTATTGTGAAGGAAAAGATAGAAGGATTGGTTTTGGCGAAGTAAGCACTAAGCTTCTTCCGGTTTATCAACCTCAAGCTAAGAAAAAATAAATTTATTTATTTTATAATAAAAAATGCCTGTTAGGTTAAAACTTAACAGGCATTTAATTTTACTTCACAAAATCATCTTCTTGGATTCTGTGATTCTTTTCTTTGGTCCTCTTGCTTTTTAGGCTGATTTTTAGCGCCAGATTGCTGATTCCCTTTTTGATCTTTTTTCTGTGGATCCTTTTGATTTGCCATGATACTATATTTAAATGGTTAATAAATAATAGTATGAAGATACATGCGCAACCCTTTATCTAATAATGATTTATAAGAATTTTAACCTTACTTATTAAATAATTACAAAAGAAAATTTTAAGAAATTTACGTGTTAAAATTACACCGTACTTAATTTCTCTACATCTATCGCACTGTGAGAAGCATCATAAATAGCCTTCCCATCTTTAATTACTATTAATTGAGGGCTTTCATGCGGCACATTAAATCTTACTGCAATCTTATTGGAAATGTCTCTATAACTTAAAAGATCTAAAAAATATAATTTAACGGAGTCTGGCTCTAAATTATAATTTTGCTCAAATTGTCTTAAAACCATTCTGCTGATTCCACAAGTGGTAGAATGTTTTAAAATTGCAATTGGCTGGTTGGATGAATCTTCAGCAATTTCTTCCAATGTTTCCTTTTTAGTTAACTGTATCCATGGAACAGATGGCTTTGCCGATTTTGTATCGTCATTATCAGACTTGAACATTTTATCAAAAAATCCCATATTCATTATAATTTAGTGTGCAAAAATAGGATTTCAAGTAATAAAATTCTCAATCCCGGTATTAAAATTTACCTAATGAAATTTTAAATAGCAATCCAAAGGCGTAACTTATCTATAATTAAAACAGACAAAATGTCTTATAAAACCCAGTGATAGCGGCCATTTTGACGGTGTTATCATGCTGGTGTATATTTTGTTATTTCAATTCTGTATTTAAAATTTCAACTTATGAATTTCAATAATTTCACTATAAAATCACAAGAGGCCATCCAGCAAGCGCAACAACTTGCTCAGGAATTAGGGCATCAACAAATAGAAAACGAACATATTTTTAATGCCATCACCTTGGTCGATGAAAATGTGACTCCCTTTCTACTTAAAAAATTAAATATCAATATTGGGTTATTTACTCAAATCTTAGATAAAACCTTAGAGAATTTTCCAAAAGTCTCAGGTGGAGAAACGATGCTTTCAAGAACCGCTTCTACCACTTTGAATGAAGCGAGCACGATTGCTAACAAAATGAAAGATGAATATGTTTCCATAGAGCATCTTATTCTTGCCATTTTTAAATCTTCAAGTAAAGTTGCTCAGATTTTAAAAGATCAAGGGGCTTCGGAGAAAAACCTTAAATCGGCTATAGAAGAACTTAGAAAAGGAGACAGAGTAACTTCTCAAAGTGCAGAGGAAACTTATAATTCGCTTAATAAGTATGCTAAAAACCTCAATAAATTAGCCGAAGAAGGAAAACTGGATCCGGTTATTGGAAGAGATGAAGAGATTAGACGGGTCCTTCAAATTTTATCTCGTAGAACAAAGAACAACCCGATGCTTGTTGGAGAACCGGGTGTTGGTAAAACGGCTATTGCTGAAGGATTAGCACATAGGATTATAGATGGAGATATTCCGGAAAATTTAAAAAATAAGCAGATCTTCTCATTGGATATGGGAGCACTTATTGCGGGAGCAAAGTATAAAGGAGAATTTGAAGAGCGCTTAAAAGCAGTGATCAAAGAAGTAACCGAAAGTGATGGGGACATCGTACTATTTATAGACGAAATCCATACCCTTGTTGGTGCCGGTGGTGGACAGGGCGCTATGGATGCTGCAAACATCTTAAAACCAGCTTTAGCTCGTGGGGAATTAAGAGCGATTGGAGCAACAACTTTAGATGAATACCAGAAATATTTCGAAAAAGATAAGGCCTTAGAAAGACGTTTTCAAAAAGTGGTCGTAGATGAACCAGATACCGAAAGTGCAATTTCTATCCTTCGTGGAATCAAAGAAAAATATGAAACTCACCATAAAGTGCGTATTAAAGATGAAGCCATCATAGCCGCAGTAGAACTTTCTCAACGTTATATTACCAATAGATTTCTTCCGGATAAAGCGATTGATCTTATGGACGAAGCAGCTTCAAAAATTAGAATGGAGATCAATTCTAAACCCGAAGAGCTAGATGTATTGGATAGAAAGGTAACACAGTTGGAAATTGAAATTGAAGCTATAAAACGTGAAAATGATGAATCTAAGTTAAAAACCTTAACCGTAGAACTGGCAAACCTTAAGGAAGAACGCAACGAATTACATGCGAGATGGAAAAACGAAAAAGAGGTTGTAGATAATATTCAATCGGCTAAATCTGATATCGAGCAATTTAAATTGGAGGCAGAACGAGCTGAACGCGATGGGGATTACGGAAAAGTTGCAGAGATACGATATGGTAAAATTAAAGAGGCTCAGGAAAAATTAGAATTACTACAAAAACAGGTTGAAGAAAATCAGGATAGTAAAACACTCATTAAAGAGGAAGTAACTTACGAGGACATTGCCGAGGTTGTAGCAAAATGGACCGGTGTACCTGTAACTAAAATGTTGCAAAGCGAACGAGAAAAATTGTTGAAACTTGAAGATGAATTACACAAAAGAGTAGTTGGTCAAGAAGAAGCTATTCAGGCCGTGAGTGATGCAGTTCGAAGAAGTCGAGCCGGTTTACAAGATCAGAAAAAACCAATCGGAACGTTCTTATTCCTAGGTACTACCGGTGTTGGTAAAACCGAATTAGCGAAAGCCCTTGCAGAATACCTTTTTGATGACGAAGCTGCGATGACTCGAATAGATATGAGTGAGTATCAAGAACGTCATGCAGTTAGCAGATTAGTTGGAGCACCTCCGGGATATGTTGGTTATGATGAGGGCGGGCAACTTACCGAAGCCGTTAGAAGAAAACCTTATTCTGTAATCCTTTTAGATGAAATTGAAAAAGCGCATCCGGACACCTTTAATATTCTTCTTCAAGTTTTAGACGAAGGAAGGCTAACAGATAATAAAGGACGTTTAGCAGATTTTAAGAATACCATTATCATTATGACCTCCAATATGGGTTCTAGTATAATTCAGGAGAAATTTGAAACGGTTAAAGATTTAGATACCGCTATGGAAAGTGCAAAAGTGGAAGTTCTAGGTTTACTTAAACAAACGGTTAGACCAGAATTTATTAATAGAATAGATGATATCATTCTATTTACTCCACTAAACAAAAAAGATATTTTAAAAATTGTTGGACTTCAGTTAAAAGGATTGAAAAAGATGCTGTCTAAACAAGGAATCGTTTTAGATGCCACCAATGAAGCATTAACATTTCTTTCCAAACAAGGTTTTGACCCTCAATATGGCGCGAGACCCGTGAAGAGGGTATTGCAAAGAGAGGTTTTAAATAAACTTTCTAAAGAAATTCTTTCCGGAAAAGTTAAAACCGATAGCATTATTTTATTGGATGAATTTGATGACACATTAGTTTTTAGAAATCAGGAAGAACTCGCAAAGAAAGAGTAATAAAAAAAAAGGCTGCTTAGTTTCCTAAGTAGCCCTTTTCAATAAGCGGAGATCTATCATCTACCACTTATCTATTTCATCCTTTAATTCTTCTTTGGTTTTACCCGTTTTTTCTTGCAAACGGCCCATCATTTCGTCAAACTTTCCTTCTGAATATTCTAAATCATCATCGGTAAGTTTACCATATTTTTGTTTGAATTTACCTTTAACCTGTTTCCATTTTCCTTCAATCTGGTCATTATTCATAATACTGGTTTTTTAGTTAATAATACCCAAATCTAAGATTTACTATTTCCGAAATGTGTCAATAAACTCCTATTATTATCTTAAGGATTTGTTATTTTTACTTTTCAGTCTAATAAATGAAAAAAATAAGCCTCCTCTTCTTAAGCCTATGTTTTATGGGCTGCGGAACTTCCAAAAAGATTTTTACAGATTCTATTGAACTCCGATTTTTGGACGATTATATTATAGAAAATGATCTGATGATTGGAGGAACCAAGGTTGGTGGCCTTTCCGGCATAGATTATAAAGACGGTACTTATTATATTGCATGTGATCATCCCGGGGATCCTAGATTTTATAGGTCAGAAATTATAATCAATCAAAATAAAATTGATACAGTTCTTTTTTCTGAAGTAATAAAACTGGATAGGACTTCAAGTTTTTTGAAAGCAAATACTTTGGATTTAGAGGCGATAAGGATCGATAGTAATTCAGGAAATATTGTGCTCACCAGTGAAGGAGCCATAAAACAGAATCAAAAACCATCTATTTTCTATGTAGATTCACAAGGGAGTCTTCTTAAGAATTTCAGCCTTCCGGAATATTTTACATCTACTGGAATTCAGCAACCAAGAAATAATGGTGTTTTTGAAGGCCTTACCAAAGACTTCAACAACGAAGGTTTTTGGGCAGGAATGGAACTTCCACTTACCAAAGATGGCTCTAAGCCAAAGCTATTCCCAACCAAATCTCCCATAAGAATTACACATTTCAACAAGAATTCTGGAGAAGCCGATGATCAATTTGTTATTTCTCTAGGAAACATTTCCAAAATTCCATGGATGTATTTTGCCGTAAATGGACTTACCGAATTAATCCAATATGCACCGCATAAATTTTTGGTATTGGAAAGAGCATTCTCTGCAGGTCATGGCAGCTATGGAAATACGGTTCGGATTTTCGATGTAAATTCTAAAAATGCTTCGAACACTTTGAAAATTCAAAACCTTAGAAAAGAAAAATACATTAAAGCCACCAAGCAACTTGTATTCGATTTTAAATCGGTGAAAAAGAAGTTAACCGATGGCATTATAGATAATGTTGAGGGAATGACATTTGGGCCCGATCTTCCAAATGGGAACAAAACTTTAATTTTAATTTCAGATAACAATTTTAATTCCTTGGGAAAACAACTGAATCAAGTAATTTTGATGGAAGTCATCATAAAACAATAAATTTATATACGTTTTTATCATAAATAAGTTATTTCGTCACCCTTAATTTATTTCAGGGTCTTAATTGATAATATTGATTTACAAATATTTGAGATTCTGAAACTCCCGAAGCGTCGGGACAGAAGGACAAGCTTTATCGGTTTATGATTTATATGGACTAACAAATAATAAATTATGAAAAGTATAGCAATCATCCTCACAATCGTTCTTTCCACCTTCAATACTAACCCGTCAGAAAAAACTGAAACTGAAAATCATAATGAGATAACTACTTATTATTTAATTCGGCATGCAGAGAAAGACAGAAGCAATGCTACCGAAAGAGATCCTAGGTTAAATGATACAGGTATCCAAAGAGCCGAAAATTGGGCTCAGGTTTTTAAAGATATTCCATTCGATATGGTTTATAGCACAAACTACAAACGTACTCAGGCAACCGCTCAGCCAACAGCAACTTCAAAAGGATTGGAAATTCATAACTACGACCCTAGAGCGATGTACAATGAGACATTTCAAAAGGAAACTAAAGGAAAAACAGTTTTAGTGGTTGGGCATAGCAATACCACACCAGAATTCGCAAACGCCATCTTAAAAGAGAATAAATACGAGCATCTATCGGACAGTGAAAATGGTGCTTTATTTTTTCTAACTGTAAATTTAGATGGTTCCGTAAGCTCTCAGGTTTTGTATGTCAACTAAATCCATCTTTTAGCTGACTTCATTTTTTGCTAGTGAAGTCAACGCACAATTATAGTATCTTTGAAGCCTAAAATAAAACTATGCTTTTCGAAGACTTACCGTTATCCCAAACTATTCAAGAGGGAATTTCTGAAATAGGACACACCAGCCCTACTCCAATTCAGGAAAAGGTGATTCCGGAAATCTTAAGGCGGAATGATGTTATTGCATGTGCCCAAACCGGAACAGGGAAAACAGGTGCCTTTGCGATTCCATTATTACAACTCTTAAATAAACGTGTTGAGGACGAAAAAACAAAAAGTACACTCTCTGTGCTAATTGTAAGCCCTACAAGAGAACTTGCAGTTCAAATTGCAGAGAATATTAAGGACTATTCAAAATTCACCAATATAAAATCGGGAGTTGTTTTTGGTGGTGCATCCATGCAACCCCAAATTAACTTATTAAAAAATGGGTTACATATTTTGGTAGCAACACCCGGGAGACTTTTAGACCTTAGAAAACAAGGATATATCAACCTAGATGAAGTAGAAATTTTGGTTTTAGATGAAGCCGATTTAATGCTAGATATGGGTTTTATAGATGAAGTACAAAAGATAATCAGGCTCGCTCCTAATTTGGTGCAACGATTGATGTTTTCAGCAACTATTCCTCCAAAAGTTCAGGATCTTGCAAAATCCTTACTTCAAAATCCCGAAAAGATTGAGTTAACCACCAATTCTTCCGCAGCACCATCTATTGAGCAGAAATTGTACATGGTTCCGAAGCAAGATAAAATTGAGTTATTGCTTTACGTAATGCGAAATGTTGTTAAAAATAAGTCTGTCTTGATCTTTAGAAGAACCAAGTTCGGAGTAGAAAAAGCCTTACAATCCCTTGTGAAAAATGGTTTTAAAGCCGATGAACTTCACGGAGATAAAAGCCAGACAGATAGAACTTCAGCCTTAGAACGATTTAAAAGGAAAGAAGTAAATATATTGGTTGCAACAGATCTTGCTGCCCGTGGATTGGATATAGATAGTTTAGATTATGTGATCAATTTCGACATCCCAAGCATGTCTGAAGTATATGTGCATAGAATTGGGCGAACAGGACGCGCAGGAAGTGTGGGAACCTCCATTTCTTTTTGCAGTGCAGATGAAAAACAATATGTAAAATTCATTGAAACCCTGATCGGAAATAAAATCCCTGTAGAGACAGAACATCCTTATCCTTTGGAGAAAAATGCTGAACCAATAGTTCATAAAAAGAAAGGCAGCAAGCATAAAAAAGGGAGAAAAGGAAGTGGTTCTAAAGCGAATAAAAAACGTTGGTATAAATAGATTTTTTGTGTGTCATTACGACCGCAGGGAGAAATCTATTAAATAATGCTAATCTAATAGCGCAGTCGAAGTGTGATTGTTGCTACATTTCCTATTCCCAATAATTTCAATAACTTAGACCTAAAAAATTAGATAACATGAAAAAATTAGTACTTCTTATCACTAGTATTTTATTTTTAAACTCTTGTTCAAAAGAAGATGTTGACCCGCAACTTAAGGCTCTTGGTTTCTAAGTGAAGTAAGCTGCTTTTGCTTTCATGATCCTGAAAAAGATTTTAGTGACTACACACTAGAATTTATTGAATCTAAAAACCGTGTAAATATAAAGAACCCAAATGGGGAAAATTATTACATAGCTGAAGATGGATCGCGAAAATATTCAATCTCCAATAAGATAATTACTATCGAAGGAGCAACCTATTCCTATAAGTATTCTATAGAAAATAATGAATTATTCTTGCATAACGTAGATAATCCACAAATTGCAGATGATGAAATTACGCTGATATTCAAAAGAAAATAAACCCTAATAGGTCTATATAACAAAAACCTCCGAAGAAAATTCTTCGGAGGTTTTGTTTTATAAATAAATCGATAATTTATCGAGTCAACTTTTTATATTTAATTCGCTTCGGCATTAAATCTCCACCCAAACGTTTCTTTTTATTCTCTTCATAATCAGAAAAACCACCTTCAAAGAAATACACTTGCGAATCTCCTTCAAAAGCTAAGATATGAGTACAAATTCTGTCCAAAAACCATCTATCGTGAGAAATCACTACGGCACAGCCTGCGAAGTTATCTAAACCTTCTTCCAGCGCCCGCAGCGTATTCACGTCCAAGTCGTTTGTTGGCTCATCTAAAAGCAATACGTTCCCTTCTTCTTTTAGCGTCATGGCAAGGTGCAAACGGTTACGCTCCCCACCGGAAAGCATACTTACTTTTTTGTTCTGCTCTCCACCCCCAAAGTTGAAACGACTTAAATAGGCTCTGGAATTCACTTGTTTCCCTCCCATATTAATAAGTTCCTGCTCGTCACTAAAGTTTTGCCAGATTGTTTTCTCTGGATCCATATTAGAATGACTCTGATCTACATAAGCGATTTTTGCAGTGTCTCCAACCTCAAAACTACCTTGATCCGGAGAAATTTCCCCCATGATCATTTTAAAAATTGTGGTTTTACCGGCACCGTTAGGCCCAATAACCCCCACAATTCCGGCTTGCGGCAAAGTGAAGTTAAGATCTTCATACAGCAATTTATCATCAAAAGCTTTACTTACGCCTTTAGCTTCAATTACATTCGTTCCCAAACGAGGACCATTAGGAATATAGATTTCCAATTGCTCGTCCATCTTCTTTTGATCCTGACTCAATAATTTATCGTAATTATTTAATCTCGCCTTTTGCTTAGATTGTCTTCCTTTTGGAGACATACGAGACCATTCTAATTCTCGCTCTAAAGTTTTTTGACGTTTACTGGCCGTTTTTTGCTCTTGTGCCAAACGCTTAGATTTCTGGTCTAACCAAGAAGAGTAATTTCCTTTCCAAGGAATTCCTTCTCCTCTATCTAGTTCTAATATCCATCCCGCAACATTATCCAAAAAGTATCTATCGTGAGTTACCGCTATTACAGTCCCTTTGTAAGATGCTAAATGGTGTTCTAACCAATGTACAGATTCTGCATCCAAGTGGTTAGTTGGCTCATCCAATAGCAACACATCCGGCTCTTGCAATAACAATCTACACAAGGCAACTCTTCTACGCTCCCCTCCAGACAATACTCCAATCTTCTTATCGGGATCCGGAGTACGAAGTGCGTCCATTGCAATTTCCAACTTGGTATCTAATTCCCAAGCATTGGAAGCATCAATCTTATCTTGTAAAGCTGCCTGCTTGTCCATGAGTTTTTGCATTTTATCTGCATCCTCATAAACCTCTGGAAGGCCAAACATATCGTTTATTTTGTTGTACTCATCTAAAATTGCCACTGTTTCAGCAGCTCCCTCTTTAACAACTTCCAAAACTGTTTTTTCATCATCTAATTGTGGTTCCTGCTCCAGCATACCAACGGTATAACCAGGAGAAAAAACTACATCTCCTTGATAATTCTTCTCCATTCCTGCAATAATCTTTAGTAATGTAGATTTTCCAGAACCATTCAATCCTAAAATTCCAATTTTTGCTCCGTAAAAGAAACTTAAATAAATATTTTTAAGTACTGGTGTATTCGCTCCCGGGAAGGTTTTAGTTAACCCAGACATGGAAAAAATTACCTTATTATCATCTGCCATTTTATATGTTTTTTTAAATATTTAGACACTTTCTGAAAGTAAAACAACTAGCTTTTAGCTTGCAATTTTAATTTATTTCAATGCTACAAATATCTTAAAATTAAATTTCTTCCTTTCTATTTATTCTGAATTAAAATAGTTTGAAATCAGAATTACAGTCATACTGTTATATTTTCCTAGTATTTCAACTTTTTCAATCAAAATAAATAGTTCGATTTTGTATTTTAGCGCGGCTACTGAAGTTTGAATACTATTCCGAAATGTTCTGAACTTCTATGCATTGTAAAAATCAAATAAATTCGGAAGAAATAAAATTACATATTCTATGGATCTTAACTTCAATAAAAATGAAGATCATAATAAATTATTACTTTCTACATTAAGACAGAAGCTCGCTCAGGTTAAGCTTGGAGGAGGAGAAAAACGTATCGAAAAACATCATGCAAAAGGAAAAATGACCGCCAGAGAGCGCATCAATTATCTTTTAGACGATTCTAACGCCGCCATAGAACTTGGTGCTTTTGTTGGAGATGAAATGTATGAAGAACATGGAGGTTGTCCAAGTGGAGGAGTCGTTGTAAAAATTGGCCACGTTGCCGGAAAACAATGTATTGTAGTTGCCAATGATGCCACTGTAAAAGCTGGGGCTTGGTTTCCTATTACCGCTAAAAAGAACTTGAGAGCGCAAGAGATCGCAATAGAAAATAGACTTCCTATTATTTATTTGGTAGACAGCGCGGGAGTTTACTTGCCAATGCAGGATGAAATTTTCCCCGATAAAGAACACTTTGGAAGAATTTTCAGAAATAATGCGGTAATGAGTAGCATGGGAATTACCCAGATTTCAGCGGTTATGGGAAGTTGTGTTGCAGGTGGTGCTTATTTACCAATTATGAGTGATGAAGCGATCATCGTTGAGAAAACGGGAAGTATTTTCCTAGCAGGAAGCTATTTGGTAAAGGCTGCTATTGGTGAGTCTATAGATAATGAAACACTAGGTGGCGCAACCACACATTCTGAAATTAGTGGGGTTACAGATTATAAGGCGAAAGACGATAAAGATGCTTTAGATAAAATCAAGAGCATTATGGATAAAATTGGGGATTATGAGAAAGCCGGTTTTAGTAGAAAAGATCCAATTAAGCCAAAATTAGATCCAAAAGAAATTTTCGGAATCTTACCAAGAAAAAGAAACGATCAGTATGACATGCGTGAAATCATCTCGAGATTGGTAGATGATTCTGAGTTTGAAGAATATAAAAAAGAATATGGGCAAACCATAATTACAGGGTATGCAAGGATAGATGGCTGGGCAGTTGGTATTGTTTCCAACCAGCGTAAAATTGTAAAAACAAAAACCGGTGAAATGCAATTTGGCGGTGTGATCTATTCCGATTCTGCCGATAAAGCGACTCGTTTTATTTCTAATTGTAATCAGAAAAAAATTCCTTTGGTATTTTTACAGGATGTTACCGGCTTCATGGTAGGAAGCAAAAGTGAACATGGCGGAATTATTAAAGATGGCGCAAAAATGGTAAGTGCAGTGAGTAATTCTGTAGTTCCAAAATTTACCATCGTCATCGGAAATTCTTACGGAGCTGGAAATTATGCGATGTGCGGGAAAGCGTATGATCCTAGATTTATTGTAGCATGGCCAAGTGCTGAGCTTGCAGTTATGGGTGGAACACAAGCTGCTAAAGTTTTAGCGCAAATTGAAACTGCTTCCATGGCCAAAAAAGGTGAAAAAGTTGATGCTGATAAAGAGAAAGAAGTTTTTGATAAAATAAAAGCGCGTTACGACAAGCAAACTTCTCCTTATTATGCAGCGGCAAGATTATGGACAGATGCCATTATAGATCCTTTAGATACCAGAAAATGGATCTCTACAGGGATTGAGGCTGCGAACCACTCACCTATTACCAAAGATTTTAATTTAGGAGTAATTCAGACCTGATTTCTATGAAAAATGTTTTATTGATATTGGTAGTCGCTATTTTAGTAACTACTTCATCTCAAGCCCAAGTTTTAAGTAATAAAAACAAGCAATATACCGAAGCAGATTCCTTGCGAGGCTCATTGCGACCTGAGCGTGCCTACGATGTATTGAAATATCATTTGCAAGTACAGATCGATCCAGTGGAGCGATATATTTCTGGTTTTAATACAATTACCTTTAAAGCAGAGGAAGAATTGCCCGTAATGCAGATAGATCTTTTTGAAAACATGCAGATAGATTCTATTATGCATGGTGCTAATCAACTTTCGTATACCAGAAAATTCAATGCGGTTTTTGTTGAATTTAAAGAATCGATAAAGGCCTCAGAAAAAGATTCAATTCAAGTATTTTATTCAGGGAATCCAATCGTTGCAAAAAATGCGCCTTGGGATGGCGGATTTGTTTTCAAAAAAGATGAAGATGGAAATCCGTGGATCGCAGTAGCGGTTCAAGGCACGGGTGCCAGTCTTTGGTATCCAAATAAAGACCATCAAAGCGACGAACCGGAGGAGGCTTTAATAGAAATTGCTGTTCCAAATGGTCTTACCAATGTTTCTAATGGAAGATTAATTGGTAGAACCGAATTAAATAATGGCTATACTCGATGGAGTTACAAAGTGATTAATCCCATTAATAATTACGACATCGTTTTTAACATCGCGAATTATGTCCACTTTCAGGATACATTCAGGGATCTCGATTTAGATTATTATGTGTTGCCATACAATCTTGAAAAAGCTAAAAAACAATTTTCAGAGGTAAAACCGATGATGGATTGTTTCTATGAAAAATTTGGCGAATATCCTTTTAAGGAAGATGGATTTAAGCTTGTAGAAACTCCATATCTTGGTATGGAACACCAAAGTGCCGTTGCCTATGGGAACTATTATAAAATGGGTTATTTAGGCCGTGATCTTTCCGGGACCGGGATTGGATTAAAGTGGGATTTTATTATAATCCATGAATCCGGACATGAATGGTTTGGAAATAGCATCACAGCGAATGACATTGCAGATTTGTGGATCCATGAAGGTTTCACTACGTATTCTGAAGCTGTTTATATTGAATGTAGATGGGGGAAAGAAGATGCTTTAAAGTATCTGGAAGGACTTAGAAAAAACATTGGCAATCTAGCTCCAATAATTGGAGATTATGGTGTAAATAGTGAAGGCTCGCCAGATATGTATGCAAAAGGAGCCAATATAATAAATACCATAAGAAGCATCTATAATAACGATGAGCTTTGGTGGAAGACATTAAAAGATTTTTCTACAACCTACAAGCATCAAACTATTGATACTAAAACCGTGGAAGATTTCTTTAACGCTCCGGTAGCAACAGATCTTCAACCAATATTCGATCAATATCTTAGAAAATCTACCATTCCCGTGTTGGAATTCAAAGAAACAGAGAAAAGAATTAGCTACCGATGGAACACAGATGTAGCTAATTTTAATATGCCGGTGGATATTTTTATAAATGATAAAGAAATTCGAATCACTCCTACAAATTCTTGGATGGAGTTTCCAAAAGATGTAGAAGATCTAGATGATATTAAAGTCAATGAAAAAGAGTTCTATATAGAAACGAAATTCACAAAATAAATTGAATCAAAATTAATCGATAGCCTCCAAGTTTTAATTTAACTTGGAGGCTTTTTCATCTAACCGTACCAGAAAACATTTCTTTAATTCACTAATTATAAGTAACTTAGATAGCATATCGGACACGCCGACTGTTTATAAAATCATATGATAAATAAAAGTTCGGGGTTTCCAGTTAATTATCGGGACGATTAATTAAACCCTCGATGGGAGGATTAAATTTCGAGTTATGGTAACAATAAAATCTCTTAATAAGTGGGCCAATAAGCATACTTATTATTCCTTGGATATTTTAAGGCTTGCATTAGGAGTTTTCTATTTCATAAAAGGGCTCCAATTTATTTCTCAAAGCCAGATCCTTACAGAGCTTTTTAAGCCACTTCGTGATTTTGGGGGCATCATGCTCGTTATTCACTATGTAGCGCCGGCACATCTTGTGGGAGGTCTCATGATAGCCTTTGGATTACTAACGCGCTGGGCATTAATAGCACAACTTCCAATACTCCTTGGTGCGATCTTAATTAATTTTATAGGAGTGATGAATCCGGGGAATTTAATTTTAGCGATTGCTGTTTTACTTCTTACCTGTTTCTTTATAATTTATGGCTCCGGAAAACATTCCGCAGACTATTATTTAAAAATGGGATATTAATTAGAAGGTATTAACATTAATTCCGTTTGGCGGTCATTAACATATTTAAAACCTTCTTCTCCCCAAAAACCAGCTTCTTCGAGCATAATACGAATATCTTTATTCCATTCAGGAATTGCTATCGTAGTATTAAGTTCTATGGCAAAAACTGTATTTGGAAAAAGCTGATAATCTCCTGTTCCCGGAACACCGCCTTGAGAATCCCACATTCCTATAGTAGTCCCGGCAGAATGCCCATAAAGACCTAAGGGATGCGTATAGATAGAAGGTTTAAGCCCAGACTCTTTAGCCTGATATAATGATCTTTTTAATATTTCATTCCCAGAGTCACCAGTTTTAAAATTAGAAGTTAAAATATCCTGTAGGAGATTTCCTTTACTTAAGGCTTCTACCAAATATTCAGGTGCATTTGTTTCTCCTGCTTTTAAAACATACGCATGTTGTTGGCAGTCTGTATTCAGCCTTAAATACGTGATTCCGAAATCGCAATGCAATAAATCTCCCGGCTGGATCACAGTTTCTCCATACCCATTGGAAAAAGCATCGATATGGTCTTTTAGTTTTTCTTCTTTTCGCTGTATATCTACGGTTGGATGAAACCAAGTTTCCAATCCCAGATCTGTAACTTTTTGTCGCATCCACCAAATAACTTCTTCTGAAGTGGTTTTTCCCGGAGTTATCACGTTACTACTAAAAGCTTCGGCTATAATTGCATGTGTTGTTGCTACCAGTTCTTCATATAATTCCATCTCCATAGGAGTCCTGGTTTCTATCCAACCTATAGCTAGATCTTCAGCAGATACTATTTTCTGTTTCATAGCATCTGGCAAATTTGCAAGAAATTCATCATGATCTGTTTTTACCAAGCCATCTGCAAGTGCGAAATTTTCAGAATAATTTAAACCTATTTTTGAAGGATTTTTTTCAGCAATAAGATCTATAAGTGCTTTCCATTGATCTGGTTCTTTTTCTTTATCCCAAACAGAAGAAATATTATCGCCAATATTATATCTCGCCACCGCCATTCGCTCAACAAGATTTGAATCTTTTGGTTTATAAAAAACTAAAATAGTTCTCCTTCTTGCATTTAACCAAGTAGCCGGTAGCATCGTTTTTAAAACTGGATCTTCATTGTATTCTCTGGAAATTAACACCCACATATCTATTCCCGTTCTCTCCATCAAGTCGGGCAGTAAATTTTCGAATTTATCTTGAAGAATATTATCTATAACCTCTGCTCTATTTTTTTCTGAAAGAATTTGTGCATTTAACGAAAAACCAAAGCATAGGAAAAGGAATAAAAACTTGTACATATAACTAGTTGTTGAAGATTAAAAAGGGAAGTTACTTAATTTTGCTTCGAAGTGTATTTTTTCGGTGAATCTTTCCATTTGGAGTTTCTTCGAATTTTTGAATAAGATAAATTTTCTTCGGAATTTCGTACTTATGAAGCTCTTTTACAGATTGTACTTTCACTTGAAGCTCCGATAATAATTCTTCTGAAAAATCTGCTTCTACAAACAACACTAATTTTTCACCAAGTGCATCATCGGGCATTCCAATTACAAAAAACCGACCATCAATCACATCGGTTAATCTATTTTCAATGTCTTCAGGGTATAATTTAATCCCACCGGAATTTACCACATTATCGAACCTGCCTTTCCAATAGAACTGCTTATAAGTATCTATTTCTACAACATCGTTTGTAACTAAAATATCATCAGCAATGGAAGGTGCTTTAATCACCAAACAATCTCTATTATCTACTGAAATATGCACATTTGGCATTAATTTAAAGGGAGAATTCTTTTTCTTTTTTCCATTTAATCGCTTAGCAGCAATATGTGAAACGGTTTCTGTCATCCCAAAAGTTTCATAAACCTTGGTATTTAAGCCTTGAACCATTTCCTGTAAATTGGGAGATACCGCTCCTCCTCCAACAATTAGTTTATTAATTAGATGCAATCTGCTAATGGAATTATCTAATTGAAAAGGCGTCATGGCACAGAAATCGTAGGTCTTATATAAATTATCTAAAGGGTTTGAAGATGGCGGAACTAAATCTAGCTCCCAGCCTAAAACCATTGCACGAACCAACATCATTTTTCCTGCGATATATTTTGCAGGTAGACACATGAGAGCCGTACAACCCGCTTCCATTTCGAAAAATTTTACTGTAGCTATGGCAGAATTAACCATATGCTCTTTTCTAACTTTTATTTTTTTTGCCACTCCGGTAGAACCAGAAGTTGTTACCTCAATAAATTTTGAAGGCCTTAACCATTCCAATAAAAAATCTCCAATCTCTCCTTCATGCGGCTCCCCTTCCTTAATAAAATTATAAGCCACCTTTGCCAGATCATCATTGGAATAATGCTGCTTGTTGATCTTAAAATCAATATGAGTTTCTGGAATACTGAATTTATCGACCATTAGACTTATCTTTTAACAAAAATATTGATATTCATACCTAAAATTAACAAAAATATTTATGAATTTTCTACATTTTGAAGATAATTATCAACAATTGGAGCCTCTACCTTTCCAATTAATTTCTCTCTCCAATCACTCCAGCCATATTTCTTAGCCATTATAAATAAAAACAAGGGATAGACTATGAATATTGGGACTAACACGTCTACTCCGGCTGTTGGATCTGAAATATCTTTCAATAATGAATTCGTTTGAAATGCTGTCCAATCTGCAGTAACCAATACAGCTGTTAATAAGTTGTTACCGGCATGAAAGCCTAAAGCCAGCTCCATACCTTCATCCATTAACGTCATAATTCCCAATAGAAAACCTGTACCTATATAATAGATCATTATAATATTTCCCATTTTCGTTACTTCGGGATTAAAGAAATGCAAACCTCCAAATACTACTGAAGTCAGAATTAAAGGGAACCATCTATTTTTAACCAACACCCCTATTCCTTGCATTAAATACCCTCTAAAAAGATATTCCTCGAAACTTGTTTGCAGCGGAATCATTATTAAAGCGATAATAAGCATTATAAAAAATGGTCCGGATTGAAAATTAAGAACATAATCCTGCGGATTGGAAAAATAATCGAAAGCGGTAACTGCAATAGAGAAAATTGCCACCAATCCAAATCCAAAGAAAAATCTGCTCCAATCTACTTTTTTTGCGTGATGTAGTTACTGTTCTAATAGGTTGATAGTGGATAAATTTAACCACAAAAAATAAGGCAAACAGCCCTACTGCGAATGTTAGGAGTAATAAAAATAAATTTAAATTGGAATCCAGGATCTTCAACATTTCGTTTTCTTCCATCCCTACGATATCCATACCTCCTTCCATGAACATTGCAACCGCTAAAGGAATTTGTCCAATAAATACTGCTAAAATAATGATTGAGACACCTAATATATATCTCCAGAAACTATGTTGGTAATTAAATGCTTGCTTAATAAACATGAATAAATTATAGATTAAAATCCCAAGACATTTCAGGATTGTACGTTATTGTTCCGTTTTTCACCTCTAACGGAGAATCAAAATTATTTGTATATAGGCCACCGGTTCCAAGACCTTGCGGCAATTGGGACTTTTTAGTATACGTCCATTGACTTATAGCATTTAAACCCACATTGCTTTCTAATGCGCTTGTAACCCACCAGCCAATCTGCTTTTCGTTCGCTAATTCAACCCACTCCTCTGTTCCTCGATATCCTCCAATTAAACTTGGTTTAAAAATGATGTATTGAGGATTAATTGTTTGTAGTAATTTCTTCTTATTCGTTACACCCACAACGCCAATTAGCTCTTCATCTAAAGCAATAGCAACGGGTGTGCTCTCGCAAAGTTTTGCCATTTCGTAAAACTGACCTTGTTTGATAGGCTGCTCTATACTATGGAGATCAAATTTGCTAAGTCGTTGCAATTTTGGCAAAGCATCTTCGGGAGAAAAAGCTCCATTAGCATCTACTCTTAATTCAATTTCTTCTGAAGAAAACTCAGCTCTTATAAATTTTAAAAGGTCTAATTCTTCATTAAAATCGATCGCACCAATTTTTAGCTTAATGCACTTAAACCCGTTTTTGATCTTATCCAGAATTTGCTCTTTCATGAAGGATTTTTCACCCATCCAAACCAAACCATTTATTGGTATGGAATCATTTCCGTTGGTGAATTCTGAAGGATGCAATATAAAAGGATACGAAGATTCCAAAGATCTAAAAGCCATTTCTACCCCAAATTGTAATGAAGGAAATTCTAAAAGTTGTTCCCAAAGAGCTTCAGCACCCAAGGAAATGTTTTCACAAACCCAAGCTAATTTCTTTTCATAATCCGGTCTATCATCTATGCTAAGAGACCTTAATAATCCACATTCTCCTATGCCAGTTTTACCTTCGGAAGTAATAATTATAAACCAAGTTTCTTTAGTGGTAAGAACACCACGGGAAGTGCCGCTAGGACGTTTAAATTCAAGAAGGTGTTTGCGATACGTAGCCTGCATTAAAAAACGAAATTACAATTCAATACTTTTACCAATTTCCAAAAGCATGAGATCTTTCCCTTTTTCATAAAATTTCCGTTTCGCCTCTTCGTGGTCTATTTCTATGTATCCAAAAGTGTCGTAGTGACAACCTATTATTTTATCACATTCAACAAAATCACTTGCTATTATTGCATCTTCTACACCCATCGTGAAATTATCTCCAATCGGTAAAATCGCCAGATCCAATTTGGTACTCATTGGGATAAGCTTCATATCCATAGTTAGCGCAGTATCTCCCGCTATATAAATATTCTTATGCTCCCCTTCAATCACAAAACCTCCGGGTTGTCCTCCGTAAGAGCCATCAGGAAATGAACTTGTATGGATAGCATTTACATATTTCACCTTCCCAAATTCAAAATCCCAAGAACCGCCATGATTCATAGGATGCACCTCAAAGCCTTTATTTTCGTAATGCGTTGCAATTTCAAAATTGCTGACAATTATAGCTCCGGTATTTTTCGCAATCGCTTCAGCATCTAGAATATGATCCTGATGCGCATGCGTAAGCATGATGAAATCTGCTTTTAAATCGTGAATATCTATAATGTCTTTGGAGAGTTTATTACCGGTAATAAATGGATCTACAATAATATTAATATCACCTATTTTGATTCCGAAGGAATTTTGGCCGTAAAATGTTATAATCATTAGTAATAAATTGAATTTCAATAAAAATAAACATTGAAATAAGATTAAACCTGAAGCCTATGTTAAAATTTATATGTGACTCGCTTTATCTGCTCGAGCCAGTAGAGAATTCTTCAAGCTTAAAAAGTAGGTTTCGACTTTAGCCTGTATTGAGCGAAGTCGAAATACTCAACCTGACATTATAATTTTAATATAAAGATAACTACTGCCCTCTAAAATTTAACTCCCTTCTAAATAATCAAACTATCCCAAATAAACTAGCTATTGCGAAGGTCGTTAGCGCTAATATTTTAAGTTCCGGATCTAATTTTTGAGGATCCTCATTTTGAACAACTCGTTTTAAATGAAGCACTAAAGGAATAAAGGCAAGGATATATATGAAATTATTTAGCTCCTTAGACATAAGCACACTAAAAATAACAAGGGAAAATATAGCCCCAAGAATTAAGGAATAATGATAATTTTTAGCTCGTTTTGCACCCATTTTCACCACAAGTGTTATTTTTCCAGACTTTTCATCGGAAATCCGATCCCTCATATTATTAAGGTTTAGCACTCCTGCACTTAGCATGCCTATTGCTATTGCCGGCAATATCGCTATCCAATATATCTCGCGGGCATAAAGAAAATAGGTTCCTAAAACTGCTACTAGTCCAAAAAAGATGAAGACAAATACATCTCCCAAGCCTCTATAACCATAGGCGTTTGTACCGATGGTGTATTTAATTGCGGCCACAATAGCACTCACTCCTAAAATAAAAAAGATGATTGCGTACCAAAAGTGTTCTTGCCCAAAAGCCGAATAAATTAAAAGCATCGCCATGAACAAGGTCAAAATTGCAGTAACTACAATCCCTTGTTTCATCTCTTTTTCTGTAATCATGCCGCTTTGCAAGGCTCTTGGCGGCCCAACTCTATCTTCATTATCGGTTCCTTTTACTCCATCTCCGTAATCATTTGCGAAATTTGAGAGGATCTGGAGTCCTAAAGTGGTTCCCAAAGCGAGGCTAAAAATTACAATACTAAAATAACCTTGATGCACGGCAATCGTGGTACCCACGATGATGCCACTTATAGATAATGGTAGCGTTCTTAATCTTGCAGCGCTAACCCACGTTTTAAATCCTGTCATTTAATTCATAATTTTTACAACCAATTCTTTCAGCAAATCACCAGAAGGCATATTTGTAGCGCCTACTCCCTTACTCTTTACATCTGTTTCACGTAAATAAGCAATAATCTGACTCACTTTTTTCATTGGGTAATTTCTGGCTGCTAACACATAATCTGCTACAAAATAGGGATTCACTTTTAAAACCTTTGCGATATTCCCTTTGGATTTATCTGCCGTACCATGATATTGCAAGATTTGAGAAAAATAGCCAAACAATAAAGATACAGTTACAACCATCGGGTTGTCTTTTGTGTTTTGTGCGAAATAATTTATAATTCTATGCGCCTTTACCGTATCCCGCATTCCAATAGCTTTTCTGAGTTCGAAATTATTAAAATCCTTACTTATTCCTATATTTTCCTCAATAAGCTCCGGCGTGATATTAGTTCCTTTAGGGGCAATTAATTGTAATTTTTGCAATTCGTTATCGATCTTGCTTAAATCTGTCCCTAAAAATTCTACGAGCATTTGCGATGCTTTTGGAGAAATCCCATACCCGCTAGATTTTAAAGTTTTCTGAATCCAATCTGACACCTGATTATCATAAAGCCGCTTGCTTTCAAAGATCACTCCGGTTTTAGCAACCGACTTATAGAGCTTTTTTCTTTTATCAATCTTTTTGTACTTGTAACACACGACCAAAGTTGTTGTAGCTGCGGATTATCTGAATAAGCTTCTAATTTTTCGATAGTTCTGGAAAGATCCTGCGCCTCTTTAACAATAATAACCTGCCTTTCGGCCATCATAGGATATCGCTTACAATTGCTAATTATTTCATCTATAGAAGTATCACGTCCATACATCACCATCTGATTAAAGCCTTTTTCTTCTTCAGGCATTAAGTGATCTTCAATATAACTGGCGATTTTGTCTATATAGTAAGGCTCTTCTCCCATTAAAAAATAAATAGGTTTTACCTGTCCGTTTTTAATTGAAGTAACTATTTGAATTGCGTCTTCCATAAGGGTGTAAGGCAGTTAGGCTTAAATAATTTGAAGATTTTTTACTTCAAAAGAGAATATTTCTATTAGAAACTAAAGACAAAACACTTTATTAATAGAATAATTCTTGAGCTATAACTATAGAATTTTGTTTATTTGAACTGATGCAAAAACTGAATTTTCCGCAATATACATTTCGCTTCAAAAATAGCGAAAATAAAATAGCCGCTTTCGATGAGATTAGGAAAAAATTTATAATCCTTACTCCTGAAGAATGGGTGAGATTACATACCGTCCAGTATCTTATTTCAGAAAAAAACTATCCAAAAAGTCTTATCAATGTGGAGAAACAACTCAAAATAGGAAAGCGTATTAAAAGGTATGATGTAGTTGTTTATAATTCGAAAGGGGATATTCATCTTATTGTAGAGTGCAAAGCGCCGTCCATAAAGATAACTCAGGACACTTTCGATCAAATTGCGAGATACAACATGAGCCTGGATGCTAAATATCTTATGGTTACAAATGGTTTAGATCATCATTTTTGCCAGTTAGATTACGAACTGGAAAAGTATCATTTTTTACAAACCATCCCAGAATATCGATTATAGATCCTTCGCTTTAACTTAAAAATTATTCTGTTTACTTTTGAAGCTAGAGAATAAAACATCAGAATTTAGAATGAATCAGACTATTGCAGTAGTACTATTAAATTGGAATGGGCTGAATCTATTAAAAGAGTTTCTCCCAGATGTTGTAAAATATTCCAACGACGCCACTATTTATGTAGCAGACAATGCTTCTACAGATAGTTCTGTATCTTATGTTGAAGCCAATTTTCCTGAAGTAAAAATTATCCAAAACAAAGTAAATGGCGGATATGCAAAGGGATATAATGATGCTCTTGAAGGCTTAACTGAAGATATCTTTATTTTACTAAATAGTGATGTAAAAGTAACTCCCAACTGGCTATCACCTATAAAAGGCATTTTTGAAAAAGATAATAAAGTTGCGGCGGTGCAACCAAAAATTTTAGATTATAAAAAACCAACGCATTTTGAGTATGCCGGAGCTGCGGGTGGCTTTATAGATAAGTTTGGATACCCATATTGTAGAGGAAGGATTTTCGATAATCTGGAAGAAGATTTAGGACAATATGATGATGAAGTGGAGATCTTTTGGGCTAGCGGGGCATGTTTAGCTATAAAACGAGATCGGTATTACGAAGTTGGTAAGCTAGATGAAGATTATTTCTCGCATCAGGAAGAAATAGATATTTGCTGGAGACTTTATAATTATGGTTATAAAGTGATTTACACTCCAAACTCTGTGGTGTATCATGTGGGGGGAGCAACTTTAAATAGCATGAATCCAAAAAAGACGTTTTTTAATTTCAGAAATAGCTTGTTTAATCTTGTAAAAAACGTTCCAGCTAATAAATTATTCTGGACCTTATTATTACGAATGAAGTTGGATGGAATTGCTGCCATAAAATTTTTAGTCGAAATGAAATTCGGCCATTTTACTGCTGTTTTTCAAGCACATATAAGCTTTTATAAGAGTTTAAATAAAATGTTAAAAAAACGGAAAAAACTTCCTAAGAAGGAGGATTATTATTCAAAAATTTCCGTTGTTTGCCGAAATTATGGATTGGGGCAAAAAAAATTTCCCGATTTATAATGTTTCAAGGCAAAAACTAGTATATGGGCACTAATTTTGATAGCTTTGAGAAATTCTAACAAATAAAATTTACAACAAATTATGAAGAAAATCATGTTACTTACGGCTACAGCCGCTTTATTACTTTCTTCTTGTGTGTCACAGAAGAAATACGCTGAGCTTGAAACCTTACAACAAGAGACAAAAGATCAATTAAACACTGCGACTGTTAAATTGAATTCTTGTTTGGATGAAAAAGAACGTTTAGGAGAACAAATAAAAACCCTTAATAATCAGAACTCTGCATTATTAAATAATGTTGGAAACTTAGCAACTCTTTCTACTAAAGAAGCTTCTAACCTAGAGAAATCTTTAGAGAGCATCAAAGAAAAGGATATGAAAATCCAGCGTATGCAAGATGCTATCACTAAGAAAGATTCTGTTACTTTAGCTTTAGTTACTAGTCTTAAAGGTGTTCTTGGAAACATGAGCGATGAAGATATTAGTATTAATGTTGAAAAAGGTGTGGTGTATGTTTCCATCTCAGATAAATTATTATTTGAAAGCGGTAAATACAATGTAACCTCTCGTGCTAAAGAAGTATTAGGAAAAGTTGCAACTGTTGTGAAAAACAAGCCGGAAATTGAATTTATGGTAGAAGGTCACACAGATGATCAAGCTATTAAAAATGCAATAATCGAAGACAACTGGGATTTAAGTGTTAAACGTGCAACTTCTGTTGTAAGAATTCTACAAAATGAATTTGGTGTTCCTCCAGAAAGAATGACTGCAGCGGGAAGAAGTTACTATATTCCTGTAGCATCTAACGCTTCTGCGGAGGGTCGTTCTAAGAATAGACGTACAAGAATTGTAATCTTACCTAAATTAGATCAATTCTATAATCTTATAGAGCAAGGAATGAAAGAAGCTAAATAAGCTGAACATTCTCTAAAAAATTAAAAGCCTCGCAATTGCGGGGCTTTTTTTATTTGATATACTTAATAGAATAATTTTAGTTACATAATTTGCTTACATAAGCTCTATACTCCCTTTTCCTTCTCTCACTACTTCCGGCTCCATACCTGTAAGATCTATCACCGTAGAAGCTACATTATCTCCATATCCACCATCGATAACTAGGTCTACCAAATTATCCCACTTTTCAAGAATTAATTCTGGGTCCGTTGTATATTCTATCACCTCATCGTCATCCTTAATAGAAGTAGATACTATAGGATTTCCCAATTCTCCCACGATCGCCCGACAAATATTATTATCTGGCACTCTAATCCCTACTGTTTTCTTTTTCTTGAAAACATTTGGAAGATTATTGTTTCCCGGAAGAATGAAAGTAAAAGGGCCTGGGAGATTCCGTTTTAGCAACTTAAAAGTTGGAGAATCTATTTGCTTCACATAATCGGAGAGATTGCTTAGGTCCTCACAAATAAAAGAGAAATTAGCTTTCTCTAATTTCACCTGTTTTATCTGTGCAATTCGTTCTAAAGCACTCGTATTAGTAATGTCGCAACCAAGTCCGTACACTGTATCGGTTGGATAAATAATCAAACCACCTTTTCTTAACACATCAACTACTTTTTTGATGTCTTTAGGATTTGGGTTCTCTTCATAAATTCTAATAAGCTTGGCCATTGTGGTACATTTTAATAATTTGAAAAATTACAAATTTATTCAAGGAATCTTTAATTTAATATTGAATAATTCAGAAACACATTTATCATTAAAGTTAATCTAACTACATTTTCTTTTTTTTTCTTAAAACATAAGAACATCTTTTCAACTTGAAAGAATTCAGAATAAAAAAAAAGCTTCAATAATTATTAGAAAAAGTGATAAAATAATTGGCTATAAAATTCCAAAGCACCACCACGATTATTGCAATTAGTTTAGAGATATAAAAATTGTATTTATTTCTATTTATCAAAAGATAGATGATCTGATTATTTAGCAATAATCCAATTATTGAAATAACTAAAAACTTTGTGCCCTGATTTAAAAATTCCGGATTGGAATCCTGAAACGTCCAATATTTATTCAGCATATAATTATTTAAAACCGCTAGACAAAATCCGATACTATTTGCCAGATATTTATTGAAGTACCATTTTTCCTTTAGAAAATAGGTGCTAGAAAAATCGATAAACAAACCAATAGTGCCAACAAGACAGAATTTTATAAATTTCCACAGTAGCAGTTCCATCGGATTTTAATTTACTTTAAAATTTATTTTTTTTGAATTTATCCCAGGATCTAGATTGCCAGGTTTCAGGGAGATGTACATGTAATAACTTCCGGGTTTTTCAGGAGTTTTTAAATGCAATTGCTGCCGAATACTCTGGTTTGACTCTAAGGGTTTAGAAAGTTTCGGCAAAGGAAATTCTTGCTCTAGTATAAGTTTTTTATGCTGAAATATTGAAACTACTAAATTTACCGGTAATTCTGGGTTTTCAGTAAAAGTAACCGGGACTAGGAATTGATTCTTCAGCCTAACCACCAAAGGATAAGTATCTCCGGCATTTAATGTTGAAATTTTATTCTGAAGCTCAATTTTTATTTTGTTATAGCTCCTGAAATTTTCTATTTCAGTATAATAGTAACCACCAATAGGTGTTATGACTGTTTGAAAGTTTTCCCTTTTGTATTTAGAAACTACTAATACATTTTGACCTTGCAGCTTATTTTCTATTTCCCAAAGGTCATATTGATTTTTACGATAATAGACAGCATTATAGCTATGCGATAGCTCACGGGTATAATTTGTATATTTGGATGCCAACTGATAAGAACTTAAAAACACCACCGGCTTTCCATCGGCAATCGCTGCTATGCTTTGCGACCAATCTTCCCAGAAGTGAAATTCATTTTTAATATCTATAAGGGGGGATAAGTTATTATATACCTCATCATTGGATGCGTAAAACCTAAAACTCAAACTTAAAACTAAGGTAATTGCACCTAAAACAATTGCTATTTTTCTTAACTGTAAGTGATGTATCAAATATTTATAGGAAAGTATAAATAGGGGAATTAATAACGGGCTATTCCAATTGGGTTCAATTTTGCTTCTAAAGCTTGCTATAAAAAAGAAAATCACAAACCCAAAAACAGTGACTTTTAAAACCCGTTCCCATCTATTTATAACTCGAGTTTTAAATATTATAAACCAGAAAATAAATCCTAATAAGGGTCCTGTTATTAATAGTAAACCTAGAAAATAGTTTGTAGTATCCTTAATTCGATAAGGTAGATTTCCTCGCCCACTTATATGATATTCTAAACTTGGAATTTCATTATTTACTTGCCAAAGTATATTTGGAAGAAAAAATATGGTTGAAAATAATGCAACCAACCAAAAGCTACGTTTAAACAACAGTTTTGGAAGTGCAACTATAGTAAATATCAAAATTAAGAAACCATGATATTTACTGTAAATCATAAAAGCTATTGCCATTGCTAGCAATAAACAATTGCGAATAGAATCTTTTGCTAAGTACTTTTTTAGGAACCAAAAATATAATACCGATGCTGCTAAAAGTGGCGCATCCGGCACAATAATAAAGGAGTACACATGAAAAGCCGCAATTCCAAAATAAAGAAAAGAAAAAAGGATGATGTCTTTCCCATAGATTTTGCAAATTTTCCAAAGCAAGTATATGGAACCTGCATTTAGTAAGATATTAAAAGAACGAACCCCTAAATTATTATCTAATAGTAATTGTCCCAACCAGATAAGAACAGCAACTGCCGGTGGATGGTCTAAGTAGCCCCAATCTAAGTGTTGGGAGAAAACCCAATAATATGCCTCATCGTGAGCTATGCCTGTATAATAAGCGCTAAAAATGTTTAGAACTACCCAAAAGAGCAGGATCCAGAATATTGAATACGAAGAATTATTAATTCTACCCAGTAATTTCATGTCATAAGGAATTAGATTTAATTCTTATTACTATGAATTCTAATAGCTGTTACAATCAATCAGCTAACTTACTGTAGGGTATTTTAAATTTTAATTTTTGGCAGTTACTTCACTTTCTAACTTTAGAACTTTACCACCATCCTCTTGTTCTATGAGCAGTGCTTTATTCCCTTTTTCACCATTTCTGGTTACTTCGTTTCCTTTAATGGTCTTGGTCACTTCTTCTGTAAAAGTTTCTATTATTTTACCTTCAGCTTCACCAGAGCCCCATTTCCATTTTACTTCAGTACCTTTTCGTATCATCTTTTATAAAATTAGAGTAAAACAATAAATAAACAAGAAAATTAAGAGAGTACCTTCAATTTAGCGAATCTCAACAACAGTTTTTTTACGCCGCCATTTTCGAAATTGATCTCTGCTTTTTTATCTTGTCCAATACCATCGATATTCAATACTTTTCCTTTTCCAAATCGAATATGTTCCACCTCATTCCCTGCTTCCAATTTAACTGCATCCTTTATGGAAGCTGTAGGATAATTTGCTGTAGTTGGCCTAAGTTTTCTAAGTTTTCTTAGTTGCTCTTCGTTAGGCTTATGGGCAGGTGGTGGCGTACCCGATTTTGGCTTGGTTTGCCTGAATTTACTTTTATCTACATCCCCAAAAATATCGAGATCCATTAACGGCTTATATTTATAATCATCCTGAGGAATCATATAATCCATATAAGCTTCATCTATTTCCTCGATAAACCTGCTTGGTTCTGCATCTACCAATTTTCCCCATCTGTAACGGGATTGTGTGTAAGTTAAATAGGCCTGTTTCTCGGCTCTGGTTAAAGCCACATAAAACAATCTTCGTTCTTCTTCTAATTCAGTCCGGGTATTCATACTCATTGCAGAAGGAAAAAGATCTTCCTCCATACCCACAATATAAACAAATGGAAATTCCAATCCTTTTGCTAAATGTATAGTCATAAGCGCAACATGATCCTCGTTGGTTTCCTTATCCATATCTGTTGCTAAAGCAACATCTTCCAGGAATTCGGTTAAAGATCCGGTAACGTCTGCCAGTTCTTGCTGTCCTTCCACAAAATCTCTAATCCCGTTAAGAAGCTCTTCAATGTTTTCAATCTTCGCAATCCCTTCCGGCGTTCCATCTTTTTTAAGCTCTTGTACGAGTCCGGTTTTCTTGGCTACCGTATCTGCTACCACAAAGGCATCAGCATTCTCGGTAAGGATCTTAAAACTCTTGATCATATTCGCGAAGTTCGCCAGCTTATTTCTGGTTCCCGAATTAATCTTAAGATCCAAATGATCGATATTTTCGATGATCTCAAAAATAGATTTCCCGTATTGATTCGCCGCAATAGTTAATTTATCTATGGTAGTAGATCCTATCCCTCGAGCCGGAAAATTAATAATCCTTTTTAAGGCTTCTTCATCATTAGGATTTACCAACAACCGCAAATATGCCAAAACATCTTTGATCTCTTTACGTTGATAAAAAGATAGGCCCCCATAAATTCTATAAGGAATCTCTCTTTTTCTCAAAGCGTCTTCCATCGCCCTACTTTGGGCATTAGTTCTATATAAAATCGCAAAATCCCCGTTGTTCATTTGCTTTTGCATCTTGTTCTCGAAAATAGAACTCGCTACATATCTACCTTCATCCCCATCGGTGAGCAACCTATTTACAATTATTTTTGGTCCATCGTCATTTGCGGTCCAAACTACTTTTTCAAGCTTCGTTTTATTCTTATCTATAATGGAATTAGCTGCATTCACAATGTTTTTCGTTGATCGGTAATTTTGCTCCAATCGGTACATTTGAACATTATCGTAATCCTTCTGAAAATTCAAAATGTTATTGATATTCGCTCCGCGGAAAGCATAAATACTTTGCGCATCATCTCCTACCACACATATATTCTGAAATTTATCTGAAAGTGCTTTTACAATTAAATATTGTGAATGGTTTGTATCTTGATACTCATCTACTAAAATATAACGAAAACGATTCTGGTATTTCTGAAGCACCTCCGGAAATCTATTTAACAACTCGTTTGTCTTCAGCAATAAATCATCAAAATCCATCGCGCCTGCTTTAAAGCAACGCTCTACATAATTTTTATAAATATCACCTAGCCTTGGTTTTTTAGCCATCGCATCTGCCTCCCGTAATTCAGGATTCTGAAAATAGGCCTTAACAGTGATCAAACTATTTTTATAGGACGAGATTCTCGAATATACCTGCTTGTATTTATAAACATCCTTATCCAGTCCCATCTCTTTGATGATTGCTGAAATAAGCCGTTGAGAATCCTGAGTATCATAAATGGTGAAATTCGAAGGGTATCCCAACTTATCTGCCTCCATACGCAACATTCTGGCAAATATGGAGTGAAAAGTTCCCATCCAAAGATTCTTTGCTTCACTACTTCCAACAATCTGGGAGATCCTTTTTTTCATTTCCCTTGCCGCCTTGTTGGTAAAGGTTAGCGAAAGAATATTAAATGGATCTACGCCCTTGCTCATTAAATAAGCAATTCTGTAGGTAAGCACCCTCGTTTTTCCAGACCCTGCTCCTGCTATCACTATCATTGCCCCGTCTTTCTGAAGAACGGGAGCCCGTTGGGCATCGTTTAATTCTGCTAAATAAGATTCCAAATTTACTCTTTCTTTTAAGCTGTGAATTTAACCAATTAAGATGTACTTTAAAACTCCTTTTAGGCTTACTTTTGAACAAAGAGGCCGCAAATTATGACATGCCTATTATTTTAAATATATTTAGCTCTAGAAAAAATCTTCCGAATTATAAATAACAAACCCTAAATGGTCAAACAATTAGTATTAATAGTTGCACTAATAGCTACTCTCAGCAATTTTGCGCAAGAAGCTCATTCCGGTGAAATTATAAAAGAGTATGGAAAGATCTATGAGGTTTCCAACCCAGATTTTAAAACCGATACTACGGCACAATACAAAGTTGTTTTTGATATCGGCAGAAGTTTTGACAAGCTTCGCAACCAAATGCACTAATTGAAACTGCTGCACGATTTATAAATATGCATAGAGAAGCCGGAGTTCCTGCTGAAAATATAAAAGTAGCTTTGGTTATTCACGGAGCCGCTTCTACAGAAATTTTAAAGAGTGAATTTTATCAAGAAAAATTTCCTGAAATCACCACAAATCCTAATGCGGAATTAATCTCTCAATTGGCAAGTCATGGAGTTCAAGTGATTTTATGTGGACAAACTGCCGCATATAGAAACATCACAAAATCTGAAGCATTACCAGAGGTCCAAATATCCCTTTCGGCAATGACGGCTTTAGTCCAACTTCAAAATCAAGGATATCGTCTTATTAATTTTTAAACTAAAAAACACACCTATGAAATATGTTTTTCTATGCCTGTCTTTACTACTTACAATGGGATCTCAGGCCCAAATGAAACCAGATCTGGAATCTCAAATTAACGACATTGAATCTAAAGTGATAGAATGGAGAAGAGATTTTCATAAATACCCGGAACTTTCTAACCGAGAGTTTAAAACTGCTGAAAAAATTGCAAAGCATCTTGAGAGTCTTGGTTTAGAAGTGCAAACAGGAGTCGCAAAGACCGGAGTAGTTGGAATTTTAAAAGGAGATAACCCTGGAAAAGTAGTTGCTTTACGAGCAGATATCGATGCTTTGCCTGTAACCGAAAGAAATGATCTGGCTTTTAAATCTGAAGTTGTTACAGAATTTCTAGGAACAGAAACCGGTGTAATGCATGCCTGTGGTCATGATACGCATACCGCAATTTTAATGGGAGTTGCCGAAATACTTTCCAAGAACAAAGACAAGATAAATGGTACCGTAAAATTCATTTTTCAACCAGCAGAAGAAGGTCCACCCCCGGGAGAAAAAGGAGGAGCTTCAGTGATGATTGAAGAAGGAGTGCTCAAAAACCCAGATGTGGATGCTATTTTTGGACTGCACATAAATTCTGGGACACCTGTTGGGACAATTAGATACAAACCAGAAGGCACTATGGCTGCTGTAGAGCGTTTTGTGATAAATGTAAAAGGAAAGCAAACACACGGTTCTGCTCCTTGGAGTGGTACCGATCCAATCCTAATTTCAGCAAAAATTATCGATGGCTTACAAACTATTATAAGTCGGGATTCTAAATTAGTAGATGGCGCAGCGGTGATTACAGTAGGTAAAATTACCAGTGGTGTGCGTTTCAATATAATCCCGGAATCTGCAGAATTAATTGGAACTATTAGAACGTTGGATGCCGACATGAAAGCTACCATTCTTAAAAGAATGAGCGAAATGGTTCCTGCAATTGCCAAAGCTTATGGCGGTGATGCTACCATAGAATTTCAAAATAATACAGCTATTACTTATAACGATCCAGTACTAACAAATCAGATGCTACCAACCTTGCAAAATATTGCAGGAAAGGATAACGTAGAGCTAGTTAAGGCTACCACAGGAGGAGAAGACTTTTCTTTCTTTCAAGAAGTAGTTCCAGGGTTTTATTTCTTTTTAGGCGGACAAACCCCAGGAAACACGGAGTCTGCACCTCATCACACTCCAGATTTTTATATCGACGAAAGCGGAATGCTGTTAGGTGTAAAAGTAATGTCTCAATTAGCTTTAGATTATTTAAATAAATAGAATGAATGAACTATTGGATATTCTAGGCACTATTCCCTGGTGGGGATGGATACTATTATTCTTATTAGTTATAGCTATTAAAGATATCTTCTTTAGTAAAGAGCATATTATAAAACACAACTTTCCGGTTGTTGGGCATTTGCGTTATTTCTTGGAAAGTATAGGCCCCGAGTTAAGGCAATATATTGTTGCCAGTGACAGGGAAGAGCTTCCTTTTAACAGAAATGAACGTGGATGGATTTATGCATCGGCTAAAAATGAAAATAATTACGAAGGCTTTGGTACTGATGAGGATATTTATAGAACCAATTATATTTTTATAAATAATTCCATGCTTGCTTACAAGCTCGAAAAGGACCATCCAAATACAGATCACCCCTATTTTATAGCTTGCGCAAAAGTAATGGGATCCTTCAATAAAAGGAGAAGACCTTATAGACCTGCATCTATAATTAATGTTTCTGCAATGAGCTATGGTTCCCTTTCAGCGAAGGCTGTAGAATCTTTAAATAAAGGATGTCTGTTGGCTAATGCATATCACAATACGGGAGAAGGTGGACTTTCCGCATACCATAAAATGGGTGCAGATGTCGTTTTTCATTTTGGAACGGGATATTTTGGAGTGCGAGGGGACGACGGGAACTTCTCCATGGAAAAACTCGTAAAATTGGTTGAAGAGCATCCTCAGCTAAGAGCTATTGAAATTAAATTATCTCAGGGCGCTAAGCCCGGGAAAGGCGGTGTGCTCCCAGCTTCTAAAATTACGAAGGAAATTGCTGAAATAAGAAATGTACCTCAAGGTAAAGACATCCTGTCTCCGCCTACGCATTCAGCGTTTAGCTCTGTGCCAGAAATGGTAGACTTTATTGAAAAAATAGCGGAAGCTACTGGTTTACCGGTTGGTATAAAATCGGCAATTGGCCAACTGAAGCAATGGGAAGAATTAGCACAAATCATGAAAGAAACCAATCGCGGCCCGGATTTCATTACTGTTGATGGTGGCGAAGGCGGTACCGGTGCTGCTCCTCCAAGTTTTGCAGATCATGTTTCTCTACCTTTTATAAATGCCTTTACAGATTTATATGATGTATTTCAAAAACAAGGAATTACTGAAAGAATTGTATTTATAGCCAGTGGAAAACTCGGTTTTCCGGCAAAAGCTGCGATGGCCTTCGCGATGGGCGCAGATTGTATAAATGTTGCTCGCGAGGCAATGATGAGCATTGGATGTATTCAGGCGCAAGCCTGCCACAACAATACCTGCCCTACAGGAATAACCACTCACAATAAATGGCTACAAGCGGGTATTAACGTGAAAGATAAGGCAGAAAGAGTGAATTTTTACTTTGCTAAATTTAAAAAGGAGCTGCTGGAAATCACGCACGCCTGTGGTTACGAACATCCTTCGCAATTTACGATGGACGATGTAGATATTAACTTAAGCGATAAAAATATAACAAAGTCACTAGCTTCTACGTTTGCTTATCACAAAACAAAAGTTCCATTTACTTCAGTTCAAGAACATATGGATTGCCCACATTTGGGAGGAACATTTTCTAAAGGAAAACAAGTAAAAACTAAAGAAGCAGAAACCGAAGAAACATCTGTACACCATACTAATTAATTATGACCGACATTAATCTCCTTCAACTTTTATTTTATCTATTACCAGCTGTTATTGTTGGTTTAATCTCGTTTTATTTCTTTCAAATGCATACAGCGAATGAAGAAAAAAGAAGGAAATATCTTTTAAGATTAGATAATCAGAAGATTGGACTGCCAATAAAATTACAAGCTTTTGAACGGATGACGCTATTTTTAGAAAGAATTTCTATGGGAAAATTGTTACTTAGAGTAAAGCCAAAATCGAATGATCTAGGCGCGTATGAAGATATGCTTGTTCAAACTATAGATCAGGAATTCGATCATAATTTAGCTCAGCAGATTTATCTATCGCCGGAATGTTGGAATGTTATTAAAACCTCTAAGAATGCTACTATAGGTATTATTCGGAAAACAGCAAAAAAGGAAGATGTTACTAATGCTGATGAATTAAGGCAAAATATTTTAAATGCTTTAATGGATCAAGTACCTCCTACGGAAGCTGCATTAGACTACATCAAGAAAGAAGTAAGAAACACGATTTAATCTTTTACGGAGGATTTAATTACAAAGCACAAATTTATTGAGATTAAAGAATCTTTTTGAAAGATAAAACTTGCTCGTTTTTCTTTTGAATCCCGCGCTCCATCGCGTAGTCGAAACCTTGTTGCCACCAGGAGGTCATCGCTTTCTTGTTAAAGACCAAGGAGTTTTCGGTTAATTGAACCGGCGTGTAATAGGTGTTCAATTTTACCTGTTTGTTCATGGCAGCAAGCTTTCCTTCTACTACATCATGATATTCTACCTGATCTAATAGAAACCCAAAAAGATTGATCATCAAAGAAAAAGGATTTTTCCCGAGCACCTTATTGTATTCCATATTTTCGGCTTCCAGAATAATTGCATCTACTTCGGTGGCACCGCGCTTAATAGCTTCTCTAATAGGTACTACGCAACCCAAACCACCATCGGCATACTCATAGCCATTCTTAGTAGCGAGACTCATAAATGGTATGTAATTACAAGAGATCCAAATCCAATCGCAAAAATCTTCATAAGAAAACTCGTGAATAGATTTATATTCAACTCTATTTTTAGACAAATTAGATACGGTTACAACTACATCTTTCGCCTTACTTTTTACAGATTCAAAATCCTTTTTGGTGAAATCTTTCTTTATGTTTTTACGTAGGTTTTTACTTTCCCCAAAAGTCCGTTTCTTCTTTGCAAATTGAAGAAACATATTAAAATAGTTGATGGTCACATACTCACGACCATCTTTCTTTTTAACCACAAATGGGTTTATACTGAATATTTTCTTCTGGGTTACGTCGGTATAAATATCATATACCTTTTTAATATTACCATCTGCTAAATGGGGAATTAATAAACTACCCGTAGAAGTTCCGAGAAAAAGGTCATATTTCTTGCCCTCCTCTTCCATTAAATACTGGGCCACTCCCCCGGCGAAAGCTCCTTTACTCCCACCTCCTGAAATTACCAATGCTCGCATTAAGGTTCAATTTGGTTTAATTCTTCATTTTTATACTTGGCAAAACTAAAACCGCTCTCCCACCAACTTTCCATCTTCACCTTATCAAAAATAAGAGAATTTGTAGTTAACACGGTGGGGGTATAATAGAAATTTATTATCACATCTTTGTTTGCTGCAGCAAATTTACCAATCCTTATATTCTGATTTTCAATTCTATCCAACATAAAACTAAATAAATTAGTAATAAGTGAAAATACATTTTTTGATGGCATTCTATTAAAATAAGTTACTTCTGTTTGGAGAATAATCGCATCAATTTCTGTAGCACCTCGTTTAATTGCTTCTTCTATAGGCACCATAGATCCAAAACCTCCATCGGCATATTCACAGCCATTCTTTTGCACTAAACTCATAAAAGGCACATAATTACAAGAAATCCAGATCCACTCGCAAAAATCCTCATAGCTATATTCATGTATAGACTTATACTCTATTTCATTCAACGAGATATTAGAAACGGTTACAACAATTTCTTTATTGCTTGCTTTTAGCTCTTCAAAATCTTCTCTGGAGATCGTATCTAGGATCAATTTTTTAAGATTGCCACTCTCTCCAAAAGTTTTCTTACCATTCATAAAATTACGAAGCACATTAAAATGATTTATAGATATATGGTCTTGCCCGTGCCTTCGTTTAATTAAAAAGGGCCTATTGCTAAAAATACTACTTTGATTAACCGATGTATAAACGTCTTTAATTTTCTGAGTCTTGTTTAGCGCTAAATGAGAAATCAATAAGCTGCCTGTAGAGGTGCCTAAAAAGAGATCGTACTTATTCCCCATCTCTTCTATCAAATACTGCGCAACTCCTCCTGCAAAGGCTCCTTTACTACCACCACCAGAAATTACTAATGCCCGCATTAATTTTGTAATCTGTTGGTTAAAAATTCTAAGTCTGGATTTTCCATGCTACTACTTAAAGCTACATATTTAGATCGATACTCTTCTTCCTGTAGCAATTTATCTAGTAAACTTCTACAATAATTTCTAAATCTATACGTGTGGTGCTGCGCGCCATCCAGAAGATCTAAAAGATTTTGTTCTGTAAAAGCGTTTATCTGATACAGATAGCCAAAAGCATTTTGTCTTAATCCAAAAGGCAAGGTTTTGTTAGTATAACCCGATAATTCCTTGAAATAGGCAGGTTTCTTGTCTGACGCTATTTCCGGACTTACCAAATTTATAACCAACCACAGTAATCTTACATTCTTATTTTGAAAACCTTGAATATCCTTTGTTTCATCTAACACCCTTTCTGTTTCTTCAGGAAATTGTAACCATGATTTTAAAAGTGCATTTTCTTTTGTTATATACGAGTCATCTTTCAGCAATCCAATAAATTCTGATTTTAAAGCTGAAGGAATTGAGTCTATACTTACAGCAACAGCTTGTCTTAGCATTATATTATTAGTTTCCAGTGCCTTTTTGTAGAGCGGGATCGTCTCTTCAAGTTTCTCTCCAGACAGCTGAAACACCACTTCCTGACCCATATATTCATTCACAGGTAAATCTAAAGCTTTTTCTAAATATTCTTTTTTTATAAAAATTGAAGTTTCTCGCAAAGCTGCTAATTCCATGTAATTTGTAATAAATTCAGATTTTTTCAAGGAAACTAATGCTTCGGTACCTTGAAAAGCACTTTGTTGCAACCAATCCTGTTTCCAAGTAGAAATATCCATATTAGTGGTTTCTTCTACTGCTTGTACAAAATCTTCCGTAGTAACATTTGAATACGCATTCTTTAAAACATAGCTTTTTACTGCGTTCTTAAAATTATCTTCTCCTACCAACTCCTTTAAAATATGCAGGGCCCAAGCTCCCTTCTGATAAAATGTGAGCGAACTTGCCTTTGGATTTAATAGAGACTCCCCTTTCCCCGAATCGCTTAATTCTTTTAATTGTTCTGCAGACTCATATAATTTCCAGTAATAATAATCTTCTCCGAAAATCTCCTTTTCAGCCAACCATGCATAATACGTAGCGAATCCCTCATGCAACCAATGGTGTTTCCCGTGAGTTTCGGTTACCATATTGCCAAACCATTGATGCGCGAGCTCATGAGCATTCACAAAAACGTAATTTTGATCTACAAATGCCGTAGAATCTATTACAAACGAATCTGAAAAAATTGTAGCTCCTGTATTTTCCATTCCTGAATACAAAAACTCCTGCACTGGAACCTGCTTGTAATTCTTCCAAGGATAAGGCACTCCAATTTCTTCTTCAAAAAAATCGAAAACATCTTTAGTGTATCTATAGGTGGGTTCTACCTTAAGTGAATCTTTTGGCTCAAAATATAATTCGATTGGAATAGCGCTAGTTGATTGCCAACTAAGTTTAGAATAATCGCCCGCAGCGAAAGCTACCAAGTAACTGCTCATGGGTTGATCCATTTGAAATTTCCATTGTGTGATAGAATCGTTAAGCGCTTTTTTATGTGTTAATTCTCCATTGGAAATAACACTGTAATCTTTGTTAAAATTAAATGTTAGATTAAAAATTGCTTTTTCGGTCATATCATCGAAACTCGGCAACCAATGGGAAGTATCTTTCCCTTGCCCTTGCGTCCAAACTTGTCTACTGGTAACCATTTCTTTTGGAGCGTCCCAATTAATAAAATACATAGCTTGTTTTGGATTGGCTGTATATTTTAACCTAAGCTGATATTCTTTATTTGCCAAAAAAGTTGAAATTATCCATATTCTTGAGCCATCATTTGTAAACGCAATCTTCTTACCATCAAGAAGGACGTTTGAAAAATTCATGTTTTTAGCATCTATAAAAATTGAATCCTGAGGGCGAAGAATTTTAAAATAATAATTTGCATCACCCTCCACCATTTCATTCTTCGGAAGAATGCTTATTTCAGCATCAACCTTCAGAAAATCGACTTTTTTAGTTTGATCTAAGGAATTATCATATTGCGCATATCCCATAAAATGGAATATTAAAGCAAACAACACCAAAATTTGTTTCATGTATTGGGACTTCAATAGTAAAGCAAATTACAAAATCCCTTTATTAAATTCTAAATCTAAAACACTCAATCTTCTAAAGTTGAGCTAATGAAATCTGATAGCTTAAAGGAATTCTATATTCCTTTGTATTTTTTTCTTCTGAAAAATCTCACGGAATTAAATCTTACTAAGAGATTAAATAAGGATTTTAATATCTTCGTTTCATGATTGCCAATTTATTACAAACCCCAATAGATTATTTAAAAGGAGTTGGTCCCAATCGGGCAGAGCTACTTCGCAAAGAACTAGGCATTCATACCTATCAAGATCTCATTAACTTTTTCCCAAATAGGTATCTGGACAAAACCAATTATTATAAAATAAAACAACTTCAGCAAAATTCAGCAGAAGTACAAGTTATTGGGAAGATTGTTGGCCTTAGAACCATTGAACAAAAAAGGGGGAAACGTTTGGTTGCCGATTTTGTAGATGAAACCGGTAAAATGGAATTGGTTTGGTTTCGAGGCCAAAAATGGATTCGAGAAAACCTTAAAATCAATACTCCCTATGTGATTTTCGGAAAAACAAATTGGTTTAATGGGCTTTTTAGCATGCCACATCCAGAGATGGAATTATTGGAAGAGCATGAAAAAAGTTTACGAACTGCAATGCAACCCGTATATCCATCTTCAGAAAAACTCACCAATAAGGGAATTACAAATAGAGTGATCAATAAATTAATGCAACAATTATTTATTGAAACCAAAGGAAAATTCTACGATACCTTACCTCAAAATATTCATGCAGATCTCAAATTAATTTCTCGCGCAGAAGCACTTTTTTAATGTTCATTTTCCGAAGAGTCAAGAGCTATTATCCAGGGGACAATTCCGACTAAAATTTGAAGAATTATTTTACATTCAGCTGCAACTTTTGGTTAAAAATATGATCCACAAAAAGAGAATTAAAGGATATGTTTTTGACACCATCGGAGAAAATTTTGAAACCTTTTATAAGGAACATTTACCCTTCGAATTAACAGGTGCACAAAAGAAAGTTATTAAAGAAATTAGGGGCGATCTTGGAAGCGGCGCGCAAATGAACCGACTTTTACAGGGAGATGTGGGATCCGGAAAGACCATTGTTGCTTTAATGTCAATGTTAATAGCACTTGACAACGGATTTCAAGCTTGTTTAATGGCGCCTACTGAAATTTTGTCAGTACAACACTATTCAGGCTTAATTGATTTATGTAAAAATCTGAATACCAGTATAGAACTACTAACTGGCTCAACCAAAGCTTCAAAAAGAAGAGAAATTCACGAAAAACTTGAAAATGGCGAGTTAGATATCTTAATTGGCACTCATGCCCTGCTGGAAGACAAGGTGAAATTCAAAAATTTAGGCCTCGCAATTATAGATGAACAACATAGATTTGGAGTAGAACAACGCTCTAAATTATGGAAGAAAAATGAACTGCCTTCACACATTTTAGTGATGACGGCAACACCAATTCCAAGGACTCTCGCCATGAGTTTATATGGCGACTTGGATGTCTCTGTAATCGACGAACTTCCACCCGGAAGAAAGTCTATAAAAACTGTTCATAGATTCGATAGTAATCGTCTAAAAGTTTTCAGATTCATTAGAGATGAAATTGAAAAAGGCCGGCAAATTTATATCGTGTATCCATTAATTCAGGAATCTGAATCCATGGATTATAAAGATTTGATGGATGGCTACGAAAGTATCGCTAGAGAATTTCCGATGCCCAAATATCAAATCTCCATTGTCCATGGACAAATGAAACCCGCAGACAAAAATTACGAAATGGATCGATTTATAAATGGAGACACTCAAATTATGGTGGCTACTACCGTAATAGAGGTTGGAGTGAATGTTCCTAATGCGAGCGTAATGATTATTGAAAGTGCTGAAAGGTTTGGACTTTCCCAATTACATCAGCTTCGGGGTCGTGTGGGACGTGGTGCCGAGCAGAGTTATTGCATTCTAATGTCCGGGCATAAACTTTCTGAAGACAGCAAAACCAGGCTTCAAACCATGGTAAGTACCAATGATGGTTTTGAATTAGCTGAAGTAGACCTCAAACTTAGAGGTCCCGGAGATCTTATGGGAACTCAACAAAGTGGAGTTCTTAATTTAAAGATCGCCGATATTGTAAAAGACAATCAGATTCTTAAAGCTGCACGGGATTATGCTAAAAAACTACTATCCGATGATCCAAACTTGGAAAAACCCGAACACAAAATGGTGAAATATACCTACCAGCAGGTTGCTAAACATAAGAATATTTGGAATTATATTAGTTAAAACCAGCTTATATTCATTCCTAATCACTGACTATAAGATTATTGAAAGTTATTTTGTAACTTTAAATCCCTGCGAGTCTCCTCAATGAGCATTCGGAACTCTTACCCCGATTAATTCTAAGATCCTCAATCTTAAGTTTTAAATTCAATTTTTCCTCCCAACAATATTTTAATCGTTTAATACTAACATTAAATTAAAATTATGAGAGCACATTTGAACCTTAAGTGGTTTATAGGCATATTGCTTATAAGCCTGAGTCCATTAGTTCTAGGACAAGAGAAATCTGAACCAAATTTATCAGATAAGTTGCACAAAGAATACAAGGCCAATGGCATAGAGCAAAGCCTCAATATGTATGAGGAACTAAATACAGATAAAAGTTATAACGGATTTGAAGAACCTTTGAATGTATTAGGTTACACCTTGATGCTAGAAGATCAAGATCTGGATGCTGCAAAAAAAAGTATTTGAAGCTCAAATTGAAGAGTACAGTACAGAAGCGAATCCTTACGATTCCTATGCCGATCTTTTATTAGAGATGGGAAACAAGGAGGAAGCCAAGAAAAATCTTCAAAAATCGATCGCTCTAGCAGAGAAAAGCAGTACAGATCTTGATGAGCAAATCTTTCGAGCCTCCAAGGCGAAACTCGCCAAATTAGAAAATAAGCATCAAATGTTTGATTTTATGGAAGGTGATTTTAATGTAGATATTTCAAATTACAAGGAAGACAAAGTGGTTAATAAAAATAAAATTCGAAGCTCTTCTAGTTATGACGAAAATGGAAATATTCTAACAATTACTTATTACAACCAAGGAAACAACCCTGTTGGGAAAAGAATAGTGGTTTATGATGCCATAGAAGATAGATACGATATGGCATTTATTAATCCTACAGATCCTATGGGAATAAATGTTTCACACATAAAAGTTAAAGACCTTGGCAATAACAAAGTCGAGCTCATGGAAACCTATGTGAATAGAAAAGGTGAAAAACGTAAGGTGCGTCACGAAGTAATGAAGAACTCAAGTAATTCTATTGAATAGGTTGTATTTCAGCAAGAAGATGGCTCAGAGAAATGGGAAAAAGCAACAGTACAGAACTACAGCAAATCTGAATAATCTATATATCTCATATTCATATTTTTAATGGAGGCACTTTAGCTCCATTATTTTTGGTATAAAACCTGTTAAAAAACAATTTTGTAATTATGCCAATACTTTTGGTAATACTATCTTTGCAGCTTGAAAAACCTATTCGATGAAAATTTCATATAACTGGCTTAAGCAATTTATTAAACTTCCTAAAAACCCTGAAGAAACAGGATATTTACTTACAGACTTAGGTTTGGAGGTAGAAGGAATCAGCAATTTTCAAAGTATTAAAGGAGGATTGGAAGGTATTGTAACAGGACATGTTGTAAGCTGTATCCCTCACCCAAATGCAGATAGGCTTCAGCTTTGTAAAATAGATGTTGGAAATGGCGAAGCCTTGCAAATAGTATGTGGTGCGCCAAATATTGCTACAGGACAAAATGTACCCGTTGCAACCATTGGTACTACTTTGTATGATGACAAAGGCGAAGCTTGGGAGATCAAGAAAGGTAAAATTAGAGGAGAAGCCAGCCACGGAATGGTATGTTCAGAAAGTGAATTGGGGCTAGGTAGCAGCCATGACGGAATCATGGTTTTAAAAGAAGACCTAAAACCCGGTATGCCGGTAGCAAAAATCTTCGAAATAGAAGATGATCAGGTATTTGAAATAGGACTAACGCCAAACCGCGCCGATGCTATGAGTCATTGGGGTGTTGCAAGAGATTTAAAAGCGGGTTACCAGCAACAGGATTTAACTTTAGAACTTATTACTCCTTCGGTGAGTGGGTTTCATGTAGATAGTAGGAGTTTAAAAATCCCCATTCATATTGAAGATTCTAATTTGGCTCCAAGGTACTGTGGAGTAACTATTTCTGGGATTAAAGTTTCAGAATCTCCGCAATGGCTCCAGAATAGATTAAAAGCAATAGGCATTAATCCTAAGAATAATATAGTAGATGCAACGAACTATGTAATGCATGAACTGGGGCAACCTCTACATGCTTTCGATGCTGAAAAAATCATTGGGAATGAGATTCATGTTAAAACTTTAAAAGCCGGAACAAAATTCACCACATTAGATGAAGTAGAGAGAGAGCTTCATGTTGAAGATCTAATGATTTGCGATACAGAAAAACCTTTGTGTATTGCAGGTGTATTTGGAGGTATAAGCAGTGGCGTTACAGAAAGCACAACCAAGTTATTTATAGAAAGTGCTTATTTTAATCCGATAAGCGTTCGTAAAACCGCAAAGCGACATGGATTAAATACAGACGCCTCTTTTAGGTTTGAGCGTGGTGTAGATCCTAACATCACAGAATATGCGCTGAAGAGAGTTGCTGTTTTAATCACTGAGATTGCAGGCGGTGAGATTACGAGTGAAATAGATGATCTATATCCTAAAAAAATTGAAGATTTTCAAGTGTTCCTAACATTTGAAAAAGTAAACAAACTTATAGGACAGAATTTGGCAGAAGAAACCATCAAGTCTATTCTAGCTTCTTTGGAAATTCGAGTGAACAATGTTACCGAAACCGGAATGGGACTTACTATTCCTTCTTTTAGGGTAGACGTTCAAAGAGAGTCTGATGTTATTGAAGAAATATTGCGTGTTTACGGATATAATAATATTGAATCTGGCACCAAACTGAATGCTTCCATCGCAAATTCAGGAAAGTTTGAAGATTATAAACTTCAAAATTTAATTGCCAATCAGTTAGTAGGACAAGGTTTCTTTGAAACTATGGCCAATTCCTTAACAACGCCAGCATATATAAAATTATCTGAGCAGTTAAAGGAAGAACAAAACGTAGTAATGCTTAATCCTTTGAGTCAGGACCTTTCAGTAATGAGACAATCCCTACTATTTTCCGGGTTGGAAGCTGTGTGTTACAACATCAATAGAAAACAGGCAGATCTAAAATTATTTGAATTCGGTAAAACCTATCATAATTACGAAAGCGGAAGGATAGAAAACAAACATCTTAGTCTTTTTGTTACAGGTAATAAATTTTCTGAAAGCTGGATTAGTGGTACCACTAATGGAAATTTCTTTTTTACAAAGGGAACTATCGAACGCATCTTAGAAAGACTAGGCATAAATTCGATTAAAACCGGTGAAGCAAAATCGGATGTTTTTTCTGAAGGAATTTCAATTAGTTCAGGAAAAGCGAAATTGGTAGAATTTGGAGTGATTAAAAAATCTATTCTAAAACATTTTGGGATCCAACAAGAAGTACTTTTTGCCGATTTTAACTGGGATCTAGTGCAAGAAACTGCAAAAAATCAGAAAACAAAATTCACCGCTATTCCAAAATTCCCTGCCGTTCGTAGAGATTTTGCATTGCTAATCGATAATGTTGTTAATTACAAACAAATTGAAGATATCGCCAAACAAACGGAAAAGCGTTTATTGCAATCGGTTAATTTATTTGATGTGTATCAAGGAGATAATTTACCCAAAGGCAAAAAAAAGTTATGCGGTAAGTTTCAAGTTTCAAGATGAAAATAACACACTTACAGATAAACAAGTAGACAAGATTATGAATAAACTGCAACAGCGTTTCGAAAAAGAACTGCAAGCAGAATTGAGATAAATTTTAATACAATAATTTTTTAAAGCGTCCTTTTCTTAATTGAAATGGGCGCTTTTTTTTTGATTAAACTTTTAGAGGTCAGCAGATAACTACATACGATTTTTATTGTTTATTTTATTAATTTTCAAACAGTTAAAACATCTCGTTTTGTCTGTTCGAGCGAAGTCGAGAACTTTTTAGCTTAAAAAAGAGTTTCTCCCGAGGCATCGGGACGCTCAACCTGACATCCCTACTATGCATTATAAGTTTGATATGGACACAAGTACTGACCTCTAAAACTTTTTTATAACAAATCACATCGAGCAATTCGGATTCGTTCAATACAAGCTAAAGTCGAGATGTTATTTTTTGACCCTTCGATCCCGAAAGCTTTCGGGACGCTCATGGAGACAAAAACGTCAAATAGTTAATTACAAGCCTCCCAAAAATCAAACCCTCAATGAGGGATTAAAGTTTAATTATGCGTTGTTAGTTTAGCTCCAATTACTTAAATTAGAGACAATTAATGATTGAGAAGATGGAAATGCAAGGCACTCATATTCCTGACAAGATTCTACAAAGCAGAAATAAAAGAATTTCTGAAGAGCACTTATTGCAAGAAGTAAAAGAAATCTTCGAAAAAGAACAAGCTAAAGAAGATCTCATTCTCAAAAAACTTAAAGAAGGAGCTGAAGCAGATTCCAACTTATTTAAATTCGATCTTTTAGAGACTTCTAAAATTTATCATTTAACAGATATAGAAAAAATCTGTATAGATTATAGGTTACGATTCTTAAACTCTAATTATTTTAAAGCAGAGCTTCCCTTCGAGGCAATTTCAAAAATAAAACATTTAGAAAAAATTCATGAAACCAAGCTGGAGGGTTTTAAAATTATGGCGCCGGCTAAACTCTTCAAACTAGAAAACGCAGACGATCCTCTTCTATTTGCTCCCATTGGGAATCAATATTATTACTTGATTCATTCTTGGGGGAAGGACCTGCATCCTTTCAGAAAATTAATGATGTGGCCATTTAAGCAATTAGAGAACTTCATGGTGCTTTTACTTGCTATTAGTCTAATTCTTACTACACTCATTCCTCAGGGAATGTTCAGCCAAAAAGCGACTACCGCAGAATTTATTATGATCTTTTTTTTCATGTTTAAGTGGGTAGCTGGATTAGCCTTGTTCTTTGGTTTTAAAAAAGGCAAGAATTTTAGTGAAGCCATCTGGAGAAGCAAATTTTACAATGCGTAGTATATAAAATAGTCCAAACTGGTACTTATTTAAATTTCTATAACTAACTTAGTCGTACTAATTCTTATATCATGAGTGAAGATCAAGGTTACGAGCATGTATATACAGGACCGGAAACAAATGTCCAATATCTACAAGAACTTTTTAATAAAGCAGGCTTATCTAATATGGTAAAAAATGATTTCGACTCCGGACTTCGAGCCGGTTTTGGAGGAGGACTACCGGGGCAAGTGCAATTATTTGTGATTAGTTCTCACCTTACGGAAGCTTTAGAGATTGCAAAATCTACATTCCCAGAAGATTTTAAGGATGGAGAATAGTATCCCTAAAAACCGTAATATTTGGCACCTAGTATTAGGAATTCTATTTTTTATCTATGGATGTTATAAGTTGTACAGCCTAAGCACAAATCAAGAAGATAATACATTTGGATATGTAATTGCAATTGGCTTTATAGCTTTTGGAATTTACGATCTCTATAAATATTACAAAGGCATGAAATAAGAAAAGCCCAAAAAACATTGTTTTTTTGGGCTTTTCTAAAATCTTGAGAGCTGTAAAAAATTATGCTTCTACGGCATACATTTTCTCTCGTTGCTCTTTTATCTTTTTATCTTCCATATATTCATCGAAGGTCATATACCTATCGATTACACCTGATGGAGTAAGTTCTATAATTCTATTTGCAACTGTTTGTGCAAATTCATGATCGTGGGTGGTAAATAATACTGTTCCTTTAAAATTCTTAAGCGAATTATTGAATGTCGTAATCGACTCTAGATCTAAGTGATTTGTGGGTTCATCTAGCATTAGAACATTAGCACGCATCATCATCATTCTACTCAACATACATCTCACTTTCTCTCCTCCAGAAAGCACTCTCGATGTCTTTAAGGCTTCCTCACCACTAAAGATCATCTTACCAAGGAATCCTCTGATGTAAACCTCCTCACGCTCCTCTTCGGTTTTAACCCATTGTCTTAACCAATCTACTAACGTATAGTCATTCTCAAAAAACTCTGAATTATCTAATGGCAAATAAGATTGATTCGTCGTAACACCCCAACTATAAGTTCCGGCGTCTGCCTTTTGTTTTCCATTTAAGATTTCGTAAAATGCCGTAGAAGCTCTAGAATCTTTAGAGTAAATCACAACTTTATCTCCTTTTTTAAGATTGATATCTACATTTCTAAAAACCACTTCCCCATCGATGGAAGCTTGTAGACCTTCAATATTTAAAATTTGATCTCCCGCCTCGCGCTCTCTTTCAAATATAATTGCAGGATACCTTCTACTTGAAGGCTTAATGTTTTCCACATCAAGCTTATCGATCATTTTTTTACGAGAAGTTGCCTGTTTAGATTTAGCCATGTTTGCACTAAATCTTCGAATAAATTCTTCAAGCTCCTTTTTCTTTTCTTCAGCTTTCTTATTTTGTTGTGAACGTTGTCTTGCTGCTAACTGAGAGGACTCGTACCAAAAAGTATAATTCCCACTAAAATGATTTATTTTTCCGAAATCAATATCAGAAATATGAGTACATACCGCATCTAAAAAATGCCTGTCGTGAGAAACTACAATTACAGTATTATCGTAATTGGCTAAGAAGTTCTCTAACCATAAAATAGTTTCATAATCCAAATCGTTCGTTGGCTCATCCATAATAAGCACATCCGGATTTCCAAATAAAGCCTGAGCTAGTAATACCCTTACTTTTTGTTTTCCGTCCAAATCCTTCATTAGCGTATAATGATGATTTGCTTTGATCCCAAGATTTGAAAGTAAAGCGGCGGCATCACTATCTGCATTCCAACCATTCATCTCTTCAAACTCCACTTGAAGGATTCCTACTCTTTCCCCATCGGCATCATTAAAATCTTCTTTGGCATAAATCGCATCCATCTCGTTTTTAATCTTGTACAATGGTTTATTTCCCATTATAACCGTCTCCAAAACCGTGTTTTCGTCGTACAGGTTGTGATTTTGTTCCAAAACAGACATTCTTTTTCCCGGCTCTAAATGAACGTGCCCACTAGTAGGCTCCATTTTCCCGGAAAGAATGTTCAAAAAAGTAGATTTTCCGGCACCATTGGCTCCAATTATTCCGTAAATATTTCCCTGTGTAAAGGCCGTATTTACCTCATCGAATAATATTCGTTTACCAAATTGAACCGATAAATTAGAAACTGATAGCATATTATATTGTTTTCTTCTTGTAAATTTTTGCAAAAATAGCCATTATTGTCCACGTTCTAAAACATTAACGTTTTAAATAATCCTTTTAACGATGGCTTAACACGGAGCGTATATCTCAAAATCTATATTTGCTTGCATACATAGCATAATTACTTTAAAGGAACAAGCTATAAATACCTCAAATGAAATTAAAATTACCCCTTTTACTATTTATTTCTTTAATTTTTCTCTCTTGTGACATGGATACTAAAACTTCAAAAGAAGTTTTTATAAAGGGACAAATAGCAAATCCTAGCAGTAAATATGTTGTTATTTCTAAGAATAACACAACTATTGATACCCTACAATTGGATAGTAGTAATCGCTTTGAGGGCACTCTTAAAAATATTGAAGCCGGATTATACGTTTTTAGACATCCACCAGAAAACCAGATAATCTATTTAGAGCCTGGAGATAGCTCCTTCGTTTGGTTAAATACACTAGAGTTCGATGAATCTTTGAATTTCAGCGGAAGAGGTTCCGAAAAAAGCAATTTTTTAACCGATTTGTATCTTCTTAATCAGCAGGACAACGATCTGGTTTTATCTTACTACAAATCTGATCCATCTGAATTTGCTCAGAAAACAGATTCTATAAAAGCTAATAGAAAGCAAAAGCTAATAGATCTTGAAGAAAAATTTGAGATTTCTCAGGATTTTTACAAGATCGCAAATGCCAGTATTAATTACGAATATTACGATCTTAGAGAACGCTACGCATTTTTAATTCGAAAATATAACCCTAGCCTGGCAGATAAGATCCCTTCAGATTTTCATGCATATAGAGAAGATGTTTCTTTTAACAATGAAGCTTTAGAAGACTCCTATGTATATTTAAATTTTATAGATGATTTTTTAAGAACAAAATCTCTAGAAAATTGTGCCGAAAAAAAATCAAAAGATAAAAACTGTACTAATTTAAATAGTTTTGAAAATATAAGATTCCGCATAGAACTGGTAGATTCCTTAATCCAGAATAAAAATATTAAGAATACATTTTTAGACCGGTTGGCTTCTCAAGGAATTATTTATTCTCAAAAAGAAGAGAATGTAGAACTGATTCTGAATTTATTAAAAAAAATGAACTATTCCGGAAATATGCAGAATGGAATAACTCAGATGGCCAGAATTCAATCAGATTTTTTACCTGGTAATTCACTTGGCGATAAAATCTATATAAACACCAAGAAAGATACGGTTAAGCTTAAAAGTTTTACCAGAAAACCCATGGTTACCTACAGATGGATGAGCTCGTCTCCATCTCATTATAAATGGCAACAAGACATTATAAAGAATCTGCAATTTAAATATCCAGAAGTGGCATTTATAGGCATCAACCTAGATATGGGCGATTCTGATAAATGGCTCGAGGTTATTAAAAATAATTCATTCGATCCTAAATTGCATTTTCAAGCAACTAGAATAAGGGTAGACGAAAACCTTTTAAAAAATTATTTAAACAAACTTATCTTTATGGATTCTAAAGGTAATATTAAAAGAGGGGATCTTCAATTAAACACTCCGGATCTGGAAAGTAAAATTTTGGAATTTATAAGTCAGCAATAATAGTATTACTCCATCAAAGCAAAA
>NZ_AJLT01000025.1 GCF_000258765.1 Gillisia marina
TCGCTGGGTCGCTGACAGGGTTCAATAATATAGCTCTTACTTTAAAAATAATAATTCAAACCTAAGGTAGCTATCGGGATGTCGAAATGAATTTTTTTGAGATTGTCATCTCGACCCTCGGGAGAGATCTCAAAGGAACCTAATGTCTCAATCAATAGTGAGATTTCTCGGTCTCTCAAATGAGCTCTTTCGAAATGAATATTTTAGAAAAAGAATCGTTGACTTATTTTATTTGAAATAGCCAAGAGGTTCTTTTAATTAAGAACCTCTTTCATTATTGATCAGCTTTTCTGTTTTCGATATAATTACTTACCAATTTTTCCATGATGGCCAAAGTCAATGTGCCTTGAGAAAGAATTACCTCATGAAAATCGCGGATATCGAAATCTGCTCCTAATTCTTTTTCGGCTTTTTTGCGAAGTTCTCTAATTTTAAGCTCTCCAATTTTATAAGAAACCGCTTGTCCGGGCCATGAAATATAGCGGTCCACTTCCGTATTTATCTCGTGAAAAGAAAGCGCGGTATTCGATCTCAAAAAATTCACTGCTTCATCCTTCGTCCAGCCCAAAGCATGAATTCCGGTATCTACTACCAATCTACAGGCTCGCCATTGCTCATAGGTGAGTTTTCCAAACATTTCGTATGGCGTGGTGTAAATTCCCATCTCTTCAGCTAAAAACTCTGAATATAACCCCCAGCCTTCCCCGTAAGCCGAAAGATAAAAGCTCTTCCTAAACTTTGGAATACTATCGCCTAATTCAGAATTTAGTGAAATTTGTAAATGATGCCCAGGCACCGCCTCATGCGCGGTAAGCGACGGAAGTACATATAATGGCCTACTGGGTAGATCGTAGGTATTTACCCAATAATATCCGGGTTGAGTATCTTCTTGTGGGGAAATATACCTTCCTGTGGTGTATTTTGGTGCGATGGCATCGGGTACCGGAGTAACTCCGTAAGGTTTTCTTGGTAACTTTTTAAAAAATCTAGGCAATTGTGCATCTATCTTTTTAGAAATATTTCGGGCTTCTTTTAATAGCTCTTCGGGAGTGGTTGCATAAAATTGCTCATCGGTTCGTAGGAATAGGATGAATTCTTCGAAAGTACCTTTAAAACCCACTTTTTCGATAATTTGTTTCATTTCAGAATTAATCCGAGACACTTCATCTAAACCAATTTGATGAATTTCTTCCGCAGTTAAATCCAGAGTGGTATAATAATTCAACCTATTTTGATAAAAGGCTCGCCCGTTGGGAATTTCTGAAACTCCTAAGTTTGTTCGTGTTTTAGGTAAATATTCTTTGTCGAAGAATCTTTTGATCTTCTTAAATTCTGGTAATACAGATTTTTTAATTGCTTTTTCTGCAACATCTAGCACCGAATCTTTCTGAGCTTCAGATAAAGAATTAGGCAAATCTTTAAAAGGAGAATAATAATAACTGTCCTTGTAATTTTTCACTAATTGATCGTTATAAGTGCTTTCATAACCTTCAAAGATCACCCGAGGTTGGGTGATTCCTGATTTTAAACCTTCACGTAATAAAAGTAAATGCTGATTTACATATTCCGGGATCGCATTTAGTTTGTTTAGGTAAGTCTTTACCTGAGAATAATCTGCTAATTGTGTAACATTATAGGGCAGACTTAGGTGAAATCCGGCATCTGACAGGAGCGGATTGAGATATAATTTATATTCAAACCTATCAATTGTTTCCTGAAGCTTGTATTTTAAAAGCTCCAAAGAAATCATGTCGGTTTGAGACATTTCCGAAGCATTTAATAAATTCAACTTTTTTAACTGTTGACCGGCAAAGAGAGATTCTCTACGGTAATAATCTTCTGTATAGAGTCCTAAAGGATATTCTTTGACCTCATAACTTTTATGATCTTGAACAATTTCAATGATTTTATCAAGTTCTTCCGATCGCTGCTGAGCAAAGCTTATTTTACAGGTTGTAATAATGAGTAATAAAAGTAGAATTCGGGAGGAATACATATGGAAAATTAATTTTTTGAATCTTAAAGATAAGCTAACCAAACAAATGAAGAAAATTTGATTTTTAAAAAGGATTAAAATAAACTGGGTAACTATTTTTTGTTCCAGTGAGTAATTTTCAACTAATTAACACTAGACATTTTCCGTCATGCTGAACTTGTTTCAGCATCTCATTTATGAGAGAGACCCTGAAACAAGTTCAGGGTGACACTACCATTTTTAAGAGGATAGACTCAAAAAGATATGCAATACTAATTTCCCAGTATCCTCTTTCCTAAATTCTTTAAAAGAGCCTTCGCTTCTTCGGGGTCTCTTGGCACTTCTTCGATTGTTAAATCCCCATTTTCTTTCTTCAAAAGATAACTAAATACAAATTTTGAGTTATCCGAAGTAGGATCTAAAGAGCCAAAACGCAGGTCATTAAAATAAAGATTTTTACCTCTTTTAGAAATTGTATACCAACCTTGAGAGATTGCAACAATCCTTTTAAAATTATTTTCATTCTTTAAAGAGTCGACTAAAAAGTGATTTTTAGGAATGCTTTTAAATTTTATTGGCTTAGCATCAAAAAGGGAATAATCCCCAATTAAATAAGCATCTTCCAATTCCACATTTGCAGACCACATAATCGTATTAAAAGGGCTGGGTCTGGTTTGTAATTGTAGGTAGGAAATATTCTGTTCTTCTAAAGCATTCTTAAATTTATAATACGCGATGCCTTTTAAACCGATCGTACACACCAAATAAGCACTACTAGCAATGAGCCCCAGATTATTATACTTCTTCCTTTTTGCAGATCCTCGTTTGGATCTCATTGCCAAGATTACAAAGATGAGAAAGGGAAGCGTGTAAAGTGGATCTATTACAAAGATGTTTTTGTAAGCTAGTCGAAGATCCAGCGGCCAGAAAAGTTGAGTGCCCCAAGTAGTATGAGCGTCCAATAACGGATGAGTTAGAAATCCCCAAAACATAAGCCAAGACCAATCTTTCCAGTTAACTCTGGATTTTCTTTCAATTTTCGAGATGAGCCAGCCAAAGATGGGTGCAAATAATATTGAAAAAACGATGGAATGTGTGAATCCTCGGTGAATCTCAATGGAAGTAAGTGTGTCTGTGAATAATGGAGCAAACGAATCCAGATCTGGAATAGTACCGGCAATCGCACCATAGAGCATGGCCTTATTTCCAACTTTTCTACCTAATACAGCTTCTCCAACGGCTGCTCCTAGAACTATTTGAGTAAGAGAATCCATTTAGGAATTAAACTTTTGAGAGTAGAGATTTGAAAACAACATATCCAAACCCCGCAAAAAGCATCAGATGAAATATAATAAGTCCGAAGTCTTCCAGTACAAACGCACTATAAATGGCAAATCCAAAATACAGCCAAAGTAAGCCTTCAACCATAGTACTCAGGGACAGATTTCGGGATAAATACTTATTGCCTTTCCAGGAATCTTTAAGATTATTAATATTGAATTTTGGAGTACGAATGAAGTCGCTTTTCTTTCCGAAGTGGCCTTCCAGAACTGCAAGCGAGTTATGAACAGAAAATCCCATGGCGATCGAGAAAAAAGTTAGAAACATTCCAATAAATTTAAAAAAGCTACCGACACCTTTTCCGTGGATCTTGGAATACGTAACCCAATAACAGATAAAAAAGATAAGCGTACTAATCGCAAAAAAAAGCGATCACATTAAAATAGCTGCTGAATTCCGGATTGGTATTTTTTATATATAGCACGGGAACACTTAAAACGGCTAAAAGCAATATTAATAAGAACATACTGGAATTTAGCAAATGGAAAAATCCGTGGAATTTCGTTCCTGCGGTTAGGGTTTTATCAAAAAGCAGTTTGGAGTAGTTCTTCTGAAAATTTTCGGCCGCGCCCTTATTCCATCTAAATTGCTGAGATCTCGCAGCACTTATTACCACGGGTAATTCCGCAGGAGTTTCAACATGTTCCAAGTATTTAAATTTCCATTTCTTCATTTGCGCGCGGTAACTTAGATCGAGATCTTCCGTTAGGGTATCTCCACTCCAGTTGCCTGCATCCATAATGCACTCTTTTCGCCATACCCCTGCAGTCCCATTAAAATTGATGAAATGCTTTCCAAAATTCCGACCAACTTGTTCTAAAATGAAATGAAAATCGAGTGCGAATGCTTGAATTTTTGTGAGTAGAGAATAATTTCTGTTAATATGTCCCCATCTGGTTTGAACTACACCAATCTCAGCATCCTTAAAATAGGGCAGTGTTTGAAGAAGCCAATCCGACTTCGGCATAAAATCGGAATCAAAAATGGCTATGAATTCTCCTTTCGCAACATTTAATCCTTCCTTTAAGGCTCCTGCTTTAAAACCAGTTCTGTCTATTCTGGTAATATGTTTTATGTCTAAACCGTTTTTTTGAAGCTCAAGAATCTGTTTAGCAGTAGAGGTTACCGTTTCATCCGTAGAATCATCTAAAACCTGAATTTCCAATTTATCTTTAGGATAATCGAGCTTCGAGATATTTTCTAGCAACCTTTCTACCACATACATTTCATTATAAAGTGGTAATTGAATAGTAACTATGGGAATTTCCGAAGGATTGGAAAAGTTATATTTTACGCTGGATTCGTTCCTTTTTTTGGATCTAAGATAATTTATGAGCAAGCTTAGCTGAGAAATGCTGTATAACAAAATGAGCAAAAGTGCGAGCGTGTAAATTATTATAATCGCAAAATCCATTATTTAAAACTGTATTTAAAAATCCAAGTCAATATTTTAACGCCTGCAAAGATAGCCCCTTTAATGGTTCCTGAAACTTTTGAGACACCAATCCTATTTTTATAATGCACCGGCACTTCTATATAAGAGAAATTCTGCTTTATGGCTTTCAATTGCATTTCTACCGTCCAGCCATAGGTTTTATCCTGCATATTTAGTTGAAGTAATTTGCCGTATTTAATAGCCCTAAAAGGTCCAAGATCTGTAAAATTAGCGTTGAAGAATAATTTCATTAAGGAAGTCGCTAACCAATTTCCAAACCGCTGCGGAAAAGTCATCGAGCCTTTTTCTCGCCATTTCTTAACCCGAGCTCCAATTACCATATCCAGATCGTCTGAAAGTATCGGCTCTACAATTTGAGTGAGTTCTGCAGGATAATCGCTGTAATCTCCATCTAAAAATACAATGATGCTGGGTTTTTCCTCTTTTTCAGAAATATAATCCATGCCTTTTAAACAAGCATAACCATAACCTTTGTTTGCTTCAAACAACACAGTTGCGCCGGCATTTTTAGCAACTTTCGCAGTGTTATCCGTAGAATTATTGCTAACCACAATGATCTCTGAAACAATTTCCGGGATCTCCTGAATTACCTTGCCAATGGAAGCTTCTTCATTAAAAGCTGGGATAATAACTATAATTTTTTCAGACATTCAGTGGGATCTTCTCATGTAGCTTAGTACTAGAACAGGGATAGGTTCGATTTTAAAGGTAGTTACTTACAAAATATTATTTCTGATTCAGTAGATCTATTAAATCCACATCGTTTCCTAAAAGGATCTCATTGGCATTAATTCTCCCATTCATAGAATCGTTTTCCAATTTAAGCACTCCTCTCGGACAAACCGCAGAGCAAATTCCGCAGCCTACACAACTGGAACGCACAATATTTTCTCCTTTTTGAGCATAAGCTCTAACATCTATCCCCATCTCGCAATACGTAGAACAATTTCCGCAAGAGATGCACTGCCTCCATTGGTTGTAATTCTAAATCTTGAAAATAATCGTTGCTGAAATCCTAGTATTGCCGCCATTGGACATCCAAATCTACACCATACTCGATTTCCAAAAACCGGATAAAAGCCGGTACCAATCACCCCACTAAAAATGGCTCCAATTAAAACACCATAGGTAGATCTTAAGGCTTCGGCTTCAAACAGGAAAACTTTCCCCTCTCCACTTAAAAAATGAAAGCCAATAAGGGATAAAATAATTGCTAAATACCCAATTGCGCCAAATTTTGCATCTTTCTGAAATTCATTTCTTTTAAAGATCATTACCAATGCGAAAACACTTGTTAGCAGCACTGCAACTCCAATGAGAAAAGAAGTTCTATTCAACCAATATTTTCCATCTTCACCCAAATACGAATAGATTACTGCAGTTGTCATTAGTACCACAAAAACCACAACGCTATGTACCACCCAACGCTCGATTTTCCAGGCCGATTGGGATTTATCACTCAATTGTCTAAAAGGGTCTCCGGCAGTTTCAGCTAAGCCTCCGCAGCCACAAACCCAAGAGCAATACCAGCGTTTCCCATACTTATAGGTAAGAATTGGGGTGATTATAAATATGGAAGCAATTCCGAAGAGCAGCATGGCTATTCCAATATCTCCGGCATTAATCATAGAATCTACCCGGTATTGTTCGAAATTATAATAGTTTAAAGGCCAGATATTCTTAAGATCATAATATGGTAATGAGAAATTATCGCTATTTAAACGTTGCATAAATTCAGGAATCAAAAAAGCAAAGCTTAACTGAAAGAACATGACCGAAAAAGTTCGTAAACGCTCATATTTATTATGACGGTATTTCCAGATAAATTTTATTCCGAAGGAAAGAATCGCAATTGTATAAAGAGTTCCATATACAAACCATTGGCTAGCAGGATTGCCACTTAACAGTTTACTTAAGGGATCGAAAAATGCAATAATTCCGGTGTTCTCTCCTTCCGCATTCAAGCCAAGATATTCAGGATAGAAATAGAGCACTATATAAAATCCGGTTAAAACTAGGCCCGCTATCCAACCGAGCACTCCTCCATTCGTAATAGATTTAAACCAAATATGGTCATTTTTTATTCCTTCGGTTTTATTAGCATACGTTGCCTGAGCAAACCAAATAACCCCAATTCCAATTGCTGCAAGAGTTGTGTATAACCAGAGGGTTCTATTAGGGAAATTGATATTAAAACTAGCTAAAGTCAGAATAAATAATCCGGCCATTCCTAAGAAGACAGCCAGTTTTTGTGAGATACTTAAGGAAGTTGAAACATCACCGGTCAAGGACATATTATTTTCCATACTACGTGTAATTTTTAGGGTTTATTGAGCTACTGGTTGATGTTTATTAAAACTTTGCTGAATTTCGGCTTCGTAGGTGTCATAAAATTCGGGATCAAAATTGGCCTGTTTTAGATTCTCTATCACATAATCTACAGACCTTTCCTCAGTTAACCATGTATCGAATGTTTCATGGCGCATTCTAATTCCGAAGGTATTAATCCCTACAAATTTTCTGCTTTCTTCTTGATAATTTATGGTGATACATTTTTGGCCATCTTCATGCTGCCAGTGAAAATGTGCTTCTCCGTCTCGAGGTTCCGGAAAAACCCAGCCATAAGTTTGATATTCTATATCGAAAAATTTCGCGCTGTTAAACCAATGCCCCGGATTGTATTTCATTGGGTTTCCACAAATTGTTTGCGCCACAACTTCCCCCATCATTCTACCCGTATACCAAACCGCTTCTACAGATTTTCTATCGCCTATTCCTTCATGTTGTTCGGCACAGTCGCCAATAGCATAAATGTTCTCATAATTTGTTTGAAGCGACCTGTTAACTTTAACTCCTTTGTCTAATTCTATTCCCGAATCTTTCAGAAAACTAATATTTGGAGATACTCCGGCAGTAAGTCCTACAAGATCACAGGCTATTTCTTCCCCCGTTTCTTCTACAATCACTCCTTTAACGCGACCATTTTCATCGGAAAGAATCTCCTTAAGATTGGAACTCAATCTAAGATCTATATGATGTTCCCGAATATGATTATTAATAATTTCTGATTCCCCGGGAGGAAGCACCCCATTCCAAAAACTTGTTTCTCGAACTAAAAATGTGACAGGAATTTTTCTTGTGCTTAGCATTTCTGCAAGTTCAGAGCCTATAAGTCCTCCACCCACAATCACAGCTCTTCTGCAATTTTTGGTGTTTTCTTCTAATAACTCCAAATCTTGTTTGGTCACCATGCCTTGAACACCATCAAGATCCTGACCTTTCCAACCAAATTTATTGTAACTGGAGCCTGTAGCGATAATCAGCTTATCGTAAAGCATAATTTCTCCGGAAGAAAAGGTGAGCTGATTGATCTCTGGTTGAACTTGAGATACGTAAGCGTTTTTCAGTTGAATTCTGTTCTTCTCCCAAAACCAATCTTCGTAAGGTTTTAAATGATCCCACTTCATATGGCCCATATATACGTACATAAGAGCAGTACGAGAAAAGAAATGATCGCTTTCTGAAGAAATTACTGTGATCCTTCTGTCAGACTGTTTTCTAATGTGTCTGGCGGCTGTAATTCCAGAAATTCCATTGCCTATTATGACAATATGCTCCATATAATTCCTTATTTTTAGAGGATTGGTGACAATCGGGTTAGTAATATTTTTAAAATTCGACTTAATTCTAATATGTTTGGTCGCAGAATTGCCATAAACCTTTTTTAATTCAACTAAATGAAATATTTATTTTCTTTAATAATTTTAATTTCAAGCTTTTCTTTTGCTCAGGAACCTTCAAAATTCTTTGATGCCTCCGATGCTTTTTTAAAGCAATATGTTAGTAATGGTAGGGTAAAGTACGCAGAAATAAAGCAGAATCCCAATCATTTATATGAATTGTTAAGTCAGGCAAAACGTGTAAAAGTTTCTACGGAAGATCCGGATACCTATAAGGCATTTTGGATAAATGCTTACAATATTGCCGTGATAAATGGAATTGTGAAGCAGTTTCCTGTAAAATCTCCGATGGATATAGAAGGCTTTTTCAGTACTAAAACTCATAGTTTAGGGCAACAGTCCGTGACTCTGGACGATATCGAGAAAAAGTTATTGTTCGGGAAATATCCAGAAGAAGCCAGGTTTCATTTTGTATTGGTATGTGCCGCAAAAGGATGTCCTCCAATAATTGATGAAGCGTATAGGCCGGAAACTTTGGAAAAACAATTGCAACAACAAACTGTAAAGGCAATCAATTCTTCGGATTTTATAAAAGTTCAGAAGGATAAAGTCTTGCTTTCAGAATTGATGAAATGGTATGAGCAAGATTTTACTAAAGAGGGAGGAACTTTGATAGATTATATAAATAAATACAGGAAAGCTCCAATTCCCGTTAGCTTAAAGGTCGAATTTTATAATTATAACTGGGAATTGAATTCATTTTAAATAACTTTTTGCTCATACCTAAAGCATTATAAAAACATAAATAATTTCAATCAGTTCCGGTAGCTTTCAGAATTGTTTCAGAATCTCACAGCACTAAAAATTAATTTAGACTGAGACCCTGAAATGATCCCGAAAGCTTTCGGGACAGGGTGAAGAAATTATATAGAATAAAAATAAAAAATCAATAATTTTTCAAGATCTATGCGAATAAATTTCCTTTATTTAATTCTATTATTGTTCATTATAACTTCTTGCCAAGGGCAGAAGACCAAAGACAAATTCAACGGAATAAGTTTAGTTGCTTCTAGAGAGCCGGTTTCTGCGTCCCATATCACTCCAATTAAAGATGTGAATGCCAATGCGGTGGCGGTAATGCCATATGCTTTTATGCAAAGTATCTCAAGTCCGGATCTTAGGTTTAACGTGGAGCGCCAATGGCAAGGAGAGCGATTAGATGGAATAAGAGAAACCACAAAATTATTACATTCTCAAGGCTTAAAAGTGATGGTTAAACCACATATCTGGATCGGGAATGGAGCATTTACGGGGAATATTATGATGTATTCAGAAGAAGATTGGAAGAAGTTTGAGGCAAATTACGAGAAATATATAATGCTATACGCCCAGATGGCTGCTGATGAAAATGCGAAATTATTGTGTATAGGCACTGAGCTATATGAATTCGCAAATGAACGCACTGAATTCTGGGAACAACTAATCGTAAAAGTCAGAAAGATTTATAAAGGGAAGCTTACCTATGCTGAAAACTGGGATAAGGTTGAAAAAGTTAAGTTTTGGAGCCAATTAGATTTTATAGGAGTTGATGCTTATTTTCCTTTGAGTGAAGGAAAGTCTCCAAAGATTGAAGAGTTGAGGATTTCTTGGAAACCCCATAAAACGCAATTAAAAGAGCTTTCCAATAAATATGACAAGAAGATCTTATTTACAGAGTATGGTTACAGAAACACCGATTATGCAACCAAACAACCTTGGGATTCTTCTCGAATAGAAACCTCTTTAAATTATGATTTACAATCTGATGCTTTAATGGCGTTATATCAAGAATTCTGGAGGGAAGAGTGGTTTTCTGGCGGGTTTTTATGGAAATGGTTTCATAACCATGAGCAGGCCGGCGGAATGGAAAACAATCAATTTACCCCACAGAATAAGCCGGCTTTAAAAGTGGTTCAAGGCTTTTATGGAGAAATGCTCAGGGATTAATCCTGCGCTTGTAGTATTGATGTAATTCTTCAGGTGTTGCTCCCATCAATCTTTTCAAATAAATATTAGCAAAACAAAACTGCAATTTCCAAACACCTATTTCTTCGTATTTTCTTGCTGAGGTGGTTATAGATTCCGGGATTACTTCAAACTCCTTTTGTTTATATAATCTGCCAATAAACTCGTTGTCTTCGTAAACTACAAAGGTTTCATTATAACCATTCAGTTCCTTAAATAAACTTTTAGTGATAAATAAAGATTGGTCTCCACCTCTGCAGGCTTTATGGTTGAATTTAGTGAACCATCCCATTAAATTAAGCCACCAATGGTCCATATCGAATTTCATCTGAAAACAACCTGCGCTATTTCCTGCATTTATTTGCTTCAGAATTAATTGATCGAAATTGGGCGGTGGGAAACTATCTGCATGTAAAAAATACAGGATCTCAAATTTGGCATTTTTCGCCCCGGTATTCATTTGCTTAGCCCTTCCTTTTTCAGAAGCTAAAAAAACAACTCCGGAGTACTTTTTTACAAGCTCCGGAGTTTGATCTGTGCTTCCTCCATCTACAATTAGAATCTCATTGTTAGCGAAAGAGGAATTATTTTTAAGATGATCGAGCAGCCTTACAATTCCGGTTTCTTCATTTAAAACAGGGATAATAATGCTAATCATATTATTTTTGCTCGTTTAAGTTCCAGTCGTAATCTTTATAATTAACTGCAGTTCCGGCATCGATCTTTACATTAGAATACTTATTTACGTAGTCTAATAATGTCATACCATTTTCAGTAAAATCTTTTTTATACCAATCGAAGATCGAAGACAATTTAGCAGAATTTTTCGAAATCTCATTCTTATCTGAATTTACGAACTCCTTAGTGGCTCTATCCAATTGCTCGTTGATTTTTGCTGCGGTGTAAGCTTCATTTAATAGTTTAGGACAAGAACTAGAAGCACAGTTGATTGCAAAATGAATTCTTGGTTCATTCATTTTTCTCAAAATACTATTTTCTACACCACCTAAAGAAATATCTACATCTCCAATAGGCACAATGTCTTTGGTCCAAGGCCCATCGATGTCTTTTATACTTTTTGTAGGATAATTATTTAAAATAAGATCTACCGTATATGCATTATAAATATTGATATAATACGCCAATTGCTCTTGTACAGACCAGTCTTTGGTGGGTTTCATTTCTGAAAGTTTAGACAGGTAGGCATTTAATTGCGCTCTATCTTTCATGAAACCTTTATAATCTACCAAACCTTCGTTGGAAACGTGCTTTTTAAGCAAGGTATTCCATTCGCTATGATCTACATTAACTTCTGAATTTGCAGTGGTAGAAGGTAATTCTTCCGGAGCTTCGTTGGTAGGCAAGCCTTTGCTGGAAAGCCCTGCCGAAGAAATTAAATTACAACTGCTTAAAAAAATGGCAGCTATAAATGCTATTATTAAAGGTGATTTTTTCATAGTATGTGTTTAAATTATAATTTTATTCGTCATGCTGAACTTGTTTCAGCATTTCAGTAAATGTGCTTGAGACCCTGAAACAAGTTCAGGGTGACGTATGTTAACATCATTAAACAATGAAACCCGATGTCAAACTATCCCGATACCTATCGGGCTGTTGAAACTGCTTTTGACCATACACTTCGACAAGTTCAGTGTGACATGATTTATAAAATGTCATTCCGACAAAGGAGGAATCTCTCAACAATCTAAAGATTCTTCACTTCATTTCATTACGTTCAGAATGACAAAATATATGGCAAGCTGTCTCAACACGTATTGGGATGTCGAAGTATCTTTTAAATATACACTTCGACAAGCTCAGTGTGACGTTAGTTAGCAACAACCTCCACCATCATAGTGGAAAGTAGATTCGCTAAAATAAATATCGTCTCTACCAATTTCTTTTAGAGCAGCGGCAGTTTTATCGCAAATAGCCAATGGCTGATTTTTTAATAAAATATGCCCTTTTTTGTCATCAAAAAATGGTTCATCTCCGTAATAAATTGCAGCTTTTCCTGTAAAGATACACGGTCCATCTTCCGGCATTGGATCTTTAATAGCAGCAACTTCAATAGATTCTATATAAATCAGTTCTTCTGTTGGATAATTTTTAGGATCTAAAATACGGTATGGTTTTCTAGCTCTAATTTCTATTGTTCCAAAACCGGCATCAGTCAATGCTTTAACATATTCGGCGATTGGTAAACTTCCACTTAAACATAAAGCTCTTAATCTATCATCGTTTCTTAACTCATCATTCATTGGCTGCTCACAAGTTGGATCACTCATTACCAATTTTCCGTGCGGCTTCAACACTCGGTACATTTCTTCAATAGCTTTTTTTAAGATCTTCAGCCTTAAATATATTGAACAAACAGTTTTGAGCTGCAACATCTACCGTATTATCTTCTACAGGTAAATTAAGTGCATCTCCTTTTTTAAGCGTTACAAAATCACTTTTAAACCATGGGTTTGTAGCTTCAGCTTCTACAAAGTTCTTACGAGAAGCCTCCAACATTTCGTCTACCATGTCTATTCCAATAACACCGCCTTTTTCACGATTGAAATAGGAGAACTGAAGCAATTCCATTCCGCCACCAACACCTACATAAAGCATTTTTGGATTGTTAGAAAGATCTCTGGCGTGCACAGTACTACCACAACCATAATTCATCTCCTGCATTATTTTAGGAATCTTAAGGCCTGGTAGTTCCCAAATAGGATTGGTTGTGCAACATAGTCCAACATCCGGGGTTAAAGCTGCGTCTTTATAAACATCATACGTAGTATCTAAATAACTCATTTTCTTTTTTTTATTAGGGTGACTCTATTTGCTAAGTGGAATTAAATGTAAAATAATTACAACACTTAAAGATTTTTAATTAATTCTTTAAATAATAAGATCATTGCTGGCTCTGCTTTCTCGGCCATGGCGATGATCTCACTTATATCTACGGGTTTTAAGTCGTCTGGGTTTCCTTCATCTGTGATTACAGAAATTGCCGACACTGGAATATTTAAATGATTGGCAACAATTACTTCGGGCACTGTGCTCATTCCAACAGCATCTGCGCCTATAATTTTTAAGTAACGGTATTCTGCTCTAGTCTCTAATTGCGGCCCAAGAACCGAAGCATACACACCTTTTTGTAATTTAATGGAATGTTTTTTTGCGATCTTTTCTAAATCTGAATTCATTGTAGCATCATAAGGCGCACTCATATCTACAAAACGCTCTCCTAATTTTTCAACCCCTTTAAAAGCTAGTGGAGAGCCTCCTTGAAGATTAATATGATCATCAATCAGCATTAATTCTCCCTTCTTGAAATCTAAATTTATTGATCCCGATGCATTAGAAACCAATAATTTTTGAATGCCCAGTCTCTTCATTACTCGCACAGGGAAAGTCACATCTTCTAAAGAATAGCCTTCATATAGATGAAATCTACCTTGCATTACAACTACTTTCTTACCTTTCAAAATTCCGTAGATCAATTTTCCTTTGTGAAATTCTACGGTGGCTGTTGGGAAATAAGGAATATGATTGTAGCTGACTTCAGCTAAAATCTCTATTTCATTTGGGAGTTTTCCTAAACCGGTTCCTAAAATCACTCCTATTTCTGGAGCATCAAAACCTTTATCCTTTAAATAATCTGTAGTCTCTTGTATTTGATTTGTCATATTTCTTATCGAAAAAAATTGCTGAAAAGCCTTATGTTCCTTGATATCACTATAATAATCTACATCATTTTTTAACTCTAAAAGAGCAAAATTTTCTTGATCTAGATCTTGTAACGTGTTTTTTAATACGGTAGAGGTTCCCCACTCCTTATTTACAAATATAGTTGGTTTCAACTTACGCATTCCTAATAAATAATAGCCACCATCTTCCGCGGGACCTACTACAAAATCTTTTGTTTCTAATTCTTTAAATGCCTGAATTAACTCTTCGGAAGTGATATCGTACATATCGCTTCCAATAATTATGATATTAGAATATCCATTTTTAAAACCTTCGGCGAACGCATGCTTCATTCTGTCTCCTAGATCTTCCCCAATTTGTTGCTTTTTGTTGAATATGGAAGCATCCCAAATATCATTCTCATGAATTTTTTCTGAATAATGAACTTCCTTGGTAATTTCCAGTGGTTCGGTAATTGAAACCGTATGGTCCAATAAGAACTTATAAATATCCAATGCAGTTTGATCTCCCAGATTTTTGGCTAGCCTGGTTTTTACTTTTCCTAATTCAGGATTTCGGGTAAATATGAGAAGTAAATTTTTTGGATTCAATTTTATTGAAATTTTCGAGAGTTATAATTTATAGATCTTTTCACCTTTATGCAGATATTTAGACCAATGCTTCGAAAAGGCGTGAATTTTTTGAGTCTCTTTATTTGCGGAATCATATACACTGTAACCTTTATTCTTCCATTCAAAAATCCCTCCGTAAAGATTTTTTATATTGGTATACCCGGCATTCTTCAGTTTTTCTGAAATAGTTTCTGAACGTATTCCTAAAGAACAGTATACAACAATTGGAGCATTCTTATTCTCGATTTTGGAAGCTACGCTAGCTACTGAAAAATCATTATAACCTACAAAAGTCGAATTTTTAAGATGACTCACTTCAAATTCCTCTAGTTCTCTGGAATCTAAAATAAAGACTTTTTCATTTTCAGTTTGCATTTTTAACTCTTCAACAGAAATATAAGGAACGCTGTGAGAGTTATATTTAGATAATAATTTATCTAAAGGCTCTTGGGCTATGAGTGTTCCAAGTTGAAAAAGAAAAAGTATTAAAAAGCAGTGTTTTAAATTCATGTAAGACTAAAATTATGCTACCGTTCCTTGGCAACTACTTCCTTGTCCAGCAGTACATCCATAACAATGTTGCGAAATAATGATATTTCGGTCATTTAGAAGGTCTTCATTATAATCGCTAATATGTTGAACTTTACTTGCCACTTTTAAATCCAACATCTGGTTGAAATCGCAGTCATATAACCAGCCATCCCAACTAATAGAAATGGTATTGGTACACATTACATTTTCTACAGCAGTAGGATTATAAGCCTCTACAAGAGCATACATATAGTCTTCGTAATTTTCGGAGGCTATAAGGTATTCTAAAAACCTACTTATTGGAAGATTGGTAATTGCAAATAAGCTATTAAAATCAATATTAAAATCTTCTTTTAAGGCCACTTTAAAATCCTGCTCTAAAGCTTGCTGATTGGTAGGAAGGAAAGCACCAGATGGATTGTAAACCAAGTCCAACTTTAGGCCGGTTCCTTCTTGTGCATAACCAACAGCATTAAGCATTTGCAATGCTTTAATAGATTTATCGAAAACACCATCGCCACGTTGCTTATCTGTTTTGTCTCTTTTATAAAACGGAAGAGAAGATGCCACATGAACACGATGTTTTTTAAAAAACTCGGGGAGGTCATGATATTTCTTGTTCGCTAAAATAATTGTAAGATTAGAGCGCACAATGAAATCTTTAATCCCTGCTTTAGAAGCTTCTTCCACAAACAACGAAAGTTTGGATTCATCTCTGGTGCTCCCCCGGTTAGATCTAAAGTATGTGCCCCAGTGTTTCTAATTACCTCAAGACATTGCTCCATGGTTTCTTTGGTCATGATCTCTTTACGATCTGGCCCGGCATCTACGTGGCAGTGAGAGCACACTTGATTACACATATACCCTAAATTCAACTGGAGAATCTCCAGTTTTTTAGGTTTTAGGGGGAAGTGATTTGTTTCGGCGATTTTATCCTTAAACGTAGGTAATTCTCCTTTTTTGAAGATTCCATTGCTCAAAAATTCCAATTGATTGGCGGGACTTGAAAGGTCATCTTTTCTAGCTGCCAAAGATTTTAATAAAGCCATATTTTTTTAATTCAGTATTATAAAAAAGTAAACCGGTAGTATTAATCCCTCAATGAGGGTCTAATTTGTAATGGCTATGCTTTAATTTTTAATATTATTTTTCTACAGATAACTATCAAAATTTTTCAAAGTTTTTGATTTCTACTTTCAGCAAATTACATGCTTAGTTTATCGTATTTATTCATCATTTGGACTCCGTGAACCAATGTGGCGCCACTTTTAATAGCAGCTCCAACGTGCACAGCTTCCATCATTTCTTCTTTGTCGATTCCTTTTTGCAGTCCGTCTTTGGTATAGGCATCTATACAATAAGGACATTGTACCACATGGGAAACGGCAAGTGCAATTAAAGATTTTTCTCTGGCGGAAAGAGCTCCTTCTTCAAAAACTTTTCCATAATAATCGAAAAATTTTGAGCCTAACTCTTCATTCCATTCAGTAATATTTCCAAATTTTCTTAAATCGGCTGGATCGTAATAGGTTTTAGACATAATAATCTTTTATAACATGTTTCTTTAATCGTAAACTCTACGATATACTTACGTGTTTAAAGCAATTTAGGTTTTTTGAAAGGGAAAAGATTTTTTAAGATCGCAGTAATCTTTATAATTAATCGAGGAATTACCAAAACGGTAATTTTTAAGGAAAATTAATTGATTTAGGGTCTTTGTATATCTAATCTTTAGTTCCATGTATCGCTTTAAAACTTGTGCAACAAGGTATTTAAAAAATTAGAGTATAAAAAAATAATGAAATAAGATTGGGAAGTAATTAGGAATAATGATGTGAATTGGATAATTCTTCGAAAGATCTAATTGTTCTTTCGAATAAAAAAGATGGTCACAAATACAATAAGTAAAACCTCCAATGCTAGTAAAATAAATAATGTGACCATATTAAAATATTTAGCCAATAGGATCAAAAATTTAAAAAGACCTTTTTGGAATGGTAAAGTTGTTCATTTTTTCATTGATGAATTACCGTTTTAAAACAAATTCTTAATGGTATTAATCAAAAAAATTAACTTTTTTTTAACATTTTAAGGTTTTGCATTAATAAAGTTACGAATAACGTTATACACATTAATCTTGCTGTTATTTACTATTTACATTGTAATATCTGAAAGCTTGACTTATTTTTGATTGCCATTTAGATGAATGGGTAGTAACGAATAAAAGTTAAAATTTATGTAAAATAAAATTTTAGCTTTGTATTTAGAAAATTGTTTTTATGAAAATTGCAGTTAAGACCTTACCGGTTAATGAAATAATTCAAGACATTTCAGAGTCTTTAAATGTCCCGTTGGATAATGATGGAGCGGAACAGATTTTGACCATACCCAAAGAATTGGGAGAAGGTACTGTACATGCTTCAAGTTTCGACTCGGGAATTGGAGTGATCTCCTACAATTGCAAATTTTATGAGGATGTAGAAATTCATTTTACACTAAATAGCATACACCCATTAAAATTTATTTTTTGCTCTGAAGGTTCTGTTTCACACTCTTTTCAGGATGGTGAAAAGATGCACGAAATCGATGCATATCAGAATATTGTAGTTTCCAGCAGTGGATATAATGGACACGTCTTATATTTTAAGGCGAACGTGCAAACCCATGTTTCTAGCTTAGAAATAATACGAGCTACTTTTTCTCATCGGTCAAATTATAATTTTCAAGATTTAGATGACACTTTAAAAAAGCTGTTTAAGGATGAGGTTTCAAAACATCAATTTTTCTACCAAGGAAATTATAGTATGAAAGCAGCCGATCTCATGGAAGAAATGAATGAGAAAGAACATTCAGGCTTTTTAAGGTCTCTTTTTCTCGAAGGAAAGTCTTTCGAGATGCTAGTAGTGCAGATCGCTCAATATCAAGATGATGAAGCTGAAGATAAACTGCCTAAAATTTTAAGGAAATCAGACATTCAAAAAGTGGATTATGTTGCCAAAAGAATTGCGGGGGATTTATCTAGTAATTTAACAGTAGAGAATTTGGCAAAGGAAGCTGGTACCAATGTAAATAAGCTTCAGGAAGGTTTTAAATATGTATACGATCTAACTGTAAATAAATACATTCAGAATGTGAAGCTGGAGGCAGCGAAGGATATGCTTATGAATTCTGAAAAGAACATATCTGAGATCGTTCTTGCCATTGGATTAAATAACAGAAGTTATTTTTCTAAGATCTTCAAAGAAAAATATGGGGTGAATCCAAAATACTTTTTAAAGTCTATGAAGACCGATTCGTAACGCTTTTTATTAAAAAAGCGAGTAATTGGTATCATAATATTTAATTTCTTTATATTTAGTAAAATTTTAAGAAACTTATTTTTACACCCTATCCTACATGAGCCCGAAAGAAGGTTCTCGTTTTTTTAAAAAACAAGTATTTTCCCGCCCAATTCTAGCGGGAATTTTAGCATTCTTTTTTCTTTTATTATTAGGGTTCTATTTATTGTTTCAGCGCTATCAAATTATTCGAGAGGCTGAAGAGCGGGGAATGATTAATGTAATGGGGCTTGTGGAGCAAAACTTAAATCATTTGCTCAAAGACAGCTATTCTGTTGCGCTGAGTATGGCTCTGCTAATTAATGATGAGGGAGAGATTAAAAATTTTGAGGAGAATGCACCTTTATTATTAAAACAATTTCCAATTGTAGACGATATCCAGTTGGTGCCATGTGGGGTTATTAAAAAGGTGTATCCATACGAAAGAAATAAGGCAGTAATAGGATATGATATTCTTAATGATCCTAACACCCGAAAAGAAGCTCTTAAGGCAATAGATGCGAAGAAAATGTATTTCGCAGGACCCATAAATTTAAAACAAGGAGGAACTGCCGTTGTTGGAAGATTACCTGTTTTTAAAAATAATGAATTTTGGGGTTTTTCAGCTGTAATAATTAAGCTAGAAAATCTCCTGGAATTGGCAGGGTTGAAAAAATTAACCGGAGAAAAATATCTGTTTCAATTTTCTAAAGTAGACACTGAAACTAAAAAGGAGCAATTTTTTCTTCCGAAGAAAATAAATTCCGAATATCAGGTTTCAGAAACTATTGTTTTGCCCGATGGAGATTGGAAGTTTTATATAGCACTTAAGAATCCTAAGGAATCGTTTTATGAACTAATTCCTTTAGCTTTTTTTATGCTTCTATTCGCATGCTGGTTAAGTTGGATGGTGATTCTCTTATTTAAACAACCCGATAGGCTTCAGAAATTGGTAAATGCACAAGCAGGAGAATTAGCAAATAGCGAATTAAAATTCCGAACAATTTTTAATCAAGCAGCAGTTGGGATGGTTCGAGTAGAAACTGCTACAGGAAGGTTTTTGGAGACCAACCAGAAATTTAGGGAGCTCTCCGGATACACCGATGCCGAGTTGAGAAATATGAATTTTAAGGATATTTCACATCCTTCAGAAATCGATAAAAATGTTTCTTTAATGAATCAGTTATCAACGGGAAGTATAAGGGAATATAGTTTAGAAAAAAGATTAATTCAGAAGGGCGGAAATATAGTTTGGATCAAACTTTCGGTGACCCCACTATGGAAAAAAGGCTCATCGGGCAATACACATATCTCAATTATAGAAGACATAACCGAAAGGGTTTTTGCGCAGGAAGAACTGGCTCAAAAAGAACAAAGATATCGTGCACTTGTAGAGAATGGTGCCGAGGTGGTAACAATTTTTTCTGAAGAAGGATGGACACTGTATTCTTCTCCTTCCGGAGAAAAGCTTTCTGGATACTCTGAGGCGGAAATTAAAGCCATTAACTTAGGATCGTTAGTCCATCCGAAAGATTTTAAATCTTTTCAAAAACAAATACAAACAGCAATTCAAAATCCTAAGCAACCATTTCTTGGAGATCCAATAAGATTGCTAAATAAAGCAGGGGAATGGCGTTGGGCAGAATCTACTATAACCAGCTTATTAGATGATCCTAATATTAATGGAATTGTAGGAAATTTTAGAGATGTTAGTGAAAAAAAAGAGGCTGAGATTAATTTAAATAGAAGCTATCAAACCGTTATGGAGCAAAATAGGAGATTATTAAATTTCTCTTATATAGTTTCCCACAATTTAAGGTCTCATTCCAGTAATATTCAGGCTATCTTGAGCCTTTATAATACAACATCGTTGGAGGAAGAGAAGCTTAATTATATAGATTTACTTTCTAAAGTAGGGAGTGCTTTAAACCATACTTTAGATGACCTTAATGAGGTGGTTTCCATTAATACAAATCTAGATCTTAATGTCGAGCCATTACAAATAAACACTTTTATAGATAAGACAATAGATCTTTTGCAAATGCAAATTACTAAGAAAGGAGCTGTAATTACTAGGGATGTGCCGGATGATATGATAGTTCCTTTTAATTCTGCCTATCTGGAAAGTGTTTTATTAAACTTTCTAACAAATGCGCTAAAATACCGGGAGCCAACAAGGAAATTAGAGATTTCGATTACTGGTTATAAAGAAAATGAAATTTGGGTATTAGAGATTGCAGATAATGGAGTCGGGATAGATCTGGAGCGGCATGGGGACAAGATTTTTGGGTTATATAAGACATTTACTCAAACTGCAAATTCTCGAGGAGTGGGATTATTTATTACCCGCAACCAAATAGAAGCTATGGGTGGTAGGGTAGCTGTAGAAAGTGAGGTTGGTGTAGGAACCGTATTTAAAATACATTTTAAATGAGAGAAAGCATTTGTATTATAGACGACGATCAAATTTATCAGCTTATTGTGAAAAAGGTTGTGGAACGTACGGGTCAATTTAACTCTATCTGTTTTTATAATGATGGAATAGAAGCTTTCGAAGATTTTAAATCTCCTGAATATGATCTTCCGAAATTAATACTATTGGATATCAATATGCCTCAAATGGATGGCTGGCAATTTTTAGACAGTTTAATTGCTCATAGACCAAATTTTCATCTGGAAACCATCATATATATAGTTACTTCCTCAATTGCACATTCAGATAGGGACAAAGCAAAGTCGTATAAAGAAGTCTCAGGCTTTTTAAGTAAGCCTCTAAGCGTAGAGAAACTTAAGGAGATTGCCGTTAGGCATCGATAGGTAAAGCTATTTCTTCACCAACGCTTTGTATTTTAATTATTTTTTTGAAATCTTGGTTTTGGGCCTACAATTACATGATTTTTCTCAATTTTATGACTAAAAAACTAAAGGAGACTTTTCCTTCTAGCAAGGTTTTATAAGTCTTTACAATTAAAATAAGTTAATATTTAGGATGCTCTTGAATGGCTCCCTTAAATATTTAAAATGTTAGGGTTTCCAATCTAAAGCAGTTTTATTAGTAGAGAACCCTATAAAAATTTAATTTTACGTCTGGAGTGAAGTGTGTTGTATTAATTTGATTGTATTAAATTGGTCATGAAAAAAATATTAATAACCGGAGGAGCAGGATTTATAGGTTCTCATGTAGTTAGAAGATTTGTTAACAAATATCCAGATTATCACATCTATAATTTAGACGCCTTGACTTATGCGGGAAACCTTGAAAATTTAAAAGATATTGAAGGTAAAGAAAATTATACTTTTCTTCATGGTGATATTACAGATGAGAATTATATTACCGCCCTTTTTAACACACACCAATTTGATGATGTGATTCATCTAGCTGCCGAATCTCATGTGGACAGGTCTATCACAGGTCCATTGGTTTTTGCAAAAACAAACATATTGGGAACCATGATTCTTTTGAATGCATTTAAAGAACTGTGGGCCAATAATTGGGCAGATAGACAATTCTATCATATTAGTACAGATGAGGTTTACGGAACTCTAGGAGAGACAGGTTTGTTTAAAGAAACCACTTCCTATGACCCTAATTCTCCTTATTCAGCTTCAAAAGCCAGTTCCGATCATTTTGTGCGGGCATATGGGGAAACTTATGGGCTTCCTTATGTAATTACCAATTGTTCCAATAACTATGGGCCAAACCAATTTCCGGAGAAACTTATTCCATTATTTATAAATAATATAGTTCAAAAAAAAGTCATTGCCAGTCTATGGAGATGGGAGATATACCCGAGATTGGTTGTATGTTATGGATCATGCCGTTGCGATTGATCTGGTATTTCATAAGGGCAATAAAAAAGCAACATACAATATTGGTGGTTTTAATGAATGGCAAAATTTAGATCTTGTAAAGTTGCTTTGCAAGATCATGGATAAGAAATTAAAGCGAGCAGAAGGATCTTCTGAAGAGTTGATCACATATATCAAGAACCGTCCTGGGCACGATAAGCGCTATGCGATAGATGCATCAAAAATTAATGAAGAATTAGGCTGGAAACCATCTGTTACTTTTGAAGAAGGTTTGGAGCTAACCATCGATTGGTATCTGCAAAATGAGGATTGGTTTAATGGGGTTACTTCGGGGAAATATCAGGATTATTATAAGAATCAATACAATTAATGAGTATGAAAGGAATTATTCTAGCCGGAGGCTCTGGGACACGCTTATATCCAATTACAAAAGGGGTTTCCAAGCAGTTGCTTAGCATTTATGATAAACCTATGATTTATTACCCGCTATCTGTATTGATGTTGGCAGGAATAAAAGAAGTACTCATTATATCTACTCCAGAGGATCTCCCAAATTTTGAGAAGCTGCTCAAAGATGGCTCTGATATTGGTATGCGATTCGAATATAAAATTCAGCCCAGCCCAGATGGATTAGCCCAGGCATTTATAATTGGGGAAGAATTTATTGGGAACGATGATGTATGCCTAGTGCTTGGGGATAACCTTTTCTACGGTCATGGTTTAAGCGGAATGCTGAAGCAATCTGTAGAAAATGTGGAGCAACATGGTAAAGCTACTGTTTTTGGCTATTATGTGAATAATCCAGAGCGCTATGGTGTTGCTGAATTTGATAATGATGGAAACGTGATTAGTATTGAAGAAAAACCAAAGCACCCAAAAAGTAATTATGCGGTCATTGGTCTTTATTTCTATCCAAACAACGTAGTGCAGATAGCAAAAAATGTAAGACCAAGTAGCCGGGGAGAACTGGAAATTACCAGTGTAAATGAAGCATACCTAAAAAACGAAAAACTTAAGGTGGAATTAATGGGAAGGGGATATGCCTGGTTAGATACCGGAACACACGAATCTATGCTGGATGCTTCAAATTTTATTCATACCATAGAAAAACGCCAAGGTTTAAAAGTAGCTTGTATAGAGGAAATCGCTTATGAAAAAGGGTATATCAATAAGGGGCAATTAATAAAATTGGCCGAACCTTTAAAGAAAAATGAATACGGACAGTACTTATTAAAACGTGCAGAGAAAAGATGATTTGATGTTCGTACTAAGAGAGTAAAAAGCGGTACAGGAAAAGTGAGATTTAAAAATTGCTGTAATGACCTAAAGGAGCCTTGGGCTCCTTTTTTATGGAAAAAAACACAGTAAAAAACGCGGTGAAATAAAAAAACTTCTGAATATTACCTGTCAAAATTAATACTACTGGATATCAATATGCCTCAAATGGATGGCTGGCAATTTTTGGACAGTTTAATTTTTCATAGACCAAATTTTCATCTGGAAACCATCATTTATATAGTTACTTCCTCTATTGCACATTCAGATAGGGACAAAGCAAAGTCGTATAAAGAAGTCTCAGGTTTTTTAAGTAAGCCTCTAAGCGTAGAAAAACTTAAGCAAGTTGCCGTTAGGCATCAAGAATAGACAAATTATAATCTTCAGAATTCTATCCTAAATAGAAAATTTAAGCACTGTTTTTACTTCAAAATAAAATAACGAAAAGAGCGATGAAATTTTTCATATAAAAATTTTTTGTATTGTTTTTTGATCTACATTTAATCCGCTAAAAACGAAAGTGTTATAATTTAAAAACAATCTATTTAATGAAATGAAAAAACTATCTTTTTTATTACTTCTGTTCGTCTTGCCAAGTATGGGGCAGGATTTAAACGATGCTGATTCTAAAATGCAAAAATTACGAATCGCAACACATGCAGGTTTTGGATATAGAACCGGAAAGGTTTCTAATGAAATTCCAGCAGTTTTAAGGGACTACACCAAAAACTTAAAATCTGGCTACAGTTGGGCTTGGATGCTTCCTATTTTGTAAACTACAACTGGGCACTAGGCCTTAAGTATAGTCGCTTTGCTTCTCAGGAATCTTTAAGAAACATGCAGGTAGATTTTAACGATGGAAGTAGCGTACAGGGAACTATTTCAGATGATATCTCCATAAATTTTATAGGCCCTTCTTTTATGTCTAAATATGCATTGAATAATTCTAAACATAGTTTTATTGGCTCCTTTAGTTTTGGATATATGTCCTATTTGGACGAATCTCTTTTAGTGAATAGAAATGTGAACATAAAGGGATCAACGTTGGGAGCAGCAATAGATTTAGGGTACGATTTTGCCCTGTCTAAATATCTTTCAATTGGAGCTCAGGCTTCATTAACTGGTGGAGGCTTGTCCAAATTAAAAGTAAATGATGGTTTTACTGAAAACACTATTAATTTGGAAGATGAAAATGTTGAGAGTCTTTCAAGATTCGATTTAGGAGCAGGAATAAGGTTTAAAATTTAATTCTTCTATTATGAAAAATATACTGATTAAATACGGTTTCCTTCTATTTTGTGGGTTATCCGCATCATTTGCGCAAAATGGAAATTCTTTACAGGGAAAATATCCTGAAGGAATCTATAAAACTTTTGAGGATTTTAAAAGCACTTCCCCTTCCGGCTCTAAAGCAGATTTTACTATAAAAACAGGAAATGATACCATTTCGCATCGTTTTTTTTCTGCAACTACGGAAAAAAGGATGAAATAGGAATTTGCATTCTCTGACGGGAAAGATATTTATATAAGTGTGGCTGATATAATGAAAAATTTACCAAAAAAAGATAAAGGACAAATGGTTGATGGTGGGAATTATCATTTAAAGGCTATTAACTCGGGGTCTCAATATTTATATTTTGAGGATTATTTTTCAAGTCAGAATGCTCAGCTTTTGGGAGGTAACATTGCGGCTGTTGCCAGTAGGCGTTTAAAAGGTTTGGTTTACAACAAACATGATAATAGTTTTAACCTTTTTAGAAATGCTGAAGATTTTGAAAAGTTTATTGAAAAAAATCATCCGGAGTTCGTTGCCAGAATAAAAGAAAAAGATAACATGGAAAAAAGAAAGAAAAAAAATTGAAGATATCAATCTAATACGTGAAATTATATCTGATATAAACAGATCTTAATCTAGATACAACTTAGTTAATTTAAAAGGGAGGAGCTATTTTTAAATAGCTCCTCCCTTTTAAATTAACACGTCCCAAGCAAATCCATCTGTGATGTTTTCGAAAGTTCAGTTTATTGAATTTAGATACTTATCAACATTAACATTTTTAAGTTTTAAAGCGATAGCGGAATTTAAAAAATAATATTAATTTTGGAATAATTCCATTTTATAGGAATAATTCCAAAATCATGAAAGAGAAATCCATTATTCATCTCGATTTAGATACTTTTTTCGTGTCTGTAGAACGTCATCTCAATTCTGAATTGGAAAAAAAACCAATACTTGTAGGAGGCATTGGAGATCGCGGTGTGGTAGCCGCATGTAGTTATGAAACCCGCGCTTTTGGAGTGCGCTCTGGAATGGCTATGAAGTTTGCTCGACAACTATGTCCTGAGGCAATTATCATTAAAGGCAATGCCGGTACCTATACGCAACATTCTAAAATAGTGACGGATATTATTAAAAGTAAAGTTCCATCATTCGAAAAAGCAAGTGTAGATGAATTTTATGCCGATTTAAGTGGAATGGATAAGTTTTTTGGGATACAAAAATTTGCCCATGAACTTCGCCAAACCATTATCAAAGAGAGTGGTTTGCCTATTTCCTTTGGATTGTCTAAAAACAAAGTGGTTTCTAAAATAGCAACAGGAGTAGCTAAGCCTAATGCTGAAAAAATTATTGATTATGGAGAAGAAAAAAAATTCTTAGCACCGCTTTCGGTTAGAAGTATTCCAATGATTGGTAACAAAACTTTTCAGGTTTTAATGAATTTAGGAGTTCGTGAAATTAGAGTGATTCAAGAAATGCCGGTAGAAATGCTGGAAAGTGTGTTAGGCAAGAATGGACGAACAATTTGGAAGCGTGCACAAGGCATAGATGATTCTCCTATTATTCCTTTCCATGATCGGAAATCCATTTCCACAGAGCGTACTTTTTCTCGGGACACTATAGATGTATCAAAACTACATGCAACTCTAGTTGCGATGGCAGAGAGTTTGGCCTATCAACTGCGAAGAGGTAATAAACTTACTTCTAATGTAAGTGTTAAGATTAGATATTCAGATTTTAACACCTATACCAAACAAGCTAAGATTGCTTACACCAGTGCCGACCATATTCTTATTTCAAAAGTGGAAGAATTATTTAAACAACTTTATAATCGTCGATTATTAATAAGGTTGATAGGAGTGAAATTCAGCGGACTGGCGGGTGGGAATTATCAAATTAACCTTTTTGATGATTCCGAAGAAATGTTGAACCTATACAATTCCCTTGATAAAATAAAAAATAAATATGGGGAGCGTAGTATTATGCGTGCTATTGCTATGGATACTAAAACCATAGGTCGTATGTCGAATCCATTTAATGGTGAGCCACCAACGGTCTTGGCGCATCGAAAACAGTAAAAAACTATTTAATTCATAAACTGTTATAATGTATCTAAATGCACATACTTGGTTCTCTTTGCGCTACGGAACATTTTCTGTAGAAGCCATGTGTGAGCTTGCTCAAAAATATAAGGTTAAACATCTTACACTTACAGATATTAATAACACTTCCGGTTGTCTTAGTTTTTTGAAAATTGCTAAAAAGTATGGAATTAAGCCGTTGGTTGGAATAGATTTTAGAAATGGGGTTTCGCAGCAATATGTTGGAATAGCAAAAAACAATGATGGCTTTCGGCAACTTAATGAACATTTATCCAAACATCTTCACATCAAAAAAGAATTTGCAGCTAAAGCCCCATTATTACCAGATTGCTATGTTATTTATCCTTTCGAAAAAGTAACGGCTCTCAAAAAAACCATTTTTAGTGAGAATGAATTTATTGGTATCTCGGTTGAAAGTTTGCGGAAATTAAAGTTCTCTAATTACTTAAAATTCACTACCAAACTGGTGCTGCTACAGTCCGTTAGCTTCCGGAGTAAAAAGGATTATAATGCACACAGGCTTTTACGAGCGATAGACAACAATACCTTACTAAGTAAATTGCCAAAAAGCGAGCAAGGTTCATCTTCAGATCAAATGTTGGATATAGCAGAAATAGAGGCCTCTTTCACAGGTTTTGAGCATATTTTAGAGAATACTCGCAGATTGATGGAAAATTGTAAGGTGGATTTCAAATTTGGAACGGGGCAAAATCGAAATTTATTAGTCTACGGAAAAAATAAAGCAGAGGATATTGAAGAACTGAAGCATTTATGTGAACAAAAAATTTATACTCGTTATTCTATAGTAACTCAAAAAATTGAAGATCGAGTAACTAAAGAGTTAGACGCAATTATCAAATTGGGGTTTGTGTCTTATTTTTTGATCAATCTGGATATTGTGAATTATGCAAGATCTCAAAATTTTCAATTCGTGGGTCGGGGCAGTGGTGCAAATTCTATTGTAGCCTATATCCTTGGAATCACAAATGTAGATCCCATAGAATTGGAGTTGTATTTTGAACGCTTTATCAATGAAAATCGAAAATCTCCACCAGATTTTGATATAGATTTCTCTTGGAAAGATCGTGATAATATCACGCAGTATATTTTTAATAAATATAAGAATACTGCATTAATGGGGACTTATGTTACTTTTAAAAGAAGAGCAGTATCTAGAGAGTTGGGGAAAGTTTTTGGCTTGCCTAAAATGGATATCGATAAACTTTCAAGTGGGCTTTTTAATTATTCTGAACTGGATGAGGTCGAAAAATTGGTAATTCAGTACAGTTCTCTAATTGAAGGCTTCCCCAATTATTTGAGCGTACATTCAGGCGGGATCTGTATTTTAAATGATTGCATTTATACTTATGCCGGGACTTTCTTGCCGCCAAAAGGTTTTGAAACTATTCAAATTGATATGAATATTGCAGAAGATGTGGGCATTCATAAATTTGATATTCTTTCCCAAAGAGGCCTCTCAAAAATTACAGATGCAATTGAGATCATTAAAGAAAATCAGCCCGATGCTGAGATCTTAGATATTGATAATGTAGAAGTTTTTAAAAACGACCCAAAAATTAATAGTTTGCTTAAGGTAGGAGACTGCATGGGTGTTTTTTATGTAGAATCTCCTGCAATGCGAGGATTGCTCATTAAATTACAAACCGATAATTATTTGAATTTGGTAGCTGCCAGCTCAATTATTCGTCCCGGGATTTCTAGCGGGGGCATGAAGGAAGAATACATAAAAAGCCATCGAGATCCAGAACGCAGAAAGCAAGCACATCCCGTAATGTATGAGATTATGGAGGATACCTATGGCATCATGGTATACCAAGAAGATGTAATGAAGGTTGCGCATCAATTCGCAGGTTTAAGTTTTGATGATGCCGATGTTTTACGACGTGGGATGAGTGGTAAAAAGACCTCGAAAGGGCAAATGGAAAAAATTGAAAAAAACTTTCGGGATAACTGTAAAAAAAAAGGCTACAGTTCTACTTTAACAACTGAGGTTTGGGAGCAAATTTCATCCTTTGCCGGCTATGCTTTTCCAAAGGGGCATTCTGCTTCTTATGCAGTGGAGAGTTATCAAAGCTTGTATTTAAAATGTTATTTCCCATTGGAGTTTATGGTTGCGGTACTCAATAATGGAGGCGGATTTTATTCAAAAGAAACCTATGTGCAGGAAATTCGAAAATGTGGAGGTATTGTTCACGCTCCGTGTATCAATAAAAGTGATCACCCCAATGTTATTTTTGGTAAAGATGTTTATCTAGGCTTTGGTTATTTAAAAGAGTTAGAAGTTAAATTGATTCAACAAATTTTAGAAAATCGACAGTTCTTCGGAGCTTTTACTTCTTTCGATGATTTTGTAGATCGGATTTCTATTTCTATAGAACAACTGCGTATTTTAGTTAGGATAGATGCGTTTAGATTTACAGGAATAGATAAACATGAATTATTATGGAAAGCACATTTTAAATTAAGTAGCTCTAAGCCAAAATTTGCACAAGCACCTTTGTTTAAAATCCAACATAGGGATTTTGTGTTGCCACAGTTCTCTTATTCCAGCTTAATTAATGCATTCGATCAGATGGAATTGCTGGGATTTCCGCTATGTAGTCATTTTAAATTGTTAAAGAACAAAACTGAAGACTCTGTAAAAGCTAAAGATTTAAGGAACTATGTTGGGCAGGATGTTTTGATCTACGGGAATTTAATTACTGTAAAAAGAACAACTACGGTTAATAATAAAAATATGTATTTCGGGACTTTTTTAGATGAAAATAGTGATGTTTTTGATACTGTCCAGTTTCCAAAAGTGGCTGAAAAATATCCTTTGCGCGGTAATGGAATTTATTTGTGTTTTGGAAAAGTGGTAAATGAATTGGATTATATATCCATTAATCTAGCCTGGATGATTCGTCAAGAAACGGCTAAAGATCCAAGATTAGTTTAATTTTTATTAAAAAAACCTTTATAAATTAAAAAAACCCCAAGACTCTTATCAAGGGGTTTTTAAGGTGGTGCCTCCAGGAATCGAACCAGGGACACAAGGATTTTCAGTCCTTTGCTCTACCAACTGAGCTAAGGCACCAGTTGCTTTAAAACTTGCAGTAAGCCTTTCAAGCGGGTGCAAATATAATTTCATTTTTATTAACCCACAAAGGAAAAATTAAAAAAAATGCTTTTGTAACTTCGCTTTTTCAATTAGAATCTATGAATTTAGTGATAGATATAGGGAATACGCTGGTGAAAATGGCTGTATTTCAGGATGATGTGTTAGTCAATAAAAAAATAGCGCTCAAGCAAAATTTTTTTTAAAAATCTTGAAGAATTAGAACAAAGCTTTCCAAATATAAAGGATGTTTTAGTCTCTTCGGTATCAAAAACACCTTCCAAGTGGTTGCAAAAACTCCAGGAAGACTATAAAATGGTTGTTTTGGATCAAGAGTTACCTCAGGTATTCTCAAATTCTTATGCTACACCCAAAACTCTGGGTAATGATAGAATAGCATTGGTGTCTGCTGCAAGCAAATTATATCCTAATCAAAACGTACTCGTAATTGATGCCGGGACTTGTATTACCTTCGATATTAAAAACATCGAAAATGAATATCTAGGAGGCGCTATTTCTCCCGGTTTACAAATGCGATATCAGGCAATGAATACGTTTACGGAAAACTTGCCGTTATTAGAACCGGAGGAAGCTGTGGATCTAATTGGAAATACGACTATTAAAAGCATACAATCTGGCGTGATTTTTGGGATTACTGCGGAAATTGATGGGGTGATTTCTATGTATAACTCTCAGTTTAAAGATTTAACAATTATTTTGACAGGTGGAGACTCAGTATTTTTGTGTAAACGATTAAAAAATAGCATCTTTGCGAACTCAAATTTTCTCCTTGAAGGATTGAATTACATTTTAGAATTTAATAAATCTCAATGATTAAACGATTTATAATAATCGTGGCCTTATTAACTACGGTTGCATCGGCTGCACAAGAAGGAACATCATCCCCTTATTCATTTTACGGAATTGGCCTTACGAAGTTTAAAGGTACTGTAGAAAATCAGTCTATGGGAGGTATCCGCATGTTTTCAGATAGTATTCATTTAAACTTGCGAAACCCCGGTTCTTATGGAAGACTACGATTAACCACTTTTACGGTTGGAGGAAGTCACCAAAGTACAGCATTAAAAACAGACAACGAAAGTGAGTCTAGTAGAACAACTTCTTTAGACTATTTAGCAATAGGACTTCCTACTGGAAAACTGAATTTTGGATTGGGTTTAATTCCATATACTTCGGTAGGTTATAGAATCTTAGAAGTAGATGAAGAGACTTCCAATAGATTTACCGGTCGCGGTGGAATGAATAAAGTATTTTTAACCGCTGGTTATGCAGTTAATGATAATTTAAGTGTAGGTATGGATGTAAATTATAATTTTGGAAATATTCAGAATAACTTTACAACGCTTCAAAGTGGTGTTCAATTTGGATCTAGACAAATTAATAGAACAGACCTTCGAGGTTTTAATCTAAATTTCGGTTTGGATTACCAAAGGGATTTAAATGAGAAGTTAAAATTATATACTGTTGCTACCTACGCTCCGCAAATGGATATTACAGCAGAGAAAATGAGTAATATTGCTACAATTTCTTTTAGAGCAGATGGAAGTGAAGTTGTAGTGGAAGAATCTGAGCAAACGTTTCCGCAGGGAGATCTTTCCTTACCATCCGAATTAACACTTGGTGCCGGAATTGGTACAACGAACAAATGGTTTTTAGGAGCAGAGTATGGAAGAATTTCTGCGAGCGATTATAATTTTAATTCTGGAAACTCTTTTGCAGAGGTGCAATATGATAACGCCTCTCAATATAGAGTAGGTGGATTTTATATTCCAGAATATAATTCTTTAACGAGTTATTTTAGTAGAGTGGTTTATCGTGCAGGTTTACGTTTTGAAGAAACGGGTCTTAACCTTAGTGATGAAGGGATAAATGAGTTTGGCATATCTTTTGGAGTAGGATTACCAGCAGGACGAAACTTTACAAATGCAAACATAGGAATTGAGTATGGACAGCGCGGTACAACAAATTCCGGTTTAATTCAGGAGAACTTTTTTAAACTTTCAATAAGTTTGTCTTTAAATGATAAATGGTTCGTACAACGCAAATTTGATTAACCACTATAAAAACAAAAACATGAAAACTAAATTTATATTACTACTGTCGGGAGTGCTTTTAAGCTCTGGTCTAGTTAATGCTCAATCTAACGTAGATTGTGCAACTAAGGCGGCCTTGGCATACGATGACGCAAAAGCAAAAAGATACGATCAGGCATATGCGCCTTTAATGGAAGTAAAAGAAAAATGCCCTACCTATAGTTTGGCAACTTTCCAGTACTTAGATCGTGTTTTAAAAGATAAAATGTCTAAAGCTAATGGTGCTGATAAAACAAAATTAGTTGAAGAGACTATAGATCTTATGAACGATCGTTTGAAGTATTACCCTTCTAAAACAAGTGCTGGTGAAGTACAAGGTGATATCGCAATGCTTAAGTATGAGAATGGGATAGGAACTAAGGAAGAGCAATTTGAAGCTTTCGATGCAGCCTTTAAAGCAGATAAAGAAAGTTTTACTAGTGCGAGAGCATTATACGCTTACTTTTCTTTGTTAGTAGATCTTCAAGATGAAGGAACAAGAACATTGGAAGATGTATTTGAAAACTACGATGAGGTAATCTCTAAAGTAGAAGAAGAAGAAAATAAAATGGCAGAATTCCTTGCGCCACTTTTAGTTAAGCAAGATGCAGGTGAAGAATTATCTGCTAAGGAAAAGCAGTTAGTTGCAAATTCTGAAATTAACTTAAAAGCATATAGTACTGTTAAAAGTAGTATTAACGCTAAGTTAGGACAGAGAGCAGATTGTGATAACTTAATTCCTTTATATAACAAGGATTTTGCTGAAAGAAAAACAGATGTTGCTTGGTTAAAAATAGCTTCTGGAAGATTGTCTGCTAAAGATTGTACTGAAGATCCTATCTTTTTTAAATTATCTGAAGCTTTACATACAGCAGAGCCATCTGCAAAATCTGCCCTTTATTTAGGACAATTAGCAGATGCTAAAGGAGATGCTTCTCAAGCGATGAAGTATTATAATGAGTCTGCAGAATTGGAAACAAATCCTTCAGATAAGTCTAGAGTATATATGAAGTTAGCTGACAATTACAAGAGAAAAGGTAGTTACGGTCAAGCAAGAACTTACTATAACAAAGCACTTGCTGCTAAGCCATCTGCAGGTAGAGCATACTTACAAATTGCAGATATGATTGCAAAAAGCGCTAACAACTGTGGACAAACTACGTTCGATAAGAGAGCTGTATATTGGTTAGCTGCAGATTATGCATCTAGAGCAGGTCGTGTAGACCCTTCTTTAAGTAGTGTTGCAAACCAAACGGTTGCTGCTTATAAAGGAAGAGCACCTCAAAAATCTGATATTTTCCAAGCTGGAAAACAAGGTCAGAGTGTGAGAATTGGATGTTGGATTGGAGAAACAGTAAGAGTACCTTCATTGTAAATCAATGATAACATATCAAAAAATAATTGCAGGCATTGTCACGGCTATCACCGTGACAATGCTTTTTTCATGTGAAGGCAATCTAAACCGGGTTCGAGCTTTAGATATGCCAGATGAGAACCCACAAGCGATCGGGATGGGTCTCAATTTAAAATACACCGATTCCGGAAGAGTGGTAGCGACGCTTAAAAGCCCAAAAATGCTGGATTTTACCAATATGGAATTTCCATATAGAGAATTTCCAGAGGGAATCCAAGTGGAGTTTTTTGATGAAGATCTCAAAAAAAAGTACTGTTACAGCTAATTATGGTGTTATCTACGATGAAACCGGCTTGATAGACTTACAGGATAATGTGGTTTTGGTGACTAGTGATAGCACTAAGTTACAGGCAAATCAGCTGTTTTGGGATCAAAAAGCGGGATGGATTTTTACCGATAAACCCAATACAATTCTATTTGCAAATGGTGCTCGGAATGATGGACAAGGTTTTGATTCCGATTTAAATTTCACTAATTTTCGTTCCCGTACCAATGTGGGAATACAAATAATAGAAGAGAAAAAGAATGATGAAGTTTTTTAAATATTTTGAATATGCATATTTATTTATAGCTGCATTTTTTTCTGTTCGAAACCTTCAGGATTTGGAACGAAGAGCGTAATCGTGCATATCTTTTTATTTTCTTTGTGGTGATTGCCATCTTTATGTTCTTTTTCAAAAGACGTTTCAGGCAGAAGCTGGAAAATGACAAGCATTAATTATTATGGAAGTCCAAATTCTAATTATTGTATGTAGCCTAATTCTTTCGGCATTTTTCTCAGGAATGGAAATAGCATACATTTCTTCCAATAAAATCTTTATTGAAATAGAAAAAAGGCAGTCCGGGCTGCTTGCGAATGTTCTTAAAAAACTAACCAAAAAACCTTCAAAATTTATTGCTACCATGTTGGTAGGTAATAATATTGCACTGGTGGTTTATGGCTTTTACATGGGAGACCTAATTATGGCTGTCTTGTCTGGTCTTTTGCCTTCAGAAAGTGGATTTGTAACTGCAATGGTAACAGATTTTAGTTTGCTTACACAAACCATTATTTCTACACTAGTAATTCTTTTTACTGCAGAATTTCTTCCGAAGGTGTTTTTTCAGATCTATGCAAACTCTTTTTTGAAGATCTTCGCTATCCCGGCTTATTTATTCTATTTCTTGTTCAGTTTTGTTTCATCTTTTGTTATTTGGATCTCCGATGTTATTCTAAAACGCTTTTTTAAAACCGACGGAGATGAGGTGCAATTAGCTTTTAGCAAATTAGAATTGGGAAATTTTATAAGTGAGCAATTGGAAACAGTAGAGTCCGATGAAGAAATGGATTCGGAAATACAGATTTTTCAGAATGCTCTGGAATTTTCAGACATCAAATCTCGGGAGGTTATGGTGCCAAGAACAGAGATCGTAGCTGTAGACCAAAACGTAGAGCCTAAAGACTTGGTGAAGATTTTTACGGATACCGGCCTATCTAAAATCCTTGTTTACAATGAAACGATAGATGATATCATTGGATATATCCACTCTTTCGAACTTTTCAAAAAACCAAAAACCCTTAAATCTATTCTTCTTCCTGTGGTTTATGCTCCGGAAACTATGTGGGTGAAAGACGTGCTTAATATTCTGATTAAAAAAAGAAAGAGTATTGCGGTGGTGATAGATGAATATGGAGGAACCAGTGGAATGATCACTATTGAAGATATTGTGGAAGAATTATTTGGAGAAATAGAAGATGAGCATGATTCTGTTATGCTTATCGAAGAAAAACTTGGAGAGGAGCATTTTAAATTTTCTGCGCGATTGGAAGTGGATTATTTAAACGAGACATACAAATTAGATATTCCCGAAGGTGAAAATTATGAAACGCTGGGAGGTTTTATAACTAATCATACCGAAGAAATTCCACAAATAGATGAAGAGGTAAAGATCAATAACTACCACTTTAAGATCCTTGATGCTACCAATACCAAAATAGAATTGGTAGAGCTGGAATTAAAAGACAAAAACTAAAAAATTAATTGCGTTAATATTTTGCAAATTTTAAGTTTTATAATTAGGTTAAAAACACTATTTTCGCCCACTATATTAGATAAATAATAACTACAAATGGCAGTATTAAATAAAATTAGACAACGGTCTGTTTTCCTTATCATCATTATTGCATTGGCATTATTCTCATTCGTTCTTGCCGATGTGATTCGTAATGGAGGCTTAAGCTCACAAAAATCACAAAATGTGGTGGCAACCGTTAATGGAGAAGAGATAAGTAGAGAAGATTTTGCCAGACAGGTAGATGCTTACCAACAAAACATGGGACCTAATGCAACTACTTCTCAGGTTGTAAATCAGGTTTGGGATTTAAAACTTCGTGAAGTTGTTTTACAAGAAGAGTTTGAAAAGCTTGGAATTAATGTAGGTGAAGCTCAGGTAAGACAATTGCTTCGTCTTCAATTAGCTCAAAATCCAAATTTCGTGAACGAAGCTGGAATGTTCGATGAGAACAAACTGCAGGAATATGTAGCAAATTTAAAAGCTACTTCTCCGCAAGCATATAATCAGTGGGTTGCTTACGAGAATTCTATAGCAGAAAATGCAAAGGAAAATATCTACTATAATATGGTTAGAGCCGGAATTGGAGCTACCTTATTAGAAGGAGAGCAAGCTTATAAAATGGAGAACGATAACATCGATCTTAAATTTGTACAGTTGCCATACGCTAGTATTCCGGATTCTGAAGTAAGTGTTTCTAAAGATGAGATTAAAGATTATGTGAAGAAGCATTCAGAAAGATTTCAAGTAGAGAAAACTAGAGATATTCAATTTGTATTCTTCCCTGAAGAAGCATCTAAAGAAGACGATAGTGAAGCAAAAACAGTAGTTGCAAGTGTTCTTAACAGTAGAGTTGAATTCAATTCAGCTTCTAACAAGAACGATACATTGCCAAGCTTTAAAGAAGCAAGTGATGTAGAAGCATATGTAAATCTAAATTCAGACATTCAATATCAGGATAGAATTTTATTCAAAAGTGATTTAAAAGGATCTTTCGCCGACCAGATTTTTAATTTAAATGAAGGTGAAACTTACGGACCTTACAAAGAAGGTGGATATTGGAAAGTGACTAAAATGGTTGAAGCTGTTCAAATTGCAGATTCTGCAAAAGCAAGCCATATTATGATCTCTTGGAAAGGTTTGCCAACTGCTGCTGAAACTTTAAGAACTAAAGAAGAAGCAAAAGCACTTGCAGATAGTATTGCCGGAGTTGTAAGAAAGGACAAAGCAAGTTTTGAAGCTTTAGCGGCTCAATATTCAGGAGATATCGCTTCAAAAGATAAAGGAGGAGATCTTGGATTTTTTAGACCTGGTTCTATGATCAAGAATTTCAACGACTATGTTTTCAATAATAATAAGGGAGAAATCGGAGTTGTAGAATCTGATTTTGGATACCATGTTATTTCTATTGAAGATAAAACTGCTGAAGAGCGCGGTGTGAAACTGGCGACTATTGCTAGAGAGATCGAGCCATCAGAAAAATCTTTGAATGACCTTTACACGAAGGTTACTAAGTTTGAGATCGCTGCAAAAGATAAAGATTTTTCGGAAGTTGCTAAAACCGAGAATTATGAAGTGAAAACCGTAAAGGGAATGAAAGTTTTAGACGAGAATATTCCTGGAGTTGGAGCTCAAAGAAGAATTGTACAATGGTCTTTTGAAGATGATGTAAAAGCTGGAGATGTTAAGAGATTTGAAGTTCCCGGAGGATATGTTGTAGCGCAAGTTACGGCTGTAAAAAAGAAAGGTGTAATGTCATCTGAAGAAGCATCTGCAACGGTAACACCTATCTTATTAAAGGAGAAGAAAGCGAAACTTTTAAAAGAAAAGGCAGAAGGAGCATCTTTAGCTGAAATCGCTAAGAATAATGGTGTAAGTATTCAAACTGCAAGTGCAATCAATTTAAACAACCCTACTTTAGCGGGTGCGGGTAATGAACCGGCAGTTGTTGGAGCTGCATTTTCTTTGAAACCGGGAACGGTAAGCAAACCGATCTCTGGAGATAAAGGAGTGTATGTAGTGGAAGTGGTTGCTTTAAATGCAGCACCAAAAATGGATTCTTATAAGAGCTTTGCAATGAGAGAAGCTTCACAAAGAAGACAAGCTGTAGTTTCTAGAGTGTTTGAAGCTTTAAAAGAAAACGCAGAGATCGAGGATAACAGAGCTCGTTTCTACTAGTCTTTAAAATATTATATTTAAAAAGCTCTTGATCTTATCAAGGGCTTTTTTTGTTATACTAATAAAATTAATATATCAGGTGCACATGAGCATAGCATTTTTTAGAAGAGATCTTTCTTTTATTTCAGGCTCCCTAGCAACACGTTTTATTTTCCTGAATGGGTGGGCAAGGAAGGCTTCCATAAGTACAATATACGCAGCAATCACCTTCTTTAGGCTTTAGAATTTGCTTGCAACTTTTACATTCGTAAAAGAATTGACAAGCATTTGTTGGCATTTCCTCTTTCTTTTCAGATCCGCAGTGCGGGCAAGTGATTATTGATTCTAATATAGTTTTCATTGTAATTTTTAATTAAAGCATATGTGGGATATCAGAAGCCAATGTGGGATAGGAAAATATCATGGTCTTTAGATCGTTAATTTTCATTTTAGTTTTAATTGCCATCGCAAAAATATTAATCACTTCTTCAGAATGAGGTCCAATTAAATGAGCGCCAAATATTGTTTGCTCATCTTTATCAATAATTATTTTGAAGGCATACTCTTGAACATTTAAGCGTCTCGCATTAAACCAATCTTTAGCTTCCTCATAGTTTACCTGAACGTTGAAGCCTCTTTCTTTGGCTTTTTTTTCATTTAAACCAACAGATGCCATACTTGGCAAGGTAAAAACCACAGTTGGCATTGGGGGATAATTTACTTCCTTAGAATTCCCTTTAATAATATTTGAAGCAGCGGTATGGCCTTCTAAAACAGCTACGGGGGTTAAAGGAAGTCCTTTAGAGTCTGCTGCATCTCCCGCAGCATAGATGTTTGGATTAGAAGTGCTTTGTAAAAACTCGTTGACGTTAATTCCCTTTTTTGTGAACTGAATGTTGGCTTTTTCTAAATTTAAGTTGAATATGGCAGGAAGTCTACCCGCAGCGCTGAAAACAGCTTCTGTATCGAAATGATTAATTTTATTTAGGGATGTCCCTTCAACTCGATATTGGTTTTTATCTTTTATAATGCCGGTCACTTCTGTTTCCAATATAAGTTGAATACCTAATTGTTTGGTAGCGGCAATCAAGTGTCTTACAATATCTTGATCGAATTTTTCCAATGGTTTCTTTCCACGATGAACTATAGTTACTTTAGAGCCACAACGAGCTGCAATATGAGCAAATTCAAAAGCTATGTAACCACCACCTATAAACAATATAGATTTCGGTAATTCTTTCAGATTTAAAAAATCTGTACTTGACATTGCATATTCACCACCTTTAAAATCCAATTCTCTTGCCTTAGCACCAGAGGCAATTACGAATTTTTCAGATTTGATGGTTTCATCACCTACTTGTAAAGTATTTTTAGTTACAAACTTGGCTGAAGAATGATAGATATCAATTCCCTTATGTTTATATCCTTTTTCAATTTTTTGGGGCATCGCATTTACAAAGGATTGTTTAAAGGTCATGATGTCTTCCCAATTAATAGTGGGGATAGTATCAATTCCTTTATCTTTTAACCTTGTGGCAAAATCTCTAACCTCAGTGGCGCCTATAATTACTTTTTTAGGATCGCAACCTCTTAAAGCACAGGTGCCGCCGTATGGTAATTCATCAGTTATTCCAACGCTTAAACCCTTGGACGCACATTTATTAGCAACGGTCATACTTGCCATTCCCGAACCTATAATGAATACATCATACTTTTTCATTTCAATCTAATCTTTAGTAGTAACAACTTTGTAGCCTGTACTGTTTATAGCTTTAATAACGGCGGCTTCATTTGTTTTTGTTTTGTCATACTCAACGACTGTGTTTGAATTGTCATAACTTGCTTTGACAGAGATGATTCCCTTTAATTTATTAACTTCACTCTCCACATGTGCTTCACAACCTAGACAAGTCATCCCAAATACTTCAAAGATTTTTTTCTCGATTTTTGATTGTGATACAATTACTATTTCCTTATTAGGCTGACTATAAAATATGTTTGAATAATAGGGAAACGCTAGCATTAGGATAGCAAATAAACTTATTAAAAACAGAAAGAATTTAGACTTCCAAAATGAAGGTTGTATGTCATCATCACAAGCGCAATCTATTTCTGCCTTAGTCTTTGGTTTTAATTTTTGATACCAAGCAAATCCTAATACTAATAATGTTAGACCTATTAAATAAGGTCTAAACGGCTCCATCCAAGAGAATGTAGATGCAACGCCACTCGTTCCTGCAACAAGTGCGAGGATAGGTGTAATACAACATAAAGAAGCAGCTAGTGCTGTTAACGTGGCTGCAAAAGCTACTTTGTTAGACTTGTTTTGAGTAGACTCCATTTTAAGCAATTTTTTTAGATGATTTTATCGTTGTGAAAATGTTGTTTAATACTTCAGTTTCACTCTTAACCAAAGAATAATAAAGCGTTTGACCCTCGCGCCTTGAGATTATAAAGCCAGCATCCTTGATTTTACGAAGGTGTTGTGAAATGGCTGGAATGCTCATATCTAAAATATCTGCTATATCGCAAGGACATAATTCCTGCTCCATATTCAACAGAAAAAGAATTTTTAAGCGCACATCGTTTCCGGCAATAGACAATAATTTCGTCATATTTTTAAAACTGCTCTCCATACTGTTAAGTGTAGATTTACAATTGAGTAGTTGTTTATGATCAGCTTGAGCACGCGTACAAGTTATTTCTAGTTTCATAATAAAGAATTAAAAATCAAATGTATAATAATTCGCTTATTTAAGCAAATACTTAAATAATAACTCATTTTCTTTTTTAAATATTCTTCTGGGTTGCTTAATGTTGTCTTAGTTCCTGTTATTCATTCAGGTAAGAATCAGATATTAAATTTTTTTATTCAATCTAGCATGTAACAAAGTGTAATATTTGATTAAGAAATGCTGGCTCATTGTTTGATGATAATTGAAAGAATTAACCAAAAAACCAAATGAAACCACTTTTACTCGTATTTTTCTTATTGCTTTTTACTTCTTGTATTCCATTAAAAATTGCTCCAAAAATTGAGGAGGAAAAACTAATAGTGGCTAAAAAATTTAAAAGATCCCTACCCAAAAAGCATTCGTATGTTTTTGAGGATCCAAAAGATGCAGATGAATTCTATAATTATATAAATACTAAATATGAGTTGCATCATGAAGATGTTGAATATAATGTACCGGTATTGATTAATGAAAACGAGTATTTTCTTTCATTTCACGAGGTAGAAAGAGTAACGAAAACAATCAATTTACTTCCATTTATGATCGATGGAGGACTTGAATCTAAGGGATATTCTCCGGTATTCGAAGATGATCATTCTACACTTAAAGGATATTGGTATATCGTATTAACGGTATCAGATTCAGAAATGAATGATTGTTTGAACCCGGAATTTGCCAATAGGCAGGAGGTTTTAGCTTTTCTTAAAACTGTAAGATTGGAGTATCTTGGAACTACAAACTATATGAATGCACTTTTTAGAAAGTGATATTAACTTAAAAACAAAAGTTTGTGAGTATTACAAAATCATTTCCATGTATGGGATAATGGTATTGTAACCCTTCTCTTTAAAGTAATTCATGTCCGCTTCCTTCCCTGTTACTAAGATGAAGTCGCCACCCCAGCCCCCAAGACTTTTTATAGCTCCCGGATAATCTGGAAAAAGCTCAGATTTCACCTTTGGAGTATTTATAATTTTGGAAATAAGAGTTTCGTGGATCTCAATTAAAAGTTTAAACTCACTCAAAGACTCGCAAGTAAGAAACTGACTGGTTAAGCTCGAGATTTTGGCGATATTTTTTTGCAATTCGGCTTTAGACTGCTTTCTGTAATGTTCGATAGAATCTCTGCTGTTTTGTTTCCTGTTAAGATGTACAAAGTATAATTCATCTTTGAAAGCCGGATCAAAATCTACATTCAACACATTGCTTTTTTCTTTTGTGCGCTCGTAAGTGATCGCGTTGTGGTGTTGTGCGGCTGCAATATCATAACCGCTGCCACCAAAAGTTAGCTCTAATAATTTAAAAGCGTCAATTTTAAACCACTGTGCGATATTGTTAATTAAGGTAGAGGAAGTTCCTAGTCCCCAATTCTTGGGGAAATCAAGCTGTGTTGTTACATTGAATCCAGTAGAATTTTTAAGCAAATTAGGGTTTAATGAATTTGCTGTTCGTAAAATTTTTAAAAGATATTCTTCTTCTGATATAGATTTTGCTAATGAAGAAATATCCGGTTTTAAAAGCAACTCCTCGAGTTCGAAAAAAGCTTCAAGCCACTTTTTGTTGTCATTATTGAAAGCAATCCAGTGTATTCCTTGCTTGGATATTTCTTCTACATTTAAGCTTTGGCCATATTTTGTTGGAAGCGCAAGAGAAATTGCGCCATCTAAAACAACATATTCTCCCGTAATTAATAATTTTCCGTTACTTCGAAACTTAGTCATAAATCCAGTTTCTTAATTTCTTATTCGCTCTAACTGTTCTGCAACGCTACTGTGAGTAACTGTATGTTTTTTGAAATAATGTAAAAGCTCTTCCTTTTCTCCCGGTGTGGCATTCTGAGAATTTAAGATATTCATTAAATGCATTTTCATATGCCCTTGTTGGATCCCATTTGTCACTAAAGACTTCACAGCGGCGAAATTTTGAGCTAAACCTACAACAGCAACAATTTCCATTAACTCTCTAGCAGATGGCTTCTGAAGGATTTCTAAAGCAACCTTTACTAAAGGATGGAGATTTGTGAGTCCGCCAACGGTGCCTAATGCTAATGGGATTTCCATCCAGAATTTGAAAATGCCATTTTCTACACTAGCGTGTGTTAGGCTGGAATAAGATCCATCTTTGCAAGCATAGGCATGAATTCCCGCTTCCACTGCTCTAAAGTCGTTTCCAGTGGCTAAAACAACGGCATCTATCCCGTTCATGATTCCTTTATTGTGAGTAACGGCACGATAAGGTTCTACTTCAGCAATTTTAATAGCGGTTAAAAAGTTATCGGCAAAAGCATCATGAGAAATATGGTTGTCATCATACAACTCTGAAACCGGACAAGAAACTTCAACTTTTACTAAACATTCCGGTACAAAATTGGAAAGTATGCTCATAATCACTTCCACCTGTTTTTCTTCAACATTGAAATCTTGAAATTTAGCAGCTTCTTCTTTCAACGTATCTGCAAATTTTTCTAAACAGGAGTTTATAAAATTCGCCCCCATAGAATCCTTGGTTTCGAAAGTGCAGTGTAATTGAAAATAATCATCAACCAAATCGGTTTTGTCCAATAATTCTATTTCTAGCACACCACCTCCACGTTTTCGCATATTCTTAGTAATGCTGCTAACAGCATCGAAAAATGCACTTTTTGATGCTTTAAAAAATTGATTTAATTTCTCATGGTCCCCATTATAAATAAAATGAACCTGTCCATTTTTTATAGTGTTTTGAACCTCCACTTTAAAACCTCCTCGGGTTTGCCAGAATTTCGCAGCCTTACTTGCAGCAGCGATCACAGAACTTTCTTCGGTAGTCATGGGAATTGCCATTAGCTTCCCATTAATTAAAAAATTAGGAGCTATACCGAAGGGTAAATAAAAATTACTGAGGGTATTTTCTGTAAATTCCTCATGCAGTTGTTGCACTGCATCATTTTCATTCCAATACTGTTTTAAAACTTTTTCAGAATTTTCAGAATCTTGTAGGTATGTTTTTAGCAACCAGTCAATTTTTTCTTCCTTCTTCAATTTGGAAAAACCGGTAATGGGTGTGATCATTTGATAATAGATTTGTGCTTCAAAGATACAATTACTGCTCTTATTGAGGAAACAAGTCTTCTTGCAAAAAGTAGAAATGAATTCTGGCAAGTGTTTTGCTTTAACATACTATTAGTATTTAACACCTAAAAACGGCTTTTTTTGCTGAATTTTTAGTAAACTTGGCCTACAAAATTTATTTTAAACATTTATGAGAATACCAAAATTTGTCCTTACCCTATTTTTGGTGGGAACGTCTGCGATTTTTGCACAAGAAAAACAAGTCACTTTAGAAGATATATGGAGCGGCACCTTTAGCCAGGAACGACTTGAATCTTTGAAATCTTTAAATAACGGAACAGAATATATAGTTCTTAATCAAGACAGAAAAACAGGAACTTGTAGTATAGATATCTTCGATTACAAATCTGGAGAGAAAAAAGGAAGTCTTTTAAATAGTTCAGATTTATCAGAATTAGAGAGATTTCAATCTTACGAGCTTAGTTCAGATGAAAAGATGATTTTATTGGCTACAGAATTAGATCCAATTTATCGCCGATCTTCTCAAGGGATTTTTTACACCTACGATGTAAAATCAAAAGAGCTTAAAAAATTAAGTGATCACAAAATTCAAGAGCCAACTTTTTCTCCAGATAACTCTAAAGTTGCCTATGTTTTTGAAAACAATCTTTTTGTAAAGGATTTAACTACTCGAAAGGAAACTCAAATTACCAAGGATGGTAAAAAGAATGAGGTGATAAATGGAATTACAGACTGGGTTTATGAAGAAGAATTTTCTTTTGTGAGAGGCTTCGATTGGAATGCAGATGGAACAAAAATCGCATTTTTGAGATTCGATGAAGTTGAAGTTCCGGAATTTTCAATGGACATTGTAGGAAGCGACCTATATCCAACGGCTTCTACTTTTAAGTATCCAAAAGCAGGAGAGGCAAACGCTCTTGTTTCTTTACATATGTATGATGTAGCAACTGCAAAGACCAATGATGTGGCTTTAGGAGAATATGAAGATTTTTATATCCCACGAATTAAGTGGACAAACAATCCAAATGTATTAAGTGCTCAGGTTCTTAATCGTCATCAAAATAACCTAGATCTAATTTTCGTAAATGCTGAAAACAATGAAGCGAAAATCGTTTTAAACGAAAAGGATGCGGCATATGTTGATATCACAGATAACTTAACCTTCTTAGCTGATAACAGTTTCATCTGGACTAGTGAAAAAGATGGATACAATCATATTTATCACTACGATAAATCCGGGAAACTTTTAAATAGAATTACAAAAGGAGATTGGGAAGTGACTAATTATTATGGTTTCAATCCAAAATCGAAGAGAATCTATTTCCAGAGTACAGAAAAAGGAAGTGTAAATAGAGATGTGTATTCTATTAAAACCGATGGTTCTAAAAAAATGCGTTTAACGAATAAGACAGGAACCAACAATGCCGATTTTAGTGCAGATTTCACTTATTTCATAAATACCTTCAATAGCACTAGCACTCCAAATGAATACACGCTTCATAATGCTGAAAGTGGGAAATTAGTTAGAAAGATAAAGGATAATTCAGCCCTAAAAGAATTAGCAAACAGCTTTGGATTTTCTCCAAAAGAGTTATCTACGATAGAGATTAGTGGGAATGAATTAAATATGTGGACTATTAAGCCATTAGATTTTGATGCTACTAAGAAATATCCACTTTTGATGTATCAATATTCTGGTCCGGGATCTCAAACAGTTTCAAATTCTTATGCAGGATCAAATGACTACTGGTACCAAATGCTTGCAGACATGGGATACATTATTGTTTCTGTAGATGGACGTGGAACCGGATTTAAAGGAGCTGCATTTAAAAAAGTGACTCAAAATGAATTGGGGAAATTCGAATTAGAAGATCAAATTGCTGCTGCTAAGAAATTAGGGGAGTTGGATTATATAGATTCAGAAAGAATAGGAATTTGGGGTTGGAGTTACGGTGGATTTATGTCTACAAACGCAATTTTAAAAGGGAACGATGTGTTTTCTATGGCAATTGCCGTTGCACCGGTTTCAAGCTGGAGATTTTACGATACTATTTATACAGAGCGTTATATGACGACTCCACAGGAAAATGCAAGTGGATACGATGAGAATTCGCCAATTAATCATGTAGATAAATTAAAAGGAAAGTACCTTTTAGTTCATGGTTCTGGAGATGATAATGTGCATGTGCAAAATTCTATGAGATTAATAGAAGCTTTGGTACAAGCAAATAAAGAGTTCGACTGGGCGATTTATCCGGATAGAAATCATGGGATTTATGGCGGAAACACAAGGTTACACTTGTATACCAAAATGACAAACTTCATTAAAGAAAATTTATAATAACCTTACTAATATTAATATAATGGCAAATACAGCACCACCCGTAAATCAAAAGGAATTATTTGGGCATCCAGTAGGATTGTATGTTTTATTTTTCACAGAAATGTGGGAGCGTTTTTCTTACTATGGAATGCGCGCAATTTTAGTATTATATCTTGTAAGTGCTACAACTGAAGGGAATGCAGGTCTGGGATGGACTCAGGCAGAAGCTTTAGCGCTTTATGGATGGTACACGATGCTAGTGTATGTGGTTTCTATTCCCGGCGGGATATTAGCCGATAAAGTTTTTGGACAGAAGAAGGCTGTGCTTATAGGTGGGATCATTTTGGTGATTGGTCATGGAATTTTAGCAGTGGAAGAAATGTGGGCATTTTACTCGGGTCTTGGATTAATTATATCTGGGGTTGGTCTTTTAAAACCAAATATTTCGACCATGGTTGGTGGGCTTTATAAAGAAGGAGATATAAGAAGAGATAAAGGATTTACAATATTTTATATAGGGATTAACCTAGGAGCTTTTGTATCTAGTTTAATTGTTGGGTATGTAGGAGAAAATATCGGATGGCATTATGGTTTTGGTCTTGCAGGAATTGCAATGGCACTTGGATTGATCGTTTATTTATGGGGTCAAAAATATTTAACCAATGTAGGAAACTTACTGTCTAAAGTAGAAAGAGATGAAGGTGCTTCATTAGGAAATTTATTTAGTGATTTATTAAAATCACCGATGCAGCTAGTGGTTTCCATCATTTTATTAGGTGTTTCCATTTGGGGATGGTTAGAGCTCGGTTTCGGGTATGGATTGTTATTCTTGTTCCTGACCTTGGTTATTGCAATGATGATGATGGTATATAAGGACCTTACAAGTCAGGTGATGAAAGATAGGTATGTAGTAATGCTTCTTTCTTTTATTCTGGTAATTGTATTCTGGGGTGCTTTCGAGCAGGCTGGAGGATTAATGAATATTTATGCCTTAGATAATACGAATAGAACTTTACCATTTACACTTCCTTTAATTGGAAATGAAGTTCCGGCCTCATGGTTTCAATCTCTAAATGCGATGTTTATCATCATCTTTGGAGTGGTTATCGCTAATTTTTGGGCTAAACGTAAACTTAAGAGTAAAGAAGCATCTTCAATTTTCAAAATGGCTATTGGAGTTATAATTATGGGATTCGGATTCGTATTTATGGTATTTGCTGCACTTCAATTCGAATCTAATGGATCGTCTGCAATGTACTGGTTAGTATTGGCTTATTTGTTCCATACAATTGGAGAATTATGTTCTTCTCCAGTGGCATTATCATTCATCACAAAATTAGCACCGGTAAAATACGCTTCCTTGATGATGGGGGTTTATTTTGCTGCGACCGGATTAGGTAATAAAGTGGCAGGAGAATTAGGTGCATTCGCTTCGGAAGCGGGTGATATTGCTATTTTCTCTGGAATAACCATTTTTACTGTCACATTTGCGGCTATCGTATTATTAATGTTGAAGCCTTTAAAAAGACTTACCCATGGAGCAGAGGATAACGAAAGAGAGATGTTGGAACAGGAGAATTACGAATTAGCAGACGCAGAAGTTAACTAAAAGTTATGGCAATAGATAAGGCTTCCTCCGATGAATTCTTTAAATCGAATGTTCTAGGTCATCCATCCGGATTATTTGTTTTATTTTTTACTGAAATGTGGGAACGCTTCTCCTATTATGGGATGCGGGCCTTGTTGGTGCTTTTTTTAACATCAGCATTATTTAATGAAGGTTGGGCGTGGCCTCGAGAGCATGCACTTGCTCTTTATGGTACGTATACATCCCTAGTGTACCTAACCCCAATATTAGGTGGTTTCTTGGCCGATAAATACATGGGCTATAGAAATGCTGTGGTTGTTGGAGCCTTTTTAATGACTCTTGGCCATGCAAGTATGGCATTAGATACAGAATTTTTCCTTTATGCAGGTCTCTTTTTTCTAATATTAGGGAACGGATTTTTTAAACCTAACATGACCTCAATTATTTCTCATATGTACGAAGGCCATGAAGAGAAAAAGGATGGAGCTTTCACCATTTATTATATGGGTGTTAATGCGGGAGCCTTCTTGGGAATTTTACTTTGTGGATATGTTGGAGAACAAATTGGTTGGCATTGGGGCTTTGGTCTTGCCGGAATCTTTATGTTTTTTGGTCTTTTGCAATTCTACTTCGCTCAAAACATTTTTGGGGAGGTAGGTAAGAAGCCTGTGAAAGGAACAGAAGAGGTAACAATAGATAAAGCGGTGGACAAACTGAATCCGTTTACCTTAATCGATAAAGCCTTTATTGTAATTAGCGCGGTGATTGGTTTAGTCTGGATTATCAATGATCCTATGTCTAAAATCGGCGGCACGAATGTTTTCGACTTTAGCGTTGCGGGGATGGATGGATCTAACTTCATGATCTTATTCGCCCTTATCATTTTTATAATTTTATTGGTATCGAGAATTATTAGGTACAGTCCTATCGTTAGAGATAAAATGATCGCTGTTTCCATTTTTGCCTTCTTTACCGTATTCTTTTGGGCAGCTTTTGAACAGGCAGGTGGTTCTATGACGATTTTTGCGGGAGATTATACTGATAGAGTTTTAGACGGAAGCTCTGCAAATATCTTTAGAGTTGTAAACACCTTAATTACTATTATCCCATTAGGAATTATTACCTGGGTGCTTTTTAAACTTTTTCAGCAAACCTTTGCCAAATATGCCCTATCTAATGTGTTCTTAGGAACTAGTTTTCTAATTATATGGGTGCTTGTTGGATTTATGCTTTATAACCAATATTTTCAAGAAAACCCTGAAGTTCCGGCTTCATGGTTCAGTGTTCTTAACTCGTTGTTCATTATAATTTTTGCGCCTTTATTTTCTAAACTTTGGGAGAGTAAATACAATCCATCTGTTGCCGTAAAATATGGCGCAGGACTAATTTTATTAGGAGTGGGATTCTTATCTCTGGCTTACGGAGCACACGGAATTCCATCTGGGGCTAAAGTAGCAGCAGTAAGTATGATCTGGTTGGTATTCGCTTATTTCTTCCATACCATGGGAGAACTTTGCTTATCTCCGGTAGGTTTGTCTTATTTAAGCAAGTTAGTACCGGGGAGAATGATCGCGTTTATGTTTGGAATCTGGTATTTGGCTATTGCAATAGGTAATAAATTAGCGGGAACAACAGGAGGAATGATAGATGCCATTACTGCGGAATATTCCCTTTCCACCTTCTTTTTACTATTCTTTATAATTCCGGCTGCTGCGGGAGTACTCATCATTCTATTACATCCGTTACTTAAAAAACTGATGCACGGAATCTTATAAGCAATTTTTTATTTTCTTGGATATTTATTAAATTTAATCTCCGTAGAGGCTTTAATTCTTTTGCCCGGCTAGGCATATTCCCTGAGGTCTAGTTATAAAATTCTTGATTATTTGTTGAAGCTATAATTCGGAATGATTTTTGAAAAAGTATAAAAAATATTAAATATGAAATTTATAATTACAAGTTTACTTGTTTTATTAGCCTTTACCGGAATTCAAGCTCAAGAGATCAAATGGATGAGCATGAATGAAGCCTTAAAAGCACAAGAAAAACAGCCTAAAAAGATCCTTATGGATGCGTATACCACTTGGTGTGGGCCTTGTAAGATGATGGATAAAAACACCTTTACAAATAAAGATGTGGTTAACTATGTAAACAAGCATTTTTATCCCGTTAAGTTCGATGCTGAAGGTACAGAAGAGGTATTTTATAAAGATTTTAAGTATACCAATCCCAATTACGACCCTAAAAGAAAAGGAAGAAATAGTCAGCACTTTTTAGCGAATGCATTAAAAATAAGCGGATATCCTAGTTTGGTGTTTTTCGATGAGAAATCCAATGTTATCGCCCCAATTGTTGGATATAGAACTCCGGAACAGTTGGAGATCTTCCTTAAGATGATAGCTAATAACGATTATAAAAAACTAACCTCTGCAGATGCCTGGGGTAAATACGAAAAAGAATTCAAAGGAACTTTTAAAAATTAAGTGTTAATTAATTATAGGTATTTTTTACTGATTTTATTATAAAAGCTCCCTTTTCGCCTGTTGCGTGGAAAGGGATTTTTTCATTTTTGGCTGTTAGCTGCCACTTTCCAACAAGGTTCTTATAGTTGCTGCCATCTGCAATTACTTGTTCCGGTTGTAGCTTTAAAACAAGTCTTTCAAGATTTATTTTCGGAGAATTTATTAATATAATAAGCTTCGGATTAAAATTTGGCAACATATAGACCCCAAGACTATCTATTATTAATATATCTTTTTCAGCATAAGAATAGATGTTTTTAAGCTTTAAAGTGGTGTCCACTTTGCGGTTGTTTCCAATTTCATAATCCGTTATAAAAGATGGTTTTTGCTGAATATTAGTAGTGTAGTAGCGAAAGCTTTCTTGATTGGTTATTCCAATATCCGTGTTTCGCGCTCTATGAAAAACAACAAATTCATTCACGGGTTTTTTATATTTTTCATAAATAAAGACAAGCTGAATTGCTAGTATAGCAAATAATACAAAGTTTAGATTTCTAAAATTTGACTTCTTCAGAAGAAAAGAAACGGAAATGAGTAAAGCGAAAAATGCAAGACAAAGCATCAGGGAAAATGAAATATCTTTAATAATAAATGATTCTTTGGATGCTATAATGGCTACAAAATCATTTAAAACAGAAATCATCCAGCCATATATTTTGGATAGCAGGAATGGATGGAGTCCGATGAGGATGAGAAAAATTAAGATGATCCCTATTGCCAAAATAAGCCCCATAAATGGCAGAATGAAGATGTTGGAAACCAGAAACAACCCGGGGAACTGATGGAAATAAAACAAACTTAAAGGCAACACCCCAAATTGAGCAGCCAAGGTTACCGAGGCTATTTTCCAAACATATCTCAAGAATTTATTTTCGGTATTTATTAATCTCATTATTGCAGGTTGAAAAACCACGATTGCGAAAACAGCAGAATAACTTAGTTGGAACCCAACCTGAAAAATATAAAGCGGATTAATAAGTAGTAAAATTAATAAGGAAGCAAATAAAGTATTCAGAATACTTGTTCTTCGGTTTAGTTGCATCCCAATAGCCACAAAGGAGAACATGCTTACAGCGCGAACTACAGATGGTGACAGCCCGGCAATTAATGCAAATCCCCAAAGAGAAATTAATAATATCGCAACTTTAAGAAATTTTCCATGTTTCCAACATTCCATAAACTTCATGCCCCAGTTCAACATGAATAGAATAATCCCAACATGTAGCCCGAAACTGCCAATATATGGATCACTCCTGCTGCTGCATAATTTTGCTGAATCTCTGAAGATAACTCTTGCCTTTGGCCTAATAGCAAAGCTTGAATCACTGCAAGTTCATCTGTGCTAAAATTTTGCTTTTTAAGATTGACGATTATTTTGTCTCTAAGTTTTCCTGCATAAGCTCTTAGTGAAATTGTAGAAGCGGCAAGGGTTTCTAACTGGTCATTGGAATTATTTAGTTGTTTGTAGACTCCCAAGGTCTCCATATAACGACTGTAGTCAAATGAATAAGGATTTAAACTTCCTTTTATGTCTTCAAATTCTCTTAGAGCAGCAATGCGTTGCCCAACCTTCAGTTTAGGTGCTAGACTGTCCTTCGAAACATTCAAAAGCAATTTCCCTTCCACATAGTTTGAGTTCAACTTTATGACCTTTAAAATGTATCTGTCTTGATACATTCCTGGTTTTAACACTTCCAATACTTCAGCAATCATAATAGGAGAAGAGTCGTTTGTTTCAGTTTCAAAATGATTTATAAAGTGGTCGGGATTATTTTTCGGGAGTTGAGAATAGGAGGTGAGAAAGCCTATATAGAAAAACATGACAAATGTTGAAATTCCGAAAATAGGATTTTGAAGGAAGTTCTTCTTCGCTTGAAGAAATGAAATAATAAAAAGCAGAAAAATTAAAACTCCGCTTCCTATTAGATATTGGGGTGATATTTCAATATAAAATCCTAATAGTATCCCGACTATTAGAAAAAAAGTAAGTTTAATAAGTGTAAAATTGTACAATCCCCAAAAGTCTAAGTTACTCTTGAAGATAATAAAATAAATAAAGAATCTCGTAGAATAAACCCTCGATGAGGGATTAGATCACTCGTCTTGCCATCACGAAATGGTCGAACCAATAATCGTCTGCTAATGATGATATTATGACTCCTCTGGAAGTAGAAGAGTGAATAAATAATATATGGCCCGGTTGAATTTCCACTACCAACCCCACATGATTAATCACTTTTCTGTTCTTATTGGTTTCGAAAAACAAGAGATCTCCAATATTCACATCTACAAGAGATAATCGCTCTCCTTCTAAAGACATATCTCGCGAAGACCTTGGTAATTCTATATTCTCCTCTAAAAAGGAGGTGAAAACAAGTCCGGAGCAATCCATTCCCTTTTCTGTAGTGCCACCGTATTTATATTTAGTTCCCTTAAATTTAAGGGCGGTAGCGGTAATATTATAGACTCTTTTATCCTTTGGCAATTCGGAAGCGGAGGCGGTATTAATTTTATTTTCAGGAGCCTTATGGTAGATAATTACTTCGTTCGAATTCAAACTTTGTTGCTCAACGATCCTTTTAGATTTAGATGCTCCACAACTAGTAAGCAAAAAAAGTGAACAGGACAAAAAACACATAGTAAAAAGATCTACTCATATAGAAAATGCTATTTTTTAATACTCTTATAGATTAGTTGGGCGGTTTTTTCACTAGCTCCCGCACCGCCTAATTTTCTTTCTAACTCGAAATAAGCCTCAAATATTGTTTCCCTATTCTCAGGATCTAATATTTTGTTGAGTTCCTCTTTTAATTTTTTCGGATTAAAGTCATTCTGAATTAATTCTGTAACCACTTCTTTATCCATGATTAGATTAACCAGCGAAATATAGTCTAAATCCACTACCCTTTTTGCAATCTGATAAGAAATTGTGCTCCCTTTATAGCAAACAACTTCCGGCACCTTGAAAAGTGCTGTTTCTAAAGTTGCTGTCCCGGATGTTACTAACGCGGCCGTGGAAAGGCTTAACACATCGTAGGTGTTATTCATCACCAAATGAACATTTTTACTCTTGATAAAGGGCTTATAAAACTCCGGATCCTGACTTGGAGCACCGGCAATTACAAACTGATATTCTTTAAAATCATCGGTAACACTTAACATAGTTTCCAACATCTTGGATATTTCCTGTTTTCGACTTCCCGGAAGCAAAGCGATAATTGGCCTTTCGTCTAAATGATGTTTTTTTCTGAAATCCTCTTGTGCAACCAATTCTTTTTTTGCTATTGCATCTAAGAGCGGGTGCCCTACAAAATGTACCGGAAACTGATGCTTCTCTTCATAAAATTCCTTTTCGAAAGGTAGAATAACATACATTTCATCTACATCCCGTTTTATTGCAGAAATTCTATTCTCTTTCCAAGCCCAGATCTGCGGAGAAATATAATATTGTGTAGAGATATTCAATTGCTTTGCCCATTTAGCAATTCGCATATTAAAGCCCGGATAATCAATAAAAATAATAGTGTCCGGCTTGTATTCCAGAATATCATTTTTGCAAAATTTAATGTTCTTTAAAATGGTTCTTAGATTAGCGATCACTTCTAAAAAGCCCATAAAAGCTAGTTCTCTGTAATGTTTTACCAGAGTACCACCAGCTTCTTGCATAAGATCTCCTCCCCAGAATCTGAACTCGGCTTTCGGGTCTACCTTTTTTAAAGCCAACATCAAATTGGAAGCATGTAGATCTCCGGAAGCTTCACCTGCAATAAGGTAATATTTCATTCTAAGGGATTTTAAGTATGGAAAGTTATCAAATAAATTTGGTAACTGCTATAACCACTGCCATAAGTACGGTAGCTAAAAGCACACCTCTAGCTTTATAGATCTGGTTCTTTTTTATAAAAATAAAAAATGGTAGAAAATTCAGGATGGCTCCAAGTGAAATAATTTTCCCTAAATAATCATTTTGATGGGCATGCTGAAGGGTTGCTTCCAGTTCCATTTTTGAAAAAAGAAGAATATAGAAGAAGATTCCCGCTGCATTAGCCAACAAACCTATTAGAAAACCAATAAAAACATGTTTTTTAATCATTTAATCCCCAGTCATTAAGATCTTTAATATAATGATGTGCGGTAAGGTCAAATTGGACAGGAACTACAGAAACATATCCATTTTCCAAAGCCCATTCGTCCGTGTCTTGTCCGCTATCTTCATTTACAAACTTGCCGGTTAACCAGTAATAATCCCTTCCTTGCGGACTAGTTCTTTTATCGAATTCCTCTACCCAATAGGCTTTGGCTTGCCTACATATTTTAATTCCTTTAATTTCTTTCTCTGGTAATTTCGGTAAGTTTACATTAAGAACAACTCCTTTTGGAAGTCCATTTTTTAGCACCTTTTTTGTAATTGCTTTTACAAATTTCTTAATTGGTTCGAAATCGGCATTTAAGGAATAATCCAATAAGGAAAATCCAATTGCAGGAATTCCCTCAATTCCGGCCTCTACAGCTGCGCTCATTGTTCCCGAGTAAATCACATTGATAGAAGAGTTGGAACCATGATTTATTCCGCTCACACATAAATCTGGCTTGCGATGTAAAATTTCCTGAGTGGCAATCTTCACACAATCGGCCGGAGTTCCGGAGCAGCTATATTCTTTGTGAGTATATTTTTTATTGATTTTTATCTCGTCACAGTAAAGAGTATCGGTAATGGTGATGGCATGTCCCATCGCACTTTGTGGACTATCTGGTGCAACAACAATAACATCGCCAAGCTCTTTCATGACTTCAATTAATGTGCGTATTCCCGGAGCGGTGATTCCATCGTCATTTGTTACTAAAATAAGCGGTTTTTCTTGGGACATATCTAAATATTTTAAGAGTGCTAAAATAATAATTCCCAAAGGAAAGCTTATCTTAGTGGTCTAACAAATTATTTGTGCAAATGGTGAGTGTTGGCACAATTTTTACTACATATAGATTGATATTAAATGATGAAATATATTCGCTTTATGAAAAGGAACTATAAATTCTTGGTGTTGGTGTTGCTTATGGCAGCCGCATCATGCAGCTTTACTACAAAAACTTTCAACGACCCTAATAAAGATAAATTATTAATAGATCTTATTACTTACGTCTTAGAGAGAGGACATTACGACGCTAAATCTATAGACGATGGTTTTTCCAAAGAAGTTTATAAAGATTATTTGGATGCAGTAGATCCTTTAAAACGTTTTTTCTACGAGAAAGACGTAAAGGAGTTTGTTGTGTATCAAGATAAGATAGACGACCAAATAAGAGGAAAAGATCTTACTTTTTTCAATTTAACTCATGATAGGTTATTGGAGAGAATGAAAGAGGTGCGAGGAATTTATAAAGAAATCTTGGCGCAACCATTTGATTTTTCAGAAGAAGAAGATATTAATACCAATTACGAGGAAATAGAATATGTTTCTTCTAGAGTTGAATTAAAAGAGCGTTGGAGAAAGCAATTAAAGTTTAGTACGCTTGGTAATTACTATGATAAAAAAGAAGAGGAAGCAAAAAAGCTAGAGAAAGACCCTTCATATAAAATGAAGAGTGATTCTGAATTGGAGAAAGAAGCAAGGGAATCTGTACTTACTTCTATGGACGAGTATTTCGATTTTAGTGAAGAACTAGAGCGTAAAGATTATTTCGCAGTGTATATCAATGCAATAGTAGAAGAGTTCGATCCGCATACATTTTATTTTGCACCACAAGACAAGGATAGATTCGACATTGCAATGTCCGGGAAACTGGAAGGGATTGGCGCGAGACTGCAAAAGAAAAGCGATAATATCACCATTATGGAAGTGATTTCCGGAGGTCCTGCTTGGTTAAGCGACAAGTTAAGTGAAGGAGATATCATTTTGAAGGTGAGACAAGAAAATGAAGAAAACCCGGTGAGTATTGTGGGAATGCGTTTAGATGATGCTGTAAATCTTATAAAAGGGCCTAAAGATTCTAAAGTTACTTTAACTGTGAAGAAAAAAATGATGGGTAATATAGAAGATATTACCATCATAAGAGATGTGGTAGAGTTAGATGAAACATATGCAAAATCTGCTTTGGTGAATAAGAACGGAAGGGAATTCGGACTTATAAACTTGCCTAAATTCTATTTTGACATGGAAAACTATGCTGACAGAAATGCTGCTTCAGATGTTCAAAAAGAAATTATACGTTTGAAAAAGGCCGGAATGGAAGGCTAGTATTAGATCTTAGAAACAATGGTGGTGGTTCTCTTAAAACAGTTGTAGATATTGCAGGATTATTTATAGAAAAAGGCCCTGTAGTTCAGGTGAAAAGTAAAGGAGCCGGGCAGGAGATTTTAGAAGATAAGGATCCAAGTATTCTTTGGGATGGTCCATTGGTAATATTGGTGAATGAATTATCTGCATCAGCTTCAGAAATTCTTGCTGCTGCAATGCAAGATTATAAAAGAGCAATTATTATAGGAAGCAAGCAAACTTACGGTAAAGGAACTGTTCAAAATGTTATAGACCTTAATCAAACTGTAAGAAGCAACGAGTATGGAGACCTTGGAGCCTTAAAATTAACCACTCAGAAGTTCTATAGAGTAAATGGAGGTTCTACACAGTTGGAAGGTGTTAAAAGTGATGTGGTTGTTCCAGATAGATATAGTTATATAGACATAGGGGAGAAAGATTACGAAAATCCATTGCCTTGGGATCAAATAAAAGCTGCCAAGTATAAAATTTGGGATGGATATATAGATTTTGAAGATGCTATTAAAAATAGTAATGAGAGAATGTCTAATAATGCTCAGTTAAACCTTATTGCTGAAAATGCTAAATGGGTAAAAGATCAAAGAGATGAAGAAAAGTATTCCTTGAACTATACTGCTTATCAAAATCAAAGATTGCTTACAGAAAAAGATGCTAAGAGATTCGATGCAATTTCAAGCTATACTTCTAATTTAACATATGAATCGTTGCCTTACGAAGTGGATTTATATGCGTCTGATACTATCTTGAAAGAAAAGAGAGATAGATGGCACACAAGTTTAACTGGAGATGTTTATATAGAAGAAGCTATTAATGTTTTAGAAGATATTAAGGTGAATAATATTAAAAGGTCTAAAGTAGCTACAATTAAGAATTAAAATATTTTTTAGGGATGTCAAGTTGAGCGGAGTCGAAACCTCCTATTAAGGTTAAAAGTTCTCGACTGCGCTCGGACAGACAAAACAAGATATTTAAACTGTTTTATTTTTTTAGGAGTCTGTTTAAAGAGTTGAATACATCAAAAAGTAAGAGTATTTATCTGAATTATTTCAATATCTAAATTTAATTAGTTGAGTTTTTTGAAATAATTTCTAATAATACTAAATGCATTGATGCATAACTAAATCTTTTAAACAGGCTCTTTTTCATTTCTACAACTTTCCTATGAAGAGAAAATATATTTATCCGGTTATAATATTGATTGTTGCCTTAGCGCTTGTTTTAGTGGAGCGATGTGGCTAAAAGGTTGCTAGGTTAGGAGATTTATTTTGATGAATGTATTAAGTTAAAACAGCCAAGGAAATTAAAGTTTTACTCACTAATTCTCGAGAGAGGGAAGTTAAAAGGCCATTCTTTCAGAATCCAGCTTTATAAAGATAAATAGTAAGATTGTAAAGCCCCATAAGCCGGAACCTCCATAACTAAAGAAAGGAAGCGGTATTCCAACCGTTGGAAAAATTCCCGTTACCATTCCTATATTTACCAGAAAGTGAACAAACATAATTCCCACTACGCTGTACCCGTAAACTCTATTAAATGTAGATTTTTGTCGCTCGGCGAGAAACAATAACCTAAGTAGTAAAAACACAAACAAAAGCACCACAAGCGAAGTGCCTAAAAATCCCCATTCTTCACCAACGGTACTAAAAATATAATCTGTGTCTTGCTCTGGTACAAATTTACCTTTGGTTTGTGTTCCTTCTGTCCAGCCTTTTCCTAGCCAGCCACCACTACCAATTGCTATTTCACTCTGATTGGTATTATACCCAATTCCTCTTGCGTCTACTTCTTTACCGAGAACGATATTAAAACGATCTCTATGCCGTTGTTCGAAAACATTCTCAAAAATATAATCTACTGAATATGACAATGCAACCGCACCTATAATAATCCCAAATAACATAAGCAACTTGGGACGTTTATTCTTTTTCTGAAGCAAACTAATCAAACTAATTATACCAACCGCAATGGCTACATACAGGGGGCCAATCACTAAGGTTAAAATAAAAACAGCTATTCCACCAACGCCCAAGAACAAATAAACCCCGGAGAGCCCTTCTCTATATAACGGGAAGAGAAACGCTGCATATACCATGGCGCTTCCAGCATCGGGTTGTGGTAAAATAATAAGAGCAGGTAGTGCAATAATAAAAAATGCCTTTAACTGATGAGAGAATAATTTAATATTTGTTTGAATATCCCCAAGGTAGTTTGCTAGCGCCAGTGTTGTTGCAACTTTAGCAAATTCTGCAGGTTGAATGCTTACTCCGCCAAATCCATACCACGAGGTGGCGCCATTAATAGTTTTTCCAAAAACAAAAAGGCCTAATATGGAAAGCAGTGATATTATATAAAACACACTTGAAAATTTCATATAAAATTTTGCCTCAATAGATAATATGATGATGATCATAAATAAACCGAGGAGAATCCAAAGAGCTTGTTTTACATAGATCTCACTGAAATCAAATATTCCGGAAGGGACATCTCCCAGAGATGCGGAATAAATATTCATCCACCCAAAACTGATGAGCAAAAGGTAAATTAGGATGGTAATCCAATCAAAACTAATAGTGCCTTTCGCCATTATTTATTAATTGTGAAAGGTTGTCCACTAAGTGGTTTAAGGTATTCGTCTTCCAAACTATGAGTGAGTATCCAAGTTTCCATATCTTTTCTAGAGATACTATTTCTAAGATATTTTTCTATCATTAAACTAGCAATCCTACCGGCATAACGACCTCCCCAATATCCATTTTCAACAAATACTGCAATGGCTATTTTTGGGTTGTCTACGGGCGCAAAAGCTATAAATATTGAATGATCTGTGAGCTGTGTTCTTTTGCCGTTTATTTTAGTGTAATTCTCTGCTGTCCCGGTTTTTCCCGCTATTTCAATTCCGGGAATTTGTAGTGCCGATGCCGTACCAGCTTTGTATACCTGGCGCATTCCCTCTATAACAGGGATAAAATGCTCACTATCAATAGTCGTATATTTTTTCTCGGTATAATCTGGATCTTCTATTGGTTCTCCTTCGATACTTTTTAAAATATGAGGAGTGTAAAACCAACCTTTATTGGCAATAGCAGCGGTCATATTAGCCAGCTGTATAGGTGTCATTAATACTTCCCCTTGGCCAATAGCATTAGAAATTGTTGCGGTGGAATACCACTTGTAGGTAGGGTAGTCGTATATCTTATTATAATAATTTGAATTTGGAATTTTCCCAGATCTTCCTGCGGGTAAATCGTAACCTAAGAACTGACCAAGTCCAAAACTATTTAAATGTTGGGACCATCTATCTACTCCTTCTTGAGGAGTTGGGTATTTTTCTATGATTCTTCTATAAGCATTAGCGAAATATGCGTTACAAGACTGCGCAATTCCAGGAATCATATCTAAAGGACTTGCATGTGCATGACACCCCAATTTCCTACCTCTTCCATAGATATATCCTCTATTGCAAGAAAACTTGTCGTGAATATCTACCACATCTTCCTGTAATGCAATAAGTGCATTGATGGTCTTAAATGGAGATCCTGGAGGATATTCGGCTAATAGACCTCTATCATATAAAGGTCTTGCAATAGTGTCGTAATAAAGTTTTGTGAAATTTGCAGATCGTTGTCTTCCCATTAGTAGCGCAGGATCGTAACTTGGAGCTGTAATAAGGGAAAGGATTTCTCCGGTTGCAGGTTCTATAGCTACAATTCCTCCGCGTTTATTTTCCATTAGTTTTTCGCCATACGCCTGTAACACGGCATCTATGGAAATAGTTACATCTTTTCCTTTTTTAGGAAGGGTGTCATATATTCCTTCTTTAAAGGGACCAATATCTCTATTAAATCTGTCTTTTTGAATATATTTTACCCCTTTTATACCGCGTAGTAGTTCTTCATATTGGCCTTCTACTCCTTGTTTTCCAATTAAATCTCCGGAAATATAATACGGATTGTCTTCGATTATTTTATTGTTCACCTCAGCGATATAACCTAATACATTCGAGCCATTTTGGGTTTGATAGTCTCTTAAAGATCGCTTTTGAATATAAAAACCGGGATATTTTCGCAGTTTCTCCTGAAGATATGCATACTCAGATTTTGTGAGCTGAGGCACTATAATAGAAGGAAGTCTGGGAGAATATATTTTTGCTTTATCTAATTTTTTTGAAAGTTCTTCCGGGGTGAGTTTTAAGATGCTGCAAAATTCTGCAGTGTCAAATGCCTTTACGTTTCTAGGAATCGCCATCACATCATACGAAGGCTGATTAGAAACTAATAGCTCCCCATTCCTATCAAAAATATAACCTCGCTGCGGATAGTTATATACCACTTTTATCGCATTGTCTTCGCTTAATCGAGCGAAAGATTCATCTACAACCTGCAAATAGAACAAGCGGCCTATAAAAATAAAGCCGGTGGTAATAATTATAATGTAAAGCAGCAGCCTTCTCATCGTCTTTTCGGTTTAAAGAGTGTTAAACTAATTAAGACTAAAAGTATTGTGAAAATACTCGTGAAAAATGTCTTTTTCAGAATTAAATATACATGAGAAAAACTAAACATTTCCATGATGAAAAGCAATAAATTATGAAGAATTACTACAAGAAAAATATAGCTTAATCTTGCTCCATATGGAGTGTTCGATAATTTTACTGTTTGATAATCATAACTTATTCCAAAGGAAAATCGAAGTATTATTGGGCGAATGTATGCTATAAATACACAGGCTGCGGCATGTATTCCTCCGCTATCTTCAAAAGTGTCTACGCTTAAGCCCAATAAAAATGCAACCAGCATAAATAAACCTTGCGGTGTATTAAAAGGATATAGAATTAAAAACAGGATGTATAAGTACGGATTTATAAAACCTAAAAAATTGATATTGTTTAGGAGTAGAACTTGTAATAAGACCAAAACCACAAATCGGATGCTATTTGAAATAATTGTATTAGTCATCTAATTCCTCCAGTTCTTTAACTTCTTCTCTATCCTTATTCACAATTACATACACATGACCGATGTTGGTCATATCATTAAATAATTCGATATCAATTGTGAAATAACTTCCATTTTCATCTAGCTTAAAACCTACGATAGAACCAATTGGAATACCGCGTGGAAAAATTAAAGATTTCCCACCTGTAATTATCGTATCACCTTTTTTAACAGGAGCCAATCTAGGTACATCTGTTAGCTGAACGATATTAGGATCTTTACCATCCCAAACTAAAGAACCAAAGTGGTTGGTTTTTTTAAGTTGTGCGTTTATTTTAGAATCACTATTTAAAATAGAGATCACCCTAGCGTAATTTGTAGATGCATTATCTATTATTCCAACAATTCCTTGGCTGGTAACGACACCGGATTCCGGCAAAATATTGTCTTTTCTACCCTTATCCAAAGTGATATAATTATCTACTTTCGCGTAATTATTGTTAATAACTCTGGCGGTTCTAAATTCATAAATTCCTTCGTAGACAGAAGAATCTATAAAAATATCATTGAATAATGTGTCCGGAATATTAGAAAGTTGATTTCGTAATAAATTGTTCTCTTCTAAAAGGCGTTCGTTATATTCTTCAAGATAAAAGTAAGATTGGATACTATTCGCCTTTTTATAAATCCCACCGGTTATAAAATTAGCGGAGCTTATAAATTTACTTTTATGAAATGAATGCGACTGGATTGTTAAAAATATAGATAGGCCAAACAGCAACAGGAATAAGATGTTATTCTTATTGCGGATAAGAAAATTGAATATCTGCTGCATGGGTTAGGTCCTACTTTATCAATATTCCTTTGTAACGGCTTAAGTTTTTAAGGCATATTCCAGTTCCACGAACAACGGCTCTTAAAGGATCTTCGGCAATATATACTGGAAGATCTGTTTTTAAAGATAAACGTTTGTCTAAACCTCTTAACATGGATCCTCCACCCGCAAGATAGATCCCGGTATTATATATATCGGCAGCTAATTCTGGTGGGGTTTGAGATAAGGTTTCCATCACTGCATCTTCTATTCTTAAAATAGATTTATCTAATGCCTTTGCGATTTCTCTATAAGATATTTGAACCTGCTTTGGTTTTCCGGTAAGTAAATCTCTACCCTGAACACTCATTTCCTCTGGTGGAACTTCAAGATCTTCAGTAGCAGCACCTATTTGAATTTTTATTTTTTCAGCAGTACGCTCTCCAACATATAAGTTATGTTGTGTACGCATGTAATAAACGATGTCATTAGTAAATACATCTCCTGCAATTTTCACAGATTTATCACAAACGATTCCGCCAAGAGCGATCACTGCAATTTCTGTAGTACCACCTCCTATATCCACGATCATGTTCCCTTTTGGTTGCATGATGTCTATTCCAATACCAATTGCTGCGGCCATTGGCTCATGAATTAAATACACTTCTTTCCCGTTAACACGCTCTGCACTTTCCTTTACAGCTCTCATTTCCACTTCTGTAATTCCGGAAGGAATACAAATAACCATTCTAAGGGCGGGAGTGAACATTTTTTTCTTTAATGCCGGAATTTCTTTGATAAACATGCTTATCATTTTCTCACTGGCATCGAAATCTGCAATTACCCCATCCTTTAAAGGTCGTATGGTCTTAATGTTCTCATGAGTTTTCCCTTGCATCATCGCCGCTTCTTTTCCCACGGCAATAATTTTACCGGTGGTTCTGTCTCTGGCTACAATAGATGGACTATCTACTACTACTTTATCGTTGTGGATCACCAAAGTATTGGCCGTTCCTAAATCTATTGCTATTTCTTCAATGAGAAAATCAAAAAATCCCATAATTCTTTTGTTGAGGTTAGGTAAATGTAATAAAATTAATGTTTAAAATGGCGAGTCCCAGTCATTACCATTGCCATATTATGTTGGTTACAATAATCTATGCTTAATTGATCTTTTATAGAGCCTCCAGGCTGAATTACAGCTGTAATTCCTGCATTATCTGCAATCTCTACACAATCTGGAAATGGGAAAAAAGCATCACTTGCCATTACCGATCCTTTAAGGTCGAAATTAAACGACTTTGCTTTTGCGATACTATGCGTTAATGCATCTACTCTGGAAGTTTGTCCGGTTCCGCTGGCTAGTAATTGTTTGTTCTTTGCTAAAACGATGGTATTGGATTTTGTATGCTTGCAAATTTTAGATGCAAAAATCAAATCCTTTAACTCGTTAGAAGTGGGTTTATTGTTTGTAGCTTCGGTTAAATCGGCTACAGCATCTGTTTTGAAATCTTTATCTTGAACCAACACTCCGTTTAAACAGGTTCTCACCAATTTTTGAGGTAATTCCTGTTCTTTTTGAACAAGAATGATTCTGTTTTTCTTTCCTTTTAAAACTTCTATAGCTTCTGAAGAAAATGAAGGAGCGATCACAACTTCGCAAAATAACTGATGGATTTCTTCAGCAGTCGCTTTATCAATTTCAGTATTGCTAATTAAAACTCCACCGAAAGCCGAAACAGGATCTCCTGCCAAGGCATCCTTATATGCTTGTAAAATGCTATCTCTTTGTGCTAATCCGCAGGCATTATTGTGCTTTAAGATAGCGAAGGTTGGATCGTCATTCTTAAATTCGTTCATCAAATTCACAGCAGCATCTACATCGAGCAAATTATTATACGAAAGTTCTTTTCCGTGTAACTGATCAAAAATGGCTTCAAAATCCCCGAAAAATGTCCCTTTCTGATGCGGGTTCTCCCCATATCTCAGTTCCTTTCCTTTGCTGAAACTTTGCTTGAAAGTGTTGTCTTCAGAATTAAAAAAGTTGAAAATAGCAGTATCATAATGAGAAGAAACTTGGAAAGATTTACCTGCAAATTTCTTTCTGTCTTCCAGAGAGGTAGTTCCGTTATTTTCCGATAATAGCTCTAAGAATTCTGAATAGTCGTCTACGGAAGAAACACAAAGCACATCTTTAAAATTCTTAGCTGCAGCTCTAATAAGAGAAATTCCTCCAATATCAATCTTTTCAATGATATCTGCTTCAGAAGCTCCGGAAGCTACAGTTTTTTCAAAAGGATAAAGATCTACAACTACAATGTCAATTTGAGGGATTTCGTACTCCTTCATTTCGGCAACATCACTTTCATTATCCTGCCTATTAAGAATTCCGCCAAACACTTTTGGGTGCAAGGTTTTTACTCGACCGCCTAAAATAGATGGGTACGAAGTTAAATCCTCTACAGGTATCACAGCGATTCCCAAGTCTTTAATGAATTTTTCTGTCCCACCGGTTGAATAAATAGTGATTCCCAATTCATCCATTTTCTTAACTATGGGTGCTAATCCATCTTTGCTAAATACCGAAATTAAAGCTGATTTCGCTGTTTTTAAGTTGCTCATTGTGATGTGTTTGTTAGGCTTGCAAAAGTAATTAAATCGCTATGATTTCTAAAGTTCTTCGCTTTTATTTCTTAAAAAAAATGTAACGAAAATATACACTGGACGTCTTATCTTTATTCTATGTAAAAACACCTGTTTTTCCTATGCTAATATATTTAAGGCTATTAAAAGAAAGTTTCAGTTTTGCGGTAAGCGCATTAACTAACAATAAGTTACGAACCTTTCTTTCTTTATTAGGAGTTACTATTGGGATATTTTCAATAATTGCAGTACTCGCTGCGGTAGATTCCCTTCAACGAGAAATAAAAGGAAGTTTAAGTTCTTTAGATAATAGTACCATAATTGTAATGCGTTTTAATTTTGGACCATCAGATATTCCAAGATGGAAAAGAGAACAATTTCCGGATGTATCTTATGATGAATACCAATATTTGGAAAGAAACCTTCCAGATGTAGAAGCTATAGATTACGCCTTGAATGTTGGTAGAGAAACTATTAAATATGAGGAAAGAACTGTTTCTCAAGTAGAAATTGGTGCGGTAACACATAATTATTATCAAATTGAAGCGCTTCAACTTGCCGAAGGAAGGTTCTTTAATGAGTCAGAATCTGTGAGTGGAACACATGTAATAATTCTAGGTCATGAGATTGCACAGAATCTTTTTGGAGAAAGCGACCCTTTACAGAAGCAAATTAGAATGTATGGGAAAAGATTTACAGTAATTGGTGTACTCAAGAAAGAAGGAGCAGGATTGTTTGGAGGTTCTAAGGATACTGCAGTTTTCTTACCTGTAAATGTGATTAGAAGAATTTTTGGTGATAATAACAAGAGTGCTTTTCCGCAAATAATTATAAAACCAGAAGAAGGAGTAGATAATGCTGAATTTATCGCGGTATTAACTCAGCAATTGCGATACTACAGGGCCTTAAAGCCGGATGAGGTAAGCAACTTCTTCGTGAACCAGCTGCAAGGTTTCGCAGATCTTGTAGATAATATTACCGGACAGCTTAATTTTATGGGACTTATTATCAGCGGATTCTCGCTCTTGGTGGGAGGTTTTGGGATTGCGAACATTATGTTTGTGAGCGTAAAAGAACGAACCAATTTAATAGGAATTCAAAAATCGCTGGGAGCTAAAAATAGGTTTATTTTGTTTCAATTCTTATTTGAAGCGGTGATCCTTGCGATAATCGGAGGGCTAATAGGTTTATTTTTAGTCTGGATAGTTTCACTTCTTGCCTCTCAATTCACGGGAGATTTTGAATTTGTGTTATCTCCATGGAATATGTTTATTGGGACGATGGTTTCCGCAATTATCGGATTGATCTCAGGAATAATCCCGGCAATTTCGGCATCTAAATTGGATCCAGTAGAGGCAATTAGAACGGGAATGTAGATTTTAATTCAAGATTCAAAATTTCGAATTCAATATTCAAAATGCATATTTCTTAAACCTTAAACCTTAAACCTTAAACCTTAAACCTTGAATTCTGAATTGTTTACTCAAGGATCTTTGCGATCTCTTCGTTTACGAATTCTAAGAATAATTCATCTTCCCTAGAAAATGGATCTGCGGTATGAGAATCTATATCTATTTGTCCAATATTTTCTCCATTTACAAATAATGGCACTACGATTTCAGCTTTCACATAAATACTGCAAGCGATATAATTGTCTTGTGCTTTAACATCCGGCACGACAAAGTTCTTGTTGGTAACTGCTACTTGTCCACAAATTCCTTTCCCAAAAGGAATTATTTCGTGGTCTGTTGGTTCTCCGGCAAAGGCTCTTAATTTAAGCTCGTTTTTATCACCATTTTTAAAATAGAACCCAACCCAATCGTAATAAGGAATGTTCTTTTCTAATAATTCGCAGACCGCTGTAAGTCTGTGATCTACAGAAAGATTTTTGGATTCTATAATATTAAGTACCTGAGGTTTTAATTTTTGAAATGGCATGCTAGTAATTTTTGTTCAAAAGTATTAAAAAGTATTAGTACAGTCACCTATGTATTTTCTATAAATTTGTTAAAATCAAGTTTTTAATTGCTCAAACTATTTCAAAAATATAGATCGGTATTACAATTCATTCTCATTTTTATGGGAAGTTATTTTCTTTTCTCTGTTTTTTATAACATCTACCTTTCATTTTTTGAAACAAGTAAGTATTATCCAGACTTTTTTACCCATTTAGTCGCCTTACAAAGTGAGGCAGTTATAGAATCTTTTGGGTATACTTCAAAAATTAGAATTCACCCTACCGAGCCTTCCCTGCAGCTATATGTTAACGATGTATTTCTCGCCAGGATTATAGAAGGATGTAACTCTATAAGTATCATTATTTTATTCACTTCTTTTATCCTTTCGTTTTTTGCTAAGTTTAAAGTGACATTTCTTTATATTTTTACTGGAGCTGTACTTATTTATATCGCAAATATTTTAAGAATTGTTATCTTGGCAATTGGTATTTATGAGTATCCACAATACACATCATTCTTGCACACTATTGTTTTTCCGCTTATAATTTACGGCACCGTATTTATTTTGTGGGTTTTTTGGGTTCGATTATTTTCTAAAATTACAGCAGATGAAAAAGCGGTATAAAATTATTATGATCTCTTTTTTAGTCATCCTACTAGCCTTGGTGCGTTTTTTTTGAAAATCAATTATTTTACGACCCGTTAATAAAATTCTACGAGGCGGACTATCTACATCATGCGATTCCATATTTTGAAACCGGGAAATTGTTTTTTAATGTCCTTTTAAGATATGGGCTTAATTCAATTATATCTTTAGGAATCTTATATGTTACTTTCTTCGATAAAAACATATTAGAATTTTCGGTCTACCTATATTCTATATTCTTCGTGATACTTTTTACAGTATTTGTTTTTTTGATTTTTGAAATTGAAAGTGAGAATTTCTTAACGCTCTTTTATGTACGCAGATTTTTAATCCATCCAATAATAGTGCTCATTCTAATGCCCGCATTCTATTATTACAGGCGTAAAAATGCCCATAAATTTAAAAGTTAATCCGAAGAAACTGAAATTGAAGCAGTTTCCTTTTTAATATATTTGCTGAACTTATAAATGATAAATCCTGATGTAGAGGCTACTATATCACTTTTAACAATTATTGTTTATATTTGCTTGTAATGAAAAACGGAATTCAAAAATTTTCTTCTTTGATTCTAGCACTTTTGGTGCTGGTATCCACGTTTTCATTTACTATAGAAAAGCATTTCTGCGGAGACTTTTTGGTAGACCAAGCCGTTTTCTCCAAAGTTAAAGATTGCGGGATGTCTGCTCATAACATGGATGCTATGATGGGTTCAGAAATGAGCTCGGACTCTTGCTGTACTAATACTCATCTGGCAATAGAAGGACAAGATGAACTAAAAATATCTTTCGATACTCTAAATTTAGATCAACAGGTTTTTGTTGCAGCTTTCACGATTTCATTTATTGAACTTTTTGAAGGAACTCCGGAACTTGTAATTCCTTTTAAAGACTATTCTCCACCCATACTGGTCACAGATATTCATTTGATGGACCAGGTTTTCCTTATCTGATTTAAATAATTTTCTCGAACAAGCTGTAATAGCTTTGTTTGAGCATTGTTTTGTTGTAGCTAAATTCAATTTATTCTGAATTTTTAAGCTCTCAGCCACAATCCGAAAATTTAGTTTTTCTGAAAATTATTTAAATAGAATTCATGTTTAGTAAACTCATAAAATATTTTCTCTATAATCGCTTGGTAACACTATTGTTGTTGGTGTTTTTCATCGGTTGGGGACTGGTAACCGCTCCCTTCGATTGGGATTTTGGCTTTTTACCTAAAGACGCTGTTCCTGTAGATGCTATTCCGGATATAGGTGAAAATCAGCAAATTGTTTTTACCAATTGGCCCGGTCGTTCCCCACAGGATATAGAAGACCAGATTACCTATCCTATGACTACCACTTTACTCGGGATTTCCGGGGTAAAGTCTATTAGAAGTACCTCGATGTTCGGGTTTTCTATAGTGTATGTCATATTTGAAGAGGATGTAGAATTTTACTGGTCTAGAACCAGAGTGCTCGAAAAATTAAATTCTTTACCGGCAGAGCTTTTACCGGAAGGAGTTCAACCCGCTCTTGGTCCGGACGCCACAGGTTTAGGACAGGTATATTGGTACACTCTAGAAGGTCGTGATCCGGAAGGAAATGTAACCGGAGGTTGGGATCTAAACGAATTAAGATCTATTCAGGATTATTATGTAAAGTTGGGATTAAGCGGAACTTCTGGGGTTTCTGAAGTGGCTTCAGTAGGTGGATTTATACAAGAGTATCAAATAGATGTAAACCCGGATGCCTTAAAGGCTTATAACATCGGAATTGATCAGGTGATGATGGCTGTCAAAAATTCCAACAGGGATATTGGAGCCAAAACTTTAGAGATCAATAAGGTGGAATATCTAGTTCGCGGACTCGGATATATTAAATCTGTGGAAGACATTGAGAATTCCGTAGTAACAGCAGTAGAAAACAAGCCTGTATTAATCAAAGATCTTGGCGTAGTGCATTTAGGTCCGGCAGAACGTCGTGGCATCCTAGATAAAGGAGGCGCAGAGGTTGTTGGAGGTGTTGTAGTTGCGAGATATGGATCTAATCCGCTTCAGGTTATTAAAAATACTAAGGAAAAGATCAAAGAGATTTCCGCGGGATTACCTCAAAAAACGCTTGCAGATGGTACTATAAGCAAACTTACCATTGTTCCTTTCTACGATAGAACCCAACTAATTGGTGAAACTATTGGAACCTTAGAGAGTGCGCTTTCTCATGAAATTTTAATAAGCATTATAGTAATAATAGTGCTGGTGCTCAATTTAAGAGCCTCCATACTTATTTCTAGCTTATTACCAGTGGCAGTGTTGGTTACTTTTATCGCAATGCGATATTTTGGAGTGGACGCTAACGTAGTGGCCTTGTCTGGAATTGCAATCGCTATTGGGGTCATGGTAGATGTCGGGATCGTATTTGTAGAAAATATTATCAGGCATCTGGAAATGAAGAAAAATACCGGAGCTAAAGATGAAAAATTACTAGGGATTATCTATAATGCTACGATAGAAGTTGCTCCTGCGGTTACAACTGCCTTAGCTACTACCATTGTGAGTTTTCTTCCTGTATTCTTTATGGAAAATGCCGAAGGGAAATTATTTAGACCCTTAGCTTTTACCAAAACTTTTGCTTTAGGTGCTGCCTTTTTTATTGGAATAATGATTCTACCGATGCTATCTTATTTCGCTTTTAATATGCGAATTCAAAAAGAGCGAGCAGCCAGGTTGTGGAATATTGCACTAATTGTAATTGGGTTATTCTTGGCTATTTATTTTAGTTTTTGGTTGCCATTAGCTTTGGTTGTTATTGGCGTATTAAAACTTGTGGAGCATAAGAATCCGGAATTCTTAGGGAAGCATTCCAACCTTATCACTATCATCGTTATTTTAGGAGTTACTTTATTTTTTCTTACTGAAGAATGGATCCCGCTAGGGCATCAAAGTTCCTTATTCTCTAATTATATTTTTGTAATTGTTCTCTTAGCGTTCACATTAGTGATCCTTATGGGAATCGTGAAATTTTACAAACCGATTTTAAGTTGGTGTTTAGTGAATAAAGGAAAATTCCTATTACTTCCATTAATAACCATATTTTTTGGAGTATTAATCTGGTTAGGTTTTCCCAAAATCTTTGCTCCAGTAGCCGACGGCTTTAATAAAATAGGATGGAATATTCGATCGACTTCTGGTTGGAGCGGAATGGCACATACGTTTCCGGGGGTTGGGAAAGAATTTATGCCTTCTTTAAATGAAGGTAGTTTCTTGCTGATGCCTACTTCTATGCCGCATGCTGGGATAGAAGCATCAAAAAGAACTTTGCAGCAACTAGATATCGCTATTACAGATATCCCTGAAGTAGAGGTAGTAGTTGGGAAATTGGGTAGGATAGAAAGTGCTTTAGATCCGGCACCAATTTCTATGTATGAGAACATCATCAATTATAAATCTGAATATATTTTGGATAAAGAAGGAAGTCCTTTAGCTTTCAAAGTAGATGATGATAGAAGATATATTCTTAGATCTGGAGATTCGTTGACTAATGAACAAGCGCTGGAGCGAAGGGTAACTAAAGATCAATTAATTGAAGATGAAGATGGAGATTATTTTAGAAACTGGAGATCTCATGTTAATAGTCCAGATGATATTTGGGATGAGATCGTAAACCGAACCAATATTCCGGGAGTTACCTCGGCACCAAAATTACAACCCATCGAAACCCGTTTGGTAATGTTGCAAACAGGGATGCGTGCACCAATGGGAATTAAAGTGTATGGGCCCGATCTTCAAACCATTCAGGAATTCGGATTAGAGTTAGAAGACTTGTTACAGCAAGTGCCCTCTGTTAAAGCCGAGGCTGTTTTTGCAGATAGAACCGTTGGAAAACCATATTTGGAAATAGATATAGACAGAAATGCTATTGCGAGATATGGGTTGAGTATCGAGGATGTGCAGCAAACATTGGAAACCGCGATTGGGGGAATGGCGATAACAACTACGGTAGAAGGTAGAGAGCGCTATCCTGTTCGAGTGCGATATCCTAGAGAATTAAGAGACGATCCGGAAAGCATAAAAAAGATCTTAGTGCCTACAAAAACTGGTGCTCAAATTCCATTAGGAGAATTGGCAGAGTTAAAATATACAAGAGGCCCGCAAATGATAAAAAGTGAGGACACTTTCCTGGTTGGATATGTGCTTTTCGATAAACGCGATGGATATGCGGAAGTAAATGTGGTAGATGATGCACAGAAATTCATTCAGCAAAAAATTGATTCCGGAGAATTGATAGTGCCATCAGGAATTAGTTATAAGTTTTCCGGGAATTACGAAAATCAGGTACGTGCGGTGAAACGTTTAGCAATTGTGATTCCTATAAGTTTAATTATAATCTTCTTGCTGTTGTATTTCCAATTCAAGACAATTATAGCATCTACAATTCACTTTTCTGGAGTATTTGTGGCTTTCGCAGGTGGATTTATCATGATCTGGTTATACGGTCAAGGTTGGTTTATGGACTTCTCGGTTTCAGGAATGAATATGAGAGATCTTTTTCAAATGCACGATATCAATTTAAGTGTTGCCGTATGGGTTGGGTTTATAGCTCTCTTTGGTATTGCCACAGATGATGGAGTTCTTATGGGAACTTACATCCACCAGGTTTTTGAGAGAAGAAACCCTCAAACGGTTTCAGAAGTAAGAGATGCAGTAATGGAAGCCGGACTTAAAAGAGTTCGTCCGGCCATGATGACTACCGCAGTAACCATAATCGCACTATTTCCGGTACTTACCTCGCGAGGAAAAGGAGCCGATATTATGGTGCCAATGGCAATTCCAATTGTTGGAGGAATGATTATACAAATCATGACCATTTTTGTGGTGCCGGTATTACAAGCATATTGGAGAGAAACGGTGGTAAAATCTCTAACTCCCCCGAAGGTGGAGAATCGACTTCTCTTAATCTCAAATCATAAAACAAAATATATAATGAAAAAATTATTAAAATATTTTCAAAAGCGATTGTCAGGGATGAAATTTCTCCTGCTTTTGCTTCCCCTTTGGGGGATCGGGGGATACTCGCAAACCCTTGATGATTATTTAGTGATCGCGGTTGAGAACAATCCGAAATTGAAATCGGAATATGCACAATTTGAAGCAGCGATGAGAAAATCTCCACAGGTTTCCAGTTTGCCGGATCCTACCTTAGCAATGAGCGGACTCGGAAGAATGATAGAAACCAGAGCCGGGACCCAAGAAGCGCGATTCAATCTGATGCAAATGTTCCCATGGTTTGGAACTTTAGAGGCTCGTGAAAATGCAGCTAATCTAATGGCTGAAGCGAAATTTCAATCTTATTTAAATTCTCAGAATCAACTGTTGTTCGAGGTGAAATCTTTATATGCTGAAATTTATGCGCTTTCTGAAGTGATCGAGATCAAAGAGAAAAATTTGATCATTCTTGAATCTTATAGAGAATTGGCTTTAAGTAGATTTAAAAGTGGAGGTGGAGCCATGGTAAATGTGGTGAAAGTAGATATAGATAAAGATGGCGCTTTTACCGAGATAGAATTGTTAAAAGATCAGCTTAAACCCTTGCAAGTGAAGTTCAATCTAATGCTGAATAGGAAAGTTGCTTCAGCAGTAGTTATCAATGATACTTTGACGCTTCCGAGTAGTCCTGAATTAACTAACTATGAAGAATTACTCCAAAAACATCCTATGCTAATCGGTTTAGAGAAGCAGAAAGAATCTTATTTGGCTCAAGAGATCGTGGCAGAAAAGGAAGGTTTACCTAACATAGGGCTTGGAGTAGATTATTCCATTATTTCCAGAAGAACCGATGCAAACCCTGAAGGAAATGGGCGAGATGCAATTATGCCGATGGTTTCGGTGAGCTTGCCAATATTCAGAAAGAAATATAAAGCAGCCAGAGAAGAAGCAAAATTCATGTATATAAGTGTAGAAAACGAAATGCAGGATGTTAAAAATGAGCTGCAATCTACCTTAGAAATGACTTTATATGAATTAAGAAAGTCTAGTAGGCTTATAGAATTATATAATAAACAGCTCAAAAGTTCTGAACAGGCCAACAAACTTTATATCTCCTCCTTTAGTAACGCCACAGGAGATTTTGAAGAAGTGTTGAGAATGAATCAGGATATTTTGTTGTTGCAAACTCAGAAAATTGAAGCTTTAAAAGAGGCATTTATCGCAAAAGCAAAGCTAGATTATTTAATTAATGAAAATTATAAATAAAAATACTGTTTGTCCGTAAAGTATTATAAACTGCATAGTGACGTCATTCTGAACTTGTTTCAGAATCTCTTAAAATGTAAATCAATACAGAATTGAGACCCTGAAAGAAATTCAGGGTGACGAAAGTATTACAAACGGATACTTATAAAAAACATCATGTATAAATATTAAAATCATGGAAAATAAAAAGATAATAATAATTGTATTAGCTACGCTAGTAATTGGTGCAGGCTTGGGTTGGTTAATAAAACCTTCCGCGACTTCATCAGAAAATGTAGCCATGGAATCTGACGAACACGATCACGAAGGTGATTCTGTGGCAGAGATTTGGACGTGTTCTATGCATCCGCAAATTAGACAATCTGAGCCCGGAGATTGTCCTATCTGTGGAATGGATCTAATTCCGCTAAAAAAGGAAGATTTGGGAGCCGATCCAGATAGCTATCAAATGAGTGAAAATGCCATAAAGTTGGCAAATATCACTTCAGAAATAGTTGGAATGGGAAGTGCTTCCAAGGAATTAAGGTTAAATGGAAAAGTGCAGGTAGATGAGCGTAATGCATATTCTCAATCTACCCATATTCCTGGAAGAATTGAATCTTTGAGTATCAACTTTACCGGAGAAAAAGTTAGCCGTGGTCAAACCTTGGCCATGGTGTATTCCCCTGAATTGGTTACTGCTCAAGAGGAATTGTTGCAAGCAGCGAGTATAAAGGAAAGCCAGCCGGAACTTTTTGAAGCCGCAAAAGAGAAATTAAGAAATTGGAAAATCGGGAATAACCAGATAGATCGAATTTTGGCAAATGGAAAAACAATCCAACGTTTTCCAATTGGAGCAGATGTAAATGGAATTGTAACCGAGAAAATGGTGGAGTTAGGTGATTATGTAGAGCGAGGAATGCCAATTTATGAGATCTCCGATCTTTCTAAGGTTTGGGTGCTTTTTGATCTTTATGAAAGTGAATTGGCATGGGTAAAAGAAGGAAGCAAAATTAAATACACTGTAAATTCTTTACCGGGAGAAACTTTTGAGGGTACTATTAGTTTTATAGACCCTATTATTAATTCTCAAACCAGAGTAGCTTCTGCAAGAGTTGAGGTGAGTAATAAAGATGGCAGATTAAAACCGGAGATGTTTGTGTCTGGAGTTATTAAAAATGAAACTTCAATAAATGACACTCAGGAATTGGTTATCCCTAAATCTGCGGTGTTGTGGACGGGTAAACGCTCTGTGGTGTATATTAAAGAGACTGTAGACGGAAGATCCAGTTTTAAATTACGAGAGATCGTTTTGGGGCCTGGGTTAGGAGATTCTTATGTGGTTAAGGAGGGCTTGAGTGCTGGCGAAGAAATTGTTACCAATGGAACCTTTACCGTGGACGCTGCAGTTCAGCTTTCTGGCAGAACCAGTATGATGAGCCCTAGAGAGGAAGAAACCAAAAAAACTGACTCGTTTATTGCTATTACTATTTCAGAAAAAGAGAAAAAACAATTTGAAGCTGTGCTATCCAACTACTTAAAATTTAAGGATGCCCTGGTGGCTGACGATTTTTCTTCAGCTAAAAAAATGGTAAACGAATTAGATAAGCAGATTAAGGAGATAGAAAAATCTCAGTTTAAAGAAGAAGCTGCAAAGATCTGGGAAAGTTTTCAGAAGGAATTGCTGAAATCTACAAAAGTGATGTCTTCTGCTAAAGATATCCAGGAAATGAGAAATAATTTTGATGAACTCTCAGAAACCACAATTGGATGGTAAATACTTTTCAACTAGTAAATAAAGAGCTTTATGTACTGCATTGCCCAATGGCAAATAGCAATAAAGGGGCTTTTTGGCTAAGTGCATCTTCCGAAGTTAAAAATCCATACTATGGAAGCGCTATGTTGACCTGCGGAGAAGTAAAGGACACTATAAAATAATTGTATAAAAACAAGAAATTCTTAATCATCTAGTATAAATAAAAACCATTAATTAAAGATTTAGATATGAAAAAGACAATTATAACAGGGTGCATCGCATTATTAAGTTTAAATGCTTTTGCACAAAATGAACATTCTAATCATGAGATGCATAGTGAATCAAAGAAGGAAGCTACCACTCCTAAAAAAGTATTGAGTCCGCATACCAGTGCAATGGCAATGGTTGGAGATGCACATGTGCATATAGATTATTCTTCGCCAAGTGTGAGAAACAGAATGGTTTTTGGCGGATTGGTTGGTTATAATTCTGTTTGGCAAGCGGGTGCTCACAAAGCAACCTGGATAGAGACAAACAAAGCTTTGAAGATTGATGGGGAAATTTTACCTGCCGGGAAATATGGCTTTTTTGTAGTGCCCGGTAAAGAAACCTGGAAAGTGATGTTCAACACTCATTGGGACCAACATGGGAAGGATGAATATAATGCTAAGCAAGATGTGTTGGCATTAAATGTAAAACCTATTACGTTGGAAGAAATACAAGAATCATTAAAATATACAGTAGAAGATAAAAGGAATAAAAAAGGTTTGATCTCCTTAGTATGGGAAAAATCTAAAATTGAGATTCCGTTCGAGGTTGTTTCAGAAAAATAAGTTTTCATTTTTAAGTAATAGCCGAATGATCAAGGAGTATTATATAAAGAACATGGTTTGCAACCGATGCATCAAGGTGGTACGGAATGAGCTACTTGCTCAAGAGGTAGATGTTCTGGAGGTTATTTTGGGTAAAGTGACTATTGATACCTATGATGAGGAGTTAACATTGCTAAAATTAAATAAGGTTTTGGCTGAAAATGGTTTCTTACTCATCAGCAGCCCGGAGAATATAATCACCGAGGAGGTTAAAATTGAATTGATCAAACTCTTAGATAAGCTGCCACTAAATGTTCAAGGAAATCTGTCCGATTTACTTTCTTCAAAATTAAATTCTGACTATTCTAAGATAAGTAAGATTTTTTCCACAACAGAAAAAATTACAATCGAGAAATATTTTATAAAACTGAAGATCGAAAAGATCAAGGAATTAATTCAGTCTAAAGAATTTAATTTCACAGAGATAAGTCAGTTGTTGGATTATAATAACATGAATTATTTATCCCGTCAGTTTAAAAATGAAACAGGGATGAGCTTAACTGAGTATAAAAGTTTAAATGGGAAAGTGCGAAATTCCTTAGACCAAATAATATAAATAGTATCCAAAATTTTAACAACCTAAGCTTCAGTTATACAATACTTTAGTTAGATAACCAAAAACTAATCGGAAATGAATTCAAAAGAAAAGAGTCAACACGAAATGAGTGGTAACAACTATCCTAAGTTCTACTTAATGCTTGGTTTATCCTTTGTTGCTATGTACATCACGATGTACTTAAATACCTATCAAATAGATCATGTGTATTTTAGTTTAACTCGTTTTTATATGAGTTGTTTAGGCATTTCTGCAATGGCTATAATTATGTTGTCTCTCATGCTAAACATGTATAAAAACAGAAAGAAAAATATTGCCATCTATGTAGGAAGTTTAGTGTTGTTTTTAGGAGCATTAGGATTGGTAAGAGCCCAAAGCCCAATAATTGGAGACGTATTATGGATGAAAGCAATGATTCCACACCACTCAATAGCAATTTTAACAAGCGAGCGTGCGGATATTGAAGATCCAGAGGTGAAGAAATTGGCTGAAGACATTATAAAGGCTCAAAAAAAGGAAATATTAGAGATGAAAAGAATGATTGAAAGATTGGAGAATTCAAGTAAAAATTAAAACATGTTTAAAAACCTCTGAAATTGCTTGCAAACTGAATCTTTTGAAAAAAATCTCATCAAAATAGTTGTTAGAAAGGATTAACTGAATAACCCCAAATAAATTATTTAAAATAACTAAGCCAAATGGTAAAAAGACAAACAGCACTAAAAATTAGAAAAACCCATAGATACTTAGGTTTGTTTATAGGAGTTCAGTTTTTAATGTGGACCATAAGTGGTCTCTATTTTAGTTGGACAGATATAGATGAAATTCATGGAGATCATTTTCTAAAATCTTCAACCGAAGAAAACTCCTTTACAGATTTAGTGAGCCCATCAAAATTGAAATTTAATTCTGCTATAAATTCTCTTGAGCTTAAGGAGATCGCAGGTGATCCTTATTACTGGGTAAATAACACCCTTCTTTTTAATGCCCGAACCGGAGTTAAAAAAGATGAAGTTTCTAAAGAGGATGCGATTGCAATTTCTAATAAACATGTATTGGAGGAGTTGGAAATTATAGATATTAAAAGGATTACCGATACAGATTCTCATCATGAATACAGAGGAAAACCGCTTCCTGCTTATGTAATTTCCTACGATTCGTTTGAAAACATTAAAGCTTATGTTGCCGTAGAAAATGGTAAATTTGAAAGTATTCGGCATAGAGATTGGAGATGGTTCGACTTTCTGTGGATGACGCATACTATGGATTATGAAGGTAGAGATGATTTTAATAACTTACTTTTGCGTGCATTTTCTTTACTTGGATTATTAACGGTATTAAGTGGTTTTACACTTTGGTATACCTCTTCCCCGAGTATTAGAAAAATTTTTAATAAGAATAAAAAGAAGAATAAAAATGAGAAAACAAGTTAGAAACGGATTAATGGTTGCTGCATTAGTAGCTAGTTTTGGGTTTTATTCCTGTGGAGAGAACAAGGATAAAAATGAAGAGAACACAACTGTAATGGATGAAAAAATGAATTCTGAAGACCATTCAGATTCTTCTGAAATTATGAATGTGGAGGATGTGATAAATGTTCAGTTCAAGGAAACTACCACTCAAGCTGCTTTCGAGCATTACATCGGAATTAAATCGGCTTTAGTGGCTTCAGATAATACGGAAGCTCAGAAACATGCTGGTATGTTGTTGGAAAGTTTAACCGAGGCTAAAGCAGAGCAAACATTATTGGATGCTACAAAACAATTAGTGGAAGCAACAGATATTGACAAACAAAGACAAGCTTTTTCTAAGATCACACAAGGAATGGAAACAGTTTTAGCAGGAGCCTTGTCCTCTGGTGAGATTTACAAGCAATTTTGCCCTATGGCTTTTGAAGGAAAAGGTGATTACTGGTATTCTACCTCATCAGAAATAAGAAACCCATATTTTGGCGATAAAATGTTGAAATGTGGAAGAGTAGAGGAAGTGCTTAATTAAACCTCATTGAGGGTTTAATATTAATAATTCCCGACAGCTCTGCACAAATTATTCAGGAAGATTTGTCCTGAAGTTCTTGATTGAGCAGTTTGTAAAAATTTAGGCCTATCTCTTCATCTTGTTCTAATTTTTGGATTGCAATAGATAGGCTTAAATATTTTAATAAATTCAATTTTAAAATAACTTGGATAGTAAGAAGCTACATATTAAAAACATGGTTTGCGATCGTTGTATTCTTTCTGTGCGAGAGATATTACAGCGCAATGATGTTTCGTTTCATACCATTACCTTAGGGACCATCGAGCTTCAAGACTCTTTAGATTCTTCAAAAATAATGGAGCTTCAAAAGGAATTTAAAAAAGTGGGTTTCGAAATACTTTCAGAAAAAAATGAGCGTATTGTCAAGCAAATAAAAGCGATTATTTTAAAAGAAATTTTTGAGTCCGACTCTAATAGAAATCAGAACCTTTCTGTGATATTAACCGAAAAGCTTCATTTTGATTATAGTCATTTGAGTGCTATTTTCTCTAAAACTGAAGGTAAAAGCATTCAAAAATATCAAAACGAATTAAAAGTAGAACGCATCAAAGAATTGTTGGAATACGATGAACTCAGTATTTCCGAAATAGCAGCAGATCTAGCTTTGGAAGTGCTGCCTACCTTTCTACACAATTTAAAAACAGCACCGGGATTACTCCTTCTCAATATAAAAAATCCCAGAAAGGCCGTAACACGCTGGATACCTTTTAAACTTTCAATATTTTCATAATTTTTTGCCATAATTTTAAAAGTCTTTGATGGTCGCATTAAGTAACTTTAGTTTTTATTAACCATTAAACTGAAATTATGAGAAATGAGAAATTAATCCAAGCATTAGGTAATTGTATTAACCATTGCAATTATTGTGCTGATGCCTGTTTAGATGAAGAAAATGTTAAAATGATGGTAGATTGCATTCGGTTAGATCGCGTTTGTGCCGAAGCCTGTGCAGCTTTAAATCAGATTTTAGCGACTAACTTTAAAGACGTTCAGGGTTTAGTTGATTACTGTAAAAGAGTGTGTATTGCCTGTGCTGAGGAGTGCGGAAAACATGATCATCAGCATTGTAAAGATTGTGCGAAGGCATGCAGAGAATGTGTAGAAGCGTGCGATGCGTATGCTGCATAATTAAAATTTTGCAGTTTTAATAATCTCAAAACCTGGATTCGTCTAGGTTTTTTTGAATCAAGGAAAATGAAACATACATATACAATTACCGGGATGACCTGCAATGGTTGTAGAACCCACGTGGAAAAAACTTTAAAAGAAGTAGAAGGGGTTTCTAATGCACATGTAGATCTTAATAAAGCAGCAGCCGAAATTGAAATGGATTCTCATATAGAATTGAAGCAGTTTCAAAAGGCCTTAAAGGAGGATGGAGGAAGTTATCAAATCCATAATCTTAGGGAAGCACCTGCTGAGAATAATGGAGAGTCGGTAACAAAAATCGAAACCGGAAAAGAAGGAACAGGTACTTTTTATTGCCCTATGCATTGCGAAGGAGATAAAACCTATAAACAGCCGGGTGATTGTCCCGTGTGCGGAATGGATCTAGTGGAAGAAATGAGCTTGAAAGCTTCCTCGACTAAATATACATGCCCTATGCATCCTGAAATAATTAAGGATGAACCCGGAAATTGTCCTATCTGTGGGATGGATTTAGTGCCTATGGAAGCAGATGTTACTGCTGAAGCAAAAACATACCGGAAACTCCTCAAAAAATTCTGGGTTGCGGTAATCTTTACCCTCCCAATATTTCTTATTGCGATGTCTGAGATGATTCCAGGCAACCCAATGCATGATTGGTTGGATATGAAAGCTTGGAACTGGATCCAGTTCGGACTTTCTATTCCGGTTGTGTTTTATGCTACTTGGATGTTCTTTGAACGTGCTTATAGATCTATTATAACCTGGAATCTCAATATGTTCACTTTGATTGGGATTGGTGCTGGGGTCGCTTGGATTTTTAGTATAGTGGGATTGTTGTTGCCAGATCTTTTTCCAGATCAGTTTAAGACTGAAATGGGGACGGTTCATATGTATTTTGAAGCAGCAACTGTAATTCTTACGTTAGTGCTTTTAGGACAGTTGTTGGAAGCCAGAGCACATAGCCGGACCAATAGTGCTATCAAGGAACTGTTAAAATTGGCTCCAAATAAGGCATATAGAATAGTGGATGGGGTGGAAGAAGAAGTTCCAACCGATAAGATTGTAGTAGGAGACTTACTTAGAGTAAAACCGGGAGATAAGATACCTGTAGATGGAATTATTGAAAAAGGAAATAGCAGTCTGGATGAATCCATGATTACGGGAGAGCCTATTCCAGTAGATAAAGCTGAAGGAGATAAAGTGAGTTCCGGTACCATTAATGGGAATCAGAGTTTTACAATGATTGCTGAAAAAGTTGGAAATGAGACTTTATTGGCACAAATTATAAAAATGGTAAATGATGCCAGTCGATCCCAAGCTCCTATTCAAAAGTTGGCAGATAGAATTTCCGGATATTTTGTGCCTATTGTTGTAATAATCTCAGCAATCACCTTTGCTGTTTGGGCGATTTATGGTCCCGAGCCTGCATATGCTTATGCGATGATAAATGCCATTGCTGTCTTGATAATTGCCTGTCCTTGTGCCTTAGGTTTGGCTACACCAATGTCGGTTATGGTTGGAGTTGGGAAAGGAGCTCAAAATGGAGTGCTAATTAAAAATGCACAAGCCTTGGAGCAAATGGATAAGGTAGATGTGCTTATTATTGATAAAACAGGAACCATCACAGAAGGGAAACCCTCTGTTGAAAAAGTAGTTTCCTTGAGTTCTTCTTATTCTAAAGATGAGGTTTTAGAATATATAGCTTCTGTAAATGCAATGAGTGAGCATCCTTTGGCGGAAGCTACTGTGAAGTATGCCAAAGCGAAAGATGTGATTTTAAAGGAAGCCTCTAGTTTTAATTCGGTTACAGGAAAAGGAGTGACAGGAGTAGTAGAGGGAAAAACTGTAGCTATTGGGAATGATAAATTGATGAAAGTTGCTGAAGCTAATATCACTTCAGAATTCAAAAGTCAAGTTGAAACAGAGCAAGAGCAGGGTAAAACGGTTTCTTATATTTCAGTAGATAAAGAGATTGTCGGCTATATCACGATCACAGATCCTATTAAGAAAACCAGTGCCAATGCAATTAAAGAATTAATGGAGGATGGGATTGAGGTGATAATGCTTACCGGAGATAATGAAAAAACAGCTAAAGCCGTGGCAGATCAACTTCACTTATCTGGTTTTAAAGCGGGAATGTTGCCGGAAGATAAACTGAACGAAGTAAAGCGACTACAAGCTGAAGGTAAATTAGTAGCGATGGCGGGAGATGGAATTAACGATGCTCCGGCTTTGGCTCAATCGAATGTTGGGATTGCGATGGGGACCGGGACAGACGTTGCTATAGAAAGTGCAAAGATCACTTTGGTGAAAGGTGACTTACAAGGAGTTGTAAAAGCTAAGCGCCTAAGTGAGAAAGTAATGCGAAATATTAAGCAGAACCTATTTTTCGCTTTAATATATAATACATTGGGAGTGCCTATTGCAGCCGGAGTTTTATATCCTTTTTTCGGCTTGTTGCTTTCCCCAATGATCGCAGCTTTAGCAATGAGTTTTAGTTCGGTTTCTGTTATTGCAAATGCTTTAAGATTAAGAACAGCAAGGGTTAATTAAGAATATCAAATTAAAAAAAAGCCACCTTAAGGGTGGCTTTTGGGCTATAATAAACTAGAATATGAAATCAATTTTATATTCTATAGTTCTTAGACTCCCGGATTTTAAAAAGGTTTAATGAAAATATCCCATTTTTGTCCAAATACTACTTTCGTCAACCTAAATTTATTTCAGGGTCTTCATAATCTATTGATTTTTATTGTAAGGAGATTCTGAAACTCCCAGAGCACCGGGACATAATGAGCTCCTTTTTCAGTTTAGGATACTTTATGGACAAATAAAAACCGGCAATTTGCCGGTTTTTATTTTTAAAGAATGAAAGTTAAAAATTACATTTTTGGGTTATCATCATCATGATCTTCCTTTTCTTTCATTTTATTTTTCATCTTCATTCCTTTTTCCTTCATTTTTCCCTTGTCATGGCCCATCATTTTTTCATTATGCATATCCATTTCTTCGGTATGCATGGCCTCCCATTTTGCATATTGATTATCATCCAAAATTTCTCTAACATCTTCTTTAAAATCATCCTGAATTTTCATCATTTGCTTATGCATTTCAGCCTTTTCTTTAGGACGGTCTTCCATATCTTCGCTTGCCATCTCAGCTTTAAGTTCTTTCATGCTTTCCCACCTCTTTTGCTGAGCTTTTTTTAGATCAGCTTTTTGTTCAGCATTTAAACTCAGTTTTGTAGCCATCTTATCTGAATACATAGTAACATCTTCATCATGAGACATCATTTTCATATGTTTCATTTCTTTATGCTCCATATGATCTTTGTCCTTATGCTTCTTTTCTACTTGTGCGAAAGTTGTAAAAGAGAACATAATCATAATTAAAACTAAACTTATCTTTTTCATAATTTATTTTTTTAATTGATTTGTAAGTGATTAAAAATAAGAAAATTAGCTGTTTTTAAAATTTCATTTAACAAAAAAAAGCTATCGCTGTTAAAACGATAGCTTTAATTCTTAAAGTTTGAAGTATGTTAACCTTTAGCGATAGGATTTAAAATAAGATCGATCCTTTTTAAAGCATCTTGTAAATGATATCTGGTTAATTTATCATTAGATCTATTCATTGCATTTCTAATATTACCTTGAAGAGTAACTAATTCCCCTCTTACAATAGGTCTAATATCACTGTTAGCAACATCTATATTACTTCGCTTAACCCAACTTCTAAAACGAGCAGGAATCGCACTTTGCTTCTCTGTCATTAAATATTCCATGCGTTCTAAGTAAGCTCTTTGAAGGTTTCTCCTATAAAGATCTATAGATCTACCTCTGTTCAATTCGCTCCAAACACCTGTTCTTAGGTCGGTCATCATATTCAATAAAGAATAGGCTTCATTTCCGTTTATTTCAGAATTTTCCATTAGCCTCGCCATTCTTCCGAAGTCTAAAAGATTATTCATGGTTCTTTCCTGAAAATTTCTAACCCGCTCCAAATTCCCGTCAAATTCAATTTTATTGAAGATGTTTTGGTCTATCAACCATTCCGGAGTTGTAAATAATTCTTTCTGAAGAAAGCTCATAGCTTCTTTCTGACGATCGGTATCAACATGTGTGTAAACCGGTCCTTCTTGATCGTAAGTTTTGTAGTACTGATACACTCCACCAATATTAGCCGTTACGTGTCCCATATAACGATTGTACTGGCTAAGCACTTGCCCATAAAGATCGTCAAGATCCTCATAATCTTTTCCGTCTTCTGCAGTCCATTCTATAAGGTTTGGAACAATGCGTTTAAGATTTGCAATTCCGTACTGGCTAGCAAGTACTGCATCGTCTCCAAGGTCTTCGGTTTGAGAACTAGGATCTATTACACCGCTTTGTTGACTTCCGAAGCGATACATTGGATCATTTTGATGTTTTAAAATCCAAGAATCCAAAGTTTGCTTTTCTTCCACTGCCGATTTATCTAAAATAGGTTTGTAACCCCATGCAATTGCATATTTATCGTAGGTACCAATTTCCGGCATTAAAGCAACATCTCCATCTCCCGGTTGTGCTATATAATTAAAACGCGCATAATCCATAATGGATGGCGCCGTCCCATACTTTTTAGTGAATTCCGGATCTCTTAGATCTTCTACAGAATAAGCTACGCTACTTCCCATATTATGAGGCAAGCCTAAAGTATGTCCAACCTCGTGAGAAGATACAAAACGAATCAATCTTCCCATTACTTCATCTTTAAACTGAACTCCACGAGCATCCTCATTGATCGCCGCAGTTTGTACAAAGAACCAGTTTCTTAATAAAGTCATTACATTGTGATACCAGTTGATATCAGATTCTAAAATCTCTCCGGAACGAGGATCACTAACATGTGGTCCATTTGCATTTGGAATTGGAGAAGCTAAATATCGTACCACAGAATATCTAACATCTTCCGGACTCCAATCTGGATCTTCTTCTTTGGTTGGTGCATCTTTAGCTATAATGCATTTTTAAAACCTGCAGCTTCAAAGGCCACTTGCCAATCATTAATTCCTTGCTTAATATAAGGCACCCATTGCTTTGGAGTTGCTCTATCTATATAGTAAACAATTTGTTTTTTAGGCTCTACAAGTTCTCCATTTTTGAATTTCTCAAGATCTTCATCTTTTACTTCCAACCTCCATCTGTCTAGATATCTAATGGTTTTACTCTTTTGAACATCCAAACCATAATCAACCTGACCTCTTGCAAACCATCCAACTCTTTGGTCGAAATAACGACGCTTCATTGGTTCTTTTGGAAGTAAGATCATAGAATTACTGAATTCTAAAGAAATAGAACCAGCACTTTCATTTGAAGGAGCATTAGAAGCGTTATACGTTTTTACGTGTCTCACTTCAATATTTTCAGGAAAACTTTTAATGGTATCTATATAAGATCTTGCATCATCTAACCTGGAAACTTTATATTCTTTTCTATCTCTATCCGGTAAACCTAATGCCATTACATCTTTAGTATAAAGATCTGTCACGTCTATCACATAATTTCTGCTTAGAGAATCCTTATTGAAAGCTTTTATTGGGAAAGCCTGTAAAATAGGCTCAAAGTTTGAATTTTCTACCGCCTCATGAACTGGAAGAGAATCTGCAGCAAAAACCTCATGAGAAACAACTCTTAATAATAGCTGATTGTTTTTACGTTCCCATTTATGAACTTGGGTATCTTGTTTTCCACCACCAAAACCAATTCCGTTGGCGGTTTTGGCAATCCTTGTAACCGTAAGCATTTCACGATTTAAAAGACTGTCAGGAATTTCGTAGAAATAATTTTCATCCACTTTATGAACGGTGAATAATCCTTTGTCAGATTTTGCGTCTTTTGTAATTACCTTGTTGTAAGGTTTAATTCCGTTTTTGTCTTTAGATTCTGGTTTCTCTGAAGCTTGAGCCGTTGCCTTTTTATCTTTAGGCTGAAAAACGGCACAACTGGAAACAGAAAATGACAAGGCTATTATTAATAGCTTGTAGGATAACTGTTTGGTCATGTAAAAAGTTTTTGTTGAATAATTTTTTGAATATAAGAAGCAACATCCATTTGCCGAAATATAAAACGAAAAAAGACTACCTCTTGGTAGCCTTTAGACTGAAATAATTTGAAAAGGTTTAATTTTTTCTCAAAAAATCTTTATAACTAAGAAATTGTGGTCCTCGTGTATACCTAAATGTAATGGTCGGATAATTATCAGAAAGGAACCACTTTTAAATATTAGAGACAAGCCCGCACGAAATTTTCGGAAAGGCCTCGGGAAATAAATCCTCCAATGAGGGCTACAACCACTTTTCTACTTCTTCTAACTGAAGGGCAGGAATTGTTAGTTTATTCTTTTTTCGTAAACCATTTAATTTTTGATGTACTTGGGTTGCCTTGTTTTCTTTAAGTTTTGAAACACTTAAAAATTCATTCATTACCACATCTACCCATTCTTGTGGCACCCCTATTTTAATAAAATCTTCAGGTTTTGGAACTGCAGCTTTCTTTTCCGGTTTCATCTGTGGGAAGAAGAGCACTTCCTGAATAGATTGATTGTTGGTGAGGTACATAATTAATCTGTCCATTCCAATTCCCATTCCGGATGTTGGAGGCATTCCATACTCTAGAGCACGTAAAAAGTCGTGATCTATAATTCCGGTAGCTTCATCATCTCCTTTTTTAGCCAATTCCATTTGATGCTCAAAGCGTTCACGTTGATCTATTGGATCGTTTAATTCTGAATATGCATTTGCGATTTCTTTTCCGCAAACCATCAATTCAAAACGCTCCGTTAATTCAGGATTATCTCTATGCTCTTTACAGAGAGGGCTCATTTCTTTTGGATAATCGGTGATGTAAGTTGGCTGAATATAATTCCCCTCACATTTTTCTCCAAAGATCTCATCTATAAGCTTTCCTTTCCCCATGGTGTCATCAACTTCAACTCCCATATCTTTGGCAGCTTGACGTATTTCGGCTTCGCTCTTACCGGTAATATTAAAACCGGTAAAATGCTCGATGGAATCTGCCATTGTCACTCGTGCATATGGTGCTTTGAAATCTATTTCATGTTTCCCAAAAGTTGCTTTTGTAGTACCATTTACAGCTATTGCACAGTGCTCTAAAAGTCGCTCACAGAATTCCATCATCCAATTGTAATCCTTGTAGGCCACGTAGATTTCCATGGCAGTAAATTCAGGATTATGCGTTCTGTCCATCCCTTCATTTCTGAAATTTTTGGAAAACTCATACACGCCATCAAAGCCACCCACGATCAATCTTTTAAGGTATAATTCGTTTGCAATTCGCATGTAAAGTGGCATATCCAATGCATTATGATGCGTTTTAAATGGTCTAGCCGCAGCTCCTCCGGGAATCGGCTGAAGAATTGGAGTTTCAACTTCAAAATAACCTGCGTCATTAAAGAAATTACGCATGGCATTAAAAAGTTTGGTTCTCTTCACGAAAACCTCTTTCACTTTAGGGTTTACAACAAGATCTGCATAACGTTGCCTGTAGCGTTGCTCCGGATCGTTAAATTGATCGAAAACATGCCCCTCTTTATCTGTTTTAGGAAGAGGCAACGGGCGTAAAGCTTTGCTAAGCAAAGAGAATTGTTTCACCATGATGGTTTTTTCTCCTACCTGCGTAGTAAAAAGTTCTCCTTCAATCCCTATAAAATCACCTATATCAAGTAATTTTTTATATACGTCGTTGTATTTGCTTTTATCTTCATCCGGGCAAATTTCATCTCTGTTGAAATATACCTGGATCTTTCCTTCAGAATCCTGGATCTCGGCAAAAGATGCTTTCCCTTGAATTCTTCGAGACATTAGTCGTCCTGCAACCACCACCTTCTTGCCTTCTTCAAACTTAGATTTGATCTTCGCAGTAGTATGATCTACCGGAAACAAATCTGCCGGATAAGGGTTGATGCCTAATTTTCTAAGAGAAGCTAATTTTTCCCTTCTTACAATTTCTTGTTCAGATAGCTGCATGATGTCTTTTAATTTGTGTCTTATCTTCAGGGATAAGAAGTTGCAAATATAATGACATTCACTTAACTAGTCAATTTCAAATTCATAGGATTTAGAAAGAATAATGGGGATCATTTTTCAGCCATTATTAATTGGTATCTTTGCGCTTTAAGGTTTAAAAATAGATTTTTAATGAGTGTTTGGAGAGTTATTTTATCGGTCTTATTTCCACCATTGGCAGTATACGACAAAGGTTGTGGGTCAATTTTAATTGTGTTAATTCTAACCTTGCTGGGTTGGATCCCGGGAGTGATTGCAGCTCTAATTATTTTAAATAGAGGGAAATAATGAACAAAGCGGTAGAAGTTCAGGATCTTGGTTTAAAGGATTATAAGGAAACCTGGGAATATCAGGAGCAATTATTTAAGGCTATTGTAGATCTAAAAATCCGGAATAGAAGAGAATCTCTAAATCTTAAAACCCCTAATTACCTTCTGCTTGTGGAACACCCTCATGTGTATACCATGGGGAAAAGTGGCGATTTAGAACACTTACTACTTTCTGCAGCGCAACTCGAAGAAAAGAATGCCAAATATTATAAGATAAATCGTGGTGGAGATATTACCTATCACGGACCGGGACAATTGGTTGGCTACCCTATTTTAGATCTAGATAATTTCTTTACCGATATTCATAAATACCTGCGCTTTTTGGAAGAAGTAATTATACTTACGCTAAAAGAGTACGGACTTAAGGCTGAAAGAAGTCCTGGGGAAACTGGAGTGTGGTTAGATGTTGAAACTCCATTTGCTAGAAAAATTTGTGCGATGGGAGTTCGCGCCAGCCGTTGGGTGACTATGCATGGCTTTGCATTAAATATTAATGCAGATTTAGGGTATTTCGACAATATAATCCCTTGCGGAATTCGGGGAAAAGCAGTGACATCTCTTAATGTAGAGCTTGGAGTACGAGAGGTGAATCTAGCAGAAGTGGAACAAAAACTTCTAAAGCACTTTTCGAATATTTTTGAAGCAGAGCTAACTGCTAAAAATTAAAACTCATAACTAATAACTTCATCGCTTTCTCCTAAGACAAGCATGATAGTTTTATTCCTTGTTTTAGAATTTGTGATTTTCAGCAATGATACTCCGTATACAGGAAAATTAGGAACCAGTTGTCCTCTTTCGTTAAAGAGATACACTTTTTTAGCTTGCGTGTCTGTAATAGAAATGTACTTCTTTCCGGTAACAGAGAATATTTGTGGTTTTGAATACAATCCAAAATCTAAGGTAAGTTCCTTATCGTTTATTGTCAGAATATTTTCTGAAAGTAGAACCATTGTACTTTCATTCGCTACGATTTGAACATTGCCTTCAGATGTCAATTGGTCTTTAGATATTTTTCCATTTTGATTTATCCGCACTAATTCGCCATCTTCTGAAACAGATATAAACTCATTTTTATTTTCATACCATTCGTTTTCTGAAAATTGAAATTTCTCTTTTACTGAAACCCTTTCTTTTCCTTGTCTGCTCAAAATGTTCAGTTTTCTGCTCTTTTCAGGAAACACGATATAATCTTTATTTTTCAACCGAATATGTTTCGGGGATTGAGTGATTTCAGAAGAAGCTTTTTTAAAATCGAATCCTTTTACATTTTTCCCTTTAGAATCGTACATCAAAAGTTCTCTGTTTTGTACGATTACAAACCGATAATTTTTAGTGTTATCGTAATCAAATACTGCCAAGGGCTGCGTGATATCATCTTTAAATTCTATTGGGAATGGCTTTACCTCTTTTCCGTTTCTATCTAGAACATGAAACCTATTTAAAGTAGTAAATGCCATCTGGAGATTCCCATTCTTGAATAAATCTACTTGATTGATATCGCCTATAATTTTAGTTTGAAGTTTCTTCTTCCACAGCACCTTTCCATTTAGATCTAGAAGCGAAAGCACATTGCTCTCATCTTGGACTGCAATTTCTATCTCTTTTGTACTATGGTTTTTTAGAACATAAGAGTTGCCGGTAATATTTATAGGAAGTGTAGTTGTTACTAATTCCTCTAATTCTTCAGATTTAATATCGCTTTGGTCCAAAATAACTCCATGAATATGTGTAAACCCATCGTTGCTCACAAATTGAGTGGCGGCAAGTGAATAATTCGCCCCTAGGTTGCTTAGTGGACTATATTTATTAATGAATATTGAATTCTTATTTTTTGCTTTTGTAAGTTGAGGTCTTGTTACTTTTAATAAGGAGGAGGCATCTGCCAGATCTTCCTGATTTTTTTCAAAAGAAGCATTTTTATTTAAGGTGGAGCTATTTTGAAAGTTACTTATAATACGTTTCAAGGTTTCTTCACTTTCAGAATAAATTAAAAAGTTTTCTAAAAGCATGTAAAATTTAGGAGAATCTAACTTGATAATCGGCTCGAAGGATTTTAAAAAATTAATTTCTGAAGCGGAGTAAATCGGAATTCCACGAAACTCTGCTTTCAGTTCATCTTTTATGGGGAAAGTATCCATCGCCAACTCAGGATCTACAAGTGTTAGAGCAATTGCTTGCTCTTCTTCTAAAAATATAACACCGGCTTCTTTAGTGTAACTTAAAATAGTGCTTTTTGATATCGCTAAACTATCGCCTCTGTATTTTTGTAAATTTTTTGAAATAGTGTTGAAGTCATTATATGTGAAGGAATAAAAGCCGATTGCTGAAGCGGGAGTGACTTTAGCTATTTCATTCTTTTGATGTTGAACCCCTTGAAAAATATTTAGTATTTGATTTGCTTGCTTATTGGTAAGAGCGATCCCATTAAATTTTAATTGATTGCTTCTTAAATCGAGGTCTACCATACTCCAATCTGCTATGGAGTTTTTTGAAGCCTTATGATTTACAAAAAGGGAAGTTTTGTCTTTCGATCTAGCTGCAACCGCTTTTTTTGAAATTTTCTGAACTTATGTTTTTTGAATTATCATTATTGATAGATTCCTTTAAAACTTTCAACGAATTACTGGCAATTAAAACTCCATTGCTAAATGTGCTGTAAAATGTAGACTTGTCAATAGTTGTTTTCTTGTAGCTAAAATCTTTAGTTGTAATGGCTTCAATAGAGAAATCATTCGAAGGTTTATTTACTAGACTATCATTGTCTTGCTTGCTCAAATATAGATAGTCGTAGGTTAAACTATCTTTTTTAATAAATGATAATAAGGAATTCGTAGCAGGAAAAAGTGATGTGTAATTCTTGATTTCCTGTGAATTAACATTTTTAAAAATGTTAGTCTCGCTAAAAATGTCATTTCCCTCAGCTTCGTTTAAAAAACTCGTGATATTTTCAGATTCTAGAATATAAGAGCTTTTTTCAGGGATAAGATCATATAGATTGGTAGTTTTATTTGTGGGAGCATCACAAGAAAACAGGCAGAAGCCTAAAAGAAGAGCCATTAAAAATTTAGTCATTCAAAATCAATTTTCACAAAAGTACTAAGTTATAGGTCCAATTTTAACTGATCTGGCAGTAATTTAAAACTTAAGCGGTGGTATTTTGAAACTCCATATTTCTTGATTGCTGCTCGATGTTCCTTGGTTGGGTATCCTTTATTCTGTTTCCAGTTATACATTGGAAACTCTTCATGAATTAAATCCATAAATTCATCTCGATAAGTTTTGGCTAGAATTGAAGCCGCTGCAATGTTTAAATATTTTCCATCACCTTTAATTACACAAAGATGTGGTATATCTAAATAAGGCTTAAACCGATTGCCATCTACTAAAATATGTTCGGGAGTAACTTTCAACTGTGTTATTGCTTTATGCATTCCTAAAATAGAGGCATTTAATATATTGATTTTATCGACCTCTTCATTAAAGATATGTGCAACTCCAAAAGAAATTGCCTCCTCTTCAATAATTTTTTTTAAAATTTTTCTATTGCCCGATTTTACAATTTTGGAATCATTTAAAAGCTCACTTTGGAACTTGGGGGAAAGTATAACACTTGCAGCAGTTACTGGTCCCGCAAGACATCCTCTTCCGGCTTCATCGGTTCCACATTCTATTACATTTTTCTTATAAGAATTCAATAACATTTTACAAATCTTGCATTTTTTTTTAGTACTACACGCAACCTTATGGGAATTTCTGCATCTATGAGATAGCGTAGTGTTAAGATTTTAACACATCAAACGTTTTAATAATGTTGTTTTATTCAGTATTTATTAGGATTTTTGGCGCAGGCTAATTCAAATTAACAAAAATAATGGAAAAAAGATTAAATGGAATTCTTACGCTTTTGTTAGCGTTCGTGGTGCAATTTACTTTTGCACAAGACAAAACCGTTACTGGAACGGTAACCGATGATGCAGGTTTGCCTTTACCAGGGGTTAACATTGTAGTGAAGGGCACCAATTCTGGAACCCAAACCGATTTCGATGGAAACTACAGTATTTCAGCTCAGGCTCAAAATACATTGGTATTCAGTTTTATTGGTTTTGCAAAACAAGAAATTGTGGTAGGTACGCAATCTTTAATTAACGTAAGTTTAGGAGCAGATGCAGCAGCCTTAGATGAAGTTATTGTGGTAGGATATGGTTCTACAAGAAGAGAGCTTTCAACATCGGCAATATCAACAGTAACAGCTGAGGATATTGAGGATTTTGTTCCTTCTACCAGTGTAGATAACATTCTTCAAGGTCAGGCTGCTGGGGTGCAAGTTACTGCTGCCAATGGTAGACCAGGTAATACTGCATTTGTACAAATTAGAGGGGTTGGTTCTATTAATGCCAGCACTACTCCTTTGTATATTGTAGATGGTACTCCAATTGATGCTTCAGATGTTGCCAATATTAATCCGGGAGATATTGCTTCTTTTTCTATTCTAAAAGATGCTGCTACTGTTTCTAAATACGGTTCTCGTGGAGCTAATGGTGTTGTTTTAATTACTACCAAACAAGGTAAGCCTGGAGACGCTAAGATTACATTTAGATCTTCACTTGGATATGGAGAAAAAATTGATGACCCATTCGATTTAATGAATGCCGAACAAAAACTGGAATTAGAAAGACAATATGCTGCACTAGGAGTAAATGCTGCGCAAAGTTTGCCAGGAGCGACAGCTAGCCCGGAGGAATTACAACGTTTAATTGCTTTAGATACTAACTGGGAAGAAGAGCTTTTAAGAAAATCCTATATTCAATCTAATGCACTATCTATTTCAGGAGCAGAGGATAAGCTTAGTTATTTCCTTTCTTTAGGATATGATAAGAACGATGGGATTATTGATAGAATTGATGGATTTGAGAGAATTTCAGGTAGATTAAATACTACTTACCAAGCTAAGGACTGGTTAACTGTAGGTATGAATGTGTCTATGGCTAGAAGTACAACAGATTTACCTAGAGATAGAAACAATGTACAAAACCCGTTTAGAGGGGTGTATGATTATAATCCTTACGAGCCTTTATTTCTAAGAGATGCTGATAACAATATTGTTGTAGATGCAGAAGGAAATAACGTATTTAATCCTACTTCTACTGGTTTTCCTATAGCAAGAGCCTTAACTACAGAGCCAGAAAATAATAGAAATTTTTTGATTATTGGAAGTGGGTTTGCAGACATTAAATTAACAGATAAGTTCTCTAACAGATTTAGTGTAGGAGCAACTAGTAATAGGTTCAACCGAACTAATCGTTCTGTTGCTGGTGGTTTACTTCAAAGTTTCGTTGGTGATGCAAATTTCCCAGGAACTCAAACTGATACATTTAGTCTTGATTTCGAATATAATGTGAATAACATTTTTTCTTACTCAGATACTTTTAATGAATTACATAATTTTAGGGCAGATTTCCTTTTAGAATATAACGAGAATATTTTTACAAATCTTACTTCAACTAGTAGAGGTTTTCCATCACCGGACATTCCTTACCAGGCCGTAGCAGCAGAAGCTACAGCAGCTTCTTCAACTGAGGCCAGAAGAATTTTATTTTCTCAAGGATTGTTCTTAGATTATAACTATGATGAGAAGTATATCTTATCTGGATCTATAAGACGAGATGGGTCTTCACGATTTGGTCCAAATAATAAATATGGTTATTTTTATAGTGGAAGTGCAGCATGGAACATTGCAAGAGAAAACTTCTTAGAAGATTCTTTTGTTAATGATCTTAAATTAAGAGCTTCTTATGGTACTTCAGGAAACCAGAACATAGGTAACTTTGAGTTTTTAAATCTTTTAGGTTTTGGGACTTACAATGGATTTACAACTGCAATTCCTTTAGGAGTAGGAAATCCTGATATTAAATGGGAAGCACAAGCTATATTGGATGTTGGTGTTGAATTTGCGCTTTTTAATAATAGAGTTAGTGGGGTAGTAGATTATTTCAAGAAAACTTCGGACGATTTGTTGTTAGATAGACCTATTTCACAAACTGTGGGAGATGAAAACAATGCAATAACCGCAAACATTGGAAAAATTGAAAATACCGGTGTTGAAGTTTCTTTAAAAGGAGATGTTGTAAGAAATTCAAACTTTATTTGGACTATTGGAGGTAATGCTTCTTTCCTTGATAATGAAGTTCTAGAATTAGTAGATGGTGCAGATATTCCTAATGGAACAACCAGATTAGTAGAAGGTCAAGATGTTTATTCATATTATTTAGTTAGATATGCTGGGGTAAATCCTGCAAATGGAGAACCTCTTTATTTAGATGTAGATGGTAATGTAACTAATGAATATAGCACAGCTGATGCAGTGTTAATTGAAGGGAAGTCTCCTTTTGCTGATGTTGAAGGTGGTTTTTATACTTCTTTTAGGTATAAAGGTTTCGGTTTGCGAAGTGATTTTATATTCAAGAGCGGAAATTATATCTTAAACTTTCAACGATCTTCCGGTATCTCTGCTTTAAATATTGACTCTAATCAAAGAGTTGAGGCATTTGATTACTGGATGCAACCAGGAGATACAGATGTTTTACCAAGTCCTTTATTTGGTGATACTGCAGATCAAACTTCTACAAGATTCTTGGAAAAAGGTGATTATATTAGATTAAGAACTTTAACTTTAGATTATAGAGTTCCTAGTGAGATGATTAACTCGTTTGGAATTAATAGTTTAAGAATATTTGCTACAGGTCAAAACTTGTTAACTTTCACAGATTATGAGGGTGATCCTGAAATTGGTATAGGATCTGCTGAGAATGCACAACCTGGAGATCAAGGTTTTGTTCCTGGAGAATTCTCTCTTTTTAGCTATCCACAAACTAAATCTTACACCGTTGGTGTAGAATTAAGCTTCTAATAAAAAAAAATAATAGACAATGAAAAATAATTTTAAATATGTAATAATTTTGTTTCTGTCGCTCTCTTTATTTAGTTGCGACGATGAAATAAACGATCTTCAGCCTTTTGTGAATGGAAATCCAGATACTTTTTTTTAATAGTATTGCTACTTTTCAAAACGGTGTAGATGGAATTTATTCTCAATTCCAAAATTACTATGCGAGTACTGGTTCCGGTTTACAAGGTGTTCCTGATATTTTGTCAGACAACGTAGTTCTTGTATCTACAGGACGACGTTCTAATGAGGTATTGTATGATTATAGATACAACCCAAATTCAGGAGGAGCCATTACACTATACTTTAGTGAGGCATACGAGGCAATAAATGCAGCAAACTTAGTAATTGGTCAAATAGATAACTTAGCTGATAGTCCTGAAAAGGATAATATTTTGGGTCAAGCTTTAATGGGACGTGCTTTTGCTCATTTTGATTTAGTACGCGTATATGGTAAGATTCCAACTCAAAGTGGAGATGCTAATTCTTCTTTAGGAGTACCTTATATTAAGGTTGAAGATGGCGATACTGGAGACCCTTTAGCTCAACCAGCTAGAGAAACGGTTGCAAGTAACTATATGGAAATTATAGGAGATTTAGAAAGAGCTACAGGATTGCTTGCTACCAATAATGGAGAAGGTAGATTTGATAGAGATGCTGCTTTTGCACTTCTTTCTAGAGTTTACTTATATAATGGAGAATACCAAAAAGTAATAGATGCTGCAAATCAAGTTTCTGAACCGATTGCTACGCCAGCACAACTTCCAGGTGTATATACAGATTCTAATAATGCAGGTGTAATTATAGAGTTTTCTGTAAATACATCTTCAGAAAGTAATGAGTCGAACGTAGGTGTGTTATATAGTCAGTCTAATAGTAGTTCTACTATTTCTGAGTATGCAATTGAATTTGATTTCTTTAACAGTATAGATACTACTGATGTAAGGAGAAATGTTATCCAATTTGTAGGGACTAATCAAGGAAATCAATACAATGCAGTTAAGAAATTCTTAGGTGAAGAAGGGCAAGTAAATGGTTTGCTAGATATAAAAGTTTTGAGAGCTGCAGAGGTAACTCTTAATAAGGCAGAAGCTCAATACAGATTAGGAATGGATGAAGCCGCACTTACAACCTTAAATATGTTGAGAGATTTACGTTTTTCATCTTATGATGGTGATGAATCTGGTACAGCACTTTTGGATGCTATTTTGTTCAATAGAAGAGTTGAGCTTTCATTTGAAGGACACAGATTTTTTGATCTTAAGAGACTTGGAATGCCAGTGGTAAGATCTAACAATGGTGATATCATTGACGGATCTGGAACGCCTCCAGAAGTATTAACTTTGCCGGCAAGTGATTTTAGATTCCAATTCCCAATTCCAACTGCGGAAACACAGGCTAACCCGAATTTTGAGCAGAACCCTGGTTACTAATAATTTAATTAATTATAAAAATGAAAAATATACTATATAAATTATCAATTTTTGTCTTTGCAATGGGGATGTTTACCTCATGTGACCAAGGCGACGATATAGGTGATATCAATAATTATGACGGTGAAGGACAAGTTGCAATTGCTGGGTTTAATGGAGTTGCAAGCCAGAATGTGGTTTTTGATCCTTCTGCCGATACAGAATCTACCTTTAGTGTTGGAGTCTCATCAATTTCAGATATGGATAGGAGAGTTCAAATAAGAGTTTCTGATGAATCTACTCTTGACCCTTCTTTTTATACAATAAGCACTCTAACGCCAGTCATTGCTGCGGGTGATTTCACTACAGATATTACTATTACCACTGTCGGTAGTGCTGGAATTCCTCCTGGAGGGGCGGTGCTTGTTTTAGAATTAGTTTCTGTAGAAGGTTCTGAAATTTTAAGTGGAAGCGTTAAAACTCTATCTGTTGGATTGGATGTTAAATGTCCTTCTGTAGATCCTTCTTTAATAGCGGGTACGTATGAAGTGACGGCTTCTACTTTCTTCGGGTTCTTCGAAGAAACAGTAACTGCTCGAGAAGTTGTCGCTGGTCCCGGTGCTAATCAATTCACAGTTGTGGATGGAGCTTATTTAAACGAGGCTTCTGAAGATTTAATTTTTACTATAAATCCAGAAACTGGGGATATAATAGCTTTAGATGAAACTAAAATTGCTTCAACTACTAGTTTTGGTCCTAATACTTATAAATTCCTTCCTGGTGGTCGAGTTTTAACTTGTGCTGGAATTATAGAATTGAATTTTGATTTTGGTGGAAATATTGCTGGAAACCCAAATTCTTTTAAATTGCTGAAGCAGTAAATTTTTATTATAATTTTTTTAAACCGCCCAATTGGGCGGTTTTTTCTTTTTGTATCATTTTCTACTTCTAACTTTATTATTTTACATTTGTAGCAGTCTATAAAGTCTATGAAGCACCTGTCTTTTTCCCTAATTTTAATCTTCACTCCATTGCTACTTTTTGCACAGGAGCCCGTAAGAAATCCGTCAGAGATTAATCCTGAATTTCAAAAAGATACTTTAAAAAATATCTCAAAGGACAAACCCCTTCAAAAGAAGTTGGAACAAAAAGACAGCCTTCAAAAGCCGCCTATTTCAGCTTACAAAATATTCTCCATTTCCGGGGACTCCACATTTGTAGACACGACCTTGACTATTCAAAAGGATTATAAATTCAATTACCTTAGAAAGGACAATTTTGAATTAATCCCTTTCGCAAATGTTGGGCAAACCTATAATAAGCTCGCCTATAATTTTAATGAGAGAGGTCTAATCCCCAAGTTGGGTGCTAGAGCGAGACATTATAATTTTATGGAAGTAGAGGATATTTACTATTATGAAGTTCCAACACCGCTTACAGAACTATACTTTAAAACCGTTCCCGAACAAGGACAAACCTTAGATGCCTTTTTCACTATAAATACTTCAGAGAGACTAAATTTTTCAATAGCATATAAGGGACTTAGGTCTTTAGGGAAATATCAGAATGTACTAACAAGCACCGGAAATTTCAGAGCCACACTTAATTATTCAACCTTAAATAATAGATATAGACATAAATCTCATTTTGTCTCTCAAGATCTGTTGAATCAGGAAAATGGTGGACTTACAGAGCAGTCACTCGTCCAATACATCAATAAAGAAGAAGAATTCGACGATAGATCCATATTAGAAGTTAAATTCGAGAATGCCGAAAACATATTATTTGGTAAGAGATTCTTTTTAGCACACGAATTCGATCTTGTTAATGGAAAAAATAATAGGATCACTATAGATCACGAGCTGGATTTTAATGATAAAAAATATCTTTTCAGGCAAGATGCTCCGGTGGCATTTTTCGGAGAATCATTTAAAACAGGAAATCTTAATGATAGAGTAAAACTTAGAAACATTAATAATATTGCCGGTATTACGTATGCCAATACTACGTTGGGACAATTAAAAGTAAAAGCGGGAGTCACATACTTTAATTATGGCTACAATTCAGTTTTTGTTCTGGAAGATCAAATTATAACTAATAGACTTAAAGGAGAGAATTACGCGGCCGGAGCCGAGTATTTTAAAAGTTTTGGTCCCTTAAGAATGTATGGAGATTTTATGGTGAATGTAGCAGGCGACTTTACTGGACATAATTTCTTGGCGGGAGCAGATTATTTTATCAATAAGAATAATCAAGTAAAAGCCGAGCTTAGGAGTAACGAAAGTGCTCCTAATTTCAATTTCCTGCTGTATCAGAGTGATTACATTAATTATAATTGGCAAAACAATTTCGAAAACACCAATACTCAAAGTTTATCTGTACATCTGGAATCAAAAAACTTGGCCAATGTAGAAGCAAGTTTTACCCGGATCGCCAACTATGCTTATTTTTCAAAAGCTGATACCATTTTTGTAAAGCCATTTCAAGAGCCTGGGGAAGTGAATTATCTTAAGCTGAAAGTAAGTAAGGAGCTTACTTATGGGAAATTTGCTTTGGATAATACCGTAATGTACCAAAAAGTTCTTAATGGAGAAGGGGTGTTAAATATCCCGGATTTCACCACTCGCAACACACTATATTATAAAGATCATTGGTTCAAGCGAGCCCTTTATTTGCAAACAGGATTAACTTTCAAATATTTTACCAGCTACCAAATGGATGCTTACGATCCTGTTCTAGCCGAATTCTATGTGCAGAACGAACAAGAATTTGGAGCTTTTCCGGTAGTAGATTTCTTTTTTAATGCAAAAGTGAAGCAAACTAGAATCTTTTTTAAACTGGAACATCTAAATTCTTTAATTACCGGAAACAACAATTTTGCCGCCCCAGAGCATCCATACCGGGATTTCCTGGTAAGATTCGGCCTTGTTTGGGATTTCTTCCTTTAATATTTTGGGCATTTCCCCTCGCGATGCTCGGGGTCGGGCTTTCCG